>CACWVU010000033.1 GCA_902764415.1 uncultured bacterium | reverse complement strand
TCGTGCAGCCCGGCGTGCACCGTCGACAACGGATCGGGCCTTCCGCAGGAGCAGTTCCTCAAGGTTACGGTAACGCTTGACTTCGGTCTCAAGGAGAACGGCAGCGCGAAGACGATGACGTTCGAGCAGCCCTTCGCCTGCAAGATGGTGCCGCTTTCCGACGCGGCGCGCGTGACGCGCGCGGGCTACCGCTTCGCCGGATACTGGACGACGCGCGAAGGCGGCGGGACGTGCGTGTACGGGCCGGATTACAAGCAGACGATGGTGATGTCGCCGTATGTGGCTGGATACACGCTGTACGCGCACTGGGAGATTGATTCGAGCATCCTCTCGGTCACGTCGTCCGAAGACTCGGAGAGCGCGCTCGACGTCTACGGCAACACGACGATCACGCTGCGCGACGCGGTTCAGGCGCTTGTCGACAATCCGCTTCTCGTCGGCACGGACGGACGCCGCCGCGTCACTTTCGAGAAGCTCGACTCGACAAACAGAGTCATCCGGCTCGCGCGGCAGATCGAGATTCCAGCGGGCGTGCGGTCGTTCGAGATCAACGGGCTCTGCACGCTCGAACCGGGACAGAAGGGCGTAGAGATTGTCGCGGGACCGAACGCGCGGCACCTGAACTACGCCGGCAAGTCTTCGGACGGCGGGATGTTCTCGCTCGCCAGCCTGAACTTCACGGGCGGCAGTTATTCGTCCACGGTAGAGTCTTATGCCGGCTCCATCTACCTCGGCGGCGGCGCATCCCTCTCGGTGGACACATGCTCGTTCATGGACAACCATGCCGGCGGAGTGGTGGACGGCGCGGTCATCGCCCTTGATGCGGCGACGGACCCGTCCGCCGTGCTGCTTGTGACTTCATCCACGTTCTCGGGAAACAGCACGCCGCACTACGCCGGTGCCGTGCTTATGCGCAGGGGCTATGCGCTCTTCGTGAATACGACATTCAGCGGCAATAAGGCTGACACATTCGGCGGCGCCATTCTGGAGGTTGGCGGCGCCCATATCGACATGCTGAACTGCACATTCGCCAAAAACACTGCCGTAAGAGGCGCTTCCATCCATAGCGCGGATCCCAGAGCCGAGATTCGTTCGGTGAACTGCATCTTTGCCGACAATCCGACCCACTGGGGTTGCGTCTCGATGTCTGAAGGCAAGAAGGAATCCTATTGGACTTCCGAAAATGTCTATTCCAACAATGTCTTCACCGCGGGCGGCATGGCGGTCACGCAGGTCGTCGCGGGCGTCACGCATGTCATCCATCCGCCGCGCGGCGGGGTGGACGCGGACAACGAGGACGCTGCGGAAATCTACCACGACGCGAGCTACGACCACATTCTGGCCGTCGGGCGCGACGGGCGGCGCGTGCTGCTCCTGGGCGACGCGAACGAGGCGACCATTCCGTTCACGATCGACCAGCTCGCGCAGCTGCGCACGTCCCCGACGCGCGGCGCGGTGCGCCTCGCGGTGGGCACGGAGCCGGTGGTGGTCGAGCTGGACGGCGTCCTCTGCGACTCAGGCGGCAACGTGAGATCCAACGAAATCGTCAATGCGGCGGTGACGGTCTCCTACAGCGACGGCAATGATGCGACGACGAATCTCGTCATCAAGACGGCAGACTACGGCGTGTTCGGGCTTTCGGTGCCGGTGGACGGCTCGGACGGCATCTCGCACAACGTGACGGGCATCCAGAGCGCACAGCTCGGTCCCAACCCCATCGCGGTTACGATGGCGCCCTACGCGCTGAAGGCGGCCTCGGTGGATGTGCTTGCCTCTCCAGACTACATTGTTTTGGAGGGCGACGATATCGCGATCGGCAACGTCGCCGCGCAGTCGATCGCGGCAGGGCAGTCGTTCGACGCGAGCAGCGCCAAGAGCTTTACCGCAGGCTCGCTGAAGGGCTTCAAGGAAATCAGCCTGGAGCAGGTGTCGATCTCCGGCGGGTCGCTCAAGTGGCTCGGCGGGATGGGGCCGGCATCGGGCGTCACCTTCGCAAATCTCGGCGACATGTCGGTCGGCGGCGGTGTGCAGACGAGCGTGTCTTCTTCGCTTTCCTGCGGTGCCGGCGGCACCCAGTCCTTTGACGTGGGCGAGGCGGAGAACGACGGACTCTTCCAGCTCCAGGCGCGGTGCAGGAACCCGAACGGCGGCCAGCTCCAGATCGATGTCGTGGAGGGCGGCAACGTGGCCTTCAACGTGACGCCGAAGGGAACTGTAGGCCCGGACGGCACGGATCGCCGTCTCGTCTGGACGGTGCCCGTCCGCAAGGGCCAGACGATCCGGCTTACGATGTACGGCGGCTCGTCGGCGTTCGAGCTCTCGTCGGTCAGGGGGCAGTTCATCTACTTCGGCGTGGCTGAATGAGGGTTGAACGGTTGAAAAGTTGAAAGGTTGAAAAGTTATGAATTTCAAGAATCATGATAAATTTCACAGGGAGGGCAAATCAATGAGCCTTGCACGAAAGTTCTCTGAAACTTTGAGAAGTTGCTTTTCAACTTTTCAACTTTTCAACTTTTCAACTCGCGTCAGCGTGGCAATGATCGCGACGGTCGCCGCGATCTCCGCTTCGGCGGCGACAGTGAAGGATCTCTCCGACAAGGAGGTCTTGACCATCGACGCCAATACCACCTGGTATGGCACGACAGGCCAAAGCCCGATCAACGTGCCGGGCAACACGAGAGCGGTCATCAATATAAAGAAAGGTGTTACGCTTACGGTGTATGGCGCAGACGCGAGCGGCCAAACCTTCGGGGTGCCTGCCATCTACGTCCCCCCGACCGCGACGCTCTACATCACCGGCGAAGGCAAGCTGGTTGCCGTGGGCGGCAACGGCGGTAACGGCGGCAATGGAAGTAGCGGTGCCGATGGCAGATACGTCCTAAGCGCTTACCACTTCAACGGCGAAGGCGGCGAAGGCGGCTACGGTGGCGGCGGCGCGGGCGCCGGCATCGGCGGCAACGGCGGCACGGGTGCAAGCGGCGGCGCGGGTGGTTGGACAAGTGGCCCGCGGGCCGATGGCGACAACGATGAATACCCGGCAAACGGAACCGATGGCGGCACGGGCGGCGACGGTTCGCCCGGCGTGTCGTGCGGAAGCGTGTACATCCTCGGCACTGTTACCGTGGAAGTGAGAGGTGGCTCGTCCGGTGAAGCCGGCTCCGCCAGCAGATCATGGGGTGGCTACGGTCATAACGAGACCAGCAATGACGACTGGTATTCCGGCGGCGGCGGTGGCGGCGGCGGCGGCGGTGGCGGCGGCGCTGCAATGTCCATCGGCGGCGGCGGCGGCGGCGGCGGTGCCGGCGGCGGCGGCGGCAGCGGTTCGTTTGTCGTTACCGACAACGAAAAAAGCTTCTACAGTTCTAGCGTCGACGGCGGCATGGGCGGCAACGGTGGCGGCGGTTATTCCGGCGGCGGCGGCACGAGGGGTGGCGGCGAAACGAGTGCTTATCATGACAACTACGACTCCGATTATGGATACTCGAAGACGGGCGCGGGCGGCACCGGCGGAAATGGCGGAAGCCAGGGCAACGCCGGCAGCCTCTATAAGATGTCAACGGCAACGCTGACCGCATCGCCGGCGCGCATTCCTTCCGAGGTGACGGCGCTTTCAGGCTCCGAAAATGAAGTGGTCAATACTACAGTCACGTTCAAGCACAACTCAAGCGCGAATGTCGCAGATCAGACCAGGTCGGCGTCGCTCGCGTTCGCTCCGCCGGCTGCGCCTTCTCCTGCCGAATACACAGGCTATGTCTTTCTCGGCTACTATACGGAAGCGTCGGGCGGGACGCAAATCTACGACGCAAGCCTCAACTGTGTCGCCTTTAGCGTTTGGCCGTACGCCGAGAACGTGACGCTCTTTGCGCATTGGCTGAGGCTTTCCAACCTCACGTTCATGTCGGACGAAGGATCGGGCCTGGTCGAAGTCGGAACTGCCGTCGCGCAACAGGGCCTGGCTCTTCCCGCCGCACCCGCGACGGCAAAGACCGATTGGAACTTCGCAGGCTATTGGACGGATCCAGAGGGCGGCACGCAGGTCTATGACGAAAACCTCAGTCCGGTGGCGAGCGCCTGGGATTCTACCCAGGACATGACGCTTTACGCGCACTGGGAGCCGGTGAGCGTATCATTCTACCTGACGCTCAAGGCCGACGGCTCCACGGTGAGCAGGGATCTCGTCCGTCAGGGCGATGCCGTCGAATCGGTTTCGGTGCCGGTGAAGGCCAACTTCAGTTTCCAAGGCTACTGGACGGATGCGACTTCCGGGACCAAGTTCTTCAATGCGGACGGGACGCCTGTCAATTCCACCTGGGGCTATTACCCGGAATTGACGCTCCATGCGCACTGGGCGCCGACGCATGCCGTCACCTTCGTTTCGACGGACGCGACAGTCGGCTCGGGCGTCTATGTGGAAGGGGAGGCGGGGGATGCCGCGCCGGTTCCGACCCGTTCAGGCGACTACATCTTCCTCGGCTACTTCACGGAGAACGGCGTGCAGGTCTTCGACGGGAGCGGCGCGCTCATTCCGGGATCCCTACCGGGACTTTCGACGGACGCGACGCTCTACGCGCACTGGGCGCCGCCGGAGGGCAGCATCGCGAAGCTCGTATATCGCGGGCAGCTGACCTTGCTCGGAACGGACACCCCGGCGACCGACACGCAGAAGTACACGAAGACGATGCACTTCAGGGTGTACGACGACGAGTCGGCGACGACGCCGGTCTGGCAAATCGACAACCAGACGGTGACGGTCAACAAGGACGGCAGCTTCATGGCGATGTTCGGCGACGAGACGCTCGCGGCGCTTATCGCGACAGGCCTTGTCTCGCACGTGGGCGTGGCGATCGGCGAAAACGCGGGGCAGGCGATCGAGCTGAAGCCGCGGCGCGAGATCCGCCCGGTCGCGGTGGTCAACCGCGCGCTGGTGGCGGAGGCCGCGGGGACGAATCCGCGCGTCGGAAACCTGGTCACGGAAAACGCGCTCGCGGCGAACAACGTGACGATTTCGCAGTTGGAGGTGGCGGGCACGGTGACGGCGCCCGGCGCCGGTCCGGTGGACGTCTCGCCGGTCGTGGTCGGCGAGCGCGAGACGCTGACGCTCCTCAGGGGCGGCGGCGTAAATGTGTTCTCGAAGAACCGCGTCGACTTGGGCACTACGGACAACGTGCAGCGCGGGCAGAAGATCGGCTCGGACCCTGCGCCGTCCGACGGCTTCGCTCTGATCACGAGCAAGAAGGAAGGGGCGCGCGGGCTTAGAATCCCGGGGGTGATCCAGTACTGCCGGAAAGGGGAGTACGTGCGGGCGCCCGCATCGGAGCCGGACGGGGTGAAGGTGACGTTCTTCCCGTTCGTGGGCTCCGCCCGTTGAAAGGTTGAAAAGTTGAACAGTTGAAAAGTTGAACGATTATGAATCTAAAGAATCAGATTAAATTTCGCAAGGAGGGCAAATCAATGCGCTTCGCAAGAAGTCTTTCTAAAATATTGAAAAGTTGTTTTTCAACTTTTCAACCTTTCAACTTTTCAACCATCGCATTCGCCGTAGTCGCGGCGATGGCCGCGACGGCTGCGAATGCGGCTGCTCCGCAGGACACGCAGCTCTCGCTCGGCGAGGTGGGCTTGCCGACGTGGATGCCGAGCTACACCGGCGGCAAGTTCGTGCAGCCGATTGCGGCCTATCCGATTTCGGCTGCATGCGCCCCGGTGGCCCCCGAGTCGCCGGTGACAGCAACCTCCGTCAAGGACGTGCAGACGACCTGGACGCTCGCCGCGTGGACTGCCGGGCGCACGCTCTCGGAACAGAAGCCGAACGCGAGAGTCGGAGACTTCTGCAAGGACGTCCCCGACGAAGATTCCCTCGACTGGCAGCAGACGGTTGCCGCAAACGCCGAGGCGATCGCGGCGGGACGCATCGCCTTCGACACCGGGGCGAAGGATCCCGGCGAGCGGCTGATGTTCATTGCGAGCGGCGCCACTACGGTGACGTGGGTGAGGAAGGACGGAACCCGCGAGGAGCAGACTTTCAAGATCGGCGCCATGTCGTCGTCGCGCCCGTACAGGATCTTCGCCACGCGCGCGGACGAGGCGAACTCGGCGGCGTTTGTCGACCTCTCGGGCAAGTTCGTGAAGTTCTTCGGCGACAGCCAGCTGCTTTCGAGCCGCTGGCAGACGATGTCGGCGGGCGTGTCGAACGTCGTGTACGGCCTCGACTACAATCCGTCGGTGTCCAAGATGCTGACTTTCCGCTACACGGTAAACGAGACGACCGGGGCCATGGAATGTCCGCAGGGGCAGTTCGTGCTCGCCTACTACGACACGGAGACGAAGGACCACATGGTCGCGCACGTCGTAGTGGAGGTGTGCCCGCCGACGGTCAACACGATGTACGCCGAAGTCGGCGACGCGCTGAAGCCGGCCGGTGGCGGGTACAACGTCTCCAACCTCTACGCCGTCGTGGCCGCCGGGCTTTCGAAGGATTCCACCGACCCGTATTCGCCTTACCTCGAGCAGTACACCGCAGCGGAAGGCGAGGAGGTGACGGATCCTGACCACGGCAAGATCTTCGCCATCGCGCCGACGGACGTGACCACCAGCTCTGATGGCGTCGCCATGCCGTGGAAGGCCGACATCTACTGGCAGACCGCCGACCCGATGAAGACGCGCTGGAACTTCGAGCACGACTGGTACCTCGTCAGCTGGCCGGCGAATCCGATCCGCGTCGTGGTCGCCCCGTCGGACTCGACTCCCGGATGCCCGTTCCTGGTGCCGACCAACTACGCGATTTCGACCATGTTCCGCATGCCCGAGAACGTTTCGGCGACCGTGGATGAGCAGACGGGCGAAGTCTCGCTCCGCGGCGGGAACGGCGGCAAGATCCTCATTCGCCTCACCAACGACAGCGGCGCCGGATGCCCGTGGTACATGCCGGTGCAGATGACGGACTACCGGGACAAGTCGGTGACGACGCCCTGGACCATCGACTGGCCGGTCGGCGTCGAGATCAAGCCGCGCCTCGGGATCGAGGCCGGACTGGACGCGCGGACGATGTCCGAGCGCGTGGACGACAAGCTCCCGGGCTTCATCTACCTGCCTGAATCGCCTGGCCGCAACTGGAACCCTCGGCTCTACCACGCGCCCGCCGGTTCCTCCGGTCTGCCCGACATGTCGTCGGTGTTCGGCAACGTGGACGGAACGGCGACGGAGAGCGCCGACCCGTACGCCGCCCTCGAATCCTCGATCTACGCCGTGAACGCGAGCGACGGCAAGATACAGGTGTGGTGGCGCGCGAACTTCCAGGGCAAGGGAATGTCCACCGCCGTCACCTACCCCGCCCTCGTGCAGAACTACTGCGCGAACTGGGAGACTACGATGGCCGAAGGGCTTTTGCCCGAAATAGCCCTCTCCTCAGGGCTCGGCTCGGCCGACCCGGCGATGACCGCGTGCAGCGGGCGCTCGCTGCTGCTGGAGGAGACGAACTCGATTGCATCCATTAACCTCGCCGGAACGGTCGTGGACGCGACGGCCGAGGCGATCCGCGCGGGATTTTCGATCTACGTGCCGGAGGACGAGCCGGCGACGCCGGGGCGTCTCGCCCGGCTGGCCTTCGGCGACAGGAGCGGAACCGCCGCCTGCACCGTCGAGGCGCGGCTCGAACGCGTCGGCGAGGACGGCTGGCAGGTGGCGTTCGCGGTTGACGGGACAATCACCAATCAAACCGTCAAGGCAGGCCAGTGGAACAATGTCGCCGTGAACGTTCCGCTGCCGGCGCGCGGACACGGCATTCTCGCGTCCTTCGGCGCGACGGAGGGCGGCGCGGCGGCAACCTACGTGGCGCTCGACAACCTCGCGCTCTGGTACGGAGACACGGCCGCGCCGGAATCGGAAAGCGACGCCATCTTCTTCTTCAGTTTCACCGACGACGACCTCGCGACAGTTGGCACCGACGGAACGGTACGCACCGCGACCGGCGTCAAGGGCAACGTGCTGCGCTGCAAGAACTGTGCGGCGCTCGGCGCCGGCGCGCCAAAACCGTTCAGCCTCGCCCTCGCGACGGACAGCGGCGTGGCGCCGGAGCTCTACTACCAGAACGTGCAGGGTCTGGTCGGCTTCAATCCCAACGAAGAACACGCCTTCCTCGAAGCGAACGGGAGCGAATACGTGGCATGGGCGCTCAGAAACGACCTCAACCAGGCGGGGCTCTCGGAGCCAGTCGTGATGGTGATGTATTCGCGCAACGGCAAGGGTGCGATGCAGGCCTATCGCGTCGTCACCCAAAACGACGTCCATTCCGATTTCGTGAGAAATGTCACCGTCGGCAACCTGATGCTGCCGCCGGGACCGATCGGCAAGGTGCCGGGCTGGGGCACGGAGAACGACTTCGCCGTCTCGCCGATGATGGCCGACGACGCGGCCGTGGCGTACGTCGACCGCAAGAACCAGATGTGGGCGCGGCGCGACGGCATGGCCTTTGCCGTCTATTCCTACCCGATGCAGCCGGGCTTCTACTGCCCGTCTCTCGGCGACGCCCAGCTTCCGACGGGAACCATCGTCGGCTGGATGAACTGCACCGAAATACCTTCGCCGTCGGTCACGGACCTCAAGGACGGTTTCAAGTCGATGCCGTGGACGTGGCTTGCGCAGTGGCCGGACACCAACTCGGTGCCGACGATGTGCGTCGGCCAGGTGCTGACGGTGGCGGAGAATGGCCTCCCGGAGGTCTGGAACGCCGCCTCGATGGCCGTTGCCTATCCTTCGCCGTCCGACGGTCTCAAGACCGTCGTCGAGCTCATCGACCCGACGGTCGTGCAGTGCTCGGAGGAGGAGCTGCCGATCAACTCGAACTTCGCCGACGAGTACGGGTTTGTGCTCGGCCCGTCCGGCACGACGACCCTGCGCAAGGGCAAGTACTACTTCACGGGGCTGCCGCCGTCCATCAGCGACCGCTTCTACATCGACACGAACGCCGACCCGATGTTCCGCGTGTGCCTCCTCGGCCGCCGCGTGGTCAAAGAGTCGGGCGGCTCCTACCTGCAGCTCAACGTGCTGACGGACGCGGAGCGCACCGCGCTCAAGGCGATCTGCACGCTTGAAAGCACGGACGTCCACAAGCAGGACTGGGACAGGGCCATCGACTCCCTCGCGAAGGAAGAGGTCGTCCCCTCGTCCCGCTCCGGCCTGGAGATCAATTCCAAGGAGTACGCCGTCCGCAAGACCTACGCCTTCCCCTCGCAGCATGCCTTCGAAGTTTGGCGCGGGCTGCTTGACACGACGAACTTCCTGGTCTCCAGCGTCAAGAGCGAGCTCGAATTCGAGTTCCAGCTCGTCACTGGGCCGATGCCCCCGATCGCCGGCGCGGAGTACCTGTGCGCCACCTGCGGCTGGACGGTCGTCAGCACCAGCTGGAAGACGCTGCCGCGCACGGCCACGACCGATAAGGCGGCGAAGTGGGAGAAGGACGGGCTTGCCGAGTACACGGGGCTCGGTTGGAAGACCGAGAACGACGGAGGTAGCTACCTGAGCGTGGAGATGAAGTTCACCTCCACCATCGCCGAGCGCCTGCCCATCACGGTATATCTGCCGCGCGACCACTACGCGCTCGTCGCGAACGGCGCGGGAGCCGGCTGGGTTACGCTCATCGAAAACGACAATCCGGACGAGACCCAGGTCAAGCCGGGCCTTCCGGTTTCAATGAAGGTGTTGCGCGTCCTGCCCAAACTCTACACCGACGGCATCGCGGTGCTCACCGATCCGCTCAACAAGCTCTCCGAGCAGCTCACGCTGCAGTACCGCACGCCGCTCGGGAGCGCCACCGACAACTTCGAGTTCGAGTGGCGGCGCGCGAGGCCCGCCGCCGACGGCACACTCTCCACCTCGGACTACACGAGTGCTCCGTGGGAGTACTACCGCGCTGATTCGGGGCTTTACTCTATCCTCCTCGGTGCGAACGGCGCGCGGCCCGACGAGTACGTGAACACCTACTACACCCTCCACTACCGCGCAAAGCCCGGTACGCTTGTCGCCGCTACTGTCGGCACCGGCTGGAGCGACTGGGCGCCGGAACAGCTCGCGGAAGGGTGGCTCCAGCGCGTGCTCAACGAGGTCACGCCCTTCGCCCAGCGCGTGGAGGACTTCTACCAGCAGAAGGCCGATTCCTGGATTTCCATGCTCGAGGAAATCGGCCGGCCCTACCAGGGCGACGTCGCGCTCAACAACGACAACCTCGCCGAGGTTGGGCTCCTCGAACTCTACCAGACGCTCTTCAACCGCGCCGAGATGGTCTTGCAGTCTTCCGGCACGCCGAGCGTGGACATGTCCAAGCAGATGCTCCTCGCGCAGACGCGCATGGGCGAGTTCTACTCGCTGCTCGGCGCCGAGGCGTATTCCGACGCGAAGAACCCGCTCGTATCGCAGCAGTCCCTCGACGGCCGCGAAGACAGCACCATCAATCTGCCGAGCTCCACCTTCTGCTTCGCGAACCAGGTTCCGACGCTCCTCGACGAGGAACTGGCGCTGCTGCGCGGACGGTCCGCCTCCACCGCCTATCCGCGCATGACCGAGGCGCCGTGCTACAACCGCCTTGCCTGGAACTTCACCAAGGACCTCGTCGAAGGCGAGCCCGCCTACGTCGCCAACTACGGCATCCGCGCCCGCGACGGCGTCCTCGACGTCAACTGCGCGGCGGCGCAGTATCCGCAGGGCCACGGCGACGCATGGGGACACTACCTCTCCGTCATCTCCGGCTACTACCGGCTCCTGAGGAATCCGCTCTTCGACTGGACCGCCGCGATGGGCGAGATGCTCATGGACCAGAAGCTCACGAATGTCGACTACCAGGACGAGGAGAAGTTCGCCGACGCCGTCTCCAAGCTCGCCCGCGCCGGACTTGACGTGATGGACCTCACGGTGCGCAAGCAGTATCGCGACAACGACGGCGCGGCCGACGGATACCGCGACAGCAACCAGGAGCAGGCCTTCGGCTACGGCGAGTGGGCGACGCGCACCGGCCTCGCCGCCGCGTACGGCTGGATGACGGTGAACGCGCTCCTGCCGACGAACGACGCGCCGTACAAGTCGTTCACCGACAAGGGAATCATGAAGATCGACCGCACGACCGCCGCGCAGCTGCCGGTCATCTGCGATGTCGTCCGATCCGTGGAAAACCGCCTCGCCGCCACCGATGCCGGCATGAATCCGCTCGGACTTTCCGAGGACGCGATTCCGTTCGACATCGACCCCGACCGCCTTGCGCAGAAGGATTCGCACTTCGAGCAGATCCTGGAGCGTGCGGAGAAGGCGCTCGCCAACTGCAAGACCGCGCTCGACTACGCCAACAGGTACGGCAACCGCATCTCCATGCTCTCTCGGGAGGAGACGTCCCTCATCGACGAGATCGCCGAACAGGAGTTCGCCTACAACAGCCAGCTCATCGCCATCTACGGCACGCCGTTCGCGGGCGACATCGGGCCGGGCGGCACCTATCCCCAGGGCTACGAGGGGCCAGACCTCTACAACTACAACTACATGGATCTCGAACCCTACGGGCTGGACGAGCTCACCACCGCGTTCACCAACTCCTGGACCCTCAAGTGGGGCAATGCCACCGGCTTCTGCGACTTGAAGATCGAAAAGGACGCAAAGGGCAACCTCTACCTCCAGGGTTATGACCTGAAGATGAACGTCAACGACCTCACCGGCGACTTTGACGGCGACACGCTCGCTGCCGTGCTCCCATACCTGCCCGCCTCCGTCCGCAAGATCCTGTCCGGTACCGGCAAACAGTCGGCCCCCATCGAATACTCCATCAGCTACAACGTCAGCGAGGGCGGCATTCGCGCCAAGCCCGTGACCATCACCGGTGTCCGCGCCACCGAGGGCAGCATCCAGGCCGCCTACCGCAAGTACCTCATCGCCTACAAGGAGGTCGAAGCCGCCTTGTTTGAGGTGGATATGAAGTGGCTCGTGATGAACGAAGCCTGGGACAAGCTCAAGATCAAGCTCGGCATGCACCTGCCCCAGACGATTCTCTCGACGATGTTCTCCGAGATCGGCCTGGGCACCGCGATCGCCATCAAGGATGCGGCCCTCCAGACTGCGAAGGATGCTTACGAGCACGAGTACAAGGTCCAATCCCTGACCGCTGCGTCCATTCCGATCGTGACGGGCGCCGGGGCCACCTTCGTCGCCAGCCCCCGGTCCGTGGCCGCCGCCGCCGCAACGCCCGGGCTTCTGGCCGCGTTCACCGGTACGCTGGGCGCCATCAACACGGTGCGGACCGTCAAGACCAAGCTCGAATCCGCCAAGGTCGTCCTCGACATCGTCTCGGGCGTCTACGGGCTCGCCAACACCATCTACGACAGCATCATCGAGCTGCGCGACAACCTGCTCACTGCCGCGCTCGGATATGACGGCGCCGTTGTCGCCGCCACCGAGAAGTACGCCGCGCTCGCAGCCGCCGAAGCCGCCTACCGGGCCGAGGTGTACAAGGGCGAGATGCTCCAGGACGAGCGTGCCGCCTGGCGCAGGAAGATCGCCAGCAGGGCCACCATGCGCCGCTACCTCGACATGTACAACCGCGTCGAGCGCAACGCCGCCCTCGCCAAGTACTCCACCTCGTTCGACACCGCCCAGCGCTACGTCTGGGAGCTCGCGAAGGTGTACGACTATGAGACCGGTCTCCTCTCCACCGACCCGCAGAGCGGCAAGAAGTTCCTCGCGGACATCGTTGCCACCCGTTCGCTCGGTCAGGAGGGCGTCACCATCGACTCTTCGACCACCGACGGCGGGCTCTGGGTCGTCGTCACGCGCATGAAGGCCAACTGGAACAACCTCAAGGGGCGCCTTGGCATCAACAACGCCGACAAGCCCGAGAAGTGGTTCTCGCTCCGCTACGAGCTCTTCCGCATTCGCCCCGACGCCGAGGGCGACGGCGCCTGGCGCCGCGAGCTGAAGAAGTACTGGGTGGACGACCTCCGCGACAACGCCGACTTCGTGCGCCACTGCCAGCCGCTTGCGAGCGAGGCGGTCGTCCGGAAGGAGCCCGGCCTCGTCATCCCGTTCTCGACCTCTATCAACAACGCCGAGAACTTCTTCGGCAAGACCCTCCAGGGCGGCGAGTCGCAGTTCTCGTCCGCCGACTACGCGACGAAGATCGCGGCCGTTGGCGTGGACTTCCCCGGCTACGACCGCCTGACGACGCAGACGGCCGACGGACTTGCAGTTGAGCCGAACGTCTATCTCGTGCCGGTCGGCAGCGACTACATGCGCGCCCCGGCCGGGAACGAGCGCAAGCTCGTCAAGTGGAACGTCGTCGACCAGGTTCTGCCGCTTCCGTACTCCATCGGGTCGACCCAGCTGGACGACGTCCTCTGGATTTCGTCCTTCTCCGGGCTCGACGGTACGAGCGACTCCGTCGCGACGATCCGCCGCCACTCGACGCTGCGCGTCGGCGACAGCTTCAAGTCCACGCGCCTCGTCGGGCGCAGCGTCTGGAACGACAAGTGGATACTCGTCATTCCGGCCTCGGCGCTGAACCAGAACCGCGAGAAGGCGCTCGAGAAGTTCGTGAACGGCATCAGCGACATCAAGCTCGGCATCAAGGCATACTCCCGTCATGGGAACTAAAGTTGAAAAGTTGAAAGGTTGAAAGGTTGAAAAGTTTGGTTTTGGTTGTCATTTTGTTCTCGGCCTTCGTCGCGGGGGCGGAAGCAGAACTTTTCAACTTCTCAACTTCTCAACTTTTCAACTCATATACGAACCACGCGGGGAACGTGGTCTCGGGAGTTGTTGTCGCGCTTGACGCGCGCACGGTGACAATCTCGAACGCGACCGAGACCGCGAAGCTGCCGCTCTCGATCTTCCCTGAATCGGAGCAGCGGCGAATCGCCTCCGACGCTGGTCAGCCTCGCATTCCGGTTGCCGTGAAGCGCGCGATCGCCGGGGCGGAGAAGGCGATGGCGCGTTCGCGCAAGCGGGCGGAGAAGGGGCTTTGTACGCAGGAGGAAAGCGACGCCTTCTGCGAGAAGTCCGCGTCTGCGTTAAGGAGCTATCTTGACAGGCAAGTCGAATCCGGTGTGATCACCCCGGCCGAGCGAAAGGCGCTTGGCCGATAAATGGAGGAACAATGAAATACTGCAAGGCAAAGGCTTTATCGGTCGCAGTGCTGGCGGCCTCTTTCATCGCGTCAGGAGCGGTGAACTATCCGCTTGGGACGTACATCTACACCGGTAGCGTCATGGACTTCCGGAACGCAGTGCAGGGCGCGGATTCCGGCTTGACGATCCACGCCGTCTCCACAAACGGGACGGTGCTTTCGAGCTGTGCGCTCGTCGATGCGGACGAGAGCGGGTACAACTTCCGCCTCGAAGTCCCCGTCTCGACGTTCGCGACGGAGAAGTCCGCCGCAGTGGGCGACGCGCCGAACTGCATCATAGAGTCCGCGACGGGCATCCGTTCCGCCGCGACGACGGCCTTTCCTCCGATACTATGCGCGAGCGCGGTGACGAACTGCGTTGTGAAGTACGCCAATGCGCGCGAGTTCGACCACAAGGGCGAGAGGGTGCTTGTGCCAGAGGACTACATCGACGGGATTCAGCCATGGATGGACGCCTTCGGACATTCCGAATACAGCGCAGCGGACGACTGGGACGGAGACGGCATCACCAACTACGGGGAATACGTGGCTGGCACCAACCCATTCGACCCGTCAGACTACCTGCGCGTGACTTCGTTCAGCGTGACACCGTCCGCGCACGTGCTGACGTTCGAGTTCGTCGGCGGACATCTCTACGCGCTTCAGTCTGCGGAGAGCCTGTCCAATCCCAAATGGGTCCAGACAAGGTTCGTGGGTGAGTCCGGCTCCACGCAGACGACGGCCGTTTACGAAGGCCCGGAGGATGAAGATGTCGGTCAGGCGACGCTGTACGTGACGCCTGTCGCCGATACGCCGCAGAGGTTCTACAAGGTGGAGGTAAAGTAAAGTTGAAAGTTGAGAGTTAGGAGTTGTGAGTTATGAAACACATTACTGAATATTTGTCTCTTCTTGCACTACTGCCGGCGGCGGCTTTTGCCTCGTACATCTCCGAGACGGTGACGGTGTCGAAGGGGTGGAACGCGGTGTACATAGAATCGACTCCCGAGAACCCGGATGCTGCGGCGTTCTTCGCGGACCTCGCCGTGACGAAGGCGTCGTGCTACCTGTCCAGCGTGTACTCCACGACGGCGCAGCTCGCAGACGACGGGCGCGAGATTTCCCAGAAGCCAGTATCCCATCTCGTGTACGACCTGCACGACGAGGTGAATTCCACGCTGAAGAACATCGTTGGCGGACAGTGCTACTTCCTCTTTGCGACAAACGCCGCGATCAGGACGTTCCTCGGCGTTCCGCAGCTGCCGCACGTATCCTGGCAGGTATCCGCCGGCGGCTTCGCGACGTTTGCGCCGGTGTCCGCGCCTGTTGGCGAAAGCATGCTCTCCACGACATACTTCGGCGAAGGTCCCTGCGGCGCTACGCATGCCGGCGTTCCGCACTCGGTGTGGGGATCCGACCCCGTGGCGCCGTCCATAGCCCCAGTCAACGCCTTCAACAGGAAGCCGAAGGTGGAAGGCGGCAAGGTATATGCGTTCGAGAGCGATGCCGCCGGCGAATGGCCGGGCGTCATTGACGTGGCGACGGACCTCGGCGGGCTCGACTTCTCCGACGGAGTGGCGAAGGCGAGCGTCATCGTGCGCAACGCGGGTACGCAGGAGCGCGAGGTGCGCCTGTCGCTTGCCGATTCTGCGCGGGAGGGGGACGTCAGGCCTCAGCTCTTCATCTACATTCCGCCGGGTGCGGCAAGCCGCTCGTCGTGGACGGAGTTCGCATCGACCAACGTTGTCCTTTCGGCGGGCGAATCGCGTACGTTCGTCTTCCAGTGCGACAAGTCCGCGATGACGGACGGCACGAACTACGCGGCGGTTCTCGCGGTCGAGGACCTGAGCGGGACGAAGATGCGCGTGAGGCTGCCGGTCTCTGCGACTAAGGATGCGGTGCGCGAGGGCGTCGGCGCGTATCCCGCCGGCCTCTGGATCGGCCAGGCGCAGATGATGCAGGTGTCGGACGTCGAAGGAAACCTCAAGAACGCCGGAGGCTCGATGAAGGGGACACTGCTCCTGCATGTTGACGGCAGCGGCAGAATGACGCTGCTCCAGCGCGTTGCCGTCGCACAGGAGCGGGCTGCGGACGGTGCCTGGCGTACCGCGCTCTACCGGGATCTCGACGACGTGCCGCGAGGCACGGCGGCGCGGCGGGTCTCGTCCATATTCATCGACACTGCGAACAGGGCGACTCCGTCCGGGACGAACACCGATACGTCCGCGAGCGAGTTCGGACGCGAGGCGACGTTCCGCTTCACGGTCGGCGAGAGGTCGAAGGAGAATCCGTTCCGCCACGCCTGGCATCCGGACCACGACGGAAAGAAGGCCGACTATTCCGGCGAATCGCCCAGCGGCGACGTACCGGCGAACTTCATCGGCTCCATCAAGCCGGAGAGCTTCTCTGTGACGAACCAGATCGCGTTTGCGTGGTCGGACGACAACGGCAGGAGCACCTATTCGAGAACGCCCGAGGAAACGACTTTCGGGCGGATTGACTGGAAGTTGACGGGCCTGACGAAGCATCCGATCGTGATGCGCGGGCTCTTCACCCTGAAGCGCGTCAGCGACGCGGTTGAAATCAAGGAGGAGAAATGAAAATGAGGATGACAAGTCTTGTTCTTCTGGCGCTTGCTTGCGCGTTATCGCATTGCGCCACAGGCTCCGAGAAGTTTTCCTACTCGGGGAAGCTCGCCAAGCCTGACGGGAGCGCGTTCAACACGTCGCTTCCGATGATGATGACCTTCCGCCTCTACACGAAGCCAACCGGCGGTTACATCATGTGGGGCCGCACGATGCCTGTGCGGATTGCGGCGGACGGCTCGTTCTACGTGGAGCTGTCCGACGACGCGGGGAGCCCCGTCCCGGAGGCCATTACCGAAAACCTCGCCGAGGCGCTCGTGTTCGGCGGCGATTACTGGATAGGGCTTTCGCCCGGCGAATTCTCGGAGATGCTCCCCCGCCAGAAGCTCACCTCCGTTCCGCGGGCGCTGACCGCGGAGACGGCGCACTTCGCCGTGGAGCTGAAGGCGCCGTCGCTTACGGTCAAGACGCTGGACGCGACGACCGCGATCTTCAAAACGCTCACGGTCGGCGACGCGCTCCGCCAGTCCAGCGGCACGACATCGCTGGTTGTTGGCGACGACCAGACGCTGAGCGCCTCGGGCAATCTGAAGCTGACGGAGATGATGCACGGAGTGAACATCAATCTTCGCACGGGTGGCCTGCCTGCAACCGCGCCGACGGACATGATCCTCCTGATCCAGAACGCATCGGGTGGCAAGGGAGGTGGCTGGTCGTCGATCGTCGTTCCCAAGGGCGCGACGCTACGCAATCTTGCCGACAGAAAGTTCGCCGTTACATTTGGAAAGGAGCTTTGAAATGCGCAAGCGCAATCAATTCGGCATAGGCTGCCTTGTATTGGCGGCATTGGCGGCATGCTCACAATCCGCCTTCGGTGCCAGCGTCTGCTACGAGGGTCGGTATCGTGATGCCTCGGGCGACGTCAAGGCCAACGTGCAGGTGCCGGCTACGATCCGGGCGTATGCGAGCGAAGGCGCGACTTCCGCTCTCGGCTCGGCCGAGACCGTGATCGCGACGGATTCCGAGGGGCGTTTCGCGGCAACTGCGGAGAGTCTGGACGTTCCGGATGGATACGCGACGTTCTGGATCGGCGTCACGCCGCAGGGCGGGGACGAGATCAAGCCCCGCATGCGCGTCTCGCCCGCGCCGTTCGCGATGGTCGCGGCGAAGGCCAAGCGGATAGAGTCGATGCATGCGATGACGATCGACGGCGATCTGACGGCGAATAGTGTCGAAAACGCGGACGCGGCAGCCGACAATGTCGTCCTGACAGGAGACTTGACACTGCGCGGATCGGTCGAGGGCGTGAAGGACCTCTACGTCCGCAACCTCTATCTCGGCAGCGGCAACGCCAGCCTCATGCGCGCGAACGCGCCGAACGGCGTCTCGACGCAGTGGAGCGACTTCGACGCGGACTACAGCATGGAGGTAATGGACACCACGGGGTTCATCCTCGGGGATACCGACCAGACGAAGATGGACGACTTCATCGCCGAGGACGACGGAATCGTCATGGTCATGATACGCGTCGAAATATCCTTGGAAGACCGCGACTATTGGGTCAAGGCGACGCTTTCCAACGGGGATTTCAAGATACTGGACGACACGCTGATCGGCGTGACGGGAGTGATGAACGCGCGCCTCTTCACCTTCCCTGTGCGCAAGGGCAAAAAGGTCTCGCTCAAGCTGCACAACCACCGCGACCATGCCTGGTGGGACGTGAAGTCATGGGCGAAGGCCAAGGTCATCTACTTTGGTGCGAATTGAGAAAGGAGCGTGGAAAATGAGGAAATTGGCAGCATTGGCAATATTGGCCGCGTTTTCGCCCTGCGCCTTCGGCGCGGACGGCTTCGCCTTCACGTACCGCGGGTGCCTCAAGGGGGCGTCGATCCCCGACCGTGTTGAAGTGCAGTTCGCACTCTACGAGCGGGCCGCGGGCGGCGCGGCGCTGTGGACGGGGACGAATACAGTCATGCCTACGGCGGACGGAGTCTTTCAGTGCGAACTCGCGGGCGAGGGACTTGCGGCGGCGTTCACGAACGCCAACGCGCGCTTCCTCGGCGTGAGCATCGGCGGCGAGGCGGAGCATTACCCGCGACAGGAGGTGTTCGCCGCGCCCGTCGCCGACCTGGCGGAGTCTGCGACACGCCTCGCTCCGGGCGGAAGTGTGGGGAAAGTCGAGGCGGGGAAGCTCTCCGCCCAGACGATGTCCATTGCGTCGCTTAGCTTGGGCGGAGACCTCACGTTCACGAAGCCCGGTACGACGTTTACGCTGTCGTCGGCACGGCTCGTGTCTGGCGGCACGCTCACCCTGAAAAAGGGCGGTGAGGTCTCGCTACTCAAGCAGTCCGCGCCGCAGTCGTACTTGTTCAGCAGCATTTACGTCAACAAGCCGATGTTCTATACGTCGAGCGGCGGACTCGTGACGGTGATGTCCGAGAGCCGCGACGACTGGGACAAATCGGACGGCGTTCCGTGCGTGACATGGGCGGTGAGCCCGGGCAATATCTGTCCGCCCTTCAGCGTGACCCATCCGGTGAAGGTCTATTTCTATCCCTTCGGGGCGGCCAACTAGGAAGGAGGGTGGAAAATGAGGAAATGTCTGAAATCCGGAGTCCTGGTCCTGCCGGCATTGGCGGCGGCGGTTCTTCTCGCCCACGCCGCCTTCGCCGAATACGACCTCGGTGATCTTAAGCCGCTCGACATCTACGACACGTCCACGCCCTCCGAATGGAGCCGGACGAACGCGGCCAGCCTCTGGCTCTCGTCCGGAGCGTTCGTCGCGACGAACGAGGCGGCGAGGCCCGTGTCGCTCGACAACAACGGCAATGTCGCGTTCAGCCTTGAGACGGTGCAGTACGGCATGCTCGTTTCGCAGCAGAAGCCCGACTTCTCTCTCGGCGACTGGTGCACGTACCTGCCGACGGAGAACCCCGCCGACATCGACTGGGCGAAGACGGGCGATGAGATCCTCAAGTCCCAGGACTACAAAGAAGGGCGGCTCCTGTACAACGCCTCCGCGACGAACGACCTTGAGCGCGTGATGTTCACGCGCGGCGGCGCGACTACGGTCAAATGGTACCTCAGGTCCAGGGTCGGCGACGAGAGCGTGGACCGCACCTACATCGTGGCGTCCACGGCGGCGACGCGCCCGTACCGCATCTTCTGGACGGAGGACGGCTTCGACGGACCCGCAGTCTCGCTCGTGGGGAGCAACGGACAGAGCTACCGCCACGTGCGACTCTTCGGCGATCCGGCGATCGTGGCGACTAACGTTCCGGTGAGCGTGCAGCAGTCGATGACGAACCTCGTCTCAGGCGTCGTGGTGGACACCGATTCGCACACCATCCGCGCATTCGCCAAGCACGATTCCGATCCTGACCGCGGCGAGCATCAGGGCCCGCGCGGACAGTTCATACTTGCCTACTACGACACGGACTCGTTCAGCCGGCTCATCTACGCCATCGTCGTGGAAGTTGACGAGCCGGACGTCGCGGAGCGCGTGGTGGAGGTGGGCGATCGCGTGGAGCCGACGGGCGTCGGCTATTCGACCGACAGCATCTCGGCGTTCATCGTCTCCGGCGACTCGGACGACCCTGGCGACGTCAACTCGCCCTACCTCTACAAGCACGCGGGCTTTACGGACTTCAGCCCCAAGACGGGCTGCGTCTTTGCGATCGCACCGAACGACGCGGCGAACATGGCCTCGGGCAAGGACTCAGCCCACAAGGCCGACATCTACTGGCAGTCCACGGACCCGATGGGCACGTTTTGGCCGTTCGAGCACGACCAGTACCTGATCCGCTGGGGCGAGGACCTTCCAAAGGTCGTAACGGGCGGGGAGGGCGCGCCGGGCTGCGGCATACTTCTCCCATCGAAGTTCGATGGCGCGACGTCGGTGGAGCACTTCTCGACGCCGGCGCGCATCGCGACGGTTTCGTCGAATTCCGTCGTCGTGACCGGGGCCGGCAAGTTCCTCCTCAAGATACTTGTGGACGACAACGTGTGGTTCCAGCCGTTCGAGAGCCTCCTCAACACGGACACGAACTGGTACGACCGCGTGCCTGGCGAGTGGCATGTCGGCATGGAGCTGACTCCTCGCGGCGATGCGGCAGCCGGGCGCGGCGCGGCGATCGCCGACGCCATCGACAGCACGCTCCCGGGCTACATCTACGCGGAAGGGTCGTACGCCAAGAACTGGAATCCGCGCCTCTACCACGCCCCGCGAGCGAAGACCGCGGCCGAGGAGTCGATGGGCGGGACGCAGTCCGCCGACAACGTCGATCCCTACGCGAGCCTGAAAAGCGCCATCTACGCGGTTCGCGCCGCCGAGGAACCCATCGAAGTCTGGTGGTTCCGGTCGCTCAGGCAGGATGATATGCCAGCGGAGCTGATGTTCCCGACAGCCGCGCAGCTATACCGGGCGATATGGCCGCTTCCGGAGGAGACGCACTCGATCGTCCTCGCCTCGCAGCTCGGCTCCGCCGGAGAATCCCTTGCGTCCACTGGTCAGGCCCTCTATCTGGATTCCACGAATTCCATGGCGCTTGCGCACGGGCTCACGCTTGGCGGCGAGGATACGGGCTGGACCGTCGGCTTCTGGATCAATCCGTCCTCTCGGGCCGGCGGCTACGAGCCCGTGACGCCTGGCCGGGTGCTGACCATCACCAACGCAGCTGGATGCGTCACTGTGGCGGCGAACAGCGCGACAGGGCTGAATATCGACGGCGCGATTCTCGATGTTCCCACCAACGCCTGGACGCACATTGCCCTTGTCGCGACGACGAACGGCACGATGGAGATCTATCGGAACGGCATGGCGGCTCTTTCGCGCGCCTTTGCCGTCCCCGGATTCGCAACGAACGGGACGATGCTCGTCCTCGGCGCATGTGCGTTCGACGACCTGAACGACATTGCGCAGCCCGCGGCCACCGGCATCGGCATCGACCATCTGGCGGCGTGGCCTTTTGCGCTCGCCGCATCCGACGACGCCGCATACGTCGCCGGCGGGTCGAACGACGCGACGAAACGTCTCCGTTATTCGTGGACTTTCGACAGCGACGACGACCTCAAGCACATCGGCGGCGTAGATTTCCGCGTCGCCTTCGACGATGCGGGAGGCATGGCGCTGATCGCCATTGAATGTCTCGCGCTCGGCCCTGGCGGCCCTGCGAAGTCGAGCGGAACCTTCAAGGCCGTTGACGGCATCGAGCCCAGGATATACTACGAGAACAACATCTCCGCCATCGGCTACAATCCGAACGAGGAGCATGCGTTCATGCGTGGCGGCGTCGCCTACGCGCTGAGGTGCGACCTTAACACGGCGGAATCCTCCGAGCCGTTCGTGCTCGTCGAGTACAACAGCGGCGGGAAGGGCGCGATGAAGGCATTCGACATCCAGCTCACGAACGAGGTGTATTCGTCGTTCGCGAGCGACGTGACGGTCGGCAACCTCCTCGCCGGGCCTCATCCGCTCGACTACATCGACGGCTACTACAACACGAAGAACTTCTGCGTGGAGGAGTCCGAGGTGGCAGACTCCTACGTTGTCTATCGCGACCGCCACAACCGGATGTGGGCGCGGCGCGACGGCACTACGTGGCAGTTCAACCACTATCCTGTCTTGGAAGGGTTCTGGTTCCCGACGCTGGAGGAGCAGCCCGCGACGGGTACGCTCGTCGGCTGGCTCTCGTGCCTGGACATCACCTCCCCGACAAGGGACAACATCCTGAACGGCGCCCCCGAGCCGTGGAAGTGGCGCGCCGTCTGGCCGGCGGACGACAAGATCCCGACGATGCGAATCGGACAGACGCTCACGACGGCGGATTCGGGTCTTCCGGAGGTCTGGAACGCACTCTCGATGGCGGTCGTCTATCCCGTGCCGCGCGATGACGGCACCAACCGCGCCGACACGGTGGTCACGCTCATCGACCCGACCGTGGCCCAGACCGCGCCGCTCGCGATCGAGCGGAACTTCGCGGACGAATACGGCTTCACCGTCGGCCCCGCCGGCAGCTGCCAGCTTAAGAGCGGCAAGTACTACTTCGCGGGACTTCCGCCGAACATCTCGGACCGCTTCTACATCGACACCAACGCGGCGGAGGCGAAGCGCATGACGCTCATCGGACAGATGGTCTCGAAGAAGGCCGGCACGAGCTATCTGCAGGTCAACACGCTCTCTGCCGCCGAGCGGCAGGCGCTGAAGGACATCTGCAAGGCGCCGGGCGCCGTCAAGGCACGGTGGGATGCGGGTGTCGAGGCGCTTGCGCCGCGCGAAGTGCAGCCGTCGCCGCGCCGCATCGAGAATGTCGCGTTCGTCGTGGACACGACCGACGACGGACTGGTGAACGCCGTGACGCCGCGCGTCAGGGTCGATTACGCGCCGAAGGACCACTATGCGCTCGTCGCCAACGGATGCGGCACGAACTACGTCACGCTCATTGAGAACGACTTCCCCGACGAGACCGTCGTCCCGGCGGGCTCCACGATCTCGATGCACGTCATAAAGGTCGTTCCAGAGCTCTACGCTGGTCCGCTCGTGGTCCTCGCCGACCCGAACAACAAGCTCTCCGAGCAGCTGAACATACTCTACGCCTCCCCGCTCGGCGACTCGTCCGACAACTACACGTTCGAATGGCGCAGGCGCGAGCCCGCCGCAGACGGCGTAGTGCCGGCGGCAGGGGAGCAGGGCTGGAGCGTCAAGACGAACGGCGTCGGCGCGACGACCATCCTCCTCGGCGGCGGGGGCGCGAACCTGACGGAACTCGTCAACACCTACTACGAGATGCGATACAAGCCGATTCCGGGCACAGATCCCTACAGGACGCTCGGCGACGTGTGGAGCGGCTGGTGCGGCCCGACGCTCGCCGAGGGATGGGTGCAGCGCGTGCTCAACACGATCACGCCGTTCGCGCAGCGCATGAGCGACTTCTATGCCAACGCCACGGAGATCAACTACACAATGCCGGAGCAGATCGGCGGACCCTACCGCGGCGACGTAGCCCTCAACGACGCGAACCTCAACTCCGTTGGCCTCGTGGAGCTCTATCAGACCGTCCTCAACAAGGCGGAGTCGCTCTCGCTCGCCCTCGGCATCAACGACCCCAACGCCAACAAGCAGCTGATGGAAGCCGCCTCGCGCCTCGCGGACCTCTACATGCTCCTCGGAGACGACGCCTACTCGGATGCCGTGAACCCGACGATCGAGACGTCCTCCACCGACAGCCGCATCAGCGACTACGCGACGTTTCCCGCCTCGACCTACTGCTTCGCGAACCAGGTGCCCTCGCTCCTCGACGAGGAGTTGGCGCTCCTCAGGGGGCGCACAAAGGCCGTCGCGCCGAACATGACGACCTATCCCTACTACAACCGTCTCATGTGGAACTTCACGAAGGGCATCACCCAGGGCGAGATGGCCTACGTGCAGAACTACGGCATCGCCGGCTCCGGCGGCGAGATCACGCCCGAGCAGGCGGCGGCGCACTATCCGATGGGCCACGGCGACGCGTACGGGCATTACCTCTCCGCCGTGTGGGGCTACTACCGGCTTCTGAGGAACCCCAACTTCGAGTGGGGCGACCCGTCGATGATGGAGATGCTCGTCGCGGACTCGATAGTGAACATGGACTACGAGGACGAGCAGAAGTTCGCGATGGCTGCGGCCAAGATGGCGCAGGCGGGGGCGGACGTCGTTGACCTCACCGCGCGCAAGACGTGGCGCGACCAGGGTGGCGTCGCCGGCGCAGGCTATTTCGACGCAAACGAAGAGCAGGGCTTCGGCTACGGCGAATGGGCGGTGCGTACCGGCCTCGGCGCCCTCTACAACTGGGCGACTGTGAACTCCATCGTGCCGACAGAGGCCAATGCGGACACGAACCGCTTCGCCGACGTCTCCATAAAGGACATAACCCGCGAGACGATCCCCGCGCTCCGGCTTCTTGCGGAGAACTTCGCCGCAGTCGATGCGAAGGTGAACCGTCTCGACGCCGGCCTGAATCCGCTTGGGCTTTCCGACAACGCTATTCCGTTCGACATCGACCCAGTACGCGTCGAATCCGGGGCGGCCTCGCACTTCGAGCAGATACTCGAGCGTGCCGAACGTGCGCTTGACAACGCCAAGACGGTCCTGGACTACGCCGACAGGTTCGGCGCGCGCCTCCGCCAGATCGAGGAGGCCGAGGCGAGCGACGCCGACTCCCTGGAGGAGTCCGAGGCCGCGTTCAAGAAGGATCTCATCGCGGTCTATGGAACACCCTACCCCGACGACATCGGGCCTAGCGGAACCTACGTGCAGGGCTACGACGGGCCTGACCTCTACCACTACAACTACATTGACGTTTCGCAGTACGGCATCGAGGAGTTCAGGACGTCTCTCTCCACCACCATCACGGTGTATGCCGAGCTTGACGCGGACTGGCTCAACACCAAGCCGGGCGCGGACTTCGACTACAATATCCCCATCACCTACAACGTCGCCGCAGGCGGGATCATCGTCAAGCCGGGCGAGTGGAAGGACCTCCGTGTAACCGAGGGCTCGATACAGGCCGCCTACCGCGAGTTCATCGAGGCATACGTGCGCGTCCAGCAGAAGATCAAGCTGTACCAAAACGAACTGGATCACCAGCACCTTCTGGACCAGTACCTGCCGCAGAAGTGGGACAACGCGAACATCACGTGGCACCTGCAGCAGGCGATCAACGCCGCCAAGATCCTCAACGAAGGGGTCAAGGCGGTGACGCAGATCGTGATCGACGTCGCGGAGACGGCGGAGAGCACATCCAAGATAGTCACCGACAACGGAAGCGAGACCATCCCGTGGTTCGTCGCCGGCATGGCGGTGGGCGGCAACCCGGCACAGGCTGTCGCCGAGGCCGTGATGGGGTCGATCCACCTGGGCATCAAGACCTCCGCCGACACGGTGACCCGCTACGCCAAGATAACCCAGCAGGTAGCCGACAGCATCGTGAACGTGATGGCGTCGGCGTTCGATGTAGAGGCTGCCGCGCAGGACCGCTACAACACCAAGGCGGAGATACGCGAGTCGCTCTGCGCCTCGATGGGCGCGATCGAGGCGGCCGCCTTCGAGATACAGAACGCATACGCCGCGCTCGCCGCCGCGGAGGCTTCCTACCGCGCCGAGGTTGAGAAGGGGCAGCAGCTGCTCGCCAAGCGCGAGATGATGCGCAAGCACCAGTCCAACACGGCGACGGCCCGCCGCTACCAGGACATGTACTACCGCGTCCAGAGGAACACGGCGCTCTCGAAGTTCAACACGTCCTTCGATGTCGCCCAGCACTACGTGTGGCAGCTCGCGAAGGTTTACGACTACGAGACTGGGCTCCTCTCGTCCGACAGGCAGGCGGGCGACGCCTTCCTGCGCGAAATCGTGGCGACCCGTGCGCTGGGCGAGAAGGGCGTGAGCGTCGTGGCGGAAGGTACGGACGGCGGGCTCTGGGACATCGTAAGCCGCATGAAGGGCAACTGGGAGGTTCTCAAGGGGCGTCTCGGAGTCAACAACCAGGACGCTTCCACCAAGTGGTTCTCGCTCAGGTACTCGCTTTTCCGCATCAATCCCGGGAGCAAGGGGGACGCGGCATGGCGACAGGAGCTCGCCAAGTACGCCGTTGACGACATCTTCGCCGATTCAGAGGTTCTTCGCTACTGCCAGAAGACCCAGGGCGCCGCAGTGCCGCTCAAGGAGCCGGGCCTCATCATCCCGTTCTCGACCTCGATCAACAGCGCTGAGAACTTCTTCGGCAAGCCGCTCCTCGGCGGCGAGACGACGTATTCGTCGAGCTACTACGCCGTCAAGATCAACTCGGTCGGCGTTTCGTTCGCGGGCTACGACGCCTTGACAGTGCAGTCTTCCGAAGGACTTTCCGTAGAGCCGGACATATACCTCGTGCCCGTCGGTTCGGACTACATGCGCACCCCGTCCGGGACGAGCCGCGAGACCCTTGCCTTCAATGTGGTTGACCAGGTGCTGCCGCTGCCGTATGCGGTGGGCTCCACGGAACTCGATGACACGGACTGGCTCGCCACGTTCTCCGGACTCGACGGCACAGTGGATTCCATGGCGACAATCCGCCGCCACTCCACGATGCGCGTGGGCGCGGAGACGACTTCGAGCCGCCTTGTCGGGCGCAGCGTCTGGAACGACCGCTGGCTTCTTGTCATTCCCGCGAGCTCGCTATCGAGCGATCGCGTGAACGCGCTCAAGACGTTCATCAACGGACTCGACACCGACAAGGACGGCCATATCGACATCCCCGGCATAAACGACATCAAGATCGGCATCCGGGCCTACTCGCGGCAGGGCAACTAAAAGTTGAAAGGTTGAAAAGGTGAGAAGTTTGGCTTTGATAGTTGTTTTGTTCTCGGCCTTCGTCGCGGGGGCGGAAGCCGAACCTTTCAACTCTTATACCAACCACGCCGGGAACGCCATTTCGGGATGGCCCGTAAAGCTCACCCAGAAGGAAGTCACCCTGGCAGACTCCAAATCTGTCAATGCATCGACCAATCAACCTTTCAACTCGTCGTCTTTGACGACGTATCCGCTCTCGATCTTCCCCGAGTCCGAGCGGCGGCGGATCGCGGCGGATTTCGTCATCCTGCAAGGCGGCGGACAAGTCGAACTGCTGCGCATTCCGGTCGCGGTGAAACGGGCGGTTTCCGGGGCGGAGAAGGCGATGGCGCGCTCTCGCAAGCGGGCGGAGAAGGGGCTTTGCACGAAGGATGAGAGCGAGGCGTTTTGCTCCAAGTCGGCGGCCGCGCTCAGGAGATACCTGGACAAGCAGGTCAAGGAGGGCGTGATTACCCCCGCCGAGCGCAAGGCGCTTGGGCAATGACCCGCCGGAAAATATTGTGTCGAGGTGAAAGCAAAAGTGAACTGTTGTAGTTAGCAAAAGTGAACTGCGGTGTTTGGGCTTGTTAAGCGGGCTTCAGCGAGGGATTGTGTCGGCAA
>CACWVU010000032.1 GCA_902764415.1 uncultured bacterium | reverse complement strand
AGGAGGAATTGCTACCTCAACCAATCTGCTATCCAACATCTGCCTTTGACAACCTAAACAAAATTTAAAATTGCGTTCACTCTGGCAAAGCACCCGGAATTTTTTTTGAAGTTTGCCATTGAACGCGAAGGAGATAATTTGATATAATATTCGCAAAAGGCATACTGTCCCATGGAGAAGGCAATAGACGTCAGCGATATTTCAGGGGATTCCGTCTACGGCATCGCCCAGGTCGAGTATATCGTGGACGGGCAGCCGGGGCTGAACTTCGCCGACGCGATTGCGATTGCGTCGTTCAAGGTCGCCACCGCGATCGAGGATTCCACGTCCGCCTACTCCGCGGTGATCACGGCGCGGCAGAAGAAGATCGACCAGCTGGGCGAGGTGCTGGCCTGCTTTGACGACGCGAACGCAAACCTGCCCACGAAGAACAAGTCCACCGACAAGGTGGCGATCAAGCGGTTCACGTTCGTCAAGAGCGTCGTCGACTACTACGGGATCGCGATCAAGGGGCTCTCCTCCACGATGGTCCGCGGCGACGTGCAGAAGGCCCTGACCGAGGTGCAGTACCAGATCGACAAGGAGGACAACCTCCTGCAGCAGGACATGGTCTCGATGCAGTCGTTCGTCTCGAAGCGCGACAACGCGTTCTCGACTGCGTCCAAGATCATCAGGAAGACCAACAACGCGGCTTCGGCCACAATCGCGAACATCGGCGGCTGAGCCGGTTTGAAAGGAGGCGGACGATGTCGGAGATATCGCAGGATACGGTAAGGCTTTCGCAGGCCTGGGGGGCTTCGTTCGGCGACTACAACTACGTCAAGTGGGACGGGAGCGTGAAGACGCGGTTCGACTTCCAGGACCTGCTGGTCGAGATATCCGAGAACCGCGCCGTGACCGTCGAGTCCGAGGTGCAGCCGCTGTCGACGCGGATAATGAACCGCAACCGGCGGCTCGACAAGCTCGGCAGCGCGCTCGCGGACCTCACCAAGCTCCAGTCGCAGTTCGACAGCGACGCGAAGGGGACCGACCGCAAGGGCACGCTGAAGCAGTCGTCCTACGAGACGCTGCAGGAGGTGTTCGGCAACCAGGTGGACTTCACCAATCTGAAGATGACGAAGTCCGAGGTCGAGTACTGGCTGCAGATGGTCAAGAGCAAGATCGACTCCCTGAACAACGAGGCGAACAAGGACATGACGCGCCTCGAGTCGCTGGTCGACCGCCGCGACGAGGCGTACTCCACGGCGTCCGACCTGATGAGCAAGGTCAGCGACACGAGGAGCACCCTGATCGGGAACCTGTAGGCGGCCGTGAACCGAAGGAGGCACCGTGATCGACTCCACGACAATCGCGATAAACCGCTACGCTCCCCGGGGGAGCCAGGAGATCAGGCTCTACTCCAACGGTCTCGACGGCGGCTCCGGCCTGACCATCGGGCAGCTCGCCATCGCGGTGTCGATGCGGTCGGCGGCGGTGTGCGAGGCAGAGAGCGTGATCAAGATGAACAAGATGTCGAGCGGCTCGCTGAAGCTCGACAAGGCGTCGGAATACATCGGGCATCTCGCGGACGACAGCATGGTCGAATGGGGGGCGGCCAGGGCGTATCTGATCGACGAGCTGGGTGTGGACGCCGAGGACCTGCCGGAGGCGGTCGACAGCTACACGAAGCGCATGGAGGCGATCAACGCCATCAAGGCCAAGGTCGACGAGCTCACGCAGGTGCAGCAGACGACCATGATCGACCTGCAGACGCTCGTGAACCGGCGCGACGTAGCCTATTCGACGTCTTCCAACATCGTCCGCACCATCGGCACGTCGATGAGCAAGGACTCGGCGAACTTCGCATAGAGTGAAAGGAGCAGCCATGGCGATCGAAGTAGACCAGATATATCTTTCCATGACCAGCCCGGAGACGGGCGAGTACCTGACCGCCAACGTCTACATGGTGGACGGGGTTTACGAGGCGGACGGCGTGACGTTGAGGAAGCTCTCCATCGGCCAGCTCATCATGGCGCTCTGCCTGCAGCGCGCGGCGCAGCTGGAGAACGGGTACTTCGACGCCGACAACAACTACGTCCAGGGGATCGTCGGCTGCCGGAAGGGCGACAGGTACTACAACGGCCTCATGGACGACATCGAGGACTCTTCGCAGCAGCTGGAGATCATGACGAAGATCGAGAGCGAGGTCCTCGAAAGCTCGGTCAACATGTCGTCCACCTACGTCACGTACAAGGGCGCCACCTACTCCTACTACGCGTTCCTGACCGAGATCGCGGGGATGGAGGATGTGCCGTCCGGCACGGCCGACGCGTCTTCGACCGATTTTCTGGCCGGCCTGGAGTCGGCGATGGACTCGAAGAACTCGTTCTCGCAGCAGACGATGATCAAGCTCCAGTCCCTGACGAACAAGCGCGACCAGGCCTACGACCTCATCTCCAACGCGCTCAAGTCGATCAACACCGTCCTCACCGGCAACGTGAACAACATGTAGTCCGGCCTCGACTGCCGAAAGGAACCCCATGAACAAGACGATCATCGCCACGCTCGCAACAGCCGCGGCCTGGACGGCGTTTGCCGGCCTCGACATCGACCTCGACCTCAAGGCGAAGCCGATCAAGGACATGAGGGGGACCGCCAACGGCATCGCCATGGGCGTCAACGGCGCGATGGAGGCGTGGCTCAGCCACGTCAACGGGAACGACGACATCCTCTTCGTCTCCAACAAGGTCGAGACCGCGCGGATCTTCCGCCAGGCCGGCCTGAGGGTGATGCGCCTCCAGGGCATGAACTCCTGGTTCAACAACCGCAGCAAGCGCACCAAGGACGGCAAGTATCCGCTCACCAACCCCAAGGCCGCGTTCGACTTCTACAAGGCCAACGGCATCAAGGTGTTTGTCTGCCTGGAGTGTCCGAACCAGGACGCGGTAGCCAACTGCGTCGAGATCATCAAGTGGATCGTTGACAACGGCTACAAGGACCAGGTTGTCGGCGTCGAGATGGGCAACGAGACCTACGCCAGCCGCGACTACTACAAGCGCGCCGAGTTCTGGCCGCAGGTCATCGACGCCGCGCACAAGATCTGGCCCAAGCTGTCGTTCGGCATCGTCATCGGCGAGTACATGGAGAACGACCCCGACATCGCCCAGATCGCCGCGCGCATGAAGTCCAACGAGTCGCTCCACCACGGCTGGACCTACGACACCGGCTACTTCAGCGCCGGCGAGCTCAACCGCAACACCGCCCGGTTCGTGGAGGCGATGTCCAACCACCTCCACAAGGTCGACCACATCATCTACCACGCCTACGGCGCCGAGACGCCGTACAGCTGCTCCTACTACGGCTTCCAGCGCTTCCGCAACTTCATCGAGGCGTATCCGCAGCTCAAGGGCAAGAACTACTGGCTCACCGAGGTGCGCCTCCGCTCCGACGAGGACAACCGCTGCCAGCGCATCTTCCGCGAGACCCTGCTGTGGTCGCACTACGCGCTGACGGCGCTCTGCCAGCCCGAGACCGACGCGCTCCTCCAGCACCAGGCGAGCTCGCTCTCCGGCACCATCTACCAGTCGACCGGCAAGTCGTGGGCGGTCCAGTGGATGGACGGCGCGAAGTGGGGCTCGCGCGAGATCCCCGACCGCGCCGCTCCCTACGACATGCCGCGGCTGGAGGTCGGCGCGATGGGCGTCCTCTACCGCCTCTTCACCGAGGCGATCATGGACCATCCCCAGTTCCTCGCGCACGGCACCTCGAAGGTCCGGGACGCCGAGGACACGTTCTTCACCTCCGCGCGCGTGACCGACCAGGTCTACAAGCACCGCCGCGCGATCATCGAGGGAACGCCGAAGGACCAGGCGCCGAAGGTCGACGGCGAGGTCGAGTGGGTCGCCGCGCACGGCTCCGGCGAGCTCTGCCTCCTGATGGTCAACACCAAGTCCACGCCGGAGACGTTCAGGGTGACGGTCAAGGACAAGCGCTTCTACGCGCCGGTCTACCGCACGCTCAGCTGCCCCGAGGAGTTCGTCGACTGCCGCGCCATCCCGGGCGACGGACCGGTCTGGCGCCAGGCGAGCTGGGAGGAGACGCAGTTCGGCGTCTCGCACATCCCGATGGAGGCGTACGCCAACCTCAAGCCGAAGTGCGACGTGCTGACGGTGACGATCGCGCCGAACACCGTGCAGACGGTCTCGGTTCCGCTCGCCAACCCGCCCAAGCCGGACAAGAACTGATTAGCTGCTTGACTGTGGTTGTCGATGTCCACGCAACCACAAAATATGGTATAATACACTCTAAATGTACCTCAAGCAGTTAGAGATAATCGGCTTCAAGTCGTTCGCGGACAAGACGCGGCTCGACTTCGATCCCGGTTTGATCGCGATCGTCGGTCCGAACGGATGCGGAAAGTCGAATGTTTCCGACGCGATCCGCTGGGTTCTCGGCGAGCAGAAGCCGACTGCGCTGAGGTGCTCGAAGCTCGCCGACGTGGTCTTCAACGGCACCGACACGCGCAAGCCGCTCGGCGCGGCGGAAGTGTCCATCACCTTCGCCGAGTGCGAGAAGGAGCTCGGCACCGACTACCACGAGGTCACCATCACCCGTCGCGTCTACCGCGACGGCACCGGCGAGTACTACATCAACAAGCAGCCCTCGCGCCTCAAGGACGTGCAGCACCTCTTCATGGGCACGGGCATCGGCACCAGCTCCTATTCGGTGATGGCCCAGGGCCAGATCGACGCGGTGCTCTCCTCGCGTCCCGAGGACCGCCGCGCCGTGTTCGAGGAGGCGGCCGGCATCACCAAGTTCAAGGCCGACCGCAAGGAGGCGCTCCGCAAGATCGAGCAGACCGAGCAGAACCTCCTGCGCGAGCAGGACGTCCTGCGCGAGATGAAGCGCCAGATCGGCTCCCTGCAGCGCCAGGTGGGCAAGGCGAAGAAGTGCAAGGAGCTCCGCGACCGGCTGCGCGGGCTCGACATCCACCTTTCCCGCCAGCGCATCCGCTCCTACGACCAGGAGCTGGAGCAGAACGCGCGGAACCGCGCCGAGGTCGACCGCGCAATCGCCGAGGCGCAGGAGACGGTCGCCGCCGCCGAGGCCGAGGCGCAGGCCCTGCACGCGCAGATCCACGAGCTTGAGGACGGCCTTCAGGCGCTCGCGTCCGAGCAGGCGTCCGCCGAGGGCGCGTACGCCCGCGCCCGCGAGGTGATCGGCGTCAACGCCTCGCGCGTCGAGGAGTACCGCGGCTACATCGCGCGCGACGAGGGCGAGCTGAAGCTCGCCGAGGAGGCGCTTTCCGAGGCGAAGCTGCAGTCCGAGTCGCTCGCGCAGAAGCGCGCGCTGCTCGGCGACTCGCTCGCCGCGGCGCGCGACGCGCTGGCCGAGGCCGAGGAGGAGTTCTCGCGCCTGCAGGCCGAGATCGACGCGAAGAGCGCCGAGGTGGCGAAGAAGCGCCGCGAGGTCGCGGACACCACCCGCACCGGCACGCTCGTCGCCGACAGCGAGGTCAGCCGCAACGGCGCGGTGGAGACGTGGAAGGCCGGCACCACCGTCACCACGATGATGAAGCGCGAGGACCTGATGGCGGTCGTCGCCGCCGCCGAGGAGGAGCTCCGCGCGATGGAGCGCGGGCACATGCCGGCGTCGCAGCGGCTGACCGAGCGGCGCATCGCCCTGAGCCAGCTCGAGCAGGAGCTTTCGTTCGTCGGCCAGCAGGAGGAGGCGTCCGCGGCGCGGCGCGCCGAGATCGAGCGCGCGATCGCCGCGCGCCAGGGCCAGATCGCCGGCTACCGCGAGTCCATCGACCGTCTCACCGAGGAGTCCGGCGACCTGATGGCCGGCCTCGAGGAGCTTAAGGCCCGCGCCGGCGAGGCGCTCTCCCGCATCCAGGCCGTCCGCGACGAGCGCGCGGCGATGCTCGAGAAGATCTCTGCCGCCGACGCCAGGGTCGGCGAGCGCCGGATCGCGCTCGACCAGGCCAAGGACTTCCGCGGCAAGCTGGAGGTGCAGGCGGCCGAGGCCACGATGCGCCGCCAGAACGTCTACGAGCACCTGCAGGACGAGTACGGCCTTTTTGCCGACGCGGTGATGCGCGAGCCGGATCCGGACTGGGGCGCGGCCGGCGAGCCGCCGCTTTCCGAGGTGGAGCGCACCGTCTCGCAGCTCCAGGCCGAGATCGCCGCGCTCGGTCCCGTGAACATGGTCGCCGTCGAGGAGTGCCGCGAGCTCGAGGAGCGCTACGCGCGCGAGAAGGCGCAGGAGGAGGACCTCATCGCCGCGAAGGCGCGGCTGATGGAGCTCATCGGCAGCCTCAACGACACCTCGGGCACGATGTTCCGCACGACTTTCGAGACGGCGAACCGCAACTTCCAGGCGATGTTCGCCAAGCTCTTCGGCGGCGGCGAGGCGCGGCTGGTGCTGCTGGAGAACGAGGAGGACCCGCTCGAGTGCGGCATCGACATCGTGGCGCGTCCGCCCGGGAAGCGACCGCAGTCGGTCTCGCTCCTCTCCGGCGGCGAGCGCACGATGACGGCGGTGGCGCTGCTCTTCTCGATCTTCATGATCAAGCCCGCGCCGTTCTGCATGCTCGACGAGCTCGACGCCGCGCTCGACGACGCGAACATCGGCCGCTTCGTCTCGCAGCTGCAGGAGTTCCTCGCGCAGTCGCAGTTCCTCATCATCACCCACAACCAGCACACGATCGCCGGCTCCGACCTCGTCTACGGGGTGAGCCAGCAGGAGAAGGGCGTCTCGCGCGTCATCTCCATGAAGCTCAGCGACCTCGGCGCGAAGCCGGAGGAGAGATAGTCAGACAATGGCACAGGAAACCAACGAATACCGCGAACAGCGCCTCGCCTCGATGAAGGCGCTACGGGAGATGGGCTACGAGCCCTACGGCCGCAGGTACGACCACGTCGACCTCAGGGCCGCGCGCGAAAACTTCGAGGAGGGGAAGCCGGTGCGCGTCGCCGGCCGCCTCCTCATGATCCGCCGCATGGGCAAGATGAACTTCTGCACCATGAACGACGGCACCGGCCGCTTCCAGCTCATCTTCAAGCGCGACGAGCTCTCCGAGACCGCCTTCGCCGCGTTCAAGCTCCTCAACCTCGGCGACATCATCGGCGCCGAGGGCGTGTTCTTCACCACCCAGAAGGGCGAGAAGTCGGTCGTCGTGAAGGAATGGACGATGCTCGCCAAGGCGCTCGAGCAGCCGCCGGAGAAGTTCCACGGCCTCGCCGACCAGGAGGAGCGCTACCGCCGCCGCTACGTCGACCTGATGACGAACGACGAGAGCCGCGAGCGTTTCTTCGTCCGCTCCCGCCTCATCATGGAGATAAGGAAGTACCTCTGGGACAGGGGGTTCGTCGAGGTCGAGACGCCGATTCTACAGGACCAGGCCGGCGGCGCGGCCGCGAAGCCGTTCTTCTCCCACTTCAACGCGCTCGACAAGGACTGCGTGATGCGCATCGCGCCGGAGCTCTACCTGAAGCGCCTCCTCGTCGGCGGCATGAACAAGGTCTTCGAGCTCGGCAAGGACTTCCGCAACGAGGGCATCGACCGCACCCACAACCCCGAGTTCACCGTCTGCGAGATCTACGAGGCCTACGGCGACCGCACCTCGATGGAGGCGATCATGGAGGGACTCCTCCCGCACCTCTGCGACAAGGTGATCGGCACGCGCAAGGTGGAGTACGGCGAGGAGAAGACGGTGATCGACTTCAACCCGCCCTACCGTCGCGTCGCGTACAAGGACCTCGTCAAGGAGCTGATGGGCGACGACTGGTTCGAGCTCGACTTCGCCGCCCAGCTCGCGAAGGCCAAGGCGAAGGGTGCGGAGACGGGCACCAACCTGGAGCTGGACGGAATCACGCGCGAGCTCGAGCTCACCCACGAGGTCTACGACAAGCTCATCGAGAAGAAGCTGATGCAGCCGACTTTCGTGACCAGGATTCCGCACGAGTTCGTCCCACTCGCCAAGGCGTGCAAGGACGATCCCAGCCTCGTGGACGTCTTCGAGTTCGTCGTCGCCGGCCGCGAGCTCTGCCCAGGCTACACCGAGCAGAACGACCCCCTGGAGCAGCGCAAGGCGCTAGAGAACCAGGCCGGCGAGGACACCGAGAAGATCGACGAAGATTTCATCAGTGCGCTCGAATGCGGCATGCCGCCGACCGGCGGACTCGGCTTCGGCGTCGACCGCCTGGTCATGTTCCTTACCGGCACCGACTCGATCCGCGACGTGGTGCTTTTCCCGCAGCTTAAGAAGGCATAGCAGTTAGACGGAGCGAAAGACCATGAACCTTTCCGGCACCATCACGGCACTCGTGACCCCGTTCGCGCGCGACGGGTCGGTCGACTACGGCGCGCTCAGGGCGCTCGTCGAGGAGCAGACCGCCGCGGGCGTCGAGGGCATCTGCTCGGTGGGGACGAGCGGCGAGTCGCCCACGCTCACCCACGAGGAGCACCACCGCGTGATCGAGAAGACGATCGAGTTCGCCGCGGGCAAGTGCACCATCGTCGCCGGCACCGGCGCGAACTCCACCGCCGAGGCGCTTTCCCTGACCCGCGCGGCAATCGCCTGCGGCGGCGCCGACGCCTGCCTCCAGGTCACCCCCTACTACAACAAGCCCAACCCCGAGGGACTCTACCGCCACTTCATGTCCGTCGCGGACCTGGGGCTGCCGGTGATCCTCTACAACGTGCCGGGCAGGACCGGCCGCGAGATTCCGCTTCCCGTCGTGAAGCGCCTCGCCGCGCACCCGAACGTCGTCGCCATCAAGGAGGCGGCCGGGTCGGTCGACCGCGTGAGTGCGGTGCGCGACGCCGCGCCGGGCCTCACGGTGCTTTCCGGCGACGACTCGCTCGCCCTGCCGATGATCGCAGTCGGCGCCGCGGGCGTCATTTCCGTCGCCTCGAACGTCGTCCCTCGCGAGATGGGCGACATGGTGAGGCTCGCGCTCGCCGGCGACTTCGTCCGCGCCCGCGCGCTCCACGAGAAGTACTACCGGCTCTTCCGCGACCTCTTTATCGACGTCAACCCGGTGATGGTGAAGGAGGCGCTCGCCGCGATGGGCAGGTGCGAGCGGGTGTTCCGCCTGCCGCTCTGCGAGACCGACGACGCGAAGCTCGCGCAGCTGAAGGGGACGATGAAGGATCTTGGGCTCGTCGGCTGAACGTTCCGGCAGCGAAGCGCATTCAACACAATGGAAGACTTCAACAACAGGAAGGAGAGACCATGATAGGATACCTGATGGACGGCGGCTGGATGATGATTCCGCTGCTTATCTGCTCGATCGCGATGGTCGCGGCGATCATCGACCGCGCGCGCGCTTTCCGCTGCGCCGCGAAGATCGACCCCGACAAGATGCGCGCCGAGGTCTGCGAGGCGGTGGCCGCCGGCGACGTCGACCGCGCGGTGAAGGTCTGCGAGGAGGGCGAGGGCCCGGTCGCGGCGGTGCTGCTGACGGGCCTCAGGCGTCTCGTCGACATGCGCGAGAAGGGCCGGAGCGAGGTCGAGATCGGCGCCGGCGTCACCAAGGCGATGGAGGACTACGCCCCCCGCTCGATGAACGGGCTCGAGAAGAGGCTCGGTCTCCTGGTGCTCGTCGCGTCCATCTCGCCGCTCATCGGCATGTGCGGTACGGTGACCGGCATGATCAACTCCTTCTCGGTGATGGCCGAGGCCGCCGGGCTCGATCCGGGCGCGGTCGCGGGCGGTATCTCCGAGGCGCTCATCACCACCGCCGCCGGCCTCATCATCGCGATTCCCGGCGTCGTCGCCTACAACATGTTCCAGAAGCGCGTCGAGGAGTGGAACATGCGGCTCGAGGGCGCGATCGCGGAGTTCGGCCAGGCGGTCGGCGCGTAAGGCGCGGCATCTGCGGAAGTGAAGCGGATCGGACCAAAGCGGCAGGGAGACGTCAGCCCGGACCTGACGTCGTTCTCCGACATTGCCAACCTGCTCATCATCTTCTTCATCCTCACCACTTCGCTGGTGAGGCCGTTCGGGCGCATGATGGATATGCCCTCGAGCGCCAAGCCGCCGACAGAGCAGAAGCAGTCCGACACGCCCACGGTGCGCCTGACCACCGACCGCATCGTCTTCTCCACCGGCGAGAAGAACGAGAAGGAGGTCACCATGAACGAGCTTAGGGCCGAGCTCTGGCGGCGGAACTTCCCGGCCCAGAAGCCGGACAAGCGGGCGGTCGTGGTGGAGACCGCGCCCGAGGTCAAGTACGAGCGCTACTACCAGGTGGCGACGGCGATTGCCGCCGCCGGCGGGGTGGTGGCGGTGATGGAGGAGTGACGTGGCGATAAGGAGGAGAAAGAAGCCGAGCCTCGTGCTGCCGCTCTCGTCGATGGGCGATATCGCGTTCCTGCTCATCATCTTCTTCATGCTCGCGTCGAACTTCATGAAGACCGGCAACGTCGAGCTCGAGAAGCCGGACGCGCCATCGCTCGAGCAGCAGGAGCCGCCGAAGTGCTCGGTGCTCCTCGACAAGGACGGCCAGATCTGGTTCGAGGGGACCCAGGTCTCCAAGGGCGAGGTCACCAGCGCGCTCAAGGAGCTGGCCGAGAAGGACCACGAATACACCGTCCACGTGGCGATCCACAAGGACCTGACCAAAAGGGATTTCATGCCCCTGATCGAGGCGATCAGCGAATCGGGGGCGAAGATGATACTCACCGGCGAACCGGAGGAATAGAAACATGAAAAAACCAGACATGCTGCTGACCGACATCGAGCGCTCTATCTTCGCGAAGGCGCTGGTGATCTCCATCATCGCGCACGCGGCGCTGCTGGGCGGGACGTCGTTCTCGCTCTTCGCCGACTGGGGCAAGTACGGCGTCCACTCGCCGTCCTACATCAACGCCCAGAAGTCGAAGGAGAACAAGGAGGCCGAGGCCGAGCGCCGCAAGGCCGCGGCGGAGGAGAAGGCCGCGGAGGAGGCGAAGAAGGCCGAGGCCGAGAAGGCCGCCGCGCCCGCCAAGGACGCCGCCAAGGACGCCAAGGCCGCCGCCACGAATGCCGCGCCCTCCGCTACGCCAGCCACCGCTGCGACGCCTGCCGCGGAAGACGGCAAGGTGACGCCGCCCGAGGTGGAGCCGCTGCCGCCGAAGAAGGAGTTCCAGCTCGGCGACGACCTGTCGCTCGACTAAGGGGAATCAAGTCCGGACCGTCAACGCGATGGAATTCGTCGAGAGAGCGCTTGTGTTCGTCGAGGCCTGCCACCGGCGGCTGTCGTCCTTCTGCCTGAAGGTCGCCGGCGCGCTGTGGGCGTGGCAGGGCCGCCGCTCGCTTTCCTTCCGCCTCGCGGTCGGGTTCTTCCCGCTCGTCCTCGTCGCCGTCTGGTGCGCGTACCTCGTCTCCGGAGGCTACGTGGCCGCGAAGGAGTTCGACGAGTCGCTCGTCCGCTACCTCGAACGCGCCGGCCACCTCGCCGCCGGCGCCCGCCTCGCCTGGGCGCTCCTCGCCGCCGCGGCGCTTTCGCTGGCGGCGATGGTGTCCGCGCTGGCGAAGAAGCGGTTCTCCTTCCGGCTGATGCAGGCGGCGTGGGCCGCCTTCGCCGCGACCGCCGCGCTCGCCCTCGTCTGGCTGATGCGCGTCGGCTCCATCTTCGTCGCCTGCGACCACAAGGCGTTCGACTCTGGGATGCGCAACGAGCTATGGACCGGGCTCCTCTTCTGGGGACTCATCGCCGCGCTCTGGACTCTCGCGCTCCTCGTCGCGCTGCTCATGAAGGGCGTCCGCCGCGCCTACGGCTTCGGCGACGAGCCGCTTACGCGCGACGCCGGCGAGCGCGTCGTCGCCGCGGCCAAGACCACCGTCGGCGACCGCCGCTGGAAGAGCTCGCTCTACTACGCCTTCACCATCTTCTTCCTCGTGATCTTCGGGCCGTATCTCGCCTTCATGTGGGGATGGGAGGAGCCGTATGGCCTCCCCAAGGGCGGCGGCGAACAGGTCTTCGAGCAGGTCAAGGTGAAGAAGATCAAGCGCAAGAAGCCGAAGAAGCTCACCGTCAACCCCTGGAGCCCCTACATCCTCGAGCGCATGGACATCGACGACGTCGTCACCCTCAAGGAGCTCGAGGAGGAGACGAAGGACACCTACGCCGCCCAGAACTCGTCGCAGAAAGGCGGCAAGGGCAAGGGCACCGGCGGCTGGCCCAAGGGCATGGAAGGCTCTGCGGTCAGGTTCATCCGCCTGAAGTACAACGGCGGCGACTGGGACCAGGACATGGGCAAGGGCGCCGACTACAACCTGCTCCTCAAGTTCCACGAGTGGACCGGCATGAAGATCGCCAAGGAGACCGAGTTCCGCGAGATCGAGCGGCTCAGGTTCTTCCCCAAGAAGCGTTCGCCGCCGTTCGTGTTCATGACCGGCATGCGCGGCATTTCGCTCTCCGACCGCGAGGTGCGCATTCTCAGGGACTACTGCCTCAAGGAAGGCGGGATGCTCTTCATCGACAACGGCGGCGGCCACTTCGACGGAGCCGTCAAGTCGATGCTCCGGCGCGTGTTCCCGGGGCGCCCGCTCGTGGACATCCCCAACGACGACACGATCTACCAGCGCCCGTACGTGTTCCCCGACGGCGCGCCCCCGTTCTGGCACCACGCCGGCTATCGCGCCATGGGCGTGCGCGACGAGGGAAGGTGGGTCGTGTTTTACCATCCCGGCGACATCAACGACGCCTGGCGCGACGACCATTCCGGCGCGTCGCCCGAGGTGGCCGACCAGGCCTACAAGCTCGGCGTGAACGTGATGTTCTACGCCTTCAACCAGTACTACCGCCGCCACTACGAGCAGTAGCGCGGCGCATCGGAACAGGAGGTACGACATGAAGAAGGCAACTGCCGCGCTCGCCGCCGCGCTCGCCGCCGCGGCTGCGTTCGCCGATTCTACCCCGGTAATGGTCTCGCTGCTGACCCCCATCCAGGTTCCGTACCGTAGCTACGACGTCGCCGGGTTCAGGCTGTCGCTCGTCTACGGCGACTGCGTTAACTTCACCGGCTTCGACCTGGGGTTGGTGCCGCACACCGCGGAGGACTTCACCGGACTTGCCATCGGCGGCGTGAACGTGGTCGGGGACGAGTTCTCGGGCCTCGCCATCGGCAGCGTCAACTACGCCGGCGGCCGGCACGTCGGCTGCCAGGTCGGCCTCGTCAACTGGAATACTTTCGCCTCCGCGGAGCCGGGGCACCGGTCCATTGGCGCGCAGTTCGGCGTCCTGAACGCCGCGGAGTCGTTCTGCGGCCTGCAGGACGGCATCGTCAACTTCACGACGGACACCTTTGTGGGCTGGCAGACCAGCCCCCTGAACCTCGCGGACAACATGACCGGCGTGCAGTCCGGCTTCTGGCTGATCGGCGCGGTCAACATCGCCGGCGGCAGCGTGGAGGGCGCCCAGATCGGGCTGGTGAACTTCGCGAACAGGATGGAGAGCGGCATCCAGATCGGCATAGTCAACGTCATCGCCCACGGCGGCTGGCTCCCGTTCCTCCCGCTGGTCAACGGCGGCTTCTGAGCCAAGATTTCTCCGCGCCTTTGGGGAATTGACCAAAGGTTTTGTTAGGCGCGGTCGAACTTGCGGTCGAGCTCGCGGTTGGAGGTGAAGATCATCACCGGCTTCCCCCGCGGACAGACGTAGGGCATCCGGCAGGAGCACAGCTCCTCGACGAGCTTCGTCGCCGCCTCGGGCGTGAAGCGGATCGGCGCACCCGCGAACGAGCGCGCGACCGACTTCGCGATCAGCTCCTCGCGCCAGCGTTCGCCGCCGCGGCGCTGTCCCGGTTCGGAAAGGTCGCGCGAGATCGTGGCGAGCAGGTCCGCCGCCGAGAGCGACGAGGCGATCTGCGGGATGGCGTCGATCTTGAAGGTGTTCTGCCCGAACGGCTCCAGCGCGAACCCCGTCGCGGTCAGCGCGTCCATCGCCGCGGCGAGCCGCGAGTAGTCGACCGGCGAGAGACGCACCGTCTCGGGGATGAGCAGCGGCTGGGACGGCGTCTTAACGTCCTTCAGCCGCTCGTAGACGATGCGCTCGCGCGCGGCGACGGGGTTGATGGTCACGATGCCAGCGTCGGTCTCGATGAGCAGGTAGCCGCTTTCCGGCTGGGCGAGGAACTTGAACCACCGCCAAGGCTTCGACTTCTCGCCGTCGACCGACACCTTGAGCTCGGCCTCGACCGGCGCGGGCGCCGGCGTCGCGGCGGGGACGGACGGGTAGGGCGGAGTTGGTGCTGAATGTGGCTGGACTGGCGAGACTGGGGGGATTGGCGAGACCGGCGCAGAAGGGGTCGGCGAAATCTGTGCACGGATTTCCGCCGGCTGTCGGTTGTCGATTGTCGGCTGTCCCATTGCCGCCGCCATCGCTGGTTCCGCGGCGATTCCGATGGCGCGTCCGATCGCGGCGGTGACGGCGGCCTTGACCGCCACGTTGTCCCGGAAGCGAACTTCGCGCTTGGTGGGGTGGACGTTGACGTCGACCTGCCCCGGGTCTAGTTCTATGAAGAGAATCACCGCCGGCCTGGCGTCGCCCTGGCGGCGCGGATACGCCTCGCGGATCGCGTAGGCTACCGACGGCGCGCTGGCGGGACGACCGTTCACAAAGACGTACTGTTCGCGCCGCGTCGGACAGGCGAGGTTGGGACGCTCGACGAACCCCGACACCCTGACTGCGCCGCCGCTCCCCGTCTCCTCGCCAGGCGGCTCCGGGATCGGCAGCATCGACTCGGTGAACTCGGGGCCGAAGAGGTCGCGCACGCGGTCGGCGGTGTTCGCGGCGGGCGGCAGCCGCCCGGCCTCGCGTCCGTCCACCGTGAGCGAGAAGGCGATCTCGGGGTGGGCGAGGGCGTGGACGGTGTAGATCTGGCGGACGTGGCTTTCCTCGGTCGCGTAGGAGCGCAGGAACTTCCGCCGCGCGGGGATGTTGCAGAAGAGGTCGCGCACCTCGACGAGCGTGCCGGGCGGGGAGCCGGCGGGGCGCACCTCGGCGAGCGTGCCGGCGTTCACCTGGAGCATGGTGCCTTCGTCGGAGTCGCGGCGGCGGGTGGTCAGCGTGAAGCGCGAGACGGAGGCGATCGAGGGAATCGCCTCGCCGCGGAAGCCGAGGGTGTCGATTCGCTCGATGTCCTCGGCGTCGAGGATCTTCGAGGTGGCCTGGCGCTCGAGCGAGAGGACGGCGTCGTCGCGGGTCATGCCGCAGCCGTCGTCCTGCACCGACACGAGCTTGCGCCCGCCCTGGGAGATGGCGATGCGGATCGACTTCGCGCCGGCGTCGATGGAGTTCTCGACGAGCTCCTTGACGACGCTCGCCGGGCGCTCCACCACCTCGCCGGCGGCGATCTTGTTCGCCACGTGGAGCGGCAGAACCCTTACGTGTCCGTCGCGCATCAGAGGTCGAGGTTGATGTTGCGCCTGAGGTAGGTGGGCAGGTCGAGGTCCTCGCCGTGCCAGATCGTTGGCTCGGTCTTGTGGAAGCGCCGTGCGCTGCCCTGGCCCGGTCCTAGCGGGCTCTTCGCCGCGCCGCGCCGCCGCGACCCGGCCTGGCCCTGCTGCGGGGTCTCGACCGCCGCGGCGGACTCGAAGAGCATCACCACCACCGAGAGCCGTCCGCAGAAGGTCGCCTCGTCGTTGACGGTGCCGATCTCGAAGGGGATCTGCTCGCCGAACGCCTCCCTGATCCCGTCCGCCACCCGCCCGAGCTCGCTGAGCCTCAGGTCCTCGCCGGCGAGGACGCCGCAGAGGATGGCGTTCACCGGCGCGCTCGCGATGGCGAGCATCTCCGAGCGGACGAGCCGGTCGACCGCCTCGGAGGCGCGGTCGGGTCCCTGCACGGTCACGAATGCGAACCTGCCGCGGCCGGCGTTGGCGACGAGCCGGCGGATGCGGTCGGCGTCGAGCCGGATGTAGCCGGGCTTCTCGACGAGGCGCCAGAACAGGGTGACGCCGCCGGCGATGGTGTCGACGGCGCGCTTCATCGCCGCCTCCATGTTGTCCTCGCCGCCGACGAGCTTGTCCAGCGGCAGGAAGAACGCGGCGCTGGCGGCCTCCTCGACCATGGACATCACCCCGCGCGCGCTGCGCATGCGGTCCTCGCCCTCGAAGGCGAAGGGGGTGGTGGCGAAGACGATCGAGTGGATGCCGAGGTCGGTGAGCCGCTTCAGGATCTCGATGGTGGCGCCGCCGCCGGTGCCGCCGCCGAGCGCGGTGACGACCACCGCGAGCCGCACGCCCTCGAGTTTCCCGTCGAGCGCGGAGATCGAGTCCTCCGCGGCCAGCCTCGCGGCGACCACGTCGCCGCCGGCGCCGCGGCCGGAGAGCCGGTTGCCGCCGATCAGCAGGAAGTTCTCCTCGTCCTGGCCCGACGCCGCGTCGGTGTCGACGGCGAGGAGCCTGAGGTCGCCTCCGAAGGCGCGCGAGACGCCGTGCGCGATGCGCGAGCCGGCGGTGCCGACGCCGACGAGGAGCATGGGTGAGGATGCAGCGCTCATTTGAAGAACCTCCCGATTATGTCGCCGAGGAATGACTTGTCCGTTCCGCTGGCGCGCTGGGAATAGAGGAGCGCGCCGGAGATGGTGGCGAACGCCCACGGGTCGGACACGTCCTCGAGTCCGTCCACCTGCAGCGGCCGCCCGCGCCTGACGCCGAGGCCGAGCTCCAGCTCCGCGAGCGACTCCAGGTCTCGCATCCCGGCGCCGCCGCCGGCGATGACCACGCCGGCGTGGAGGCGGTGGATGAGGTCGGCTTCCTCCAGCGTCTCGCGGATCACGGTGAAGAGCTCCTTGAGCCTCGCGTTGACCACGGTGTCGAGCGCGCGGCGCGAGATGGCGCGGCTCTCCATCAGGGCGGAGGAGCCGGTCAGCCGGACTCGCGCGTTGTCGGTGGTGTACTGCCCGATCACGGCGCTGGCCTCGTCGGTCTTCAGCCGCTCGGCCTGGGCGTTGGTGGTCTGGAAGGCGTAGGCGATGTCGTTGGTCACGTGGTCGCCGCCGACGCCAACGACGCCTGCGGCGGCGAGGTAGCCGTCGCAGTAGGCGGCGTAGCCGGTGGAGCCGCCGCCGAGGTCGAGCACCAGCACGCCGTTGCGGCGCTCGTGCTCCTCGAGGACCGCGTCGGCGGTGCAGGTGGCGGCGAACACCGGCTCTGAGATCTCCAGTCGCGCGCCCTCGGCGGCGGTGCGCGCGTCCTGGATGCGGTCGGAGCTGGCGTGGATCTGGAGCGTGTTCAGCCTCAGCATGCGCCCCGACATGCCCTTGGGCGAGGTGATGCCGACGAGGCTGTCGATCTGGTAGTCCTGGTCGACGATGTCCAGCAGCTCTCGACCCTTTGGGATCGGCATCTCGCGCGAGCGCCGCGCGGCCTCCATGATCTCCGCGTCGCCGACCCTGCCGCCGGCGACGACTGCGTTGCCCTCGGCGTTGGCGACGTGGATGTGCTGGCCGGAGACCACCAGCAGCGCGTTGTGGATCTCGACGTTGCCGCCGGTGGAGTCCTGCTTCGCCTCGATCTCGCGCAGCACGGAGCGGATCGACTGCGTTGCCTGCGAGATGTCGATGATCTGGCTCTTGCGCACGCCCGAAGAGGGGATCTCGGCGTGGCTTAGTATCTTCATCCGCCCGCCCGCCTGGGTCTCGCCGACGGCGAGCACGGTGCGGGAGGTCCCGATTTCGAGCGCTGCGTGGATCTTGCTCATTTTATCGACTCCTTGGTGTCGGCGTAGATTCGGCCGGGGTTCGCGAGGTCAGCCGCGTTCCAGATCACGGCGTTGTCGCCGATCCGGGTGCGGATGGCCTTGAGGAGCAGCCCGAGTCGGCGGGCGAGCTCCGCGCGCGAGGCGGGGCTGGGGTCGTCCATTCCCTCCCACGCGATCTTGGCGGTGGAGTAGCTCCTGCCCAGGGTGGCGGAGACGTAGTCCGGCTTGGAGATGTCCACCTCGAGGATTCCGAGCTCCTGGAACTCCGGGTCGCGCGCGAGGTCGAGGAGCTGCAGCGCCGCCGCCGCGCGACCCTCGAGCCGCTTGCCCACGGGCGACCCCGGCGCGGCCGCCTCGCGGATGACCGGCAGCATCCTGGTGCCGCGCGAGCAGAGGAACACCATCCCCTCGGCGTCGGCTACGCGCCCGGTGTCGGAGCGGCTTCCCTTAATCCCCATCCGCACGATCGGCGAGCGCTCCTCGGCGACAATCGTCACTTTGTCCGGCAGCCGCTTCACCACCGAGATCGACTTTAGGTTGGGAATCTTCGCGAGTACCTCCCTGCGCTTCGCGTCGAAGTCGATGAGCGCCAGGTTCGCGCCCTTCTTGAGGCCGAAGTTCTCGGCGATGACATCGCCCTTGACCATCTTGCCCGAGGTCACCGAGACCTGCGACGAGACGTCGGTCACGACGCACTGCTCGATCCAAATCGCGTGCAGCCGGCTCCACGCCGTCGCGGCGCCGGCGGCGACGAGGCCTACGAGTACGAGCGCCGTCACCGCTACCGCGATCCGCCGCGTCGCCCCGCGGCGCCGGTTTTCTGGCAGCTTCTTCATTTCCGGTCGCAGGCGGCGCTTGCGAGGATGCGGTCGCACACCCCGGCGAAGGTGAGCCCCGTCTTCATGCCTGCCTTGGGCACGAGGGAGTGTCCGGTGAACCCCGGAGAGGTATTGAGTTCGAGGACGTATATCCTGCCGACCGGCGAAACCCTGAAGTCGACGCGGGTGACGCCGCGGCAGCCGACTGCGCGGTACGCCTTGACCGCCACCTCGCCGAGCCGCCGCTCGAGCTCCACGCCGTCCGGACCGGAGTCGCGCACGAAGTCGTAGCGCGTCTCGTCCGACTTGTACTTCTCGTCGTAGCCGTACCAGCCGCCCTTGGCGACGATCTCGATGGCCGGCCACGTCTCGCCGTCCACCACTGCCACCGTGTACTCGCGCCCGGGCACGAACTCCTCCACGAGCGCCTGGTCCGCGGCGCCAGGCCGCGCCTTCATCGCCGCGAACGCCGCCGCGAGCGCGCCCGGCCACTCCTCGGGACTCGACACCTTGGAGATGCCCACCGAGCTGCCGTCGCACGGCGGCTTCACCACCACCGGCAGTGGCAGCGGCGGCTTCGCGTCGCCCTCCGACGCGAGCGACCACGGCGGCGTCGGCACGCCGTTCATCTCGAGCGAGAGCTTTGTCTTCACCTTGTCCATCGCGATGCGCGAGGTCTCCGCGCCGGGACCGGTGTAGGGGATGCCGAGCCGGTCGAGCGCGGACTGCACGCCGCCGTTCTCGCCCCAGCCGCCGTGCAGCGCGATGTACGCCGCGTCAACGTCCTTCGGCATCGCGTCGAGGCTCTCGGCGTCGAGCGTCACTGGCACTACCTCGTACTTGCCGAGGCTCGCGAGCGCCTCGGTGACGTTGCGGCCAGAGTCGAGCGAGACCTCACGCTCGCTCGAAACGCCGCCCATCAAAACAGCAATCTTCTTCATCGGCTGTATTATACCATAATTTTTGGTTGGGAGGTTAGGTGGTTGGGTGGTTAGGTGGTTGGCCACGAGCCACGAAATTATGGTATAATACCGTCCTATGAGAAAGCACAGCACGAACGGGGTTTCCAGAAGGTCGTTCATCGGCGGGATTTCCGCTGTTGGCGCGGCGCAGCTGCTGCACGGCTGCCGTTTGCACGACTGCCGTTTGTCCGGCTACAGCGCCAATTCCAAGGTGCGGCTCGCGGTGATCGGCTGCGGCGGCCAGGGGGCGTACGACGTCTGCTCGTTCGAGCGTCATTCCGACCTCTGCGAGATCGTCGCCCTCGTCGACACCGACATCGGCGCCGCGCATACGCTTGAGACGCTGAAGAAGCATCCCGGCGTCCCACGCTTCCATGACTTCCGGCAGATGTTCGACCGGATGGCGGACGGAATCGACGCCGTGCTCGTCGCGATTCCCGACCACACCCACTACTGCGCCTGCATCGAGGCGATGCGCCGCGGCAAGGCGGTCTACGTGGAGAAGCCGCTCGCCCACTCCTTCCGCGAGTGCGAGCTCCTGATGAAGGCGGAGCGCGAGACCGGCGTCGTCTGCCAGATGGGCAACCAGGGCCACAGCGGCGACAACTACTTCCAGTACCGGGACTACGTCGCCGCCGGGATCCTGAAGGACGTGACCAAGGTGGTCGCGCACATGAACATGCAGCGGCGCTGGCACAAGTGGGGCGGCAAGGTGTCGTCATACCCGAAGGCGGAGCCGCTCCCCGCCACGCTCGACTGGGAGGACTGGGTCGGCGCCGCGCCCTGGCACGACTTCTCCAAGGACCTCGCCTACGGCGAGTGGAGGTGCTGGTACGACTACGGCAACGGCTGCATGGGCGACTGGGGTGCGCACATCCTCGACTGCGTCCACCAGTTCACCTTGAAGTCCGCGCTGCCGACATCGGTGAAGATTTCCGGCGTCAAGGGCGCGAACCCGTTCGTGTTCCCAATTGAGGACACGCTCACGATGACTTTCCCCGGCGGCGTCACGGTGGAGTGGTACGAGGGGCTGGACAACAAGCCGCCGCTGCCGAAGGGCTTCCGCTACGCCGACAACAAGGGGCTCTTCCCGGCCTCGACCGCCAACGACGGTCTCGTCGACCCGCCGCTCAAGCCAGGCAAGGAGATCTACCTCAAGGACGGCACCGTCTGGCAGGGGCTTTCGCACTCCTCGACGCTCGTGAAGTGCGGTGCGCAGGACGAGCCGGTGCCGCCGTTCGAGCGCGCGAAGGGCGACCACTGGGAGAACTTCCTGAGGGCAGTGCGCGGCGAGGAGGAGGCGCACAGTCCCTTCAGCGTCGCGGCGCCGCTCTCGGAGCTCTTCTGCCTCGGCGTCGCCGCGCAGCGGCTCGGGCGCTCGTTCGATTTCGATCCGGTGGCGATGCGCGCGGTGGGCGACGCGGAAGTGAACGCGCTCCTTGACGGGCCTGCGCCGCGCAAGGGATGGGAGGAATACTATGCGTAAAATGCGATTGGGAGTTTTTTCGGTCCTTCTCGCCGCCGCGTTGGCGGTTCCGTCCGTCTCGGCCGCGGAGTGGTACGACGCCAAGTCCGGGGTGCCGCCGATTGAACTCGACCGCGCCAAGGTGCTTCGGTTCTTCGCCGAGAACGTCTACGGCGTGCGGCCGGAGTGGAAGGCCGAGCGCAGCTCCGAGGTAGTGAAGGAGGAGGACGTCCCCGCGCTCGCCGCGGTGCGCAAGGTGATCCGCGTCGAGACCCTGACCCCGCTTGGACCGAAGACCTTCGACGCGGTCGGCTACTTCCCGCAGAAGCCGGGCCCGGTGCCGGTGTTCGTCTACATCTCGTTCCGCGCGGCGACCGAGACCGAGAACCCGCGCTGGCCGATCGGGCTCATCCTCTCGCGTGGCGCGGCGACGTTCGCGTTCTGCTATGAGGACGTCCTCAAGGACGATGCCAAGGTGCTGGACGGCGTCGAACGCGCCGACAACGCCTGGGGCGCGATCTCGACCTGGTCGCTCGCGGCGAGCTGCCTCATCGACTATCTCGTGACCGACCCGCGCGTCGACGCCGCGAAAATCGCCGTCGTCGGCCATTCGCGGCTCGGCAAGACCGCGGTCTGGACCGGCGCCAACGACACCCGCGTCGCGATGACGGTCTCCAATGACTCCGGCTGCTTCGGCGCCCGCCTCCATGCGCGCAACATCTGCGGCGAGACGATCGACCAGATCACCGCCAGGTTCCCGCACTGGTTCGCGCCCAACGCCAGGAAGCTCTACAAGGGGATGGACGAGAACGGCACGCTGCCGTTCGACCAGCACTCGCTGCTCGCGACGGTTTCGCCGCGGCTCCTCGCGGTAGGGTCCGCGGCGGACGACTGGTGGGCGTGTCCCTCCGGCGAGATGGCCTGCTGGGAGTACGCTCGCCACGTCTGGAAGGACCAGACCTCGGCCGAGTACCACGTCCGACCCGGCAAGCACGACATCAATTCCGTCGACTGGACCGAGTACCTGGACTTCGCCGCGCGCAAGGGCTGGTTTGGTCAGGCCGCTGCCGCGCGCGCATCGACCGCCGCTAGGCCTGGATCGCTCGAGGAGAAGATCGCCGCCGCCGGGCGCAAGGTCGTCGGTGTCGATCTCTGGCACGGTTTTCGTCGCGTCAAGTTCGATTTCGACGGCTTCGTCGCCTGGGTGGTGGAGCCGTCCGGCAGCGAGCTCGAGGGCAGGCCGTGGACATGGACGATGCAATGGGCGGATGCGTTTGTCGAGCGCACTGGTGTCGTCGACGCGCTGAAGGCCGGCTATCACCACGCCACCATCGAGCTCTTCGCGACGCGGATGGACGATGCTGGCGTCGAGACCGCTGCGGCATACCAGAGGTTCCTCGTCGAGAAGCTCGGTTTTGCGCCGAAGGCGAATCTCATCGGCATGAGCTGGGGCGGGTTCTTCTCGGTGCGCTATGCCGCCGCGCATCCTGGGAACGTCCGGCGCATCTACCTCGACTCGCCGTTGCTCTGCCTCTGGGACGTCGTCCCCAACGAGGCCCCGACCGAGACCGCCAAGTCGATCGGCCCATGGGCGAAGTCGGTGCCGAAGGGCGGCAGCTGGTCGGACGACCAGCGCATGCCAGTGAATCTCGCCGCTGCCGTGGCCAAGGCCAAGATACCGGTGATGCTCCTCTATGGCGCGCAGGACCAGACCGTCGACCCCGCGAAGAACTGCCTGCCGTTCGTCGAGCGCTTCCGCGCGGCAGGCGGTGAGATCACCGTGGACAGGCGCTGGGCATACGGGCACCACCCGCACGGGGTGGAGCTTGACGAGACGGGAAGGATACTCGGCTTCTTCCGGTGAAAGAGCAGATTCTAGACGCGCTGTTCAACTCCGACGCCACCCAGGACTGGCGCGGGTTCGTGATCGTCGCCGCGCTGGCGCTGCCGGCGGTGCTCTTCTGGCTGATGAGGGGAAACACCAGGCGGCGGCGGATCAGCGTCGACGCGATGGCTGGCGAGGAAGGACCGGACCTCCCGCCGCCGTCCGACGGAGGTGTCGGGTACTGGCTTAGGGCGAACATGGCGCCGCGCAGCAACCCGCCGAACCCGCGGCGAGACTTGGAGTACTTCTCGTTTCTCTACGCCGCCGCCGCCGCGGGCCATCCCGAGGCGCAGGTGCGGCTCGGCTACCTCTCGCTCTCCTACCGCGCGTTTGTGGAGTGCTACTTCTGGCTTTCGCTTGCCCGCGCGCGCGGCATCTCCGAAGTCGAGGAACCTCTGGCCGACTGCCGTGAGGCGTGGATTTCCGCCGGCTACCCTGGCGCGGAGGACAGCCTCTCGCGCAACTTCGACGCCGGTCAGGCTGCGGTCGGCCTCGCGATGCTTGACATCGACACCGGTCGCGACGTCGAGCGCGGGGTCTTTACGCTCACCGAACAGGAGATGGCCGGCAACCCGGCGGCGATCGAGGTGTTCCGAGCGCTTCGCCAGGCGGTGTGTCGCGCCAAACGGCCGTGCGCCGAAGGCGGGAAGGGCCGGGATGGGACGGCTTCAGTGGCTTCAACCAGAAAACAGGAGGATAAATGAGCATATTCAAGGCATACGACATCCGCGGCGTATACGGCAAGGAGCTGTTCGACCGCGACTTCTACCGCATCGCGCGGGCATACGCGCGGTTCTGCGGCTTCGGCGGCGGCTCGAAGGTGGTGGTGGCGAGGGACTGCCGCAAGTCCTCCGACGCGCTCTTCGAGGCGTTCTCGCAGGGTCTCGTCGACGAGGGCGTGAACGTGGTCGACATCGGCCTCGCCTCGACGCCGATGAGCTACTTCGCCAACGCCTCGCTCGGGGCCGACGGCTCGGCGATGATCACCGCCTCGCACAACACCAAGGAGTGGAACGGCTGCAAGCTCTGCCGCGCGGCGGCGGTGCCGATCTCCGGCGCGACTGGCCTGAAGGACATCGAGCGCATCACGGGCGAGATCGACTTCCACGAGCCGCCGTCCGGCCGCGGCTCGGTGGAGAAGGCCGACGTCTCCAAGGCGTATGCCGCGCACGTCCGCGAGTTCGCCCACCTCGCCCGTCCGCTGACGGTGGCGATGGACTTCGCCAACGGCATGGGCATCGCCGAGTCCGCCGCGTTCGCGGATTCCGACCTCAGCTACGACTCGCTCTTCGGCGAATACGACGGCGACTTCCCCAACCACGACGCGAACCCGCTCCACGTCGAGACGCTTGCCGACCTGCAGGCGCTCGTCCGCGCCAACCCCGGCAAGTACGCCTTCGGGGTGGCCTTTGACGGCGACGCCGACCGCGCCGGCTTCATCGACGAGAAGGGCGACGTGATCCCGATGGACTTCGTGACCGCGCTCGTCGCCAGGGACCTGCTCGCAGCGAACCCCGGCGCCGCCTGCCTCTACGACCTCCGGTCCTCGAAGGTCTGCGAGGAGACGATCCTCGCCGCCGGCGGCAAGCCGGTGATGAGCCGCGTGGGCCACTCCTTCATCAAGGCGCAGATGCGCGAGAACGACGCCATCTTCGCCGGCGAGCTCTCGGGCCACTACTACTTCAAGGCGAACTCCACCGCCGAGTCGAGCTCGATGGCGACCTTCGCGCTCGCGAACATCGTGAGCGCGGCGGACAGGCCCCTGAGCGAGCTTGTCGCGCCCCTGCGCAAGTACGCGCAGTCGGGCGAGATCAACACCCGCACCACCACCCCGCCCGCCGAGGTGCTCGAGCGCATCCGCAGCCGCTACGCCGGCTCCGCCCGGGTGTTCGAGCTCGACGGCGTCAGCGTCGACGCCTGGGAGACCGAGGGCTACTGGGCGAACGTCAGGATGAGCAACACCGAGCCGCTCGTCCGGCTAAATCTCGAAGGCAAGGACAAGTCAATCATGGAGGCGAAACGCGATGAATATCTCGCTCTCATCCGCGCTTAGGTTCGCCGCGGCCGCATCGGCCGCCGCGATCATCACCGGCTGCGAACCCGACGACGGGCGCGCAGAGCTCGACGCCGGCCGCGCCGCGTACGAGGCGCAGGAGATCAAGAAGGCGGTTAAGCTCTTCGAGAAGAGCCTCAAGCTCGCGCCGGACCGCATCGACGCGCTCGTCTGCCTCGCCCGCGCCCAGCTCGACCTCGGCGAGCTGGAGGAGGCCAGGAAGGCCGTCGCGGCGGCGGAGGCGCTCGCCGGCCCCGGCGACACCGACGTGAAGATGCTCGCTGCCCAGATCTCCTGGCACCTCAAGGACTACGCCAAGGCGGCGAAGCTCTTCGGCGAGGTCGCGGACGCGAAGGACGCGTCGGCTTCGCTGCAGTCCCAGGCGATTACCGGTCTCGGCATCGTCCACCTCACCTGCGACGAGCGCGACCTCGCCCGGATCGACTTCCTCCGCGCGATCCGGCTCGACCGCCGCAACGCCGCCGCCTGGTACCACCTGGGGCTTCTCTACCGCGACGCTTTCGGCTACCTCGACGCCGCGCTCGAGCAGTTCAACGTCTACGTCCGGCTCGATGTCGCCGCGTCGCCGCGGGTGCAGAAGGTGCTGCGCACCATCATCCCCGGCCTCAGCGACTCCATCCGCCGCGCCGAGGCCGACCGCCCCGGCGCCTCGCGGCGGAACAGCGCGGCGTGCGCCGCCGCGCTCTCCAAGGCCGAGGAGGCGGAGAAGAAGGGCAACTGGAAGACCGCCGCGGCGAAGTACAAGGAGGCGCACGAACTCGATGCGCTCTCCGTGAACGCCGCGCTCGGCCTCGCCCGCGCGATCGAGAAGACAGACACGTCGAACGCCGGCCGGACCCGTGCCTTCGAGTGCTACCGCACCGTCTGCCAGCTCAGTCCCGGCAAGACGCCGGTCTTCCTCAAGGCCGGCAAGCTCGCCTACGACCTCGGCCGCTACGGCGAGGCGGCCGAGATCTACTCCCGCGCGGTGGCGGCCACGCCGTCCAACATCGACGCCATCGACGGTCTCATCCGTTCGCTCCAGAAGACCGGCGGCAGCCAGAAGATCGCCGCCGCCTACCAGAAGTACCGCGAGTCGATCAAGCCGATCAAGAAGAAATGATCGAGGCATTCCAGCCCGCCGACTACGTCATTGCCGGACTCGCGGTCGTCTCGGCGGTGCTGGGGCTTTTCCGCGGGTTCTCGGGGATGCTCGCATTCTGCCTCGCGACAGCCGCCGCCGGCGTCGTCGGCAGCTTCGGCTGGCGCGTTTCCGAGCCGTGGTTCGAGCAGTTGTGGGCGCGCGGCCTCGCGGTGCTGGTGGCGCTGCTCGTCGCCTTCGGAATCGTCCGCGCGCTGGTGCGCCGGTTCGTGAACGGGCTCCTGGCGCAGCCGGCGGACGCCATTTTCGGCTTCCTGACTGGTCTTGTGGTCGTTGCGCTGGTGCTGGCGGGGTGGGCGTTTTCAGGTCTCTACCTTGAATATTCGTTCCTTGCCTCGGAGGTTGCCAGGTATGTCGGGTGACGATCTGCTGCTCGAGGCCAGGAAGCTCGAGCAGAATCTACTGAACTTTTTCTGGCGCCAGGGCGTTTCATACGGTGAAGGCGAGGACCTCGTCCAGGAGACGTACATCCGGCTCTGGGAATACCGCGACCGGTACCGTCCGACGGCGAAGCTCTCCACCTTCCTCTTCATGATCGCGCGGCAGGTGTGGATCGACGCCCTGCGCCGGAGGACACGTCGCGAGATCCGCGAAGAGAGCTGGGGCCGGGAGCGGCCGGAGACCGTGGAGCCTCCGTCGCCCTGGGTAAAGGAGGACGTGCGCTGGGCGGTATCGAGGCTTTCGGAGCCGCTCCGCGAGGTGATTGAGCTGGGGGTGTTTCAGGACCTCCCCTACGCGGAAGTCGCGGAAATCCTCTCGATCCCGGTCGGAACGGTGAAGTCGAGGATGTCAAACGCACTGAAGAAGCTTAAGGAGATATTCGATGACGAAGGATCTTGAGGAGACCTTGTCCACTCTGGACGGCGCCCATCGCGAGATGGTGGTGCGGATGAAGTCGTGCTTTGCGCCCGCCCCGGCTTTTGCCGTGCGCCGCCGCCTGCACTGCGGCGCGCTCGCCGCCGCCGCGCTGGTGGCGGTGGCGGCCTGCGGCATCGCCGCCTCGCTCTGGCGGGGCCAGTCGCCGGCATCTCCGCACCCGAGCGCGTTCCGGCTCGCCAGCGTCGGCGACGCGGCTGCGGTGGCGGAGATCCTCCGCACCCAGAACGCCGACGGCAGCTGGCAGACCGACTTCCTCACCCGCCAGAACGCCCGCCTGCTTGCTTCGGTCGACTCCCCCGCCGCTTCGCTTGCCCGCCGCCGCGCCCTGCGCAACCTCCGCGTCCGCGGCATTGCCGAACTTTAGCCCCGCGAACCACGAACCGCGAATTTTGGTATAATACACACCTATAGACGGGGTTGTAGCTCAACTGGACAGAGCGACGGTTTCCTAAACCGTAGGTTCCGGGTTCGATTCCCGGCAGCCCCACCACCCCTTGAAAATATTTTGAACCCTAGGATTCTAGAATCCTAGAAATCTAGAAACCTAGGCAGCTAGAAAGAATCGGCGGAATGGCGATATTGAAGAACCAGACCAAGTGGGAAGATCTCTACTACTACCGCAAGACGGTAGTGCTTTACCAGATGACCGTCGTGTTCTGCCGCCGTTTCCTGCCGAAATTCGGCGACCGCACCGTAGATCAGATGGTTCAGGCCGCGAGGAGCGGCAAGCAGAACATCGTCGAGGGGCTGGCGGACGGCGTGACGTCTACGGAAATGGAACTTAAACTCCTCAATGTGGCTCGCGCTAGCATCAAAGAGCTGAAGGAGGACTACCTCGACTACTTGACGGCGCATTCGCTCGTCCGCTGGGAGGCCGGGCATCCGCGCTACGACGCGCTTCTGGGTTTTTGCCGCAGCCACAACGACCTTGTCGACTACGAGCCGCACTTTGAAAAGTGGAGCGACGAGGAAGTCGCGAACTGCGCTGTGACGCTCTGCCACATGGTAGACAAGATGCTGACTACGACGTTGGAAAAGAAAGAGAAGGATTTCACTGAAAACGGCGGAATCCGCGAGCGGATGACCGCGGAGCGCCTTGGGCGCCGTCAGACGCAAAACGAGGAAATCGCGGCGCTAAAGGCCGAGGTGGAGCGGCTTAAGGCGAAGCTGAAGGCAGCCGGGCTTGAGCCTTAAGAGCCTAGATGCCTAGAAACCTAGGATTCTAGAAACTGTCGATTGAAAAACTAAACGAAAGTTTAGTTTCTGAAGCTGGGTGAACGCGTCAATTCCGACTGTGAGGTAGCGTTTAGTTTTGCAAATTTCAGGCT
>CACWVU010000031.1 GCA_902764415.1 uncultured bacterium | reverse complement strand
CCTCCTTGCTATCTTTTCCCTGCGCTGACGCGCAAGGTTGAAAATCTACACCCTTAGACAAAGCCAGAAATTTTTATTTGAAAATTACAGTTGCTGACCTAAATTATCATATTTCCAAACGCCGGAAAATAGGTCTGACCAAAATTCCGGTGTTTGGAGATGGGTTATAAAAAAACCAAAGGGCCGGAGACCGGCCCTTGGTTTGGGGTGGCGCGAGCGCCACCGGATTTGAGGTTGGCTTACTCGGAGACCTTCATGAAGCCCGAGGTGCCGTCGCCGAAGTCGATCGTGACCTCAATCGTGTTGCCGCCGAGCAGCTGCGTGGCACTGATGTCCTCCGTAGCCGGTGCACCCCACGAACCGCTGGTCAGCGAGGCACGGGTCTTGACGAGAGCCTTGACCTTGTCGGCCACAACCTCGTGGACCGCGGGCGAGACCTCGGTGCCATCGGTCACCTGAACCGTGAACTTCCACACGCCAGCGGTGGAACCGGCCGTGAGCGAGGTGATCTCGACTTCGGGCTCAGCCACGAAGAGCGGATCCGCGCCGAGGATGTAGGACTTCCACAGCCAGTCCACCTGATTTTCCGTGAGGTCGGTCGGCACTTCGGACTGGCTCGTCACGCTCTTGATGTAGGTCACGAGCGCGTTGTACTCGGCGAGGGTGTCGACATTCGCAGCAACTTCCGACTCAGCTCCGAAGAGCTCCACAGCCTTCGCAGCCGCAGCCTCGTCGGTCTCAGCCGAAGGCGCCCACGGATCGGACGAGCCGGCCGTGAAGGTGACGCCGTTCGCGACAGGAGTCGTGACGAGCTCGTAGCCCTGAGCGGTGAGCGAAGAGTCAAGCACCACCGAGCCCGTGTAGGCGTAGAAGTTCGTGAGGATCGTGAGCGACGCGGCCGGGTCGGCAAGCGTGAAGCCGAGCGAGGCACCACCAGACTGCATCACCTTGTAGGTAACGATGCCGTCAACGGTCGTGACCGGGGTCACGAAGGTGGCGAGGTCACCCGAGACCGAGGCCCAGTTGAGGCCATCGATCGGCCAGTTTGAGGCCGGCTTGAGCGATGCAAGACCAATATTGGTGCCCGAGGCAGTCGCCGAGTAGTTCTCATAGCCGATGAAGTTACCGGCGCTTCCATCGGCAGCGGTAATCGTACCCGTGTTGACGCACCCATTGATCCGCGTAATTCCGGTTCCCAGATCCGTTCCACCAGTCCAGCCCATGATGCCGCCAGTGCCATACTGGCCCGCCGTCGCATAGGCGTTACTGATGTTGGCGCTGTTGACGCAGTTGTTGAAGTTAACCTCCGCGGACTTACCATCGCGGAACGCGAGAATACCACCAACCTTGGTGTAGTTAGCGTAGATGGTCATCTCGTTCGTGCAGGAGTTGAAGTTGATGATCCAGCTGCTGTCGCCCGTATCAATGCGCTCGCAGATACCAGCGGTGTTGTGCGTGGTCGGAGTGACCGAGGTGCCGAGCGAGCCGGTCGCCTTGAGCGCGACGAACGTGGTGACGCCAGCAGCCTTGCCGACGAACGCCGCACCACCAGTCGCGCTACCAATCGTACCCGACGAAGCGTTAACCGTGAGGTTGGAGAGCGTGGCGTTGCTGACATAGGCGAAGAGGCCGTTGTCCTTCGCGCTCGAGAACGTAATGTTGACCGTCTTGCCGCCACCGATGAGCGTACCGGAGAACGGCTTGGACGAGGAGCCAATACCGGTCCAGTCGGTGAGGGTGATGTTGTCGACAACAACCTCGAAGTACTTGTCGGCGTTGTAGCCCTCGGCGATGTCGCTCTTCAAGCCGGCGAAGTCGGCGGCGTTGCGGATCGCGAACGGCTTGGCGGCCGTACCATCGCGATCAGCCCACTGCTCTTCGATCGGGATCTGCGGGAAGTAGGACAGCTGCACCGCGATCGTGTAGTTGAAGTTCGTGTCGCTGGTGATGATCGACGCACCCGTCGGAGCCGGGGCATCCCACGAACCACCGGTGAAGGCCGGGATGTTCTCAGCGCCAAGCTTGTCACCAGAGTTGACGATCACGCTGGTCGCATCGACGTGGTTGGTCGTGAAAGTGACGGTGCAGGGAACGACAACCGGACCCGAGCCGTCCAAGATGGCGTACCAAACGTCCGTCTCAACCTCATCCATGACATAGGTTGTGGTGGCATAGTCCTTGAGGTAGAATTCCTGTGCAGTCGCATACTGGGCGTCATAGTAGGAACCACCGTTAAGAGCGAGCGTGAAAGCTGCCTCATAATCGTCAATGTAGATATTTTCGTAAGTGCCAGCATCAAGCGTTGTTGACGTTCCGTTGTAAACGGCCAAGCAGTAAAGACCGGGGCTATCAAGGAGCTTGCCAGTATGAGACGACGAAGTATCCGTAATGGTAAGCGTACCACCAAGGTTTTCGATTGTTGCCCAGGTTGTGTGGGTGCCCTGGAGCGTGTGGCCGTTGAGGTCAATGGTAAGCGTCCCGGAGTTGAGTGCGATATATCCATCGCCCTCAGTAATGACAATGTCGTTGTTGAGAACGAGCGTGCCACCAGCCAAGGCTGCTTCAAGCGCACCACCTGTGCCAAGGAGCGTCTGGAATTCGTTGGTCACGCCGCCAACAACCACCATGTAGTTAGCCTGGAAGCCGACGAGCGTAAAGATTGAACCGTCGGCGAAGTAGAAGGTGCCGTAGTCCTTACCAGACGCGTCGACCCGGTTGCTTACAACCGTGTCATGTTCATTACGCCAGAGGTCATCCTTGTGCTTGTATCCAGAGGCGTAGGTAACGTTGGAAATCGTGACCGAGGTCGCGGTCGCGGGGGCGGTGAGGGTGTTGGTGGCGTAGTAGGTCACGTCATTGTACATATAGGACGCAACATCATCACCATACGCGACGGTGAAGTAGCGATCGTCGCCGGCGAAGGGGGGATAGGTGGTTGCGTAGCTATCGAAGATCACGTCGCCAATCTTGCCCATGCCGGCATAGCCGACGGCGGAGAGCTTGGCGTAATCGTCGATCGAGCCCGACGACGGAGCATAGGTCATCAGGCTTGGGAGGAGCTTGTTGAGGCCACCGCCCTGGGAGTAGTACTGGGCCGGGCCGGGGAGCAGCGGGAAGAATGCGCTGCCGGTGGCAAAGGCGTCGCCAATGTACTCAACCACGGCCTCGTCAATATAGACGACAAAGCCCATCATATAGGCATCGCCGTTAGCGGTGATGTTCTTATAAGACTTGATAGTCAGGCGATGCTGGCCGGAGCAGAGGGCGGACGCCCGCTCCTGAGTAAGATTAGCCACATAGTTGCTGGCGACAACTGCGGGGTCTGCAGTAACGTAACCAGCGGTGATGATGAGGTTGGTGAGGTTGGCATTACCGTCGACCTCGGTCTCGCGCACCCAGACGATAAGCTTGTCTTCGCCGGAGCCGGTAGGCGCGGGGTGGTTCTCGTTCACGAGGTAGGGCGTGAACTGAACGTGGGTGTCGATGAACAAACCATCGCCGATCGGCATGGCGGTGAACTGCGAAGGCGAAGTAAAGCCATAGCAGTTGTTGATCGTACGGTAGAGCGGATTGGTGATGTTCGACTCGAAGTCGAGCACATGGTCGGTACCATTGGTCCCCAGAACGATGTTACCGCTGAAGTCATTGGTAGCACCATTGAACCAATAGGTACTCTCCGTAGCCGCTCCGGTGTCGTCGCGCCCCGTTAGGAATTCCCCAAGACCATGCTCGGAGAAATCGGTACCGTTAAGGTGCCCAGGCATATCAGCCCATGCACCGAATGCGCATGAGATTGCGACGAGCACCGCCATTATTTTTTTGATCATAGTAACCTCCTGGTTTGTTGAGATGTCTGAATTATACCATATTACCCATTCGGGTGACAAGGGGGTAAATGAAATTTTTTTTGGCTCGGCGGGGATGCTGATGCTCGGTCTCGTCGCGGGTGAGTGGCGGGCGCGGCGTCGCGGGGAGCTAATGCTCGGTCTCGTCGCGGGTGACTTTCGTCGCCTTCCGCGCCGAGGACAACCGGACTGGTTTACACTGGCCGCCTGAATCCTATCACTGGTTGCGCATAAGACCACTCTTACGGCGACCCGCACCCGCCTCCTCACTCGCATTACTCCCCGCTCCGCCGCTTGGGAAGGCTCTGGGAGGCAGGCAGGTGGGAGCCGCGAGGGAAACTTCGCCCAGGCCTATATGGGAACACGAAGGGCGAGGGGACGCGCACCCGCCTTCTCACTCGCATCACATCCCCGCCTCGCCGCTTGAGGGAACTCCGATGAAAGTAGGCAGGGCTCGGGGTGAATGGTTAGGTGGTGGGGTGGTGGGGTGGCGGACGCCGCGCGAACGGGACAGAAGGAACGGAAGGGACGAGCAGGACGGGAGGGGGCAAGTGGGAGTAGTGTTCAGCGGACAGCAACCAGTAGTCAGCAGCCAGTGATAAGGACAGGCCCGGGGTTAGGGGCGGAGGGCGGACAGGGGGCAGACTATGACGCCATCCTCCTTGCGCGCATATGCGTAGTCTCCAACTGCAGTGACCACCATCGTGAACGCCGGACCGCGAAGGTTCTTGGCTGCGATAAGACCCGATAGCTCGGTCAGCGTTTGCACACCTTCATCGATGAGCCTTTGTCCGCCGGTCTTCACTTCAAACAGCGCGTACTCCCCATTGGGCAGATGCACCACCGCGTCGCATTCGAGACCGGCCTTGTCGTGATAGTGGCGAACCTCTCCGCCAAGCGACTCCGCGTAGATCCGCAGATCGCGCACGGCCAGGGTCTCGAAAAGGAAACCAAACGTTTTGAGGTCGTTGATCAGTTCTCCAGGGCCCGCGCCAAGCGCGGCAGTGGCAATTGACGGATCGACGAAGTATCTGGTGTCGGTCGTGCGGATGGCGTCCTTGGTGCGCAGGTTGGGACACCAGGCATGGGAATCCTCAACTATGAAAAGCTTCCGCAAAGCGTTCAGATACGAATACACCGTATCATCGTCCGCTTCTGCCATCTCGTTGGCGGCGAGGTCGGCTTTGATCACCTTTGCCGTCGCAGACGTCCCCTGGATGCGTGCGTATGAGCGCATCAGCTTTAGGGCCCGATCCGAATTGCGGGCAGTTCCGTCCACGCGGGAGATGTCCCGCTCGACAATCGCCTGGAGGATGTTCTTCGCGGTCTCGAACCTGGCGCGACCACTTATCAACAGCGACTGTGGCCATCCTCCGCGGCAAATGATCTCAGCCATCTGGTCCAGATCGAGCGATTGCGCGTCCTCGGCAACAAGCTTCCGTCCGCTAAACAGCTCCGAGAGGCGAACCGTTCCCGAAGACTCGCCGGATTCCCACAATGACATCGGCCTCATTTTTAGCCAGGAGAAACGACCGGTGCCGGAATGCTTCAGTTCGTCTACGTCCACGGGTACTGCACTTCCCGTAATCATATATCCACCGATGATTGATTCGCGGTCGGCCTTGAAACGTATCGCGTCCCACAGCTGCGGCGCAATCTGCCATTCGTCTATAAGCCTGGGGTAAGCACCAGAAAGTATCTTGGCCGGAGAAATCGCGGCAAGCTTAATATTTTGCTCGCGTTTCGTTGGCTCGTCCATATATATACTGCTTTTGGCAATCTGAAGGCAGGTTGTGGTCTTGCCGCACCATTTAGGTCCTTCAACCAATACTGCCGCGGAGGACGACAATTTAAGGCTGAGGATATCGTCTACTAAACGCTGTTTATAATCGCTCATAGCGGCGCGTAGTATATCATTTTTTTTATTTATGTGCAACCGTTCGGGTAGTTGGCTCGTTTTCGTTCGGGTAGTTGGCTCGTTTTCGTTCGGGTAGTTGGCGCGGGAGAAGGGACGAAAGGGACAAAAGGGACGGAAAGGACAGAGACGCGCGGGCGCGCGCGAGGGAGTTAGGGGGGGGGGTCAGCGGCCAGCAGCCAGTAGTCAGCAACCAGTAATAAGGATAGGCGGGGGGACGGGGGAGAGTAGTATTCAGCGGCCAGCAACCGGTAGTCAGCAGCCAGTAATAAGGTTAGGGAGTGGGTTGGGTTGCGGGATAGGTGTCGTCGGCCTTGAGGGTCTGGACGCTGAGGAGATTGTAGATCTCGGTGTCGATCGACCAGAGGAAGAAGCACGAGGTGCTCGGGTAGTTCTGCCAGCCGTAGCTTCTGCCAATCGAATCCGACGAGTACGGGTCGAGAATCTCGATGCGCGCGGTGTAGGGGGCGATCTTGCGCTCGGGGCTGATCGCGTCAGAGGGGACGTTGGCGCTCCAGCCGCCGTCGGGGCCGGTGAAGGAACCGGGGCCAAAGACAAAGTTGCGGAACGGCAGGAACTTGGTCTCCCAGCCAAGATCGAGCTTGGCGCGCACCTTGAAAGTCTCGCTCGTCCACGCGCCCGACCAGCTGTCGCTCCGGGCGTTGTCGAGGCCTTGCAGGCGCTGCGGCGCATGGACATCGAGAGTGACGGAGTTGGAAATGTACATCGTCATGTCGACCACGTGGTTGGTGAAGCAAATCGTTTCGCCGCCGCGGGTGCGGTAGATCTTGTGCTCGACGGGGCTCTTGGTGATGCCGGCGCGGAGCCACCAGTTGCTGCCGCCGTCGGGGCTGTTGCGCTCCGCTTCGGTCACCGGCACCGGCGGGATGTCGAGCCAGTACATTTCGGTGAGCGAAAGCGGAATGTTGGTCGAGGTGTTGTTGAGGCCCTGGAAGCGCGCAAGGCGGATGTCCTCGGAATCGTACTCTGGCCACGTCGAAGTGAGCCAGTTGAGGACGGAGTCGGTGTAGGGGTTGTCTTCGTCAAGCTCGTAGTTCCCGGCGAGATCGGGATTGGCCGTCTCGGTGGCAACGACGCGGTAGGTGGTGCTGGTGGGCGTAATATAATGGACGTAAGTGCCGCGCTCGCCGGAGGCGGTAGTCTGACCGTTCTCCTCCACGTTGACCGCGTACCACTTCGCCACCTGGTAGGTGATGTTGGTTTGCTGGTCCTTGGTCACCACCGCCACCATGTAGGGCGCAGAGTTGGTGCCGAGGAACTGCACGATATGGGCGCCTTGGTTCACGAAGTAAACCCAGCAGTTGGTGCCGTTCGGGGAAACGTACCAGTCATAAGGAATTATCTGCCCTTCGTTGAGCCAGCCCGGGGTGAACTGCAGGCCGGAGACCCAGGTCTCGGCGTCGCCGGGCGCGGGTTCGCCGGAGGCGTCGCCGCCGATAACGCCGCTGGAACCGTAGGCGGTCGGGTCGGTGGTAGCGCGGTCCAGATCGCTCCCCACCACCATGCGCTTGGGCGACGGCGGGTCCTCGTCGAGTTCGAGCTGGTAGGCAAGGTTGGTGGCGGAATAGAGGTAGCCGTAGCTGCGGCGGGCGACGGTGTTGGTGCCCTCGAAGACAATCTGGTGCTCGATGATGCCGTTCGGGCGGATGAGCTCGAGCTGATACGGGTATTCGTTGACGACGGTGCCGTCCTTGGCGTTCGCCGTGCGGCCGTCGTTGTTCCAGGTGCCGTCGGCCTCCGGCGCACCCGGGGTGCGGCGGTTGATGCCGCCGGCGAGGTCGGTCGCCGGGCTTTCGAGAAGATAGAACTCGAAGTTGTTGGTGGAGGTCGGCGACAGCTTGGAGGCGGGCAGGCCGTTGAAGCCGAGCTTGGCCATCACCCACTGGCTGTAGTTGAGGTCGGTGAGGCGGAGCTTCCAGCCGCTCATGTCGATGCCGCTCGGGATGCAGAGCTCGATGAACTGGTTGTCGACCGGCTTCACGCCGCCGTTCGCCGCGGCGGTGCCGTCGTTGAAGTTGAACTCGTTGATCCAGGCGCGGCCGGGGCTGACGGCGTCGAGGATGGTGTAGGGCGAGAAGAACTTGGGGTCGCGGTTGCCGCCCGCATCGACGTTCTTGTCGATCGGATAGTACCAGGTCGGCTGTTCCCAGTCGGAATACGCCTCAAGCGTCTGGTGGTACGCCCGGCCGCCGCGGTCGTAGTAGTTGATGGTGAGCTGGTACTGCACCACGCCGCCCTCCTGCGCCGGCGGGACGAGCGTCTCCTCGGAAGTGCCGACGGAGCGGAAGACGAGGTTGGTCGGGTCGCCGACCGGGATGAGCTCGATGCCGCTGACGGCCTCGGGCTCGTTGCGCCACTGCGGGTAGCCCCACTTGTCGCCAGTATAATAGGAGAGGCTGACGGTAAAGCCACGATCGGTGTCGATGTCGTCCGCCAGCTGCCGCAGCAGCACCTTGGTCTGCACGCCCCAGCTCTCGCCGACGATCGGCTGCTCGGAGGGCGAGAGGATGTCGGCCACCTCGATCGGGTCGAAGAGGTAGTTGCGGAACGGGCGCGCGTAGAGGAAGCCGACCGAGGGCTGCACCTTCTCGCGGATGGTGATCTCGTCGATGACGATGCGCTCGTATTCCGAGTCGGTCGTCTTGGCCGAGGGATCGGCAATGGCGAACTTGATGGCAAGGTAGTTTTCGTCGCCGGTCTGCCAGGAAAAGGTCTTCATCACCTGGCTGTCGATCGTGTACTCCTGGAGCAGCATCCAGGGGCCGTCAATGGAACTGGTGGAGCCATAGAGCCAGACCTTGCCGCCCTTGGACTGGGAGGCGGTGGCGGTGGAAGCGCTGGTGCTGCGGTAGAGGCGCGCGCGGAAGTCGACGGAGCCGACGCCGTTCTTGCGTCCGTCCTCAACCTTGAAGGTGGGCGAGAAGATGGTGGGATATTCGGTCTTGGCGCGTTCGGGGTCGTCTTCGTCGATGTTGTTGACCGAGTTGTTGAGCGCGCCCACAAGGCCGCTCCCGTCCTCGCCGGCGAGGGTGGTGTCGGGCAGGTACATCCGGTACTCGGTGTCGCTCGCATCGCCGACGGTGCGCATGTTCCAGCCGCGCCAGGAACGATCGGAAAGCCCCGGCTCGTCGGTGACGGTCATGCCGCGGATGGTAATCTTGCCGTAGTCGACGTTGGTGGTAAGATAGGCCCGGTTGTGCGCCTCGATGATCACGTTGGTGGGCACCAGGATGCGGAAGATGCCGCGAAGCGGACGCGGCAGGTCGCGGCGGTCATGGATGCCGACGTAGTGGGTTACCGAGCCGACGCCGCCGACGACCAGCTTGCCGTTATAGCCGGACTTTTCTTTGGCGGCGTACTTGCCGACGGTAATCCAGTCGCTGGGGCTTTCCTTAAGGGAGTAGTTGAGGGTGCTGATGTTGTTGGCGACGTCGTTGGTGGCGATCTGCACCCAGATTTCGGCGTCGGCGTCAGCGCCGGCATAAGTGAAGGAGATCTTGCCCAGACCGCGGATCATCGGCGCGCGCATGCTCATCGGCTCGGTCAACTTGCCGCGGCTCGGCTGGAGGAGGAGCTCCTGCTGCTTGAGGGTTTCGTTGGTGCTGACGATGCCCTGGGTGTAGACGAAGTCGTCGTCGGCCCAGCGGATTTCCTCGTAGTCAGGGGCTTCCCAGCGGTCCTGGGTGATGGCGGCGACCACAAGCTCGACGTTGTTGTCGCCGGAGGTGACGCGGGTATTCCATTCGCCGGTGATGTGCAGAGGGAACGAAACGGTGGTAAGCCCATAGCCGCTCACGGCTTTGCGACCCCGCTCCTCCCAGTCGCCGCTGCCGGCGGCCTGGAGCTTGAGGACGACATCCTGCGAAAGATCGGTGGGCATACACAGACCGCGGTACGCCTGGGCATAGGCAGCCGTGGGATAGAGGTTCGGATGGTACCGCTGCAGCTGGCCCTGGAGCGCCCACCTGAGATCAACGCCTTCAACGAGATCGGGCCACTCGGCAACCGGGTCAGACTCGGAGATGCGCAGATAGCGGTTGACGCTCGTGTTGCCGTTGAAATTGTTGAAGAACCTGGACTTGCCCGCGGCGGGCGGATTGTGGTCGGCGACGTATGACCCTTCCGCGGCATAGGTGATGTTGCCCGGCGGCGTTGGCGAGTCGTAGTGGTGCATGCCGATGAAGCGCGCCGCACAGTCCTTGGCGGCAACACCATAGGCGCCATAGGTCAGCTTGCTTGCGGAATCGTCGCGGTAGGCAATGCCGCGGTAGCCGTTCGGCAGGCCGGGGCTTTGCGACACACCGTTCTGGGCGGAATTCCAGGCGGGGTTGATGTTGCCCGCGTCGCCGTACACCGGCATTTGCGAGCCGAAGCTATTATAGGTGTTGTTGTCAGCTGTATCGGAAACGCCGCCGATGACGAGGGTGCCAGTCGGGGTGTTCTGAACGGAAATGAACATGCCCCAATACCTGGGATTGTCCTTGTTAGGCACAGTGGTGCTGAGCGAGCCATTGCCGGACGGGGTTCCCCAGAGACGGGTTCCGTTGGCATAGTTGGTGCTCTGAAACGCCTGCGAGCGAAGCAAGGTCGCAACCATCTTGCCGCCGACATTGCTCCAACGGTAGAGCGCAAGAACGTAGCGCGGGCAGTTGCCGGTGAAGTTGTTGGCGTTGTTGTCGTTGTTGGAGAGGCGGCTGATGCGGAACTCGTAACAGCCGACCCCGGGCCAGTAGTAGGCAACGACCGAAACTGCCGCGCCGGGGGCCATCTGGTTGCCCTGATAGATATACGGGCTACCAATGTTGTTGGCCATGATGACCGGCGCGAAGAAGACGTAGTTGGTGTTGGAGTAGTACTTTACCCGCGTGCCGCTGATGTCGACCTTGAACATGCTGGTCTCGCTGTAGCTCATCGTGTCGAAGGAGATCGACTGGCCGATGCGCGCGGAGACGTTGACTTCCGCCAGCCCCAGCGGTCGGTCGGTGTGGGTGAAGTCGATGTAGCCATCGCCGCAGCCCTGGAGCTTACCCACCATGCCGGAATATTGATCCGCCACATCTGACGCGTAATACCGCTTGATCTCTTTCGAGACAAAAGTAATGTTGTGGCCGTTCCAGGCGTTGGGGGTGATGTGGTCCTGGAAGAACGTCTCCTTGGGGAAGCTCGGGTCGTTGTAGTTGCGCAAATCGAAAGTCTCGTTCCAGTTGGTGGAGCCAGGGTTAAACTCGGCCCATTCGTTCATGTTGGTGATGGCGAAGTAGGTCTTCATCGCAATGTCGTCGACGCCGTTGGTGCCGGAGGCGACGCAGAACTTCTGGTCGGTGCGGTGGGCGTCGGACCAGTTGTTGAAGTTCTGGTACTCTGCGCGGGAGGCGCCCCAGGTGAGGAAGCGGTCGGAAAACTTGAACTCGATGTAGCCGGTGGTGTTGTCGATGTCGATGGTGACCTTCTTCACCGCCGCCGGATCGTCGTAGGACTCAAGCCGGCCGCTCCCCGGCAGCGCGGAAGTCTCGGCGGCGTGGGGGCCGAAGTAGTCGGTGTTCTCGACGAACTCGGTGGCGCCGCGGGTCTGGCGGTTGAGCCCGACGAAGGAGAAGGAGAGCTGCCCGGCGGTGTCGACGGGGATCTTGACGAGGGCGCGCCACATGTTGTCCTCGATCGGATCCATCTCGTAGACGCCGTTGATGACGCCGGAGACGACGACCTGCGCGCCTTCGTAGTCGCTCTTGCCCTCGCGGAGGCGCACAAACCAGTCGACGCCGGTCGAGGGCAGGAGCGTGTTGCCACCATCCCTTTCCGCCGCGGTCATGTGGTTGGTGACGGCGGTGTGACGCTCGTCGTAGGGAACGCCGTAGTCGAGGCCGGAGTAGTCGACGTACTCGTAGTAGGGCGTGTTCATCGTAAGCTCATACCAGAACTCGACGTCGCCGGCTGCGGCGGGAAGGTCAAGCGGATCGACCGAACGGTAGCCGCCCTTGGGATTGAGCGGCACCGAGCGCCAGAAGGAGTCGCTGTAGTACTGGGAGTAGGCGGGGTCGAGCTTGCCGTGGTCCTCGCCCACCGTCGGCACGGCGCGCTGGCGCAGATAGCGCCAACGGTAATGCAGATTCGCCGCAACGACGAAGTTGTTGGAGTCCGCGCCGGCCACGCCGGGGTTGACGTAGTAGTAGGGCTGGGCGCGGGCGAAGACGTCGGTATCGGTCTGGGCGGGGAATGGAGTCTCCATCGCAAGCTCCTGGCCGAGCACCTGCTTGCCGCGGCGATCGGGGTCATATTTACCGAGCGGCTTCAGGTCCGCCGACATCGCGGGATAGGAGACGAGGATGTTGTCAAGCAAGATAAGCGCGTTGCCGTCCGCCGTGTTCACCAATATGGAAGAATCATAGGTGGTGCGGCGAATGCGGAAGCGAGCGGGGGTGCGAATGTCGAGCGGCACCGCGATGCGGTAGAAGTTGGTGGTGGTGCCACCGTGCTCAATGGCGAGGTTGATGCCGGTGGCGGGGACATCCTCGCGGACGAATTCGTTGGTGTTGTCGCGCTTATAGGCGATAAACGGAACGGGCTTCCAGTCAGCGTAGGCGTAGTAGTCGTAGTTGGTCTCAACCACGCCGCTCTGTTCGTTGGTGACTACCGTGACCAGGGTTATGTTTGCGTCAGTCGGCGGGAGGAGCGCGGTGGCATCGCCAAGGACATTGGTGCAGATCTCGACGCAGATTCCGTAGTTGTTGCCGATGTTGTTGTTCCAGCCGTTGACGGCATCAAAGTAGATAGTGCCGATGCCATCGTCATAGCAGGGCGAATAGACTGCCGCCGCGGTTTGATAATCCGCATCTGGGGTGCCAATCCAGTTGCGCATTACAATCTGGCCGGCAGTCGTTGCAGTTGCGCGCTGTTTCTCTTGGTTGTCGATGCTATATGATGACGACGAAAAGCTAAGGTAATTCTGGCCGATTAGACGCGCTGTATTCATCGTATTGCCGTGACGGCAGTTGATAAGATGCCATAGCTTGACGCCGTACTGCTTAGTCCAAAGGATGGATTCGGTGGCGGGCTTGAGATTGGGGCAGGCAATATTACCCGCAGCAGAAGGATTAATCAGTTCCCAGAAAGTGTTTTCGTTCACCGAAGCCTGCCAATCCGTAGCATTGTAGAAATAACCTTGATGGTTTACAACGTCTTGGGTGCCGATGCGGTGACGGTTCATAAGCAGGATGCGGCCAGAGTCGCCGAGGTTGCCGGCAATGTCGGTGTAGGGCGTCCGGCCGTTGAGTGTGAGGTTGAAGTAGCCCTTCTCGGCCTCGAGAAGCTCGTAGCCGGTGTAGCTTTCGTCAAGTGCGAAGACGACACGGTAGGAGCCACCTGCCGTCGGATAGACGGAGTTGGTAGTGGAGTCGTAGATGTTGACGTAGTTGGTGGAAGCCCAGCCTTCGGCGAGGCGGCCGTTGTAGCAGACGGTGGGATATTCGCCAGCCTCCATCGCGAGCGGCGCGAAGGCGGGGTAGTCGGTCCAGTAGTTGACCTTGAGCCCGTCCTTCACCACCAACGAGTTGGTGCAGAAGGCGGTGTCGTTGACGGTATCGAACTCGGCCTGCAGCCAAGACTCGGAGCGCACCGCCTTGGTAAGGCGATATTCGTCAAGCGCACCGACAAGGGAATAGTAGGTGCTGGCAGAGCCAGGGATATTGCCGAAGGCAAGATTCTCGCCGGAATCCTCAAACCGCGGAATATCGGCGATAGGCGTACGAGCGGTAAAGCTGGTGTTGCCCCGCTGGGCGCCGCCAGCCAAGGTGGTACTATGCGCACCGTCATACGCCACGCCGAAATAGGTCCAGACATTTAACGGCTGCGCGGGCCAAATGGTGCCCGCCGTGCCGGTGGAATCACCATAAAGCTGCAAACCCCTTAAGCTGACCGACGCGGTCGAGCTCCGGAAGAGATAGGCGCCGAAGTCTTGGTCGCTGCTTGCTTCACTGTTGCGACGGGAGAAAGGCCAGACGTGACCGACCGTGGCGGAGGCCTGGCCACCGGGTGCCTTGGTCAGCTTGAGCCAGCCGGAAATCGTCGCGTTGCCGTTGAAGACAAAATCGGTGGTATTGGAAACGACAAAACGGCAGCCGCCTTGGTCTTCAGTGACACTGACCACACGCGCCCCGCCAACGCTGCCGCCGCTGGCGGCGCCCATGACATTGGTGGTCGCGCTAGGATTGGCGGAGAATGGACGCGCATAGTTGCCGTTGCCGGTAGCGTCAACCGCAGGCGAAACATCGCCTTCGTTAAAGTGCCAGACACCGACGTAGTCGGACCACACGTCCTCGGGAGTGTAGCCGGGCGGCATCTCGCCTTCGCGCAAAGTCCAGTACATGCGGACCGGCGCATTGTTGGTGAGGACGTTGAGCCGCACCCAGACGAGCGATTCGCCGTTGACGTTCCAGGTGTCGACTTCGTAGGGCAGCGGGGATTCGGTGACGCCGTCGAGGAACACCATATCCTCGCCGGTGCTGCCGGCGCGGCTGTAGAAGAAGCCGCGCAGACGGCTTTCGCTGATGCGGACGAGGAGCGGGAAGTTGGTGAGCGGCTCTTCGCCATGGTAGCCCTGGACGCGCAGGTCGACGTAGTCGCGGAAGATGCGGTCGGGGTCGCTCCAGATCGAGAACTTGACCGTGCGCTCGGCGGCAGCCCAGTTGGTGGTCTCGGCAACGGTGGCGCGAACGTAGTAGATACCAACGTTGGTCGGCTGGTTTTCCACCCACGGACCGGTCTCGGAAGAGGAGTAGTCGATATGCGGTTCGCCATCCCCCTTCCAGTCGGCCTTGACGGTGACCGGATGCTCCACCGGCACTTCCTCCACCTTCCAGCTCGGAAGCCGGAGGGTGGTGATGGCGTTGGGCGCCTGAGTGATAGACCAGTTAAAGGTCTGCGCATCGGAGCCGCCGGTAGTCCAGCAGTTGTTAGCCGGATCGTTGAGGACGAAGGTGGCCTGGTAGTTCTGGACATTTACTCCGCCGATGGTGCCGCTATACAGATGATAGCGCGCCTTGTCGTCGGAATGCTTGACGCCATACTGAGTGGCGCCATTGTAGACGAGGGCGACGGTGGTTGGAACTTTGACCGGCGCCTGGTCGATGCGCCACTCGAGCACGAGCGGCTCGGTGGTGCGGGGGTTGGTATCCCAAATGTAGTTGGTGCTCTGGAGCGCGAAGCTGGCCTGGTAAATGCCGGCGTTAGTCGCGTTGGTGACACTGCCGCTTTCAAGGTGGCTGTATTTGGTCCAGTCGGCGGGAGCGACGACGACGAAGTGATCGTTGGTGTCGTAGACAAAGTTGGTGGTGCCGTCGAAATAGGCGGGCTCGATCGGCAACTGGGCGATGGACCACGGAATCTCAATTTGCGATACGCCATACGCCTCGCCTTCCCACTGGTAGTTCGCGGAGTCGACGAGGGTGGCGACGGCGGTGTAGCCGCCGGCATCTGTTGCGTTGGTGTTGACGATGTTGTACTGATTCTCGCTGCCATGGGTGACGATGCCGACCTGGTTGGAGAAGTTGTAGACGAGAGTGTCATTCGCGGTGGGCTTGGGGACTGGCTGGCCGCCGATGCGCCAGGGGATGTCGACGGAATCGCCAGATGCCGCTGGGTCGCCGTCCGCCCACTCGCAGTTGCCATGATGGACGGTGCCGATGGTGGCGGTGGCGACGTAGTCACCGGTGAGGGTGGCGTTGGTGGTGCCGCTGAGGACATAGAAATTGACGTCGGAAGAATCCTGGATGCCGTTTTGCGGACTGCCGGTGTAGGTGAGGCCGGGCTTGGCGGTCGGGCGCACCAGGATGCGCTTGGCGATGGTGAAAGTAAACTGCCTGGGATCGGTGGAGCCGCCGGGCCAAGTGCAGTTGACGATGCCGGAAGGATTGTTGAGCGTCGCGGTGACGGTGTAGGTTCCGACGGTCGTCTGCTTTTCGTTGCTCAGGGTGTAGTAGGCCGAGGACGCGGGCACCGAGCCAATCTGCTCCTCGCCGTTGTAGACGAGGTTGGTTCCGGTCGGCACCTTGGCCGCGGGAACAAACGCCTGGAGAATCTGCCAGTTGCACGACCGTGCCTCCGTCCCGCCATTATCCTTCCATCTAAGCCCCGCCTTCGGCACAATCCAAAAGGTATAATTGCCCTTGTTGGTCGCAACCATGGTGCCAGAATAACAATCCCAGTTACTGCCAGGCGAAACCGCGTTGGTGGCGGAGAGCGCCTCACCGGTAAAAAACTGGTTCGTATTGATGTCCGGCGCAATCGCGGGCATCAAAAGGCGGATGATGACAATGCCGCTGCCGCCGGCCGCGCCGGTCGAGTAGCGGCCGCCGCCACCACCACCACCACCGGTCTCGTCTTCGCCGGGCGTGGCCGGGGCGCTGGATCCGCCTTCGCCGTCGCCGCCGCCACCAAGACCACCCGGCCTAACAGCGGTGCCATTAGACCTGCCTGCGCCGCCGCCGCCAGCGTAGTATTTCAGTTCACCAGTAATGTCGCTTTGGAGCCCGTCACCGCCAGCGCCACTATTGTTGGAGGCTGTGTTTCCGCCTGGCGCACCTGCGCCACCGCCGCCGCCGGCGTACCTAATGGTGTTGCCAGCACCGCCATTGAAACCCTGTCCAGACACTCCGCTGCCACCAGCGCGAGGGCCGGTTGTTGCGTTGTTGTTGAACGCAGAACCGCCGCCACCGGATCCGCCGTCGCGGCCAACGCTCTGGGCACCGCCGCCGCCGCCGCCGAGCACGCTTGCGACTGCCGCGGCAGTTGTGGTGTTGGTGATTGCCGAACCGCCGCCGTCACCGCCTGACGCAGAGGAGGTCTGATCATCGGCGGGCAACCCGCCGGCGCCAACGTAAATTGAATAGGTCTGCGCCGCAAATTTTATGGTGTTGGTGGCGAAGCCGCCGGCGCCACCGCCGCCGCCCTGACCCGAAGATCGGAAGTTTGCATCTGGTACGGTGCCGCCGGCGCCACCGCCGCCGACCACGAGGTAGCGGACTGACCATTCTTCGGGAAGGGTGAGCGAGCCCGGGGCTGAGATATCGGTGTAGGTGAGGATGAGGTCGGAGACGTCGAGGTCGTCGGGATTGGAGTAGGTAACCACGGCGTTGGTGTAGGCGATGGTGACGCCGGCCCATTGGACTTCATCCGCGCGGACAGGGGCGGAAACAAAGGACAGCAAGGCAAAGGCGACCAGCGCGGCACAGGCTGCGAAGCGCCGCGTCAGACCTTTTGCTGCTATCATGTGTTTCCTGTTCAGTTTCACCTCCTGACACCAAACTACCACCGCTCGCTATGCGAGGGCATAGTTCTGTCTTTGAGTAGTTTGTGCGGATTATATCATAAATTGAGGAAGAGGTGGGGGAAAATTTGAAAAAAGTTTAGTCGCAAAGGACGCAAAGATTGCGATCAAGACTCGATTGTCGTCGCCTCCTGCTTCGCAGGCGACAATCGGTCTTGATCGCGGTTTTCCAACTCGCTTCGCTCGGCTATCCCCTCGCTCCCTATGGGTCGCTCGGCCCTCACTGCGTTCGGCGGCTACCGCGCAGCGGAGGCGACGACAATCGGAATCGGCCGCAATCTCCTTTGCGGCCTTTGCGACTAGAATACCCTACGCGATGTAGGGTTGGCCGCAGTGGGAGCAGACGGCGCCGGCGTGGACCCAGGCGCCGCAGTTGGGGCAGAGGCGCTCCAGCACCTCGCCGCAGACGGCGCAGAAGCGGCCGCCGACCGGATCTGCCGCGGAGCGGTCGGGCGAGTAGAGGGCGCGGCCGGCAACCTGGTAGGCGCGGTTGCTGGGGCACTGCGGGTTGGGGCAGAAGCCGGAGCCAGGGGCGTAGTTGGGGGCGGCGGGGGCGGGCGAGAGGGTGCCGGGGGAAGGCGTAGCGGCGGTGAGGGAAATGCCGAGGCGCTTGGCCAGCTTTTCCACCGCCTCGGTGCTCAGCTTGGTGGGACGGCCCTGCTCGAACATGGAAAGAGCAGACTGCTTGCAGCCGACTTCGGCGGCAAGGACTTGCTGCGAGAGGCCCGCCTGGCGGCGGGCATCGCGAAGCTGGAAGCAGATCTCTGGACTAAGGGCCTTCACAGGGTTGTGTATTATGGACTTTATTTTTTATAAACGCAAGGGGGCAGTTATCAACATAGTTGGTGACATAGTTGATAAACAAGTTGATAAGTTAGTTGATAATTGGTGATGGGTGGAGGATGGAGGGTCTCACAGAGGCACAGAGAGGTTGGGGGGCTGGGGGCTGCGCCCCCAGATATAAAACCTGGCTATGAAAAAATCATGAGTGGGGTTGTCGTGGGCGGAGCAGTGGAGCGGTAGCGAGAACCCCAACCATCGGAGTTTCACAAAAGCAAGCGTACGACAGCAAGCGGGGCGCGCGAACTACGAGTCACGAGCCACGAGCCACGAGGTTAGTAGATTCGCTTGAGGATTTCGGAGGGGAGGAGGTAGGTTTCGCCGTCGCGGTACTGGATGGTCAGCTTGGTAAGCTGGCGCATCACCTCGCCGTTGACGATGTTGCCGTTGGCGGCGAAAAGCTTCTCCAGCGCGGCGCGGCGCGCGGCAAGCTCGCCGACCGGCGCGTTCTCGAGCAGCACCGCCTCGAGGATCTGGGCGCGGCGGTTGCGCCCTTCCTTCTCCGCCGTATCGCGCGCCTCGCGCAGCACCTCGAGGACATGGTCGCGGGTCTCGCCCTCGAATCGGTCGTCGAGGTCGACGTTGCGCTCGAGGAGCGCGACCTTGCTCGAGGATGGCGTCTCCTCGTTGCGGGCGAGACGGTCGGCGGAGCGGGCGAGCTCGGCCTTCAGCGAGGCCACCTCCCCTTCCAGCGCGGCGATGCGCGCGGCGAGCGTGGCTTTTTCGCGCTCGAGCACGGCAGAGCGCTCGCGAGCGAGGGAGGCTTCTTCTTCGATCTTCACCTTGTCGGCGGCAAGCGACTCGACGACCGCCTTCTGGATTTCAATTTCCTCTTCGGGTTCGGGCGAGCTCGACGGCTCGTCACCCCAAGATGGCGAACTCGACGGCTCGTAGGGCGAACTCGACGGCTCGCCGCCCTGAGAAGTTTTGTCTTGGAGAAACTCTTCGAATTTCATGATGCGTTTTGTCCCTTCAGCTCGCAGCCTTCGTAGATGAAGAGCCTGCAGTCGATTGGTCCGTTGAAGAACTGGATCCGGTTGCGGTAGTATAGGTTGACCTGCGCGGCGAGGTCAGGATTGCCGGTGATGAGCGCGCCAGTCCAGCCGCGGCACTTCTCGTTCATGAAGGTGCCTATGCGCTCGTAGACCGGCTTAAGTTCCTCGGGGTCGCCGAGGCGGATGCCGTACTCGGGGTTGAAGAACACGCAGCCGCGCGTTTCGCCGGACGGCGGCGCGGGGGTCTCCGGCACCGGGGTCTCGGCGAAGTCGCAGGCGTGGAACTCGATGAACTCGGCGACGCCGGCGGTGATGGCGTTGGTCTGGGCGTTGTCCACCGCCTCGGGCGAGATGTCGGTCGCGATGATCCGCGGCAGATTGTCGCGGCGCTCCTCCTTCTTCGCCTCAAGCACCATCTCCTTCCAGATCTGCTCGGGCGTGGCGCCGGCGGTCTGGCGCGGCGCGACGGTCGGCGCCTTCTCGCCGGGGATGATGCGGTTGTATCCCTTGATGGACTGGAAGGCGAAGTGTCCCTTGAGCGAGCCCGGCGCCTTGTTCATGGCGATCATCGCCGCCTCGATGGCTGGCGTGCCGCTGCCGCACATCGGGGAGAGGAAGGGTTTATTCCCCTTCCAGCCCATGCCCATCAGACAGGCGGCGGCGAGGGTTTCCTGCATCGGCGCGGAGCCGGGGATGCGGCGGTAGCCACGCTTGGAGAGCGGCTCGCCGGAAGTGTCGAGGTAGATGATGACTTCGTCGCGCTCCCAGTAGACGAAAACCGCCGCGCCGATGTTGTCGCCGCCGGAGTCGGGGCGCTGCTGGCAGCGCTCGCGCATCCGGTCGGCGATCGCGTCCTTGGTGTAGAGCGAGGGGATGCGGGTGTCGCGGATGGTGCGGTTGTGGGCGATCGAGGAGACGGAGAAGTAGCCGTCGGCGTCGAGGAGGTTCTCCCAGTCGATGGAGCGGACGGCTTCGTAGAGGTCGCGGATGCCGCGGCAGGTGGTGCGCAGGAGCGGGACGAGCACGCGGTGCGCGGTGCGGAGCCGGAGGTTGAGGCGGAAGACGTCGCGCATCGCGCCGCGGACGACGACGGTGTTCTCCGTCACCTCGATCGGCTTGTAGCCCATCGACAGCACCTCCCGTTCGGTCCAGCCGGAGAGCGCCTTGGCGCAGGAGATGATGATGGGGTAGTTCTGGTCGGTCCAGATCTTCATCCAATCAGCTTGCGCGCAGCGGCATCAGCACGTAGAGGAACGGAACCGAGCACTTGACGACGGCGGGGGAGTGTCCGTTGTTGAGGTTGATGGTAACGATGTCGTCGTCTATCGCCTTCAGCGGATCCATGAGGTAGGCCGGGTTGAACATGATCTCGATCTTCTCGCCGGCGTACTTGATCGGCACTTCGTCCTTCGCCTCGCCGATCTCGGTGGCGGCGGAAGTGACGATAAGGCGGCCGGACTCGAAGATGAGTTTCGTCGAGTGGGCCTCGTCGATGGTCATGACGCTGGCGCGGTCAAGCGCGCTCAGGAGCAACTGGCGGTCGACGCTGATGTGCTCGGCGGTGTCGTGGGGGATGACCTGGCGGTAGTTGGGATAGGTCTCGTCCATCAGCTTCGAATAGAGGTGGAGCGAGCCGAGGTCGAAGGCGATCTGGGACTTCTTGACGGTAATCTTGATCTCGCCTTCGCCGGCGAGCGAGCGCTGGAGTTCGTTGACCGCCTTGGAGGGAAGGACGATGTCCTTCTCGCCGTCCTTGGGAAACTCGAGTTCGCTCTCGACCATGGCGAGGCGGCGGCCGTCGGTGGCGACGAGGGTGAGCTTTTCGTCCTTGAAGCTCATCAACACGCCCTTGAGGGTGCGGCGGGTGTCGTCCTGGCTGGCGGCGTATGCGACCTTGCGGAGCATTTCGCGGAGGGTCGCCTGCTCGATGGTGTAGGAGTAGGAGCTGTCCTCTTCCGGGAGGCGCGGGAAGTCCTTCGCCGGCATGCCGACGAGAGTGTACTTAGCGCTGCCGGCCTTGATGACCGCCCTTTCGTTGAAGTCGACTTCGACCGAGACCTCCCCTTCCGCCACCTTGGAGATGGAGTTGAAGAGCAGGCGGACGGGAAGAGTGGTCTCTCCCTTTTCCTCGACGGTGCAGGGACAGACGCACTTGACGGAGATGTCGAGGTCGGTGGTGGTCATCTTGAGCTCCTCGCCGTCCGCTTCGATGAGGACGTTCTGGAGGATGGGGAGGGACCCCTTTCCGGCCACGATGTTCTGGACTCCCTTGAGTCCTTCGATGAACTTTGATCGGATGATCTTGAACTTCATGTTGCTTCTCCTTTGTCGATTGTTGCGAAGTGTATCAAATATTACTGATGAATGAAAGAGTGAAAATTACTATCATTAAGTTTGTAGACATGTTGAGAAAGCGGTCGAGAGCCAGTAAACACAGGGGTATTGGAGGTGTTTCCGGTTTGACAACCTGTCGCGGATATTTCGGCTGGCTTTGACATCTTTGTAGTTGCCTTCACTTGTCTACCGCTTGCATTCACTCCATCGAATCGGAGAGTTTATAACCTAGGACGGAGAGAATCTCCTCCAGGTCGGCCCTAAGGTTGGGCTCGTTGGAGAGACGCTGCTGGATGGTCTTGACGCCGCTGATGACGGTGGCGTGGCTTTTCTCGAAGGCAGTTGCGATCTCCTTGAGTCCCTTGGAGGTGTACTTGCGGGAGATGTACATCGCAAGCTGCCGCGGAGTTACCATCGACTGGGTGCGCTCATGGGAGAGGATCTCGTCCATTGAGGAGTTGAAGTGGCGGGCGCATTCCTGCTGGATTTCCTTCAAGGTGAGCTTCTTGAGTGTGTTCTCCTTCTTTATGAAGGGATCGAGGATGCGGGCGAGGATGGTCTTGTCGAGCACAAGCTTGGGATTGGCAGAGACGAATACCTCAACTGTGGCAAGGGCTCCTTCGAGCGCACGGACGTGGCTATTGATGTTGTCGGCGATGTACTCGAGGGCGAGGTCGGGGATGCGGACCGAGGTGGACTCGGCCTTCTTCTTGAGAATGGCGAGACGGGTTTCGTACTTGGGCGACTCGATTTCCTGAAGCATGCCGCCTTCGAAGCGGGAGATAAGACGACTTTCGATGGTGGAGGGAAGGTTCTTTGGAGCAACGTCGGAAGTAAGCACGATCTGCTTGTACTTGTCGCGCAGGGCGTTGAAGTTGTTGAAGAACTCGTCCTGGGTCTCCTTGCCTCGCTGGAAGAACTGAACGTCGTCGATCAGGAGAACGTCCAGCGAGCGGTACTTGTCGCGGAACTTGGAAATCTTGCCCTCCTGCATGTGGTTGACGTATTCGTTCATGTACTCCTCGGCGGTGAGGTAGCAGATAGAGAGCGAGGGATTCTTCTTCTTGAGTTCGTTGCCGATCGCCTGCATGAGGTGGGTCTTGCCGAGGCCGGTGCCGCCGTGGATGAAGAGCGGGTTGTTGCCGGGGCGGCCGGGGCTGGCGACGACTGCCTTGGCGGCGGCGATGGCGAAGCTGTTGGAAGGTCCGCTCACGAACTCGTCGAAGGTGAACTCCTCCTTGAGCGGCAGCGTGGAGACAAAGGAGGACGGCGCGCGCGTAGAGGTCGTGGAGTCGGCATAGCCAGGGTTGCGCTGGAAGGCCGGCTTTTCGTCCACGGGCTTGAGGGAGCTGTCGTAGCGGACTTCGATCTCGATGCCGGGATCGGCGCCGGCGAGCAGGAAGCTGCCTTTGATCTTGCTCGCGTATTCGCTGCGGATGAGGTCGGCGGCGAAGGAGTTGGTGGTGATGATGGTGAACTTGCCGTTCTCGAAGGAGACGGTTGCGACCATACTAAAATAGCGTTCTGCCTGGCTCTTCTCGTCCTCGCCATTGAGAGTGCCAAGGTACATCGACTTGGCCTTCTCCCAGAGCGCGGCAGGTTGGTTTTTAGCTTCTTCGTTGTTCATGGGTCGGTATAATACCATAATTTTGGGGAATTGTGGGAAACGAGGAATCTACTCGTGTTAACTACTTATCAACATAATGTGTAGATAAGTGGGTGGCTCAGCGGCGGAGCTACCGCTCGGTCTCGTCGCGGGTGAAAGGGACGGAAAGGGACGGAAAGGACAGAAGGGACGGAAAGCAGACGAACCACGAGCCACGAATCACGAACCACGAAACTTAGTGGTGGCCGCGGTGGATGATGACGGCGAGGATGGCGACGTCGGCGGGGTTGACGCCGGGGATACGAGAAGCCTGGGCAAGGGTTTCAGGGCGATGTGCCTTCAGTTTCTGGCGGCTTTCAAAGCGCAGAGCGGGGATTTGGTCGTAGTCCAGCCAGGCGGGAATTGCCTTTTTCTCATCAATTTTCGCCTTTTCTGCCGCTTTTTCTTCCTGTTCAATGTAGGGGGCGTAAAGCCGCATAATCTTTATTTCGTTTTCTATGCGGGGGTTGGTCTCGCACGAAGATGTTTTACCCTTCGCGGCTGCTTGGATGTAGGCGTATTCGGCGGCGAAGGCATCGAGTTCAGAGGCAGAGCGGATGCCGACGCGGCGGGCGGCGGCGAGGAGTCGGTAGATGGCGTTGTCCTGGCGCAGGATCAGGCGACGCTCGGCGCGGGAGGTGAACATGCGGTAGGGTTCGTCGGTGCCCTTGGTGACGAGGTCGTCGATCATGACGCCGATGTAGGCATCCTGGCGGCTGAGGACGAGCGGCGGCTCCCCTTTTGCGCGGAACGCGGCGTTGATGCCGGCGATGATGCCCTGGGCGGCGGCTTCCTCGTAGCCGGTGGTGCCGTTGATCTGTCCGGCGAAGAAGAGTCCGGGGTGGTCTTTGGCCTCGAGACTATGGTTAAGCGAACGGGAGTCGATGGCGTCGTACTCGATGGCGTAGGCGTAGGCGAGGAATTCGGCGTGGGAGAGTCCAGGAATCGAGTGGACCATCCGCTCCTGCACCTCGGGCGGCAGGCTGCAGCTGAGTCCGTTGGGGTAAATTATGGTGCCGGTAGCGTCCTCGGGCTCGAGCATGACATGGTGCGACTCGGCGTTGGCGAAGCGGACGATTTTGTCCTCGATCGAGGGGCAGTAGCGGACACCGGTACCGACGATGGCGCCGCCGTAGAGGGCGGAATTTTCGAGGTTTTCGCGGATAATCTGGTGAGTTTCGGCAGTGGTGTGGGTTTGGTAGCAAGGAAGCTCGGGGAGTTGATTTGGTCGCAAAGGACGCTGAGATTGCGGCCGATTCCGATTGTCGTCGCCTCCCGCGCAAGCGCGGGCGACAATCGGTAATCGGCCGCGGTTTGGGGGATTTTCGACAGGATTTACCGGATTATCGGGATTTTTGGGAGAATCTTTAGCCGCGAGCGAGACTGATTGTTGCCCGCGAAGCGGGAGGCGACGACAATCAGCTCTCGCTCGCAGATCTGCGTCTTTTGCGACAATGGATTGTTCCACGTGGAACAAGGGGCGGGGGTGGTCGCCGGGCTGGCGAATGCAGGCAGAGAAATCGCAGGAGGAGGCCTTGAGCCGGGGCGGAGTGCCGGTTTTGAGGCGGAAAAGGCGGAATCCGAGGCGCTCCAGGGCGGCGGAAAGCTGGTTTACCGCGGGGCGGCTGTCGCCGGCGCTCTCGGTGCCCTCTTTACCGATCCAGACGCGCCCGCGGAGCGCGGTGCCGGCGGTAATGACGATGGCCTGAGCTCGGAATTGGCCGTGGCGGGAGGTGAGGAGAGCTCGTGGTTCGTGGTTCGTGGCTCGTGGTTCGTGGTTGGGCGGGTGTGGGAGCCCGTCTGCAGAACTCGGCGCGGATGGGGATTGTTCCACGTGGAACATGGGGGGTGGGTTTTGTCGCAAAGGACGCAAGGGAGATTGCGGCCGATTCCGATTGTCGTCGCCTCCCGCGCAAGCGCAGGCGACAATCGGCAATCGTCCGCGGCTTAGGAGATTTTTGACAGGATTTACAGGATTAACAGGATTTGGGGGCTGGGGGGTGGATTGGACAGGATTTACAGGATTATCAGGATTGGTGGGCTGGGGAGAATTTTGGACCGCGAGCGAGACTGATTGTTGCCCGCGAAGCGGGGAGCGACGACAATCAGCTCTCGCTCGCAGATCTGCGTCTTTTGCGACTGAGAAGAGATCGATGACGTCGTCTTCGATAAGGGTGAGGTGGGGTTGGGCGGCGAGGACGGCCTGCATACGCTGGGAGTAGGCGGCTTTGTCGCACTGGCAGCGGGTGGCCCAGACGGCGGGCCCGCGGCTTAGGTTGAGGGTCTTTGCCTGGAGCGCGGTAAGATCGGCATTGCGTCCCATTTCGCCGCCGAGGGCGTCCAGCTCGCAGACTAAGTGGCTCTTGGCGAGGCCGCCGATCGAGGGATTGCAGGGCATGCGCGCCAGGGCATCGAGCCGTGAGGTGATGAGCGCGGTTTCGACGCCCATCCGAGCGGCGGCGAGCGCCGCCTCGCAGCCGGCGTGACCGCCGCCGACCACAATGACGGCAAACTCTTGGGGGTGTTTCATCGGTGCATAGTATAACAAATTATCAACCATTTGTGAAGGGCGAAATGGTAAGTGTTATGCGAAGAGAAAAGTAAAAGAAAATAGCAAATTGTTTGCATTTTAGCGAATCGAACAATTATTTAAAATCTGTCAAGAGGGAAAAGTGAAGAAAATGTAGACAATTATCTAACAGTTATCAACAAAGAAAGAGCGGCGAGGCGGCGGCTACGAGTCCTCCGCTCCTCACTCGCGGTACTCCGCCGCTTCGCCGCTTGTTGGAAACTCTGGGAGAAAGCAGGCAGGGCCGGGGCTGGGAATTTATATATAAAGGACAAAAGGGACGGAAGGGACAGAAGGGACGGGGGCAGTAGCGAACGACAGCACGGGAGGGGCGGGGGCGGTTGAGATTTTCGGCGAGGTTTGATATACTACGCGAAAAACAAAAATTTTGGCTGTATGGAGAACAAGCAATGAAGACGAGCAAGAAGAAACAGGGCAAGTGCCGCATTGAGCTGAAGGTGGAGCTGGACGCCGCCGAGAAGGCGGAGGTCGTGAAGTCGGTCGAGCGCGAGTTCATGCGCCACGCCGAGCTGCCGGGCTTCCGCAAGGGCAAGGTGCCGATCGAGGTGATCCGCAAGAACTTCGCCGGCCAGCTGAAGCAGGAGACGGTGGCGGCGATGGTGCGCAAGTTCCACCCCGAGGCGCTGAAGGCCGAGGGCGTGGACGAGGTCTCGCTGGTGGGCGTGAAGGAGTTCGACCTCGACGGCGATGGCGGCTCGTACACGGCGGTCGTCGACGTGCGCCCCGAGTTCAAGCTCCCCACCTACAAGGGGCTCAAGATCGCCGACGCGGACGCGACGGTGAAGGACTCGGAGGTCGACGAGCGGATCGACCAGCTGCGCGCGGCCTATGCGACGTTCGAGGACGGCAAGGAGGGCGACGCGGCGGCCGAGGGCGACTATGTGCAGATTGACTACGAGGGCACGGTCGGCGGGAAGAAGATCCTCGAGATCAACCCCGAGGCGAAGATCGTCGCCGAGGGCAAGGGCTTCTGGACCCAGCTCGAGGAGGGGCGCTTCCTGCCCGAGATCCTCGACGCGGTGAAGGGCATGAAGGCGGGCGAGACGAAGGAGAAGGTCGCCGCCAAGTTCGCGAAGGAGGGCGCGCCCGAGGGGCTCGCCGGCGCGAAGGCGGTCTACACGGTGACGCTCAAGATGCTCAGGCGCCGCGTGCTGCCGGACGACGCGACGCTCGCCGAGAAGGCGAAGGCGGAGTCCTTCGAGAAGCTCAAGGCCACGGTGCGCGAGTCGATGGAGCGCGCGAAGGTGGAGGGCGAGAAGCGCCGCCGCGAGGACGAGGCGGTGGAGCTGCTCCTCAAGAAGGTCGACTTCGACGTCCCCCAGACCCAGGTCGACTCGGTGATGCAGGGGATGCTCTCCGAGATGGCGCAGCGCGCGCAGCTCTCGGGCCTCGACGCGAGCTACTTCGAGCAGAACGCCGAGAAGATCCGCAAGGACGCGGCGGAGAACGCCGAGCGCCAGGTGCGCCTCTGGTACGTGATCGAGGCGATCGCCAAGGCGGAGAAGATCGAGGCGGACGACAAGGAGATCGGCCGCAAGGTGGTGGAGTTCGTGCTCGCGAACGCGAAGAAGTAGCGCGGGGGCGGGAGGGGGATAAAAGGGATCGAAGGGATTAAAGGGATAAAGGGAACACGCACGATGAAATCTTACCTTATACCTTATGTGGTCGAGCAGACCGGCAAGGGCGAGCGCTCCTACGACATCTACTCGCGGCTCCTCCTGGACCGCATCGTGTTCATCTCCGGCGAGGTGACCGACGAGATGGCGAACGCCGTCTGCGCGCAGCTCCTCTTCCTGCAGTCGCAGGACGCGGAGAAGGAGATCTCGGTCTACGTGAACTCTCCCGGCGGCAGCGTGACGGCGGGCCTGGCGATCTACGACACGATGCAGTTCGTGAAGTGCCCGGTGGCGACGTACTGCATCGGCCAGGCGGCGTCGATGGGCGCGGTGCTGCTCGCCGCGGGCGCGAAGGGGCGCCGCCACGCGCTCCCGAACGCGCGGATCATGATCCACCAGCCGTGGGGCGGCGCCGAGGGCAAGGCGAGCGACATCGAGATCACGGCGAAGGAGATCCTGCGGCTCAAGGAGGTGCTGAACGGCATCCTCGCGAAGCACTCGGGCAAGACGGTCGAGGAGGTCACGCGCGACACCGACCGCGACCACTTCATGAGCGCCGCGGAGGCGAAGGAGTGGGGGCTCGTGGACAGGATCGTGGCCGAGGGCGGGGCAGAGAAGAAATGAAGCGCCGCCGCACCAGGGACGACGAGCTGATCTGCTCGTTCTGCGGGCGCTCGTCCGACGAGGTGTCGATGCTGCCGGGGCCCGACGGCAACATCTGCGTCGACTGCGTGAAGCGGGCGAACGAGCTCATCAGCGTCGGCGAGGCGGTGAAGAAGGGCGGCGACGAGCCGCCGCCGCTGCCGCCAACGCCGACGCCGAAGGAGATCAAGAAGTTCCTCGACCAGTACGTGATCGGCCACGACGAGGTGAAGAAGGTGCTGGCGGTGGCGGTGCACAACCACTACCGCCGGCTCGAGGCGACCGCGGCGGCGCAGAAGGGGAAGGTGCGCAAGGCGGCGCCGGCGGGCTACGCCGGCTACGACGACGTGGAGATCGAGAAGTCGAACATCCTCCTCATCGGCCCGACCGGCTGCGGCAAGACCCTGCTCGCGAAGACGCTCGCGAAGATGCTCGGGGTGCCGTTCGCGATCGGCGACGCGACGGTGCTCACTCAGGCTGGCTACGTGGGCGAGGACGTGGAGAACCTGGTCCGCTACCTTTTGCAGAACGCGGACGGCGACGTGCAGCTCGCGCAGCGCGGCATCATCTACGTGGACGAGATCGACAAGATCGCCTCCAAGACCGACAACGTGTCGATCACCCGCGATGTCGGCGGCGAGGGCGTGCAGCAGACGCTCCTCAAGATCGTCGAGGGGACGATCTGCCGCATCCCGCCGAAGGGCGGCCGGAAGCACCCCGACCAGGAGTACATCGAGGTGGACACCTCGAACATCCTCTTCATCTGCGGCGGCGCCTTCGTGGGGCTCGACCGCATCGTCGCCGCGCGCAAGGGCCGCGGCGTGGTGGGCTTCGGCGCGGCGGAGCGCCGCGAGGCGGAGGCTGGCGCGGCGGAGGTGAACCCGCAGGACGTGCGGCCGGAGGACCTCGTCAAGTACGGGCTCATCCCGGAGTTCACCGGGCGGCTTCCGGTGATCACCACGATGAAGGACCTCTCCGAGGAGGACCTCGTGAGGGTGCTCACCGAGCCGAAGAACTCGCTCGTCAAGCAGTACCGCAAGTTGCTGGCGATGGACGGCGTGAGCCTCGAGTTCGAGCCCGCGGCGCTCAAGAGCCTCGCCAAGGCGGCGCTTTCGCGCGGCACCGGTGCGCGCGGCCTGCGGGCGGAGATGGAGCGGCTCATGACCGACATCATGTACGAGGCGCCGGGGAGCGACTCGATGCGCGAGGTCAAGGTGACCGCCGAGATGGTGGAGAACCCTGCCGCGGCGAGGGCGGCGGGCTGAGCGGTTTTTACGGAGGCGGAGATGGAGATCGAGGTACTCAAGGCGAAGCTGCACCGGATCAGGGTGACCGAGGCGTGCCTCGACTACGAGGGCTCGCTCACGCTCGACCCCGACGACATGGAGGCGGTGGGGATTCTCCCCTACGAGAAGATCCTCTGCGCCGACGTGGAGAACGGCAACCGCTTCGAGACCTACGCGATCGCGGGCGAGCGCGGCAGCGGCGTCTGCTGCCTCAACGGCGCGGCGGCGCAGCTCGGCAAAGTGGGCGACCGGCTCATCGTGATGGCGTTCGCGCGCATGTCCGCGGACGAGGCCGCCGCCTGGCAGCCCAAGGTGAAGCACTTCTAACCCCCCCTTGCGCGCGGGGGAGGGGTTATGGTATAATCCGCTGCGTATGCTGAAGAAAGGCTTTACACTTGTCGAGCTGCTGATCGTGATTGTCATAATCGCGATCCTGATGTCGATTACTTACCGCATCATGGGGGTGAGCGAAGACCAGACGGCCAGGCAATGGACGGTGATGCGCCTTCATGGGCTTGAAAACGCCATCGGCGGCTACTATGCGGTGTTTGGCTCCTACCCTCCGGTCCGTCTCCACGGTAGCCGCAACATCTTCTGCAGGTTGAACCAGCAGGGAATTCAACTCGTCAACCAGATTGACGAGGGAGTGCTGGTCTGGGACCGTGTCCGCGCCGCCTGCCTCAGCCAGCCGGTGGCCATGAGCTACCCTCCGTGCGAGTGGAGTCTGCCCCTGGCGGCGAAAATTTCCAAGGAATTGCTGGAACTGGCGAAGGAAGACCCGGATTTCGGCTCGGGTTCGACCGCGCTCGTTGCCTTCGACGGAATTCCTACGACCGGAAGGTTCAGCGGCAAGGAAGACGAGGTGGAGTGGACGCAGCTCAACCTCTTCAAGTTTGGGCTGATGAGCTTCCTCCTGCCGCGCTACCTCTACATGATGCAGGGGGCGGATCCCACGCTCTACGACCAGTTCGCCCAATGGGGCGACAACAACAACGTGCCGTGCAAGTTCGAGGACGGCATACCCTTCGACACCTGGCGGGAACTTGCGGACCAGAGCCGGCCCAATTCAGACGGGACGTACAACCCCGACTTGTGGAAGGTGGCGCTCATGCCGTCGCAGATCGTTACCGCCCGCTGGATGCCGTATCTGTCGGAGATCTGTTTCTTCAACTACGGCATGAACAGCCTCTATACCACGATGTGGGGGGTTAATCTGTTTTGCTCCCAGCCAATGGCCACCTGGCTGTGCGAACCGGCGTTCCGAACGCAGACCGGCAAGCCATGGCGCCGTCCGCCGGTGTATACGGCCGGCGACCAGCAGAGCGTGGACAACGGCTTTACGCAGGCGTTCATGCCGGACGGCGTGTCCGTCCTGGACGGCTGGGGGGAGGAGTTCTACTACTATTCTCCGCCGCCGCACCAGGGCTACCGGCTGTGGAGCGGGGGGTTCGACCCGACGGCGCGGAGCGACCAGCAGACGGCGACATTCCCGCCCTGGATCTCGGAGACGGAGATCGACAAGATCCTCAGTCCCGCAGATGCAAAGCTGGCGCGCCGGTGGAAGGCGGACGACATCGTGCACATGAGCAACTGACGGGAGGTTGAACCAATGACGAACGCAAAGTCGCGCGCGGCGTTTTCGCTGATTGAGCTGCTGGTCTCGATCGGCATCATCGCGATCATCACCGGGCTGTCGATGGCGGCGTACGGCAAATTCACCGCCAGAGCCCAGAACACGCGCTGCATCGAATTCGTACACCAGGTGCGTACGGCGCTCGAGCAGATCTACCAGGAGCGCGACGGCTGGCCGTCGGCGCTGCAGGCGGCGGCCGCGAGCGGCGACGGCAGGCTCGACGCAAAGGCGGGTGCGGTGCTCGCCCAGGGCAGGATGTCGCTGACCTATGGCTTGGTCGACAACGCCGACGGCACCCGGTCGTATGTCCTCAAGGGGCATGACCGCTTCGGCGTGGTGACGCCATGGGCGATGGACTACATCGTCCACCACGACTCCGCGTCGCTTTCCTCGAAGCTGCCTGGCGGCGGCACGATACAGGACCACATTCTGCACTTCGCGATCGACCTCGACTACGACGGCATTACCGAAGTCGCCAATGGCCACGACGGCGGCAATGCCCGCGTCCGCGCCCAGGCGTGCGTGTGGAGCTACGGGCGGGACGGCGTCCCCAACACCAAGGACGACGTCCGCAGCTGGGCCAAGGGACAGGAGGTGGGCAGATGAAGCAGGCAAGACGAGGCTTTACCATCGTCGAGATGCTGGCGGTAATCGGCGTTGTCGCCATTCTCATATCCATCATCGCCTCCGTCGCCTCCAACTCGATCAGGGCGGCGCGCGGCAAGCGGGCGGCGGTGATGAGCAGTTCGCTCCAGCAGGCGATAGCGGCCTACTACGCCGAGGAGGGGAAGTGGCCGTCGCTGATCGAGAGCGCCAACACCGACGGCGAGGACACGATTGTGTTCAAGGGTACCCAGGCCGACCAGATCTTCCAGGAGGTGGTGGGCAAGGGCTTCGGCAAGAGCGGCAAGAAATCGATGCTCGTCGACGCTTCGGGGCTTTTCGTATGCGAATCCTCCGCGGCGAACGGCAATCGGGCGCGCGGCTACAACTTCTCCGAGGTGACCGGCAGCAACGCCAGGCATCGCATCGGACTAAAGCAGATGGCGTTCGGCTATCAGGACGGGGGCGGGTACTTCCAGCGCTTCTGCGTCATCTACAACTGCCGAACGGATTCGGTGACGGTCGTGCAGTAACCCAGGGAGACCGCAATGCGCAAGGCGTTTACGTTGATAGAGCTTTTGGCGGTGATCGGCATCGTGGGGATGCTGGGCGTCGCCGCCGCCGCGAGCTACGGAGCCCTTGTGACAGGCATGCGGGACCGGAGCGCCTGCGCCGCCGCGACTGCGGTTCTGCGCGAGGCGTGCGAGCGCGCCCGCATCGATCGGCTGCCGACGGTCGTCTACTGCTACAACGTCTGCCTGAAGGAGTCGAAAGCCGATGATCCGGGCAGGGTGGTGGGGCTGATGACCGCCATCCGCCGCGTCGGGCGCATCACCCAGGTCAAGGGACGCTACCTCTTCGACGAGTTCGCCGACCTCGACCAGTCCTACCGAAAGGTTGAGGACGAGGCCGAGCTCAGGGAAATGGACGGCTTCCGGCTTTTCAAGTACAACGACGAAAGCTCCGTCCAGAGCAGGATGCAGTATTCGGTGGTGGCGAACGCCGTCTACTGCAAGGACTACGGCAGCAAGCCCGGCGAAGAAGGCGAGCTGACGATTTTCTCCGGCGGAATCAACAACCGCACCAATTTCTTCACCAGCGCCTTCTACAACCTCGGCTCCAGCGACCGCGAGCCGAGCGCCTGGAAGGTCGGCGACGGCTACGCGGCGGAGTTTGCCGAGCTGCAGCTGCCGGAGGGCTATGTCTTCGGCCAGCAGCTGCCGACGAGGTCTGGGGCGGTGTCCGAGGTCAAGGCGATAAGGTTCGACCCGGACTCGTCCTCCAGCGAGACCGTCGAGATCTGGATGACGCGTCCGAACGCGCAGGGAGTTCCGAAGCCGGCGAGAAAGGCGGGGCAGGCGTATGCCGACGACAGGAAGAAAGTATAGAAGGGGCTTTACGCTCCTGGAGGTGAACCTCGCCGTGTTCATCATGGCGACTGGCATCCTCTCCATCTGCGCGCTCTACTCGCTCGGCTTCCGCGAGAACCGCCAGAGCGTGGAGGACGTGGCCGGCGCAGCCTGGGCGGAGGCGTACCTCTCGCCGCTCGTCCAGGGGCTTTCGGCGACGAACATGCCATGGTCGGCGTGGACAGAGATCGGCGACGAACCGCAGGCGAGCGCGACGCGCAGCCACAATGTAGCCGACGGCGTCTGGCCGGGCGCCGGCTGGGGCGCATACATCCAGTCGCCAAGCTCCGCCGGGACGGACATCCGCTACCGAGTCGTCGGCTCTCCGCGCTCGCTCGCCGACTCCGCGTGGAACGGGGTGAACGGGAAGATCCCGTCGCCGTACAAGGGAACGAAGCCGTCGGTACCCTCGGACTTCGAATATGCGCTCGTAGTCACCCGCCGGGGGACGGTCATACAGCTTGCCTTCCGCCTCTCGCGCCGGCGCGAGACGCTGATGACCCTGCCGGCCTTCGTCACCGAAGTGCGGTTCAACGGAGATCCGGAGAAATGAACTTAAGACACGGCTTTACGCTCCTCGAGGTGATGGTGGCCAGTCTCCTTTTGGGGATTCTGGTGACGGCGCTCACCATGGTCTTCAACCAGTCGTCCGTTGCCTGGCGCGTCGGCATGGCGGGGGTGGTGAACCTTTCCGACACCAGAAGCGACCTCGGCAGGAAGCACGACAACTACGACAACATCCTCCCGGGGCTCAAGACCGCCGAGGACATGGGGTACCGGGCGGTGTCGCTGTGGAAGAACGGGCAAGTGCGGACCGACCGCGCCTTTGACGCCGTGACGGAATCGCTCTCCTACTCCGACGCCAAGACCGCCAAGGCCCAGAGCATCTCCTCGGCGTCGGCCGGGCAGTCCGCCTCGCTTTTCACCGTCGGCGTGCGCTCGTACGGGCCCGACGGGCGGCTTGGCACCGCCGACGACATCACCACCTATCCGGAGGGGCTGTAGATGAAGCGCCGCGGCTTTACGCTCGTAGAACTCCTTGTCGTGCTGGCGATGATCTTGATCCTCGTCAGCGCGATGACGGCGAGCGTCAACTCCGCGCGGCGGCGCGCGCGGGAGGCGAAGGCCCAGCAGGAGATGAAGGAGCTCACGAACGCCATCCTCGCCTTCGAGCAGTATGCGCCCAATCGCACGCTCGATGGCTTCGAGACCGGTGGCTGGAAGGCGTGCGACGAGAAGTCGCTGGCGATGGTGCTCGGCGGGCTGGCGGGGGAAGGCGGCGAGTCGGTGCCGGTCCTCTACGCGGCCTCGCTTACCGGCGGCAAGATGCTCGACCCGTGGGGGAAAGCCTACGAGTTCATCATCGAGAAGACGGCGACCATCGGCTCCGGCGACGGCACCGCCGGTTCGGGTGCGAACTACAAAACCGCCGCGCAACTGCCCAACTTCTTCCGCCTCCAGCCGGCGGAACGTGCCATACCGGAGAGGAACTGATGATGAAGCGAACCGCTTTCAGGCAGGGATCCGCGCTGCTGATCGTCCTCGGCATGGTGGCGTTCATGGTCGTATCCGCCGTCGGCTTCTCCGTCTTCATGCGCGAGAGCCGCAAGCCGTCGAGCCACCTGCGGCGCAACATCACCGCGCGCCTCCTTCTGCGCGCTGCGCTCGCCAACGCCATCGCGCGGGTGGACGGCGACTTCAACCCCGACGAAGGGCGCGTGGAGGGGGTATACGACGACTTCTATCCCGGCGTCGGGCCGGCGCAGGCGAAGCCGATCGAGGAGAACGGCGACTACTGGGACAAGCGCGTTTTCATGCCGTTCGGTCCAGTCGACCCCAGGTACACCGTCTCGACCTTGACGCTCGAGTCGCTGGCCTACCTGCCGCCGGCGATCATCAACGAGGTCAGGGTGTGGTCGCGCCTCACCCGCACCGCCGAGTGGAAGAACCTCTCCTACGACCTCGGGCGCTACGCCTTCTGCGCGGTGGACGTCTCGGACTGCTTCGACATCAACAAGGTGCGGGCGAACGAGCGGCGCACGAGCGCCTCCAACCACCGTTTCAACCTCTCTTCGCTCTATCCCGACAACGCGCAGCAGCTGGACACCGTGCTCGACAAGGTCGTCAACCAGGACCCCGCCTCGTTCATCTCGCTCGCGGACTTCAACGTCGTCGCCGGCAGGGGATGTCCCTTTGCGCCGTGGATGAACTACATCGGCATGGGGGACGGGCAGATCTACACCCGCGACGAATACGAGACCGTCTCCAACGCGCTTTTCATCACCGACACCTGGTTCCCGCCCACCAACTCGGTCGGCAGGGCGGCGGTCAAGACCTACAACCTCGAGGGCGGCGGCAGGAACCAGCCCTGGACGAGTTTCAGCGACACCGCCACGATCGAGGAGGAAGTGCTCGACGGAGCGGAGACGGGGACGATCGGCGACCCGCTTTTCAAGGTTCTCCAGGGCGTCGGCATGGTCTGCCTCTACGACTACCTCGACCAGGACCAGGTGCCCATCTCCTACACCATGCCGTGCACCGAGACGGCGCCGATGGTCTGCGCCGTGAGCATCGACAATCCACAAGTGAAGATGACTTTCAAGGAAACGGTGCAGGCGGAGGGCGACTACGGCACCCCGGTGATGCAGAACGGCCGGCAGGTCTATCCCTACCGGGTGACGGTCAAGCGCTGTTCGCTGGCGGTGGACGTGGCCGCCCTCGGCGCGAACGGGGTGGTGGCGTTCCCGTTCAAGCGCGCGGACCTGAAGAGCGACTACCAGAAGAACTTTTCCGGCGACGCGCTCTTCCGCGTGTTCTTCGGTCCCGAGAACCTCAAGAGCCGGCTCAGCGCCAACGGCAACGGCGACGAGTTCGTCCATCCCCGCCGCGGCCGCAAGTGGGACGCCGAGCCGACCGGCTGGAGGAACGGCGTCTACACCGCCTACGGTGCGCGCGCGATGGGCGAGCTCAACTTCACGAAGCCGATCAAGACCCAGGTCGAGGCGCTGGGCGACTTCAACGTCGACGCGGACTGTCCGGGCGGCAACGGCGACCTCACGCTTTTCTATCGGGTGGAGATGAAGGGACAGCTCCCGGGCGCCAAAGACGACGAATGGTACAGCTTCGACGGCATGAAGGGCGACGCGAACAGGTTCCGTCCGCGCAACGAGGACGGCGTCGACCTGGGCATGGTGAACGGCTCCACCTGGAAGGGATATCTTGACGACGGCGGCGCCGATGCGCCGGCGTCACCGGCGGACGGGGTCTACATTGACGCTTCGCTGCCTTCGGGCCGCGGCACCCAGAGGACGATCAACGTTCCCGCCCAGCGCGTGCACGTCGCGGTGTGGATGCGCCTCTTTAACGGCGACGACACCTACGACGTCGTCCCCGCACGGCCGGAGGACGACGAGATCTACGGCAACCGCGACCTGCCCAACCCGCGCGCCGAGTGGGGCGATGGCGTCGCCGGCGGCGACGACGTGGCGCCAGTGCTGTCGTTCCGCGAGGGAGCCGACAACGAAGTCGTGTTCGACTATGCTGCGATTCAGCAGAAGCCATACGCCAGCGCCGAAGCGCAGCTTACGTTCGCGGACGCGTGGAACCGGCTCTATGTCGCCGATCCGCGCTACAACTTCGCGCCCGAGAACTGGTTTGCGGTGAACGCGCAGAACGGAAACATGACGAAGCAGGACTGGCTCGACGCGGTGACTCCGCTCTTCGGCGAAGACGGCCGCGACCGCGATATTTTTATGTTCACGAGCGACCAGGAATACCTGCAGTCGATCGGCGAGCTCGCCTTCCTGCCGCGGGTGGGCGACGCCGGCACGGCGGGCAACCAGATGAACCGCCACTACATCCGCAATTCCGACTTCCACGCCAAGCCGTTCAGCGACCGCATCGGGGCGAATGCCGCGGCGGTTCTCGGCCGGCTCGGCCAGGAGGAGTTCTACTGGCGCACCTACGCCAGCTTCGACAACGGCGACGGGACGGACGGCATCTACTCGCTGCGCGAGGGCGGCACGCGCCCGAACGACGGTACGCCCTGCGAAATCGTTGCGGGCAACAACGACTTCCGCGCCAACCCGTTCTCGCAGGACGAGCGCATCATTGCGGCGGTGGTGGAGGATACGCCCTTCGACTACTTCGCCGCCAGCACCAACGAACTCAATTCGCTTTACTCCCAGCCGGAGAAGGCAACGCCGGCCGAGGCAAGGAACTATGTCTTCACCAGCACCCGCCAGACGAGCCGGGACTACATCCGCAACTTCTCGCGCCTTGCCGACGGGATGAGGCGGGAGTTCGCCGCCGGCGCGCTGAACGCGGACGCGCGGACCGGCAAGAACATGAACTGGCAGGACATCTACGACAAGAGCCTCAAGTGGGCGAGCGCCAGCACCGGCGACGACCAGCTCGACATCTTCGGCATCGACCTCGACGAGCCGCTCCACGGCGTCGACCGCAAGTTCCTGCACGCCTTCTGGCGCGAGTGCTTCCAGAACCGCCAGCAGCTGTTCCTCCTCTTCCTCCGCGCGGAGCCGCTTACCGTAGGCGGCATGGGCTTCGGCTCGCTCGCCGCCACGCAGCTCGGCGCGAGGGGAGTGGCGCTTCTCTGGCGCGCCCCGGAGCCGCCGTCGCGCGGTCGCTCGGAGCGGATGCCCCGGGAAAATATTCGGAATCCTGGTCAGTGGCGCGAAATGATGGAGGCTTCCGGCCCCCACCGCACCCGCGTCCTCTTCTACCACCCCATAGACTAAAGCGAGGAGAAAATGAAAAAGGCGTTCACCCTGATTGAAATGCTCATCGTCGTCGGCATCATCGCCGTCCTCATGTCGATTGTGCTCGTCAACGTCCGCGGCGCCACCGATTCCGCCAACGCCACCAAGTGCATGAACAACATGCGCAGCCTTTTTGTCGCGATGGACTCGATAGGCATGGATTCGGGGTCGTATCCGCTGGCGGGGCCGTGCATCCGCAAAACCTCCTATGAAAACAAGTCGGTAACGAGCACGTTTGAGCCATGGATAAGCCGCGACCACTCGGAGAAAATGGTTCCCTGCTATGGCACTGGCAGCGACGATGAAGACCGCTACGCGATTACCAACGGCAGCGGGGGGGTGTTCTGGAAGGCGCTGGCCGGCAAAGACAGTGCCTACAACTGCCCGATGTTCGCCAAGGACCATTTTGTCAAGCGTAAACGCATGCCGCTCTTTTCCTACGCCCTGAATGCGGTCCAGTTCGCGTCGGACGAGAAACTCATGGCCGACAGTTTTGTCGGCGTCGGCATAGTGACGTACAATTCGTTTCAGCGCGCCGACCGCGCGGTGATGTTCGCGGAGCTGCCGATCTCCCAAAGCTGCGGCTACGATCCCCTCGCCAAGCCGGAGACCTGCGACGCCACGCTCAAGCCGGATGTCGGGAATCCGAAGTGGAAGGGGAGCGCGGAGGCGATCGGCTTCGTTCACCAGGACAAGCGCAAGCGCTACTACGGCCACGTCGTCTTCGTCGACGGCCATATCGAGAAGTTCATGCAGCCGCCTGCGAGCTCTTCCCTCAAGGAGGCCAAGCTCACCGCCCACATCTGCTCCGGCAACGACGTCGCCTACGACGAGAGAGGCTACCGGCTCGTCGCCGAAGCGGCGGCCGACGAAGATTAACAGTCCCATGCAACCACGACCATGACTACCAGGATCATCGCCGCGGTGGCCGCGCTGGCCGCGATTTCTCCGTTTGCCGCGTTCAGCTCGGATGACGTGTCGGAAGTCTCCCGCGCGGACAGGCGCGTCGAATACCGCGACTGCCCGAAATGCGACAAGCGCATCCGCATCGATCTGGCCGCAGACAAGGCGTATGTCAACCTGAGCCGGCTCGAGGGCGCGGACAAGGAAGTCGTGGCCGCGCGCGCGGCCAGGCTCCTCGACGCGGCGAGGATCCCGCCGGCGAGCGACCCGAAGATCCGTCCGCTCATGGGGTGGTCGAGCTGGAACACGTTTGGCGTGGGGATCTCCGAGGACGTCATCCTCGAGACCGCAAGGGCAATGGCGACCAACGGGCTCAAGGCCGCGGGCTATACCTACGTCAACATCGACGACGGCTTTTTCTGGGGGCACGGCGAGGACGGAATACTCAGGTTCAACCCGAAGCGCTTCCCCAACGGGATGAAGCCGGTCGTCGACGGCATCCACGCGCTCGGCCTCAAGGCCGGCATCTACTCGGACGCCGGCGCGGACACCTGCGGCAGCGTGTGGGGCGGCGGTCCCGACGGCCCGGACAAGGGCGGCGTCGGCGGCGGGCTCTACGGCCACGACGCGGCGGACTGCAAGCTCCACTTCGTCGACCTCGGCTTCGACTTCATCAAGGTCGACTACTGCGGCGGATTCGTGCTCAAGCTCGACGAGAGGACCCGCTACACCGAAATCGCGAACGCAATCAAGGCGACGGGCAGGACCGACGTCCGGCTCAACATCTGCCGCTGGGGGTTCCCCGGGACCTGGGCCGCGGACATCGCGGAGTCGTGGCGGACGACGGGCGACATCCGCGCCAACTGGGGCTCGATCAGGCAGATCATCGGGGAGAACCTTTACTTAAGCGCATATTCGAAGCCGGGGCACTACAACGACATGGACATGCTCGAGGTCGGCCAGCTCGTCGGGCAGCTGAAGTCGGTCTTCGGCAAGAACGGCGACACCGGCATCACCCCCGACGAGGAGACGACGCACTTCGGCATGTGGTGCATGCTCTCGTCGCCGCTCCTGATCGGCTGCGACGTGAGGACCATCCCGGCGTCCACCAAGGCGCTCATCACCAACCCCTATCTCCTCGCGATGAACCAGAACGACCTCGGGCTCCAGGGGTATGTCGTCGCGAAGGACGGCGCGGCGTACATCCTCGTCAAGGACGCGGTCGAGAAGTTCGGCAAGTCGCGCTACGTGGCGCTCTACAACGGCTCTGACAAGGCGCACGATTTTACGGTCCAGGCGGCGGACCTCGACCTCGGCGGCAGGATCGACGCGTTCGACCTCGTTGAGATGGCGGACGTCGGCTGCTTTGAGGACCACGTGTCAGTCAGCGTCGCCCCGCATGCCTCGAAGTTCTACCGCTTCGACGCCGAAAGGCGCGTCCAGAGGAAGGTCTACGAGGCGGAGTGCGCGTATCTTGCCGACTACCAGGAGCTTGACGAGCGCTTCGAGAAGAAGCTCGGCACCGCCGCCCCGGCGCCGATGGAGGGCGCGTCGGGCGGCATGGTCGTCGTCAAGCTCGGCAACAGCGCCACCAACTACCTTGAGTGGCGCGACGTCAAGATCGACAATGACGGGGAGTATGTTCTCGTCATCGACTACTCGTCTCCCGACGACCGGGCGTTCGATCTCGCCGTCGACGGCGGAGTGGTGCGCCGCGTCGAGGTGAAGGGAACGGAGGGCAGGCTTTCCAAGGCGGAAGTATCGGTCAAGCTCTCCGCCGGCGTCCATACGATCCGCCTCGCTAACGCCAGCGCTCGGATGCCCGACATCGACCGCTTGACGCTCACCCTCTGAAAGGGTGCCGCCGCTTGCGGATTGCAGGCGGAATTATTTTCGCAATTTGAGCGGCAGTCGTTGCGCGGCCAGGCCTGAATTTGGTATAATTACGGCAACATGAAAAGACACGAACTCCTTCCCGCCTGCTCGGCGGTCGTCGTCGCCGCGGCGCTGGCGACTTTCGCAGTTGAAATCCCGGTCGAGGTTCCGGAGCGCGGCTACGTCTCCGTCCAGATCCGGAACGCGTCCGGCGATACGGTCGGCAACGTCATCACGCAGGAGCCGCTCGAAAAGGGCAGGGGCGTCGTCGACTGGGACCTGACGGGGCCTGACGACGGCGTGCGCCAGGGCGAGGGCAAGTACACGTATTCCGCCGTCTGGATTCCGGAGCACACGCTTGCCTACCGCGGATGCTTCTACCCGACGCCGCTCCCCGACGGGACGACGCCCTGGCACACCAGTTCTGGCACCGGCGGCTGGACGGCCGACCACTTCGCGCCGAAGTCGATCGTGCGCGTGGGCGACTTCATGTACATCACCGCGATGTGCGAGGCGGCGCATGGGCTCATCAAGTGCGACAAGGACCTGAACAAGCTGTGGGGCACGCGCCAGTGGGTCTTCAACACGCCATACACCTCGGCGGCCGACGGCGACTTCTACTACGGCTTCAAGAACGGCGTGAAGAAGGTCGACTCGCGCGACAACAAGACTGGCGGCGTGAAGACCAAGGCGAAAGGCTTCTCGTTCGCCGTCATGGGGGGCAGGGCGTACTTCAGCGACGGCGACGCCGTCAACGTGTGGGATTTCTCGGAGAAGCCGGACGCCGTGACCGACAAGCCGATCGACGTCATCCCCGTCCCCAAGGCCGGGCAGATAAGGAAGACGCCGGACGGCAAGTTGCTCGTCTGGAGCGACAAGGACGTCGTGCGGCTCGACCCCGCGACGAAGGAAACGAAGACCGTCCTCAAGGACGCGGCCGAGAACCCCGGCGGGCTGGCCGTGCGCGAGGACGGCGTCTTCGCCGTCGGCGACTGCGGAAAGCACATCGTCACCGTCTACGGCCGCGACGCAAAGCCGATCCGCACGCTCGGCAAGGGCGGCAGGCGTCCGGTCGGCGAGTGGGACGAAGATACGCTCGAGGATCCGTTCGGCATCGAGTTCGGTCCCGACGGGCGGCTCTGGATCTGCGAGCAGAGCCAGCAGCCGAAGCGCGTCGGCGTCTGGAACATCGACACCGGCCACTGCGAGAAATCGGTCGTCGGGCCCACAAACTACGGCGGCGGCGGAACGCTTGATCCCGACGACGCGGGCCGTGCGTTCTGGGGATATCTCGAACTCACGAAGGGCACGGACGGCAAGTACCGCCCCGCGAGAATCTTCTTCCGCCCGGGCGCGGAAGGCTGCGGACCCTGGGGCGGAGTGCCGACGTATGCGTTCCGCGCGAAGGGGAAGCTCTGGTTTACCGACCAGCAGAACCCGATGGGCAACGGCGGGAACATTCTCTATCTCTACGAAGGCGGTCACGCCCGCGCCGTAGCCGCGTGGGGCAACGCGAACTTCCTTGCGTCCAAGCTCCCCGAGTTCAAAGGAAAGAATTTCGCCTTCTCGTGGACCGATCTCAACGACGACGGCAAGATCACGGCTGACGAATGTGTGATCGACGAGCGCGTAACGGGACTCGGCACCGGCTGGGTCAACCGCGTGAACGAAAACTTCGAGATTGCGTTCGGCTGTGACGGCAGCGGTGTCGTCAAGTTCTCGCCGGCGCGCTTCACGGAGAAGGGCTATCCCGTCTACGGACATCTCGCCGAGCCGCTCCATCCGCCGTTCGTCGCCGCGCACCACCAGGGGCGGTTTGCATCTTCGCATCTCGTCGACGCGAAGGGCAACATCCTCACGCTCTCGAAGCCGCTCATGTCGATCGCCCCCGACGGCAAGGTGAACTTCCGCTACCGCAACCGCTGGCCGTCCCTCCACGACAGCCACGAGACGACGGAGTCGGGACGGAAACTCGGCGAGCTTATCGGCACCACGCGCTTCTGGGGCGCGACGAAGCTCAACGACGACATCGGCGAGATCGTGTGCTTCAATTCCAACCTCGGCTGTGTGTACCTGATGACCACGGACGGCATCTTCCTTGCGCAGCTCATGCAGGACCAGCGCTGCGGGCTTCACTGGTCGTACGCGCACTTCCCCGACTCCGACACGCTGAAGAAGACGTCGATGCAGGACGAGCACTTCCTCGGCGAGTTCCAGCGCACGAAGTTCGATGGCCGCGACGCGCTTGCGATCGTCTGCGGCAAGACCCATGCGTCGATCATCGAGGTCGGCGGGCTCGAGGGGGCGCGGCGGCTGAAGGGAGGCTCTTTCAAGGTGACGAAGAAGGGGCTGCTCGAATCGGCGCAGCGCAAGGCCGACAACCTCGCGAAAAACTACGCGCCGCCGGTATACACGGTAAAGCAAATCGATCCGCCCAGCGGGTTCGGCGGCGGGGACGGCGCTTCCGACGCGCTGGACGATTTTGTCGACGATCTTGACGAGGATGCTCCTGCGCCGCAGGTTTCGCTGGGCAGGCCGCCGGCCGGCGTGTGGAACTCGGGCGATCTCGCCAAGGGCGCGGGCGGCGACTTCTTCCGCATCTTCCACGACGGACGTTACCTGTACTTCGCCTACACCTGCCGCGAGGACGGCTCGTCGATGAAGAACTCGGGGAAGGACCTGACGACGCTCTTCGAGACGGGCGGCGCCATCGACCTCATGCTCCAGACGGACGCGAAGGCGGATCCTTCGCGCAAGAGCGCCGCGCGCGGCGACATCCGGCTCTTGTTCGCCGAGTGCGGCGGAAAGGTCGTCTGCGTAAAGTACGACTACGTCAATCCCAAGGCGCCGAAGTCGGCGCGCGTCGACTTCGAGTCCGACGTCGCCAAGACGACTGTCGCGTCGATAACCGAGCTCAAGCACGTCTCCGCGTGGGCCGAACACAACAAGGGTCTCTTTACGCTTCGCGCGGTGCTGCCGCTCTCGTCCATCGCGAAGAAGAAACTTCCCGCCGAGACGCGGCTTGACGTCGGGCGCATCACCGGCGATCCTTCCGGCGCCGTCTCGGTGGAGCGCATCTACTGGAGCAACAAGGCGACGGCGCTCATGAGCGACCGTCCGACTCAGGCCGGGGTCGAGCCCCGGCTCTGGGGCAAGGCAAAGTTCGAGTAAGATATGAAAACGAGAAACATGAAGACAATGAAAACGAAATATGCACTGGCGGGGGTGCTGTTCGCGGCATGTGCCGCGTTTGCAACCGAGACGGAAAACGTCCGGTTCAGGATCATCAAGGCGCCGGGCGCGGTAAAAGTCGACGCCGACTCGTCGGACTGGGATCTTACCGGCTCGATATTCTGCTGCCCGGACGTCGAGAAGTTCCGCACGAGCTACGCCGTGTGGATCTCCGCGATGTACGACAAGGACAGCCTCTACTTCTTCTTCCGCTGGCTCGACTCGACGCCGATGAACAACCCGGGCCTCGCGGGGAGCGACTATCCGTGGCAGGGCGACTGCATGCAGGTGCGCATGGCGACGAGCCCGCAGTCCAAGACCGTCTTCAACGGACTTCGCCACAACACCGACGTCTCGAGGCTCCCGATGAAGTTCGCGCACTTCGAGTTCTGGCGCGACCGCAACGGCACGGCGGCCGCGGGCGCCACGCTCGCCTTCGGGGCGCAGCCGAAGGGCGAAGACGTGATGCCGATGGGCGTCAAGGAGGCGTTCGCCGAGATCCCCGGCGGCTATGCCCAGGAAGTCTCGATCCCGTGGTCGCTGGTCTGCGCCGGCGCGTACCGTCCGAACGCGGGCGACAGGATGCTGCTCACGTTCGAGCCCAACTACCGCACTAACGGCGATCAGCGTCTCACCACGAAGGAACTGTTCCGTGAAGGCGTGCAGCCCGACCGCGTGATGACATTCATGCGCGCCGACGTGTGGGGGCTCGCGGAGTTCGTAGACAAGGGCGGTGCGCTGCAGCCGCTTCGCCTTGCGGACGGGCGGACGCTTCCGGTCGCGATGAAGGACGGGCTTCCCGCGGTCGACTGGAGTTCCCTCAAGACGGTCAAGGCGAAGCCCGGCTTCAAGCCGATCAAGTTCAAACTCGACGAGGCGGCGAACGTCTCCGTCGTCATCAGGAACGCCGCGGGCGACGTCGTGGCGTGGCCGCTCAACAACCAGCCGCTTCCTGCGGGCGAGAACGAAATCTTCTGGAACGGACTTGACGCCTGCTACGACACGCACGTCGGCTCTCCCGTGCCGGCCGGAACCTACACCTGGGAAGGCCTTGCACATAAGCCGCTCCACATCGAGCTGCAGGGCTGGGCGCACGCCGCCGGCCCCAATCCCTACGACTTCGCCGGCGGCGGCTGGGGCGGCGACCACGGCGACCCTTGCGCCGTCGCGTGCGATGCGACACAGGTCTACATGGGCTGGCATCGCGCCGAGGCGGGACACGCCGTCGTCGCCACCGACTACGACGGCAACCTGCTCTGGTCGCACAAGCGCGGCGGTTTCGGCTCCGCACGTGCCCTGGCCGCCGACCGCGCCGGCCACCTCTATGTCTATGACGCGGGGCAGGGCAACACCGTCTATCGTCTGGACGCCGCGAAGGGCACCTACGACAACTTCCCCGGCACGAAGAGCGCCGAGTTCTCGCTTGACCAGTTCAAGCTGGGGCAGGCGAAGAGCATGCGCTTCGCGGATGGGCGCCTCGAGTTTACCTTCGCCAAAGACCCGCCAGCGAACAAGGAAGTAATCTCCATCGCCGTCGCGAACCTCAAGGACGTGAAGAGGCAGACTATCAAGACGATCGATTTCGACGCCATTGTCACTGCGCCAAATGGGACGATCTATGTTGCCACAGGCGCGCCCGACCACCAGATTGTGGTTGCCAAGGACGATCGTGAAATTCGCCGCATCGGCCGCAAGGGCGGGCGTCGGCTCTCGGGCAAGTGGGATCGCGACGGGATGTACAATGTCGCGGACATCGCGCTCGACGACAAGGGATTCCTGTGGGTCGCCGAGGCAGACGCGCTTCCGCGGCGCTTTTCGAAGTGGAATGCGGCGACCGGCGAGTTCGTGGCGGAGTTTTTCGGTGCCACCGCATACGGTGCGCTCGGCGGCGCGATATGCCCGACCGATCCGCACGTCATGGTCGGACAGGGCTGCGAATGGCTTCTCGACGGCAAGTCGACGCGCGCAAAGTGCGTAGGCTACGTCTCGCGCGCGGCAGGATGGGGATGCTCGCGCTTTGGACGCGGT
>CACWVU010000030.1 GCA_902764415.1 uncultured bacterium | reverse complement strand
GAACTCCAGAACGTCAAGGGATGGGAATCCTACGCGCGGCGTCTTGTGGATTCTCCGAACGTCCAGCTGTGCCTTACCGGGTCGTCTTCAAAACTGCTTTCGGAGGAGATTGCCACGCAGATGCGCGGCCGTTCGATTCCAATTGAAGTATTCCCGCTTTCCTTTCCGGAATACCTGCGCTTCAACGGGGTGTTCAAGAAGATTCCTCGCGCGGGGTTCACGGCTCGGGAGAAGGGGGTACTTCGCAGGGCAATGTCGGAATACATGGAACGCGGCGGTTTCCCCGACGTGCAGGATGTGTCCGACGGGATGCGCGCGTCAATGCTCCAGGGGTACGTCGATGCCGTTCTCTACAGGGACATTATCGAGCGTCATGCCGTGCCGAGCGTTCAGGCGCTCAAGTATACGTTGGAGTATCTGTTCCACAACTATGCCCGCAAGGCATCTACAAGAAGTATCTCCGGGGTTCTGAAGAATCTTTCCCTGCCCGCGAACCGCGAGAGCATCGCCGACTATCTCGACTGGTTCAAGGACGCCTATCTTGTCTATCCCGTATCGGTTCGTTCTGATTCGCTTGCGGTGAAGCGCGTAAACCCGGAAAAATACTATCTGGTTGACTCGGGGCTCATACGCGCCATGTGCGTGAAGAACGACACCGGAACCGAGGTCGATTTCCATGTTCACGACAAAGTGTCGCACAAGGAGAGCCTGGTCCAGGTTTCATACGCGATGTCCGATGCGGCGACATTTGACCGTGAGATGACTGCGCTGAAGCTCGCCCGCGACGAGACGGGAATACGCGACTGCACGATTGTGACATGGGACGACGAAGACGAGACCGACGGTATTCGCATCGTGCCGGCATGGAAGTGGCTGCTTGCATGACTGCCGTGGAACAAGGATTGTCCGCAGGAGAAGTGATGCGAAGATTGACGGCAGAGGACTATGCGGTTGACGCGGTGACGATGGCAAAGGCACTTGTCGGCGCGTGGCTTTGCCGTCGGCTGGAGGATGGGAGTGTCGTTCGGCGGCGCATTACCGAAACCGAGGCGTACTGCGGCGAAGAGGACACGGCCTGTCATGCGCACAAGGGGCGCACGGCGCGGACGGATGTGATGTACTCGCCGGGCGGCTGCGCCTACATCTACCTCTGCTACGGGATGCACGAAATGCTGAACGTCGTGACGGGGCCGGAAGGGCGTCCCGAGGCCGTTCTCATCCGCGGCGTCGAAGGCGCGGAAGGTCCCGGACGGTTGACGAAGTTTCTCAAGATCGACCGCTCGCTCAACCGCGAGGACCTCGTTCGCTCCAATCGCCTCTGGCTTGAAAGCGACTGCTCGCGGGTCAAGTTCACCTCCGCCCCGCGAATCGGCATCGCCTACGCGTCCAAGCGCGACCAAAACCGCAAGTGGCGCTTTACGCTTAAACAGAGTGCGCCAATTCGTTTGCGCTCCTGCAGACGGGTGTGCGGCGCATCTGCCGCGGAGTTGTAGGAGATTCCGCATGGATCTGGATGGTTTCAAGTGCCGGATGTGCGGGGCGTGCTGCCGCATAAAGGACGGGATTGTGCGCGTCTCGGACGCTGAGATCGCGCGCATCGCGGCGTTCCTCGGAATGGGCGAAGCGGAGTTCATTGAGCGTGAGGCCGAAGTCGCGCCAGACCGCAAGAGTCTTATCCTCAAGAGCCGTCCAGACGGCTCGTGCGCCTATCTGACGGAGGATAACCTCTGCCGCATCAATCCCGTGAAGCCCGAGAAGTGCCGAACGTTCCCGTCCGAATGGTCAAACCCAGATTCGGCGGAGGTATGTCCAGCATTGGCGAAGGCAAAGACGAGAAGGGAAATAACGAAATGAAAGTGCGGATTAGCGGAAGGCGGAAAAGCAATGCTGCTTTTGCCACGGTGCGTCGAAAGGAGTACCGTTGCCCGGATTGCGGCGCTGAAATTGCGCTCAAGGACATCGATGTCCGCACGGATATGATGTTGTGCCGATCATGTGGCAAACGTCATTCGCTTAAGCGGCAGGTCCAGCGCGAGGCGGCGCAAAAAGAGCCTGGAGAACCGCCGCGCGGTGTCATTGTCCAGGCTGGTATTATAACGCCAGACGGTCTATGGGAAGACCGCGTCATCTACCTGCATCGCAGCTTGCCGCTCTTGACCTTCCTGCTGTGCTTTGCGGGCATGTTTGGCTACGGTGCCTATGAGAATGCCAGGGGTGGCGATTGGGGGCATGCCATCTTGGCTGCAATTCCGACTGTGCTTGCGACGGCTGGACTTATGTGTGAAGCGTTTGGACGGACGGTTCTAAGGCTTTCTGCGCAGGGCGGTGAGTACGAGTCTGGATTGGGGCCGTTTGCACGTCGTGCCTCGTTCTGCCTTTCGTCCGAAACGAGTGCATTTGTAGAAGAGCGCACACGCACGGAACTTGTCGGACATGGTGAGACGGTGCGTGAGATCGTCGTCGAGAACGCCCATGGGTCTGTTGTCAGGTTCGGGCCTTTTCTTATGCAGCACGTGCAGGACTATTTCTGCGCTTGCATCGCGAGGCGTGCGGCAGGATATCCGCTCCAAAGCCGCGCCGGTGCGCGACGTCTGTGCCTTGCGCATCCACTGGCCTTTGCGGTCTGTATGCTGGCTCTTGTGGCCAGTGTCGCCTTTGCGTTCTCGTCGCATGAGCGCATCCGCGTCGCGGACGGGATGCTCATCATTGAGCAGTCGCAGTGGTGGGGTCGTCATGTTGAGCGCACGGAAATACCCGCCAGCGACATCACCTATGTGGATTTCAAGGGGATCAAGACGCACGACCTGCTAATCCTCGGCGCGAATGGGCGTGTCCTCAAGCGGCTGACTGGATATGGGCGCGGGGTGAGCGGCTATCAGATTGGACTGATGGAATCGCTCAAGTGTCATCCCGGCATGCCTTTTGATGCAAGCCGTTTCCCAAACAAGTTTTTTGCCTTTGTGGGGTTCTTGCTTCTGATTCCGCTTTCGTTCACCGTGTGGAGATGGTCAATCAAGGACTGATAACCTAAAACGACCTTTCACGCGTCTGATAGCGAATCGGGGTGGAAGGGAAATGGCAAAAGCCAGTAAATCCTGTCTAAAATATTTTGAAAAGACCAGCTTGATGCGAGGAGGGGATTGACCTGGAGATGCTGTTTTTGGTAGAATGTGTACATTCAATCAAGCAGGAGTTGATTATCTGCGGATGTTTTGCAAAGGTGTTTTAACATGAAAATCAGAAACATTGCAATTGGAGTCGTTGTTGGCGGCGTCATCTTCGTCGGCGGCGTGGCGGCGGTGGCGTGGCAGATGGGCTTGTCTGTCCGCGAAACAGTGGAGCTTGGCGCTGGTGTGATTGCGGCGAAGGCGGACGGGCGCACGAATCTCGGCGGCGACATCATGATCCACGGCAAGGCGGTTACAATCGGGTGCGTGCCCGTCGGCGATGACGCGATCGAAGACATCTTCTATCTCGCGTCGGCGGTGGGGATAAAGAACGTCTCGGTCGTCATCGCGCCATACGACATACGCAAAGGCCGCAAGCCGGGACTGGAACGCTCGCCGCTCAAGTGGTATCCGAATCTCTGTGAAGAAATCCATACTGCGTTGAGTGAGAAGTTCTAGGAATGCTCATGATGAATTACATCTGCAAATATAAGACGCCTGATGGATTCGACGATCTCGTGATGTGCGGGGACGACGAAGCTTTGACGGGGCTTTGGTTTGAGGGCTCGCGCGACGACTGGCGCGATACGCGCGGGTGCGAAAGACGCGAGACGCCGGCGTTCCGCGACACGTGCCGCTGGCTTGACGAGTATTTCGCGGGGCATGATCCCGGCTTCACGCCCAACTATCGTATTGAAGGATTGACGCCGTTTCGTCAGGTGGTCATCGATGAGATGCTGCGAATTCCGTACGGGGCCACGGTCTCGTATGGCGACATAGCTAAGGCGATTTCGAAAAAGCGTGAAGGTCGGGTTTCGGCTCAGGCGGTCGGTGGCGCGGTCGGGTGGAATCCGATCTGCATCATCATTCCGTGCCACCGCGTCATCGGCGCGGACGGAAGCCTCGCCGGTTACGGCGGCGGGTTGGGAAACAAGGTCTCGCTCCTCGCGCGCGAAGGAGTCGATGTCGTTGGCGGACTTTGCGTTCGAAGTGGGAGGCAACAGGATTGACAGGATTAAGAATGAGGATGAGTGGGAAGTTCGAGTTCGAGACAAGTTCGAGTCGCGAGTTCGAGAGAGAAATTGTAGTTACGTCGCGCTCTTTCTCCGAGACTGCACGAATCTGGTCGTGGTCGCGATGCCGCGCCGCGATTTATGGTATAATACTGTCACCATGAAAAAGCCATCGTTCAAGTCGGCCAGCTTCGGAACCACGAAGTATGGGGAGAAGGCGAAGATATACACCCTGCGCGGAGCGGGCGGAGTGGTGATGGAGGTCTCCGACTACGGCGGCAAGATCGTCCGTCTTTTCACGCCCGACCGCCGCGGCAGGCTTCATGACGTGGTCGTCGGCTTCGACTCGCCGGCCGGCTGGGACGGCGGCGATCCGTACTGGGGCTGCATCATCGGCCGCTACGGCAACCGCATCGCCCACGGCGTCTTCAAACTGGACGGCAGGCGGATCAAGCTGCCGGCGCTCAACAACGCCCCGGGCGGCATCGGCTGCAACCTGCACGGCGGCGCGCGCGGCTGGGACGCGTATGTGTGGAAGGCGGCGCCGTTCGTGAATGGGAGCGACGTCGGCATCGTCTTCACCCACGTCTCGCCCGACGGCGACGAGGGATTCCCGGGGCGGGTAGAGGCGAAGGTCACGTACACGCTCACCAAGGACAACGTCTGGCGCGTCGACTACGAGGCGACGACCGACAAGACGACGCCGATCAACATGACCCAGCACGTCTACTTCAACTTCAAGGGCGAGGCCGGCGGGACCATCGAGGACCACGACCTCGAGATCGCCGCGAAGGGCTACCTGCCCACCGACGCGGGCCAGATCCCCACCGGCAAGGTCAAGGCCGTCGCCTCGACGCCGTTCGACTTCCGCCGCGCGCGGCGCATCGGCGAGCGGATCAACGCGCCCGACCGCGACCTCGAGATCGGCAAGGGCTACGACCACTGCTGGGTGCTCGACAAGGGCGAGATGGCGACGGGCCGCAAGCCGCGCTCGCTCATCCGCGCCGGGCGCCTCTCCTGCCCGCTCAACGGCCGCTTCGTCGAGGTCTGGACCTCCGAGCCCTGCCTGCAGGTCTACACCGCCAACTGGGCGAGCTACGACCAGAAGGCGAAGGGCGGCGAGCACCTCTCGTTCCGCTGCGGCTGCGCGCTCGAGACCCAGCACGCGCCCGACTCGCCCAACCGCCCGAAGTGGCCGACGACGTTCGTCAGCCCCGGCGAGACCTACCGCTCGACGACGGAGTTCCGCTTCGGTGCCGTCTAAGAAGACCAGCTTCACCTACGAGCTCGACAACGACCAGCAGGAGCTGCTGCTGGGCGTGATGGTGAACGGCAACTACCGCAAGCGCGAGGTCCCGTATTCGCTCTGGTCGATTGAGGGCGACCACTTCAACGCCACCCTCTACGAGAAGGAGAAGCACGGCAAGCGCAAGCTCTGCGTGCAGGGCTCGAAGGCCGAGGACTTCGTCCTCTACACCCTCGAGCCGCGCGTCCTCGGCGGCGCCTCGCTTGGCTACGAGACGGTGCTGAACCCGGACCTCGTCGCCCCGCACGCCGGCGGCGACGAGTCCGGCAAGGGCGACTACTTCGGCCCGCTCGTGGTCTGCTGCGCCTACACCGACGAGAAGCTCTCCGCCCAGATGCAGGAGCTCGGCGTCAAGGACTGCAAGCAGATGTCCGACAAGGCGGTGCTCGCCGCCGGCTCGGCGCTCAGGCGGCTCCTCGGCGACGGCGGCTACGCGGTGGTGAAGCTCGGCCCCGCCGCCTACAACCGCCTCTACGCGAAGATGCGCAACATCAACCGCATGCTCGCCTGGGCGCACGCCACCGCGGTGGAGGAGTTGCTGGAGAAGCGGCCGGAATGTCCGCGCGTCGTGATCGACCAGTTCGCGCCGACCGAGGCGACGATCGCGCGCGCGCTCAAGCCGCGCGGCCGCGCGGCGAAGGTGGAGCAGCGCCACAAGGCCGAGGACGACATCGCGGTCGCCGCGGCGTCGGTGATTGCGCGCGAAATCTTCCTTCGGGACATCATGAAGATGGGCGAGGAGCTTTTCGGCCCGCCAGCGGAAGGGCGCGAGAACGTGCCCGCCGGCTCGTCCGACCCGCGCGTCGCCGCGCTGGCGGAGCGGATGGTGGCGAAGGAGGGGCCGGTCTGGCTGATGAACCACTGCAAGGCGCACTTCCGCACCACCGACAAGGTGCTCGCCGCCTGTGGCAAATCGCGCGCCGACTTGCCGCCCGAGGGTCAGGTGGTATCTTCGGCGATGCGGACACCTAAGGCCGAAAATATGGTATAATTCACCAGTGTTAGTGTCTACTCTACAAGGAGCAGCAGCCATGAAGAGAATATTTTCGTTAATCGCGCTGACGGCGGCGATGTTTGCGGCTATTGCCGTGGACGCCGCGGCGCTGTCAGAAAACGATGCCGGCATCGCCGCGAGCCGCTGGGCGCGCAGGTCCCGCCTCGGCGTGAGGCTCACGCCGCAGCGCTCAGGCGTGAAGAAGTACACCACCGCTTCCGGCAACGTGTTCTACGGCGTTCGCCTGGGCGCGTCGGGCACGGTGTTCGTAGGCGACGACGGCGGTCGCGCCAGAGTGCTTGCGTTCTCCCGCCAGCCGCTGGTCAAGATCGACGAGGCGAGCCCGCTATACGCCCTCATCTCGCGCGACCTTTCGTTGCGCGCAGGGACAGTGTCCACTCCCGTCAATGGCACGGTGGACGACAAGTCTGAGGTCGACGACCTTCGCGTCTTGCCATTCCTCACCACGAAGTGGGGTCAGAGCTATTCCTATTCCAACAAGACTTCTGAGGCCATGATGCGCTGCTACAACTACTACACTCCGGTGCTGGAGCTCAAGTTCGAGACTCCAGACGGGAGCGAGCTCTTCCCTGACGAGACCTACGTGTCGCCTTGCGGCTGTGTGGCCACCGCCATGGCCCAGACGCTGTACTATTGGCGCCAGCCGTTGTCGCGGAAGGCGTTTTCCGGCACCATAACTCATCCCGCGACGCCGTATACCCTTGTCTGCCAGTACGATCCGAACGTGGGCGACGTTGTGATAAAGAACCTGAAGGAGTGGCAGCAAAACGACGTCAAGCAGCAGGTCGATCGCGACCAGCTCGACTACGCGTGGGACCTGATGACCAAGTGCCCGTTGACGGCAAGCAAGGACTCCTCTGGCGGGATTACCTGGGAGGGCGATCCTGTTGCCGACGAGAACTGCGAGGCAATCGGCTCGCTCTGCTATGACTGCGGCGTTGCGGTCGGCCTCGACTACCAGTACAACTCCACGGGCCTTTTGATCACCGAGATGGCCAAGATCCAGTTGGCGCTTACCAATGAGTTCGGCTATGCCTCGGCAATCCTCTGCGACAATGCGGTAAACCTTACCTCCGACCCGGCTGAACGTGCCCGCGCCATTCTTGCCAACCTTGATGCGCAGCGCCCTGTGATCCTGCTCGTGTCCGGCAACGGCGGACATGCCATTGTGGCCGACGGCTATGGTTTTGCCGGCGGACTGCCGACGCCTTTCGTGCACCTTAACATGGGCTGGACCGGCCAATGCGACATCTGGTACAATCTGCCGGAAATCAACACCTCCGAGAACCCTGAGCAGTTTTCCGGCTTTTCGATCATCAACGGTGCCGTCTACAACATCACGCCCGACCCCGCCCAGGTCGGCGAGATCGTCTCCGGCCGCGTGACAGGATCCGACGGCGCGCCGGTCTCAAACCTCGTGGTCGAGGCATACGGCACGGCCGGCACGTTGCTGAAGACCGCAGTCACCGACGATTGCGGCATCTACCACTTCGTCCTGCCGGCCTCGGCGGACGGCTACGATATCTTCTGCGCCGTGAGTGGACAACTGGTCGGTGACGTCTATTCGGGGCCGGTCGACAAATCGACCGACGACATGGTCGGCAACAGCTGGGGCAACGACATGGTGCTGGGACTCCCGGCGGCGCGCGCGGGCGCGCGCCTCTTTACGGACTTCCGCCACGCGGTCGAATACGCCCAGCGCGTCGGCGAGCCGCTCGTCGAGGTGCTTAATCCCTGCACAGTCAGGCAGGACGGCGACATCGCGATTTCCGCCGACCTGGCAATCGTCGCCACCAACGACTCGCCGCGGCTCGCAGCGGTTGTCTTCGGCGATGACGGCGGGAAGTTCGCCGTGGCCGACGGAGTGCGGCTTTCGCTTTCCAATGTCGTCTTCACCTCGGTTCGCCCCGACAGGCTCGTGACCGTGGACGTCGCCTCCAACGGCGTGGTCGCGGTTGCCGGTACGGTCATCGTGGATTCGATCGTCACCGCCGCCGCCGATGGTTTCGAGCTTGCCGGCCCACTCAAGAGCGGCATCGAAATCAAGTGCTTGATCGCCAAGGAGGCTGGGAGCGTGTTCGGCGTCGCCTCCTTCGCCGACGCGGCGGACTACGCCGCCTACGTCTTCAACGGGTTCGACCCAGAGCTTGCCGGCGTTGCCGAAGATGGCGTCCTCAAGTGGGCCGAGGTGCCGGTGCCGCCGGCCGCCGCGTACGCCGTCTTCGTCGGCGACTCCGGGTCTCTCGGCTTCCGCTCGTTCGACCAGCTGATCTCGTCCACTTCCGGCGTCGGCGAAATGCACCTGCTGCGCCGATGCAGGTTTACGGCGAAGGCGCTGTTCGCCAACGACTGCCTGCTGACGTCCGACAACGGCGACGGACTGTTCGTCGAGGGCGGCGGGTTTACCGTTACCAACTCGACGCTTACCATCTCCAACATTGTTATCAGCGGATCCGCCCCGAATCCGCTCTTCACGCTTGGAATTATGGTGAAGCGTGGGACGACGAAGGAATACCACAAGGGCAACCTCGTGCTCGCAGACGGCGCCTGTATCGCCGACTACGCCAACACCGCGCGGGGGGCCGCGGCTCCCCACGGCGGCGCGGTCTCGGTGCAGTACGGCATGGCGCGGCTGCTTGCGGGGTCGACCATCGACGGCTGCACGGCGACATACGCGGACCTGCGCGGCGGCGGCGTCTACCTGAAGTCCGGCGACTCCGAGCTTGAACTCGGCGGCGGCGCGATCTCCAACTGCGTCGCTGGCGGCGCCGGCGCCGGCGTCTACGCGGCCAGACCCTCGACCATTCGCGTGACCGCCCCGTCCTTCGTCGTCGGCAACTCGGCTGTCGGCTCCGACGGCATCACGACAACCGACAGCGACGTCTATGTTAATGGTGGTGATATTAGCCGGTTCGTGCTGGCGGGCGATGCCGCAGGCAGTTCGATCGGCGTCGACGGCTCGGTCGGTGCGCCGAACGCCGGCGACGCGTTCATGTCCGTAGAAGTCGACGCCCAGACCGCCACCAACTCGGCGAGCGCGTTCTTCTCCAACGACGCGGACCTCACCGGCGCGGTTTCGGGCGACGCCAAGTCGCTGGTCTGGATGGATGCGCCAGACCCCAATCAATGCGAACCTGACCGCGCCGTCGCAGTTGTTGTCTACGATGAAGACGGAGAGACTAACTACTATTCCACCGTGCTTGCCGCTCTTGTCGGACTCAGGGGCGATGCCGCCGTGTTCGTGGCCACCAACTATATTTCCGACGCCGTCGGCGAGAAGGACTGGTACATTTACGGCGACGTGGAGATACAGTACAACGTGAGACTCTGCACCGCCGATGGGGCAGAGACGCCGGCCACGATCTTTCGCGATTTCAGCGCCAATTCCTTGACTTCCATTTTGGGGCCCTGCACATTGTTCGTGCGTCCGGGCGCCACATTGACGCTATCCAACATCGTGTTCAAGGGCGCATGGACGGTGAGGGCGATGCCGTGGGCGAAATACCCCCTGTTCGCGGTCGACGGCGGCACGCTGGTGATGGAAGACGGCACGAAGATCGTCGACATCGAGCAGTGGGGCAGCCGCGCGTCGGGCGCGGTCAACGTCTACAACGACGGCGTCTTCCGGATGCTCGGCGGCACCATTCGGAACATCGTCAACAGCTATGAGAGCACCGAGGCAGACTATGGCGTGGGCGCGGGCGTGCTGGTGGACGGAGGAACCGCCTACTTCGAGGGCGGCAGCGTGGACAACTGCACCGCTACCCGCTACGCGGGCGTCTATGTCGGTAACGGCGGCAAGGCGTATGTCAGTGGCGGGTTCAGCGCCACCGGCAGCAGAACCTACGCCACCGCCGAACGCCCTGCCGTTGACAGCAATATCGCGGTGCAGGATCTGTCGACTCTGGTTCTGACGGCACCGCTCACCGGCACAATCGGCTTTAACGAGGGCGTCAAGGCGAGCACCAACATCTTTGGCGAGGTTGGCTGCGAGCTTACGGACGAGGTCGTCGCGAGCGCCACCAACTTCCGCCACGACGTCACTGGCGCGCTCGGCGCCGTCGCCACCAACACGGAAGGCAGGGCGGTGCTGGTGTGGTCCTCGGCCTTCCCTGCCGGCGAGGACTCCTTCGAGGAGAAAGGCGAGGTATACTACCGCGTCGAGCCCACGCCTCCGCCGCCGCCCGGCTACACCATCCACTACATCGCCGGTGCCGGCGCGACGGGGTCGATGGACGACAGCTTCTGTCTGTACGGCAAGGTCTACAACCTCAGGAAGTGCACGCTCTCGAAGGGCGGCGCGCGCTTCGCCGGCTGGGCGTGGAACGGCCGCCTCTACGACGACGGCATCCTCATCTTCAATCTGAGCGACGTCCCCGGCGACGAGCTTGACTTTGTCGCCGTGTGGGTGGACGAGTAGCGCCGGGAGCGGACGGACTTCAACGACAAACGAAAGGCAGCTATGGCTAAGGCAGCAGAAGGCAAGACCGGCAACACCGCGCTCGACGCGGTGATGAGCCAGATCCGCAAGGAATTCGGCGAGATGTCCATCATCCGCCTCGGCGACCAGGAGGTGCAGGACATCCCGGTGATCTCCACCGGGGCGCTCTCGCTCGACATGGCGCTCGGTGTGGGCGGACTGCCGCGCGGGCGCATCGTCGAGTGCTACGGACAGGAGTCGTCGGGCAAGACCACCCTCGCCCTGCACGTCGTCGCCAACGCCCAGAAGGCCGGCGGCGTCGCCGCGTTCATCGACGCGGAGCACGCGCTCGACCCGGGCTACGCCAAGAAGATCGGCGTCGACCTCGACAACCTGCTCGTCTCGCAGCCCAACTCGGGCGAGGAGGCGCTCACCATCTGCGAGCAGCTGTGCAAGTCCGGCGCGCTCGACGTGATCGTGGTCGACTCCGTCGCCGCGCTCACCCCGCAGGCCGAGATCGACGGCAACATGGGCGACAGCCACATGGGCCTGCAGGCGCGCCTCATGTCGCAGGCGATGCGCAAGCTCACCGGCGTCCTCGCGACCACCAAGACGCTCTGCATCTTCACCAACCAGGTGCGCGAGAAGATCGGCGTGATGTTCGGCAACCCCGAGACCACCCCCGGCGGCAAGGCGCTCAAGTTCTACGCCTCCTGCCGCCTGCAGGTGCAGCGCATCGGAGCGATCAAGAACACCGCCGGCCAGGTCGTCGGCAACCGCACGCGTGTCAAGGTGGTGAAGAACAAGGTCGCGCCGCCGTTCACCGAGGCGGAGTTCGACATCCTCTACACCTGCGGCATCTCCTGGGAGGGCTCGGTGCTGGACGCCGCGCTTGCCCGCGGCATCGTCGAGAAGCGCGGCAGCTGGCTCTCCTTCGGCGACACCCAGCTCGCCCAGGGCGCGCTCGCGACCATCGACTTCCTCCGGGAGCACCCGGACACCACCGCCAAGATCGTCGAACTCGTGAAGTCGACCCCGGTCAACCCGGCCCTCGCGAAGAAGAAGTAGGGGACACCCGATGCCAAGAGCGACGGTAATGTGCGTTGCGCTCGCGTTCCTGGCGGGCGCGGCGCATTTGCCGCTTAAGGCAGTGACGACCAACGCTGTCGACATTGCGGCGTTGATTGCGGCTGTCGACGCGGGGCACTCCGAGACTAACGGCTGGGCGCTTTCTGGACTTTCCAAGTACGCGAAGGGGGCTGACAACCCCGCCTGCGTCAAGTTCGACACCAAAGGCGATTGGCTTGAGTCGAACGATTTCGGTGCGCGGATTGTCGGCATCGGTTTTGCGTTGCGTTGTTCTGCAACCGACACGGCGTCGCGATTCCTCTATGTCCGCGATCTCGCTGGCGCCGAAATCGGCGTTGTCACGAACTGTTCGCGGGCCAATACGTGCGAAAGCCAGTTTCTGTCGTTTGGCCAGGATGCGGACTTCTCTCAGTTTCGCATCGTCCTTGATGGGAGTGGCAACACGGGTGTTTGGGGCATCGGCGAAATGTTCGTCGTCACCGCTGATCCTGTTTTTGCGCCGACCGGCATTGCGGTCGTGAGAACAAACGCGAACTACTTCGTGCTGGGATGGGTCAACGGCGCAAACACCGTTTCCAACCGCGTCGACGTCTACCGCGTCGAGCGCGGCGCGGGCGAGACGGTGCTGTTTGAAACCGGATTCGACGACTTTTATGGCAATGACGGCAGCACAAAAGATTTCTCGAATGAAATACCGGAGTTGCTTGGTGATGCGTTTTCAGGCGAGCGTGTCTATGGCGCCGCCGGCACAAACGGAATCTGCCAGCTCGGAACCAACAGAGCACTTGGCTCTCTCCGTTGCGACGGCATCAGCGACTATTCCAACGTAGTGCTGCGGCTCAGGGCTAAGCGCTATCCTGGGGACAATGCCGAGACGATGATCGTCTCGGTCGATTCTTCCGGCGCAACCAACCAAGTGGAGACCATAACGCTTGGGGAAGACTACACCGACTACGAAATCGATCTTTCGTCCATTACCAACCAAGGCTCTGCGCTGTTGATCGGATACTACACGAGCAAGTCGAACCGCCGTGTTCTTCTCGACAGCATGTCGATCGTAAGGAAGTCCGCCGACCGGGAGACGTTTGTCGGCACGCGCTCTGTTCCAGCCGCGGCGGGTTCGGCGACCTTCCGTCTGCCGTTTGACCTCACGCCGAAGGAGGAGTATCGCTTTTCGGTGCGCGCGATAAACGGGGACGGGATCATGTCCGACGCGGCGGCGGTTGAGGTGAGGGCGCTTCCGAACTCAGGCTCGGTCTATTACATTTTATGATCCGATGAATGTCATCTACGAGGACGAGGCGATACTCGTGGCGGACAAGCCCGCTGGGCAGATCGTGCATCCGGCGCCAGGGCACGAGGGCGGCGCGCTGTCCGACGAGTTCGTCGCGCATTGCCCGTCCGCTGCGGCAGTCGGGTCGAAGGAGCGCCCTGGCGTCGTCCACCGACTCGACCGCGGCACTTCCGGCGTCGTCGTCCTCGCCAAGACGCAGGCCGCGTACCTCGAGCTCCGCCGCCAGTTCGAGTCGCACCGTGACGTCCGCAAGACATATATTGCCGTCTGCCACGGCGCGCCGCGTCCCGCGAAGGGCGTGGTCGACCAGCCGGTCGGGCGCGACCGCCGGCGCGCGGTGAGCCGCTACGAGGTGCTGGGGAGGTCGGGCCCGCTTGCGCTCGTCCGCTTCGACATCGAGACCGGCCGCCTCCATCAGGTGCGGCTGCACGCGAAGGCGCTCGGCCATCCGGTCGTCGGCGACCCGGAGCACGGCGACGCCGTAGCCGACCGCCGCCTCCGCGCCCGTCCCTCGCGGATGATGCTCCACGCGGTGGAGCTCTCGTTCCTCCATCCGACGACCCATCGCCGCGTCACCTTCGTCGCCCCGCCGCCCGCCGCCCTCGCCGCCGCGGCGCTTGCATAGACGCGTGGCCGACCCCAGTTGCGCGCGGTGGGGTGAGTTTGCTATAATGTCCGCATGGAGGGTTTTTATGGGCAAGCCAGCGAAAGGAGCTGAGATGGAGATCAAGGCGGTGGTGTTCGACTTCGGCGGGGTGATGACCACCTCGACCATGCCGCAGCGGGTGATCGAGCTCGCGAAGGAGAAGGGCGTCGACTGGGAGGTGTTCCGGCGCGGGTTCGAGGCGCACCGCCTCGACTACGACGCCGGGCGGATCACGCTCGCGGAGATGTACGGGCTCATCTGGGGAGACGCCGGGCTTTCCGTCGACGCGGAGACGACCGCCGCGTTCATGGAGGCGGACGACCGCAGCTGGTGCTACCGCAACGAGCGCACGCTCGCGTGGATGAAGGCGCTCAAGGCGCGCGGGTTCGGGATCGGCATCCTCACCAACATGGCGCCGAGGTTCGCGCGCGAGCACTTCGAGAGCGTCTTCGCGGACTTCATCGCCGTCGCGGACGCGATGGTCATCTCCGGCGACGAGGGGATCGTCAAGCCGCAGCGGGAGATCTACGACCTCCTGCGCAGTCGGATCGGGCTGCCCGCGGAGTCGCTGCTTTTCGTCGACGACGTCGAGCGGAACGTCGCCGGCGCGCGCGCCGCCGGCTGGCGGGCGCTGCGCTTCGAGACGAACGACCAGGTCGAGGCAGACTTCGAGCGCACCCTCGCCCAGTGGTCGGACCGACGAGATTTGAACTCGTGACCTTTTGCACCCCAAGCAAACGCGCTACCAGGCTGCGCTACGGTCCGATTTGAGACTTCGACCAGATTCCTTGATTGGTAGCGGGGGCTGGATTTGAACCAACGACCTTCAGGTTATGAGCCTGACGAGCTACCAGGCTGCTCCACCCCGCAATCTGGGCTTCCGATTCCTGGCGGGGCTGGCGGGAGTCGAACCCACAACCCTCAGATTCGTAGTCTGATGCTCTATCCAGTTGAGCTACAGCCCCAATGAACCGAAAACGGCGCGTATTATACTCTTTTTTCCTTGGAAGCGCAAGGGGGGGGGGGCGGCGGCCACTTGGCGGCGGCGGTCCGATTTTGGTATAATTCGCATTTATGAAAGCACTTTTCCTCTCTCTGCCGATACTGGCCCTCGCCGGCTGCTTCACCGCCCACCTCCCCGATGTGACAGAGTGGACGGTCGAGAGCGCGGCGAAGGCATCCGAATCCTCGAATCCGAAGTACGGCTCCGTCCGCATCTCCTATGTCGCGGTGCGCTCGCCCTATGACGGGCGCCGCTTCGTGGTGGCCCGTCCCGACGGCTCGCTCGCCTTCGACTCGTTCAACGCCTTCGCCGCATCGCCGTCGCAGCTCCTGAAGGGGCCGGTGCTCGACGCGCTTGCCGCTTCCGGCCGCTTCAAGGCGGTGGTGGGGCCGAGTTCCTCTATGGTGGTGGACGGCGTTATCGAGGTCACCGTGAACCGTCTCCGGCTCGACTGCCGCGAGAAGGACCGCCGCTTCGCCGAGGTGTCGGTATCGCTCACGGTGCTCGACGCCTCGCGGGAGATCGTCGGGCGCGCGACCGGCGTCGGCGTCGCCGACGCGGCGGACGGCAAATACACGGCGGCGTTCTCGTCCGCCTTCGACGCGGCGATGGCGGAGGCGCTTGCGGCGCTGTAGGCGATGGGCACGCTGGACTTCATCGGCGAGACGTGCGCGTGCGCGGCGGGGATGGTGTTCCATCCGCGGCGCTTCCGCCTGGGCGACTCGCTGCTGGCGTTCCAGCGCGCGGCCTACGACGGGCTCGCGGTAGTCTCCGGCGTCGGATTCCTGCTCGGGGTGATCCTCGCCTTCCAGTGCGCCGCGGCGCTGAAGATGTTCGGGGTGGAGATCTACGTCTCCGACATGCTGGCGATCGCGCTCTTCCGGGAGCTCGGCCCGGTCGTGACCGCGATCATCCTCGCCGGCCGCACCGGCAGCGCCTTCGCCGCGGAGATCGGCACGATGAAGGCGAACGAGGAGCTGAACGCGCTGACCACGATGGGCCTGCCGCCGGTGCGCTTCCTGGTGATGCCGCGCATCGTCGCCGCGGCGCTGGCGATGCCGCCGCTCACCATCTTCCACGAGCTTGCCGGGCTTGTCGGCGGCGCGCTGGTGCTTTCGACGATGGGCATCCCGACGCAGGTCTTCTGGCAGCACGTCACCGCCACCTCCACCGCCTTCATGATCGTCTTCGGCCTCGCCAAGGGCGTCCTCTTCGGCCTGGTGGTCGGCCTCATCGGCTGCTGTGCGGGCATGCGCGCGCCGACCACTTCGGACGGCGTGGGCGCGGCGGCGACCGCGGCGGTGGTGTGGTCGATCGTGGCGATCGCGGTCGGCGACGGGCTCATCGCGGTGCTGGCGTGGATATGGGGGGTGTGACGGTGGCGGAAGGTCCGATAGTCTCGCTCTCGCACGTCGACGCCGGCTACCCTGGCGCGACGATCCTCGCCGACGTGAGCTTCGACATCGCGCCGGGCGAGATCTTCATCCTGCTCGGCGGCTCCGGCTGCGGCAAGTCCACCATCCTCAAGCACATGATCGGCCTCAACCCGGTGCTCGCCGGCACCCTGACCGTGGCGGGGCTCGAGTGGACGGCCGCGACGCGCGAGGGGCTCTGCCGGCGGATCGGCGTCATGTACCAGTCGGGCGCGCTCTTCGGGTCCATGACCTGCCTCGAGAACGTGATGCTGCCGCTCGAGGAGTTCACACGCCTCTCCCGCGCCGAGCGGCGCGAGCGCGCGATGGGGCTGCTACGCGACGTCGAGCTCGCGGACGCCGCCAACCTCATGCCCTCGGAGATCTCCGGCGGCATGTGCAAGCGCGTCGCGATCGCGCGGGCGATGGCGCTCGACCCCGAGGTGGTGTTCCTCGACGAGCCGAGCGCCGGCCTCGACCCGATCACCTCGTCGTCGCTCGACGACCTCATACTCAGGCTGCGCGCGGAGAAGGGCATGACCTTCGTGGTGGTGTCCCACGAGCTCGCATCGATCTTCAAGATCGCCGACCGTGCGGCGATGTTCGACAAGTCCCGGCGGGCGATGGTCGCCCTCGGCGTCCCGGCGGAGCTGCGCGATTCGTCGGACGATCCATTCGTCCGCAGGTTCTTCAACAGGGGAGAGTCAGATGGCAAGTGAAGGCAAGACCTCGTATACCAAGATCGGCTTCATCGTAGTCGCCGGCATCGTCGCCGTCGCCGGGTCGCTGTTCTACTTCGGCGGCGTCCGCGGCAACGGCGACCTCGTCTACGCCGAGACGTGCTTCGACCGCTCGGTGAGCGGGCTGTCGGTAGGCAGCGCGGTCAACTTCCGCGGTGTCAGGATCGGCGAGGTCAAGGAGATCTCGTTCGTCGGCAACAAGTACCACGTCCGGGGCGACGACAACCTGCGCGTCTACATCAAGATGGGCTTCCCGCGCTCCAGGCTGACAGCCTACGAGGACGAGGGCGTCAGCGCGGACGAGGCGCTCGGCTACATGGTCGAGTCCGTCGGCATCCGCGCCACCGTCTCCGCGAGCGGCGTCACCGGGCTTTCGCGCATCGAGCTGGACGCCGCGCCCGACTTCCCCGCGATCCAGCCGAACTGGACCCCAAAGTACGCCTACATCCCGCCGAAGCCGTCGCTCATCGACAACTTCTCCGACTCCGCCACCAGGGTGATGGACCAGATCAACCGCATGGACATCGCCGGCGTCTGGAGCAACGTGAGCGCGTCGGTCGAGTCGCTCGCGCGCCTCTCTGACGGCGTGAAGTCCACGCTCGAGTCGAGCCGCTCCGACGCCGAGCGGATCATCGGCAACCTCTCCGGCACCGCCGCCGCGGTGCGCGACCTCGTGGAGCGCCTGCGCGAGAACCCCTCGCTCCTGATCCGCGAGCACGAGGAGCAGCGCCTCCCCGAGACCAGGTAGCGCGCAGCCTGCGGCCACGGCCAACGCAAGCGCTGGAAGTGTCTCAGCAGCCAGCAGCCAGCTATCAGCTTCCAGTTGAAATCGGATGATCACATCCTCTTTACTGGTCACTGCGTTGTTGGTTGCTGATTGCTGAAGCACTTCCAACGCATCAAATATCTATCAAGTCCTGCGCCAGCCTGGAGAAGGGTTTGATGCGTTGGCCCAAGGTAGCGCCGCCCCCATTGACAAGCGAGGGGCAAAAAGCGTATAATACGCACCCAATATCGCCGTCGGGAGGGGTTCCTGCGCGGACAAAAAAGAAAGAAAAGGTAAAAAATGGCTATCAAGGTTGGCATCAACGGCTTCGGCCGCATCGGCCGCATGGTATTCCGCGCGGCAGTCGAGAACTTCGCGAACGACATCGAGGTCGTTGGCATCAACGACCTGCTCGATCCCGACTATCTCGCGTACATGCTCAAGTACGACTCCGTCCACGGCAAGTTCGACCACGACATCAAGGTCGACGGCACCACGATGACGGTCGACGGCAAGTCGATCCGCCTCACCGCGGAGAAGGATCCCGCGGCCCTCAAGTGGAACGAAGTCGGCGCCGAGGTCGTGGTCGAGTCGACCGGCCTCTTCCTCACCGACGAGAAGGCCCGCGCCCACATCACCGCCGGCGCCAAGAAGGTCATCATGTCCGCCCCCTCGAAGGACGCGACCCCGATGTTCGTCTACGGCGTGAACGACAAGACCTACAAGGGCCAGGACATCATCTCCAACGCCTCGTGCACCACCAACTGCCTCGCCCCGATCTCGAAGGTCCTCAACGACGCCTTCGGCATCAAGCGCGGCCTGATGACCACGATCCACGCCGCCACCGCGACGCAGAAGACCGTCGACGGCCCGTCCAAGAAGGACTGGCGCGGCGGCCGCGGCATCCTCGAGAACATGATCCCGTCCTCGACCGGCGCGGCTAAGGCCGTCGGCAAGGTCCTGCCCGAGCTCAACGGCAAGCTCACCGGCATGTCCGTGCGCGTCCCGACCTCCGACGTCTCGTTCGTCGACCTCACCGTCGAGCTCGAGAAGGCCGCGACCTACGAGGACATCTGCGCGGCGATGAAGAAGGCCAGCGAGGGCGAGCTCAAGGGCATCCTCGGCTACACTGACGAGGCGGTCGTCTCCACCGACTTCCGCGGCGACGCCCGCACCTCGATCTTCGACGTCAAGGCCGGCATCCAGCTCGACCCCACGTTCGTCAAGGTCTGCTCGTGGTACGACAACGAGTGGGGCTACTCGAACAAGGTCCTCGAGATGGTCCGCGTCATCGCCAAGTAAAAACGGCGAGCCCGTGAAAAAAACGTCCGCGGGGGTATTGCCCCGCGGCGTTTTTTTATGGTATAATACGCCCCATAGTCAACCCCAACTGATTTCAAAGGAAAAAACAGGAGAAAAACAAAATGAAGTTCTCGACGATGACGGTGGTCCTGGCCGCAGCTCTCTGCATGGCCGGCTGCAAGTACGACAAGGCCGCCAAGGGCGGCGTTCCCGGCGATGGCAAGGCGAATGCCAGCGACATCTCTACTTCTGCCGACATCAATGCCGACGAGGGCTCGCTGGACTCCCTCTCCGAGGCGAAGTTCGACGACCTCTACGCGAAGTGCACCGACGTCGACTTCGCGGCCGTCTACTTCGGCTTCGACTCCACGGTGATCCCCCAGGGCGAGCTCGGCAAGGTCGACCTCGTCGTCGAGCACCTCAAGGCCAAGCCCGAGCGAGTCGTCGTCATCGAGGGCAACTGCGACGAGCGCGGCTCCAACGAGTACAACCTGACCCTCGGCGAGAACCGCTCGATCGTCGTGCGCAACTACCTGGTGCAGAACGGCATTGCCGACAATCGCATCCAGACCCGCAGCTACGGCGAGGAGCGCCCGGCCGCCGAAGGCCACGACGAGAGCGCCTGGGCGCTGAACCGCCGCGCCGAGTTCGGGATCTACGACACGACCCAGAAGAAGTAGACAGGGCCCTGAATGGCGCTGGCCATCATCTTTGACGGCGTCGGCTTCGGCGAGTGGTTTGTGCTGCTCGCCGTCGTTCTTGTCGTCGTGGGCCCGAAGCGCCTGCCGTCCGCCGCGCGCAGGTTCGGCCAGTACTACGCCAAGTTCCGCCGCGCCGCCGACAGCTTCAAGCGCCAGATCCTCGACATGGACACCGAGCTCACCAACTCCGTGCGCGACGCCGCGCGCGAGGTCGAGAACGCCGCCAACGAAGTGACGAACGCCGCCGAGGACATGTTCCGCATCCCGGATCCCATTCCTCCAAGTCCCCCCAGCCCCGACAATCCTGTTAATCCTGTAAATCCTGTCGACAACACCGCGTCACCCGATGGCAATTGACCTCATCGCCAAGCCCGACGAGCGCAACGACCCTCCGCGCCCGCTGCTCGAGCACCTCCTGGCGCTCCGGGACATGCTTGTCTTCGCCGCGGTGTCCTGGGCGTGTGGCGTCGTCGTGGCCGGCGTCTTCGCGCCGCAGATACTCGAGCTCCTCAAGGCGCCCGCCGCCGAGTTCAAGGACCTTCTCCAGGTCGTGGGCATGACCGCGCCGTTCGACGTCTGGATGTCCATCGCCGCCTGGGGCGGGACCGTCCTCAGCTTCCCGCTCGTCTCCTTCGCCGTCCTCCGGTTCGTCTTCCCCGCGCTCACCAACCGCGAGAAGCTCGTCATCCTCTGCGGCATCAGCTTCGGCACCGCGCTCTTCCTCGCCGGCGCCGTGCTCGCCTACGGCAAGACCCTCCCGCTCGTCGTCGTCGCCTTCCGCCAGATCGGCCGCTGGATGGGCATCGAGCAGCAGATCATCACCATCGACACCTACATCCCGATTGTCCTCAAGCTCATCGTCGCGTTTGGCCTCGTCTTCCAGATGCCGCTCATCATCTTCGTGCTCGGCTGCTTCGGCATGGTCACCTCGCAGGCGCTCCGCGAGAAGCGCCGCATCGCCATCGTCGTCGCCTTCGTGCTGTCGATGTTCCTTACGCCGCCGGACCCGATGAGCCAGATCGTGATGGCGGTCCCGCTCTGCCTCCTCTACGAGATCTCAATCTGGGCGGTGTGGCTGCGCGAGAAGGGGAGGTTTAGGCGGTGAAGGGGCGCGTCTCGGTAGCGCTCGGCTTCCTCGCGCTGATCTTCGTCGGCGCGGTCGCGCTGGCCGCCCCGTTCTCCCGCGCCGACGGCGCCTGGGGCGACCCGGTGGTCTCGCTCTTCACCGCCTGCTCGGCGGTCTGCGTGACCGGCCTCACCGTGGTGGACATCGCCGCGGAGTTCTCCCGCACCGGCCAGATCGTGCTGCTCGTCCTCGTCGAGGTCGGCTGCCTCGGCCTCATGACCTGCGGCACCTTCCTCCTCATCGCGATCGGACGCCGCCTATCGCTCGCCCGCGAGTTCTCGCTCATGAACGCCTACGGCGTCGCCCAGATCCAGGGCCTCAAGGGGCTGATCTGCTGGACCGTCGGCTCGATGCTCGCCGTCGAGGGAATCGGCGCGGCGCTCCTCTACCTGCGCATCGGCGACGTCTACCGCAGCATCTTCTACTCCGCGATGAGCTTCTGCAACGCCGGCTTCAGCGTCGACCCCGGCTCCATCGCCGTCTTCGCCGGCGACCCCTGGGTAGTCTTCATCCTCGCGGCGGAGACGATCCTCGGCGGCATCGGGTTCCTCGTGCTCTACAACTTCTGCACCTGCTTCCTCGGCCGCCGGCGCGGTGCCCCGCGCGGCAAGCTTTCGCTCCACGCCCGCGTCGTCCTGCGCCTCACCGCCTACCTGCTCGTGCTCGCCTTCGCCTTCTTCCTCGTCGCGGAGTGGAACGGCGCGCTCGCCCCCTACCACGGCGCCCAGCGCTGGTGGGTGGCGTTCTACCAGGCCGTCACCCCGCGCACCTGCGGCTTCTGCATCATCCCCACCGAGTCGCTCCGGCCAATCACCCGCCTCGTCTACGAGGCGCTGATGTTCGTCGGCGGCGCGCCCGGCTCCGCCGCCGCCGGCATGAAGGTGACCACCTTCGCCGTGCTCGTCTACACCCTGCTCGCGATGTGCCGCGGCGAGCAGGAGACCACGCTCGACCACCGCATCGTCCCGGCCGAGATCGTGCGCGAGTCGATCGTCATCTTCATGGCCCTCGTCGGCTTCATCGTGCTCGTCACCGGCGCGCTCTTCATCACCGAGGACATGTCCGCCGACACCCCGGAGCGCCTCTTCTTCGAGGCCGTCTCCGCCGTCACCACCACCGGACTCTCCGTCGCCGACACCACCCCGAGCCTCTCATTCGCCGGACGCTGCGTCATCATGGTCGCCATGTTCATAGGCCGCCTCGGCGCGCTTTCGGTGGTAATGCTGATCGGCGACCGCGAGTCGAAGCGCCACGTCCGCTTCCCCACCGGCGAGGTGGTGGTGGGCTAATTTGCCCCGATTACCGCAATCAGCGCAATCGCCGCGGTGTCGGTGCGGAGGATCCGCGGACCAAGGGAGATGCGCCTGAAGCCGTGTGCTTCCAGGAGCTCGACCTCGTTGTCGGTCCAGCCGCCCTCGGGGCCGATGGCCAGGAGCGGACGTGGTTTGGTGCCGGGGTTCACACAGAGGCACAGAGGCACAGAGGTGTTGGGGGCTGAAGAGGGGTGGCTAGCGGGACGTGGTTTGTTAGGTGTGGCGCACGGATGCGCCACGATTCGGTCGCTGTTGGGGAAGAGCGCGTCAAGCTCTTCGTCGAGGAAGCGGCGGAAGTTGCGGCGGACCAGCAGCTCGGGCAGGACGGTGGCGCCGCACTGCATCAACCCCTCGACGAGCAGCGGACGGTAGATCTCCTCCTTGAGCAAGGTGGCGCCCCAGAAATCCTTCTCCACCTTGCGCGCGCCGACGAGCACGATGCGGCCGACGCCGAGCGCGGCAAGCTGCGGCAGGAGCCGCTTCATCACCCGCGGACGCGGCGGCGCGAGCACGAGGTCGATCCACGGCGCCGGCGCGGGCGTGTCGTGGCAGACGCGCACGGAGACGCGCGGCGTCTCCCCAGGCGCGGAGACGGCGACGATCTCGGAGGTGCCAACGAGTCCGCCGATCACTCCGGTCTTGAGCGGCTGGCCGACTTCGCCGTGGAGGACGCCGAGGATGTGTTCGGCGCGCACGCCGCCGACGGTGGCGACGCCGTCGACAATCTCGTCAGGCTCGAAGAGGATCCGGTTCATGCAAACGCCCTTTCCGCATTGGCGAAGGTCAACGCCGCGAAGTCGTCCGGCTTTACGCCGCGCCGCGCCGCGAGGAATTCGCAGGTGTGGCTCACGAAGGCCGGCTCGTTCACCTTGCCGCGCAGCGGCACCGGCGCGAGAAACGGCGAGTCGGTCTCGATCAGGATGCGGTCGTCGGGCACGACCGCCGCGGCGGCGCGCACGTTGTCCGCCAGCCTGAAGGTGACGATGCCCGAGAAGGAAATGTAGAAGCCGAGGTCGAGGAATGCCTTCGCCGCCTCGGGCGTGCCGGTGTAGCAGTGGATCACGCCGCGGGACGGAACCTCGCGCAACAGCGCGAGCGTGTCGTCGTCCGCCTCGCGGGTATGGATGATCACCGGCAGACTGCGCTTTGCCGCCTCCTCGAGCTGCGCGCCGAAGAGCTCGCGCTGCGCCTCGCGCGTCTCGGGCGAGTAGTGGTAGTCGAGCCCGATTTCGCCTATTGCTCGTGGTTCGTGGTTCGTGGTTCGTGATTCGTCTGCTCCGCCCAACGAGCCACGAGCCACGAGACACGAATCACGAACCTGGTCGCGATCAAAGCCGGTGGCGAAGCAGACCTTCGGCATGCCCTCGCCGGACGCGGCGACCTCCGCCGCCAGCTCCGCCGCGGCGTTGAGCGCCGGGCTTCCGCCGACCGCCATCACCGCCTCGACGCCCGCCGCGCGTGCGCGCGACAGGATGGCGGCGATCTCCACCGGGGACGCCGTCTCGAAGTGGCAGTGGGTGTCGTAGAGCCTCATCTTTCGAGGAACCTCCCGGCGTTGCGCCGCGCGGCGGCGCCCAGCGTGGCGACTGCGCCGTTGACGAGGACATGCCGCATCCCCTCGGCGAAGCGGTGCGGCTCGGTGTAGGTGGCGGGGGAGCGGAACTCCGACTCGCTCCAGACCGCGATGTCCGCGAAAGCGCCGCGCTCGATTGTCCCGCGCCCCCGGATCCCGAACCGCCGCGCCGGCACCGAGGTCATGCGCGCCACCGCCGCCTCGCGCGGCACCCCGAGCGCCCGCAGCCGGCGGTAGAACTCCGGCATGGTGCCGTAGGCGCGCGGGTGCGGATGGTCGGCGCCGAGCGGGCCCCACGGCGCGCGCAGCGACGCGTCGGAGCCGGGGACGATCCACTTGTGTGCGAGGATCTTGTCGAGGTTCGCCTCGCTCATCCCGAAGAAGAACGCGCCGGTGCGACAGCGGTCGAGCTCGAGGATGCGGCAGATTAGTTCACCGGGGGAAATTGCCGAGGTTTTGTTTTTTTGCCACAAAGGACACAAAGGGTCGCAAAGTTCCGCAACCGTTTTGCCGCAGAGCGCCTTGGTCTCGGGATGCCAGGTGCCGCCGATCATCACCTGCGACCAGTCGCGCGGCGAGGCGTCCAGCTCCGCCACGATGCGCGCGCGCGTCTCCGGGTCCGCGAGCCGCGCCATCTCCGCCGGAGCCGCGCCTTCCTGCGCCCAGTCCGGGAGCACGATGTCGAGGTCAGTCCCCGCGGCGCAGAACGGGTAGCGGTCGGAGCCGAGGAGGAGTCCGTCCGCGACGGCGCGCTCGATGCGCCCGAGGACCGCGTCGATCTTGTGCCAGTTGCGTTCGCCGCTCGTCTTGAGGTGCGAGATCTCGGCGCGGATGCCGCTCGCCCTTACGAGGTCGAGGACTTCGTCGATCGCCTCGAGAATCGCGTCGCCCTCAGAGCGCATGTGTGTCGCATAAAAGCCTCCCTTCGCCGCCGCCGCCTTCGCGAGCGCGACGACTTCCTCGTTCGTCGAGTAGCGTCCGGGCTGGTAGATGAGCCCGGTGGTGAGCCCCCACGCGCCCGCGTCCAGCGATTCCTCCAGAAGCCGCTGCATCCGTTTGAGCTCGTCCGGCTCCGCAGGCCGCGCGGCATATCCCATCGCCGACGAGCGCAGCGTGTTGTGCCCCACGAACACGGCGGTGTTGATGGCGGGGTGCGCCGACTCGACGGCGGCGCGGTATTCTGCAAACGACCGCCAGGTAAGCCGCTCGCCGAGGAGCGAGGCCCAGTCGGACGAGAGCCTCGCCTCGCCGTAGCGCGGCGCGGCGCTGCCGCCGCACTGTCCGTTCACTTCGGTGGTCACGCCCTGCGCAAGCTTAGAGGGCGCGTCGGGCTCGAGGACCAGGTACGCGTCCGAATGTGCGTGCGAGTCGATGAACCCTGGAGTGACCAGGCACCCGCGCGCGTCGATCACCTCGGCGTCGCCCCTGGTCGCCGCGCCGCCGCGCACGACGTCGGCGATCCGGTCGCCGTCGACAACCACATCGCCCGGGAAGGAAGCGCTTCCGGTGCCGTCGACTATCGTTCCGTTGGCTATGATCAGCATTGCCTGAGGTCCGTTGCCGTTGTTATTGGGCGGCCGGTCCGATTACCAGCAAAACGCCGCCGCAGGAAGAGATGGGCACGGCGCAGGATCCGTCCGCGAGCCGTTTCGCCGGAACGCGCCCGCTTCCGTTGAAAGCCTCCACGCGCTTCCCCTTGGGCGAAAAGACGACGTCGAACGAGGCGTTGTGCGCGTCGCCCGGATCGTCCGCCGCCGTCACGTAGAAAGCCTTCTCGCCGTTTGCCGGGTCGCGCGCCGCCATTTCGCCCACGATGAGCGGCGCGCCGTTCGAGGCCCGCACGTATCCGGCGTACCTGGGCGTATCCGCAAACGGCAGCGACGGACGCTGCGGCGATCCGGCGGCGAAGCCGACAAGCCGCGTCGCAACGTTTCGGAACCGCATGTAGTGCGGACCGACCTCCCTGAGCTCCGCGTTCACGAGCTTCAGCTTCCCGTACTGTTCGGTGGGCTTCCCGTCGGCGTCAAGCACGTTGTTCTCCCACCAGCCCTTGCACCAGCACGCCCAGGTGACGGCTTCCGCGCCGAAGCTGAGCGCAGCGTTGGCCTGAAAGCGGAGCTGGTTCACGCTTGTGGGAGGAATGCCCGCGCGGGAGTTCACCTGCGGAATGTACCAGAAGGAGCGCTTCGTGCGGCGGCAGGCGTCCGCGACCACGATGAAGTTGTCGTACATCCTGGAGATGAAACCGTCCATTGTCTCCGGCGTCGTGTAGGGATAGAAGTCGTACGAGATGTAGTCGAGGGGCACCTCCCGGCAATAGACGTCCACATGCTCCGCATACGTCTTCGTGCCGAGCTGGCTGACCATCTGCGACCCGGTGTTCTGCGAGACGCTCGCGTAGTTGGGATACAGGTTCAGGTAGAGCGGCATCTCCGGCAGCGCCTTCCGCAGCTGCCGCACGACCTCGCCATAGTATGGGAAGTCGAGCGCGGAAGGCTCGTCGCCGATGTCCACCGCCCAGATGGCCGGATGGTCCTTGAAGGACGCGGCGCCGGCCGCATACTTCTCCGGCGGGTTGATCTCGCGCATCTTCCCGGCCCGCTTCCCGTCGCCGCCCCACCAGCCGGGCACAACGCCGTTCACGATGGCGCCGACGCCGTGCCTGGCGAAGAGGTCGAGCGTGGCGCGGTCGTTGGCGTCCACGCCGACGATGAAGTCAACGCCGCAGTCGCGGATGGCCTTGACGTGGCCGTCGCTCCTTGCGTTGGCCTGCAGGCAGTACGCGCCGATCAGCAGCTTCGAGCGGTCCATCCGCGCTGTTTTTCCGTCGTCTGCGCCCGCGATGTTCGCCGCGGCGGCGGCTGCCGCGGCAACTGCGGCAATCATCATTCTTTTCTTAATCATAATGCCGCGTAGTCTATCACATCCCGCTCCCTGCCGTCAAGCAAACGCCGCGGCACTTCCCGCGCTGGCACTTCCCGCGCAAGGCGACGCTGACTGGCGTCAAGATGTATTCAAACCACACTGATTCCGGCCGTGACGACATCCGCCTCACTTCCGTGCAGGTCCGGTACTCCGCCGACGGCGAGTGGGTGACGCTTGCGAACTCAGGCGTCACGCACAACCACACGAGCACGATGCAGAAGAAGCTCTTCGCGGGCTTCGCCGCGCCGGAAGGCTACAATCTCGCCGAGGACGTGGTGGCGGTCAAGCTGGTCTTCCCCGCCCAGGAGAACAGCTGGATCAGCTTTGTGGAGGCCGAGCTGCTCGGCTCGCTCGAGCCTTCTTCCGAGCCAGAGGAGGAAAGCCCCTACGTCTGGACGGTCGGCGGCTATTCGCCGGGCGCCTGGACGCCGCTCGTCGCCGAAAGCAACATGATGGCCTACTGCTGGTCCATCCAGAAAAACGGCACGGCCACTTCATCCTACGACTTCATGACCGACAAGTCGGTCGCGACGGTCAACCTCTGGACGAGCACCAACGGCGTGGACTATTCCCTGACGGACTCGGCCATTGTCACCGAGACCGGCGTTGACTACGCCTTCACCAAGACGTTCGACGCCGTGGGCCTGACTATCAGCTACCGCTTCGAGACCATCAACACCAGCGGCGCAAGCAGCTGGTGCTCGACGAACGAGGTCGCGACATTCGTGAACTACGATAACGCGATCTACTACTGGCTTCCGGAAGTCGCCGCCGGCTCATGGGAGGACGCCGCCTGCTGGTCTAACAGCCTCAACGACGCGCGGCTCGCCTATCCGTCCCATCAATACGCGACGGCGAGCTTCGCCCTGCTCGACCCGGCGACGCCGGTAGAGACGACGCTCGGCGCCTCGCACACGGTGCGGTTCGCGCCGCCGGCGTCGTCTGCGGCGACAGTGACGCTGAAGGGCGGCTCGTCCGTGACGCTGCAGATCGCCGGCGTGTTGGGTTCGCTGAAAGGGACGAACATCATGGACGGGCTCGTCGTCCGCTATTCGTGCTATCCCGCTTTCGCCGCCGACGCGCGCATCAAGCTTCAGAACGGCGCGGAGTGCCACATCATGCCGGCGGACGTCAACGGGGCGCGGGCGGGCATCGAGCTGTATTCCGGCGCGAGTCTCTACACGAATCTTACGGCTCCGTCGATGTGGCCCAAGTTCTTCTGCAACGACTTCGAGATTGTCCTTGACGGCGGCACGGTCAGGAATGCCGGCTACTTCACCTGGTCGGGCGAAAGCAGTCCCAAGCGCGGGCATATCGTTTTCCGCTCGGGCGGCGGGCAGTTCCTGGCGCCCAGCAGCCACCGCATGACGCTCGGCAGCGGCGCGCTCTGCGAGCTGCGCTATGAGATTCCGGGTGGCAGCTGGAGCGGCTATGACGCGGCGCCGCTGCGCCCTGCGGATGTAAACAATGACCACCCGTTCGGCAAGGTGGACGGCAACGGAAAATTTCTCGTGAACGTCGTCTTCGGGGCGGACAGCCCGTCGCGCGCGCTTGAACTGCCGCTCATCAGAAAGACTGACAGCGGGACGATCATCACCAACAGCTTCGATTTCGCGGCCTTCGGCGCGGGCATGGAGGCGAACGTGCCCAACAAGAAGGGCGACTACTTCTACTGGACCTACGGCGCGGGCAACACTACCGAACCGGCCGCGGCAGGCGACCTGCCGACAGGCCTCAGCTTCCACTACGCCGGGCGGAGGCGAGGCGCGGTGTACTTCCTGCGATAATCGGGACCCTGAGCTCAGAAAGAAAGCTGTTCAAGGCGGGAGGCGATTCCTGCCTCGATAGACGAATACGTGGGCGATGGATATTCCCTGCCGCAACGCCCTGCCACAAGCGGCGCCTCACTCATGATACGGCGCGACATCTTCGCGATTTCGCGGCGCATCATTTTCTCGGATATGCCTATTTTCGCCGCCATGCGGACAAACTTGCCGACGGTAATCCACTTGAACGCATATTCGTCGTCGATCTTCATAGCCATGCGCTTGCCGACCTCGGGATAGACTGCCGTGCTCATCACGTCGTACATCGGGGCAAGTGTCGCAACTCCGCCTTTATAGAGCACCGCGAAGTTCTTCCCGTGTGCGTCTCCATTCCCTACCAGAAAGTTGAAGACAAGTCGGTCAATGAACTCCAACGCGTCTGCTGCAGAGACCGGCAACTCCCTCAAAAGCTGAAACGACGCGGCGATGCCAGGCCCGCCAAGCGTCTCGTATTTACGTTTGGGGTCAATGCCGAGCATCTGGCAGAAATCCTCCTGATGCAGTCGTCTGACCCGCCCCTCAGACGTCGTCCGGTCGTAGCGCGTGGAGACGAAACGCCGCTTGCCGCCGATGACCACGATTCCTGACTCGGCAACGGAAAGTCCGCATGCCGCAGCCAGAGACATCGCATACCACTCGTTCTCCACGCTGCCGGGATAGTTGCGTATCTCCGTCTTGATTATATGCGTCGACGGCGTTCCGTTCAACGGCAGCAGAACGCGGCCGTCCCTGATGCATGCGATCAACTTGTCCTGCGCCCCCGCGCCAGAGATGCGGAAGCCCTCTTCTCCGATGTCGAGAGGGCGCTTCTCCAGATTGTCGAGAACGGTACCCGCCTCTTCGTCCGACAACTCGCGGAATTCGCCAATGGCGTCGGCTGTAGGCGTGCGACCAGGCGGGAAAAACGCGACGGCACCTGCGCAGTCGCCTCCAATCGCCTTGAGGAACGCAAAGGTGTTCTCGCGCGGAATCTGAAGTATCTCGCCGAGGCGGGTGCGGATTATGTCGTCAGGTAGAAGATTCGATAGGACCGGCTCGACCTCACTGTGCGAATAAGGTTCGGGGCGAAGCGCCAGCGCATGGGAAAACGGTTCGCGAAGGCCGTCCGCCAGATACCCTGCGTCGTATGAGAAGGACAATGAGCCGTTTTCATCGTCTAGGCGCCCGACTTTCCGGTCATTCAGATAGACGTCAAGCGATTCCATTCAACGGCTTCCTTCTGGTCGGCAATATACAGACCCGCGCCGAGGGCTTCAAGCACTTTCAGCATCTCGCGTATGCGAGCCGTCTCCTTGCCGCGTTCGAGTTCAGAAATATAGCGCTGACCTGTTCCGGCAAGACCTGCAAGCGTTTCCTGCGAAACCCCTTGCGCCTTGCGGATCAAGCGAATCTTGGCACCAATAGCCGAAATGTCCCTGAGTTTGTTCATTTTTAATTACTGAACGGTATTATATCATAGCGAACGACACCAAGTCAACGCCGATTTTTACCGTTCGGTACTTGAAAAACATCCTCCGTTTTGCCACGCGTCCCAAGATGCCTCGTCGAAAGCGGCCTGCGCGTTGCGCGCATTCTCCGGTCAGTCCTTGCGGTCGATCATATTTTCTCATCCGCCCAAGCCAGTTCGGCGGAATCCTGTTGGCTTCATGATGTCAGAACACTGGCCACTCGGGATTTAAGTAACGAGACTTCACGAGAGAGGTTCACTTGCGTTGTCGCTTATTCGTTTGTCTGGTGAGACTCGCGTACATCGGTCACCCTCTGCACGCCTCACCGTCCTAACTGTATGCTGACTTCTTTACAGTGCAGACTCCTTTCATTCTGCTAGTTCAGCCGAGTTTTGCTC
>CACWVU010000029.1 GCA_902764415.1 uncultured bacterium | reverse complement strand
CGCCTGAACCGGCAATCCAACGGCATCATGGCCATTTCAACCCGCCAACTTTGGCTGACGGGCTAATGCCCCATTGACTTCAACTGCGATTTTTAGGCTAAACGCTACCTCACAGTCGGAATTGACGCGTTCACCCAGCTTCAGAAACTAAACTTTCGTTTAGTTTTTCAATCGACAATCATCTCTTTGCGCCCTTCAGGACTTCGACGAGCGAATTCAGCAGGAGCTCGTTGTGATCCGGCAAGGCGTCGCCTTCGACGATGCGACTGCATTCGTCACAGATCCCGCACAGGTTTTCGTACAAAGTCGACTTCTCCTTTGCCAAAGCGAGCAACGCGGTCATTGCCGAGACGCGCCTGGCTTCGTCCGACGCCGCGGCAGTTTCCTGGCTGCAGATGCTGTTCGTCGCCGCCGCGATTTCCGCCGCGGCTTTGCACTCAACCACTTCGACGTGCTTGTTCCAGCCCCAAAGCCTGCCCTTCTCGAGGCGCTCGACCGAGACCTGGCACGGGAAGGCGTTGGTGGCCGCAAGGGCGCTGAGCCGGGCAATCTGATTGGTGCGATGGGCGTAGACAGTGGTGAGGATCAGGAGCTCCCGGTCAAGGCGCTTGCTTTCCTTCTGCTCTCCTGCCAGCATTCTTTCGCAAGCGGCCTTCTGCTCCTTCCAGATACGGCGCCAGCACTTTGCATAACCCTTCGGGTCTTTCCGCCGCGCCTCGTCCGTCCATTCCCAAGGCAGGATCTCCTTGTCCTGTTCCTTAAGCCACGCATAGATCTCCGGCTCCAGCTTGACCTCGGCCTCCGACCAATTCGCCGCCGGCTTCACGAGCAGCCTTGCGCATCCAGCCCTTTGCGCCTCCTCGAGGAACTGCGCAAGCGTCTGGTGCTGCGTCTCCGCCGGCGGCCACAAGCGCACCACCACCCGATAGGCCAGCGCCAGCGCGACCACCACTACCAGCGCCGCGCCAAACATCCCCGCCAGCTCCCTTGTCTCCTTTTTCATGCCCGGTATTATACCAAAAACTCTGTGCACCCTACCACCGGAATTATATTAAGACAATCAACCCTGGAAACCGGCACAAGCGCACAGGCGAGGAGGACGAAGAAAAAAAACTTCTGGAACATCGAATTCATGGGCCCGTCGTGAATCGGATTGGGCAGGCACAAACACAATATTCCCGAACATCATCACTGGAAGAACCAGTAGGCAAATGCGACGTGCTCGCCCAAGAATGAAATTCGCGACTTTGAATGAGTCAGGAACCGGCCGGGAATGGTAAACACCGCATCGGCCATGTCTCCATCCTCTACATCGAAGGATATGTCGCCGGCATCCGTTCCGTCAACCAGAACCTTCAACGTCATCGGACTTTTCAGCGAAAACTCGCTGGTCTGGTGCCCAAGTTCGCGTTCTACGAAGACCTTGCACTTAAGCGTAGTGCGCATGACTACATGCACATCACGACCTGGCATTAGCGCAACCGTCATGGAATCGCCGCCCAGGAGAAACCTGCCTGCGTCAATCATGGTCTTTCCGCCAATCTTGCCTATTGCATGAAATGGGGCAAACAGCGGATAGTCGTCCCGGGTCATCTGCTCATATTCCGCATCATGCTCATCCCGCCAGTATGCCACGTCCACTGCTGCAGAGAGCGAAAGCCCTTGCGCCGGAGCCTGAGGCTCCGCACGACCTGCGTCGTATGCCGACCAATCCGCCTTCCTTAGCTCAAGTCCGGGAGGGGCCGCAAACACCACCTCGCCTGCAACTTCGTCGATCTTGTCAAGATAATGTGATGTCCGGTCGGACACGCGAACAATCCAGTAGTCAAACCTGGTATCTGGCTCGTTCTTCAATATCTCAAACTTGCCGGCGATTGATTTCGCACGAAGAAACTCCGAAGAATAGATTCCAGACAAATGTGCCACTCGACGCTGCGACATCTCATAAGCAATACCGCAATTCCCCCACATGCCGACGCTGCATCCAGCCGGCATCTCTGCATCGCACCGCGCGGCAAACGCACGAACAACGTCTGACCCGGAGGATGAAACGCCAAACACGCAAACAAGCACTATGGCCATCGCGCCAGTGAACGACACCAGCACTGCGCCCGGCAAGAAACGTGAAATGCCGGTTCCAAACTTGACCGAAACTACATCCGCGCCAAATGCAGCATAAAACAGCAGAACCGGCATTATCCAGATAAGATAGCGGTCGAGATTGGTGCCCTGCCATCCGCTCGTTGAAACAGTGGCTACTGAACCAAACATGGCCATATACCATGCGAGTTCGCGCCAAGAAACATTGCGCCACCGTCGCGAAAACACCCCGATCCACATAAATGCCGCGCCAATGAGTGGAACATAGAAAAAGTCACGCGGTGCCGATTGCGGAATTCCAAGAAAATACGCCTTTGCAATGCGCATGAAATCCTCGGCCGAAGCATAAACCGCCGAAAACAGCGAGAGGTTCTTGAAATAGCCTTTGTGCATTACCGACGAAAACTGTGCTTCGCCGGTCATGGCAAGATTGAGCGCAAAAACCCCGGCCATCGACGCCACGGCTGCGACCCCGATGAGGATATCAACTCCAATCTTGCGGCGACGGAACGCGTCAATGACGCCAAAAAATGTAAATGCGAGAACCACGATCATCCCTTCCGGTCTCACCCACGGAGAAAGCAACAGTAGCGGAATGTACAGAATCCTCCTGTTAGCATAAAGTCCATACGCCAACCACGCGCTTACAGCCATCCAAAGGCCAATATCACTCTGCGCAAGCGCGCAATAGGCAAAAGAGCCAAACAAAGCAACAAGCGCAACGGAAACAACACGCGCCATCATCCGATCCGCAAAGACGCGACAGGCTATAGCCGTCCAGCCGAGTATAAAGAGCAAATAGAATATAGCGTTAAGTAGAAAGCCGGCGACAAACAACCCACCGCCCTTGAAGCCCAGATAATAGGGGACGGCGAGGATAAATGGGTAGACTACAGAGGTCGTGCCAGTAGATGCGGCCGCCCCATCAGAGAAAGAAAATGGGAAACCTTCGGCGATTCGCCGCGCAGCCTGGCCGTAGAGAAGCGTATCCGGCTGGGCTATGGCAATGCCTCCGTCACTGCGAATAACAGAACCCGTCACATAGTAACAGGCAATCTGGATCAAACCCACGCAACATGCAAGAACAAGCAGATTGCGGTCCTTGTACAACCCTCTAAGTTCCATAAATTTAAAAATGCGGGCGACCTTTTCAGGTCGCCCGTGGCATCAAGCACTTTCGTGCATCAACCTATCAAGTGCCAGTAGCGACACGGTTGAGCGAGTGCCAGGTCGACGTGTCGTTCGCGTCCGTATCCGAATAGCTGCAGGTCGGATCGGTCGTCGAGTCGCCCGTCGTATACGCACCGCCGGCGGGGCAGGTCGGCGTGACCTTGATGTAGCCCGTCGCACCATACAGCTTGGCGAACGCGGTATCGCCGGCCATAAGGCACTGCTCCTTCGCCGTCTGAATCTGCTTGAGGTTCGAGACGCAGGCAGTCGCCTGAGACGAACGGCGATACTTGATGAAGTTCGGGATCGCAACAGCGGCCAAAATGGCGATGATGGCGACCACGATCATGATTTCAACGAGGGTAAAACCCTTCAGCATTCTTTTCATGGTTGTGTTCCTTTTTTTGTTTGTTTTTATTTGCCGCCGGCACCGTGCCGACAGCAAAATCGTTTCAGCATAAGCCGTGCCAAGCGCCAATTCCTCCCTCAAGCACCCCGTCGACCCGCCGAATCTTTCTCAATTCTGCGAATGTCGCTTGGCATTTTCTCGCTTTTGCGAAATCCATCTTGGCGACTATCCAATTATGAGAAATAACGTTATTCATCAGAAAGCTTGCGGTAAAGCGTGGAAAGGTTCACTTTTAGCGTTTCCGCCGCTTTTTCCTTGTCGCCGCCGACGGAACTGAGAATCTGGCCGATGTATTCGCGTTCCTTCTGCTTGAGGAAGGACTTGAGCGAAGCGCTCTGTCCAGAAGATATGGGCGAGTCGGCGGCGTCCTTGTTCTCGGTAATCCTGGTCGGCAGGTCGCCGGGGGTGATCTCGCCGCCGCGCATGAAGGTTAGCGCGTGCTTGACGGCGTTCTCGAGCTCGCGCACGTTCCCAGGCCAGCTGTAGGCGAGGAGCGCCTTTGCCGCGGCATCGTTCACGGTCGGCTGGGTGGCGCCTGCCGGGGTTTCGCCGGCGATGAAGTGCCGGACGAGCGGCATGATGTCCTCTGGGCGCTCGCGGAGCGGCGGGATGTCGATGGTGATGACGGCGAAGCGGTAGAAGAGGTCGCTGCGGAAAGTGCCCTTCACCACCGCTTCTTCAAGGTTCGAGTTGGACGCGGCGATGACGCGCACGTCGACGGGGATCGCCTTGGTGCCGCCGACGCGGCGGATCTCCTTCTCCTGCAGCGCACGCAGGAGCTTGCCCTGCAGGATGAGCGGCATCGACGCGATCTCGTCGAGGAAGAGCGTGCCGCCGGAGGCCGCCTCGAAGAGACCCTCCTTGTCCGCCACCGCGCCGGTGAAGGCGCCCTTGACGTGGCCGAACATCTCGCTTTCGAGGAGCTCGCCGGGGATGGCCGCGCAGTTCACCGCCACCCACGGGCGCTTCGCGCGGGTGGACGAGAGGTGGATCGCGCGCGCGACCACTTCCTTGCCGGTGCCGCTCTCGCCGTTGATTAGCACGGTCGCCGCGGTCGGCGCCACCTTCTGGATGGTCTCGCAGACCTCCTTCATGGCGGGCGAGTTGGCGATGAAGTTCTCGAAGCGGTAGCGGAGCGGGCCGGAGTCGGTCGCCACCGCGGCGGAGCGGCGGATCTTCTCCTCGGCGCGCTTGAGGCACGCAAGCATGTCCTCCACCTTGAACGGCTTGGTGAGATAGTCGAAGATGCCGCTCTTCATTGCGTCGATCGCGGTCTCCACGCTCGCGTAGGCGGTGAGCAGTATGACCGGGACGTCGGGGCTCGCCGCGTGCACTTCGCGGAAGAGCGCCATGCCGTCCATCGGCTGCATCCTAAGGTCGGTGACGACGATGTCGGCGCCGCCGGCCCTGACGATCTCCAGCGCCGCGGCGCCGTCCTTCGCCGTCTCGACTTCATACCCGTTCGTCTTCAGCAGCCCCTTCATGAGCAGCAGAATGCGCGGTTCGTCGTCGACTATGAGTATCCTGGACATGGCTTTAGGTTTGTATTATACCATAAATTTGGCTGTTCGGGGGAATGCAACACCAAGGTCTAGTTGCCCTCGCGATTCGTTATAATAGTGTGCACCCGGCCCTTCCTGTCTCCCTCGGCGCTGAGCATGCCGCCGCCGGTCCACAGCGCCGGCGAGAAGAGCGCGGCGGGCGTGTCCCCCTTCACGCCGTCCGCCTCCGTTCGTCAGACGCCGATGTCGATCTGGTACGAGTCGTCGCCGGCCATCTTGAGCGCGTCGTCCTTGATGGCCTGCACTCGCGTATCCTCGCCGGCGAACCAGCCCGCCTTCAGCTCGCTGGACGTGATGGTATAGACGTCGGCCATGAGCCTGGTCTTGGAATCGGCGAACGTATTGGACAGCATGTCGAAGTTGTTCATCAGCGTCGTCATGATGGCGTTGGCGAACGAACTCGGCTTTTCGACCGACTCGAACGTGCGCATGTGCACAAGCTGGCCCTCGGAGTTCTGTATGGTCTGGAAGATTTGCTTGACCATGGAGCAGTACTGGGAGGCGTACTTGTTGACCGCCGCCGTTTTCTTCTCGGGCGTGTCGGCTGCGGCGATTTCCGTCTCGAACGTTGCGAGAGCCGTGTCCACCTCGGTGAGCCAGGTGCCCAGGATCTTGTCGCGTTCGGTGTCCACATTGGCCTTCAGCATGTCCCTCAGCTTGCGGGCCTCTACCGCAGGGTCGGCCGCGTTCTGGACGCGATTGACGAACCTCGTATAGTAGGAGCCTCCGGCGTTGAGCGCGCCTTCTTCGAGGGAGTATTCGCCGAAGCCCTCGGCCGAGAGGTGGTGGCAGAAGGCGGAAATCTGGACGTCTTTGCCGTCCTTCGCCAGGCCGACGACGGTTTCGTCATCGTCCACCAGCACCTTGCCTTCCGGCGACGCACGGAAGTCCATCGCCATGCCGAGGATGTCCAGCTCGTCGCGCGGCGGATCCGGCGGCGCGCTGACATAGCCGTTTGCCGCCTCCAGGAGCTCGCTCGCCTGGTTCAGTATGGTGTTCATTTCGACCATCGTGTTCGAGAGGCGCGCCATGGACTGCACGAAGCAGTTGATGGCGGGCGGCAGCTCGATGCCCAGCTTCTGCAGCTCTGCGACTGCCGCGTTCAGGCGGTACACCATGTCGTACGAGAAGCGTCCCTTCGAGAGCACCGAGTCGAGAATCGCCTCCGCCTTGTCGCGGTTCGCCTCGAGCGCGGCCTTGCCGGCGGGCGAGAGGAGGCTCTCGAAGCCCTTGAGAACGAACTCCTTGTCGCGGAACGTCGCGCCCATGATGACGCGCAGCAGTTCGTGGCGCTCGTTGATGGTGGCGGGCTGGTTGGTCTTCGGGTCGATGACGGCCTTGCCCTCCTTGTCGAGGAGCGGACGGTCGGACTTAAGCTCGTAGAGGTTGCCGAAGTCGATGAACGTAATCGATCCGCCGCCCACCATCAGGTTGCCGGCGTGCGTGTCGCCGTGGAACTTGCCGGACCCGAGCAGCGCCTCGTGGAACCACGCCTTCGTCGCCTGCACGAGCAGCTTCTGCGCTTTCTTGAGATCGGCGTAGTCCGTGCGGCAGTACTCGAGCATGGTCGGTATCGCGCCGACGGGCAGGTCCTTCTTGAACACGGGCACCTTCTTAGGCTTGCCGGTCTTCGGGTCGATCGGACCGTCCTCCCACTTGATGCGTCCGGTCGCGGAGTTCTGCTCGAACACGGCCGAGACGGCGCTGCGCATACCTTCGGTCTTCGCCTTGAAGTACTTGTCGACCGTCTTGCCGTCGGCCACTTCGGCGACCATCACGTCCTTCTTCGGCGCGACGACCGTCGACATCTTCATCGAGTGGACGTCCGGCGCGAGGGCGTTGAGCGCATGGTTCGGGTCATCGCCTATGCCGTAGAGCTTGACGCCCTCGTTCACGTTGTTCGCCTCGTTGCGGAAGTCGAACTCGGTCATGTACTGCTTGAGCTGGCCTTCCCACGTCTTGGCCATGCCGGGGCCGATGTCGTTCGCCGCCTTCGTGAATATCTCCGCCTCGGACTTCACGCGGCGCTCCGCGTCGTGGCGCATGATCTTGACCACGAAATTTTTCGGATCCTTCTCGCCCTTGAGCTTGAAGCTGCAGAGGAACGCCTCGCCGACCGACGCCGCGCCAAGGGACTTCTTGAGCTCGATGGACTCGATCTCCTTCCCGTCGCCCTTGTCCTTCGACTCTTCGATCATCTTCATGAAGTGGGCCTGCACGATCTTGCGCGGTATCGGCGCGAGCGAGGACTTCATGTCGTCGAGCGCGTCCGCATAGTCGCCCATGATCTCCTTCGGCAGGCCCTGCATCATCTTCTGGAGGAGCGGGCTCGTACCCTTGAGGATCGCGCCGGTGAACTTGTTGACGGCGTTCTTCTGCGCCGAGACGAGCTTGTCGCCTTCGAGGCCGGTGAAGTCGAACGTCTGCGCGTATTTCATCGCGGCGGCGAAGCACGAGCGCTTGTCGGCCTTGCCGAGCGAAGTGAAGTAGGTGGAAATGACCTGGCGGAAGAACCCGACCTGTCCGGGCGAGTCGGCGTTGGAGGCCGAGTCGAGTATCTGGTTGAGGCCCTTGGCGTCAAGCTGCGCCTTGATGTCCTTCGCCGACATGCCGGCGTATGGGTCGTTGACCAGGCTGCCCTGGAGGTTTTTGCTCCCGGCGTCGACCTTGAAGACGGTGTTGACGAAGTCCTGCAGCTTTTCGCAGCCCTTGGTCGCCATCGCGAGGATGATGTTGTCGAACTTCGCGAGCTCCGACCCGCGCAGCTTGGCGGGATCGCCGATGAACTGCGAGAACTGTTCTACAAAGTCGTTCTCCGTGGCGGCGACGGCGAGGCTCTTGCCGTCGTGGGAGTGCTTGTACTCGGCGTCGAGTATGTCCACCATCTTGCCGAGTCCGTCCTTCACGATGTCCGCGATCTGCGGCGCGCACGCCTGGTCGATGAGGGCGGGGTTCTTGATGATCTCGGCGAAGGCGACGATGTTCTTCGGGTCCGAGAGCATGCGGCGCATCGCCTCGCCGGCCTTGTTGACCATCGCGTCGCCGACCATCGTGCTGTCGGAAAAGACGAGATTCGCGACGAAGTCCTTGACGGCGGCAAGCCCGCCGATGTCGTTCAGGGACTTGGGCGGCTCAGCCTGGACGGGCTGCGGCATGGCGTTGACGACCTTGTTGATGTCGCCTGCGATCGAAGACTTGACGATGAACTCGCCTTCCGGGTCGCTGCCCTTCGCGAGCGGGATGTTCGCGACCTTGCCGAGCATCTCCTTCATCTCCGGGGGCAAGTCCGCGTTGTCGCTCACGAGCTTCGCGTGGAATGCGTCGAGCTTCGCCTTCGTATTGCCGACGTCCTTGCCGTCGAACGCGCGCTCGGCGAGCTCCACGAGTATGCCGGTATTATAGTCCTCGCGCACGAGGTTTACGGCGTCTTCCATGTTCTGCTCGAGTATGAGGCAGGCGAACTGGCGCGTGAGGCTCTTTTTCTCGGTCGCCATGAGGCCGACTTCGAGATCGCGGTCGTAGACCATCCCGAGGATGTTCTTCGAAGCCGAGGAGCCCAGCGTCTTCGCATCGGTCACTACGCGACCCAGAAGTCGCTTGGCGAACGTGTCCGCATCCATGTTGATGGCGACTTTCGTCGCGAGGGCGCCCTTGCCGACCATGGCCGAGATATTGCCGTTGTCATCCTTGACGAGCTTCACCGTCTCGCCCGCGAGCTTGAATTCGGGCGTTTCGCGGACGTTCGCGGGCAGAAGCTTGAGCGCCTGCGCCACGAGGCCCTGGAACGAGTTGACCATGGCCGTATGGAGTTTCATCCGCTCGTTCACGGCATTCCCGGTCTTGCAGCGCTTGTTCCGGCTGGCTTCGAAGTCCGCCAGCGAACGCGACGTCGAAAGAAGGCTTATCGCGTCCGTCATCGTGAATTTCGCGGCGGCAGTCCCCAGCTTGTCGTAAATGTTCAGCGATTCGCCGTTCACGAGGTCGCGCGTCCTGGATCGACTGGTGCTCATGTTCGCGGTATTGGCGGCCTCCCTCAAATCGTTGCGCGAGACGGCTGCGCGCGACTCCTGCGTAAACCCGAGACCGCTGTTGGCGTATTCGTCGAGGATCGACCGCACCTGCGCGCGCGTCAGCGGGGAGAACCGGGCCTTTATTATCCCGAGGCGCTGCGTGGCGTCGGCCGAGACGTCCAACTCCGGCGACAGGCCGAGCCTGTCGCGGATCTCGTTTATCGCCTCTTCGCTGACGCCACCCTTCTGGAGCGCATTCAGAAACGCCTCCTTGACCTCCAGAATGCGCTCGGGCGAAAGCTCGACGTTGTTGAGAGATTTTCTCCAGACGTGGTTGTTTATCTTGACGAGCTCGGCCGTGCCGTCGTCTTTCGTCGTGAAATCGATCTGGCCGGCGTTGTAGTCGCCGGTTGCGATTCTGTTGAACTGCGCGAGGCTTATGTCGGGCAAGGGCATGTTCCTATCTCCTTTTTAGGCGTTTTGACATTCCTGCTGTCAATCTGAATACACCGCAAGTCGCCAAAGGTTACACCTGGATGAACGATTCCGAGATAAACCCTTGCGACTGGAACGTGATGTCATCGCGGGCAGCAGGGGTCTCGTGGACAATCCGTTTCCAGAAAGCGATGGTATCGGCGAAGCGCGAAAGCATGTCGAGCGCCTTGTCCGCGTCAAGACGGCCCAGCCAGTTGTATTTCTGCAGGTGCAGATGCGAATCCGCGGGATTGACGGCGAGCGTCGCGCCGCCGGTGCCCCTGTACAGAAAGTTGCCCTCGAGCGCGGCGGAGGCCAAAGCATCGCGCCGGTCGGGAGGAATTTCGCCCAAATCAGCGCGCAGAAGCACAAGATCGTCGTCCGCCAGTTGCACAATGACCGTCTCGCCGTCAATCTGAATGGCTACGGCGCCGCCAGCATCCTCGATCTCGACGCCGAGCTTCGAGCTCAGCTTGTCAATAAGCTCTCCAAATGTCATTTCATTACCTCGTTGCCATTGGACAAAAGGGTCAGACCCTTCTGTATATGTTTTTACTGTATATGCTGCGACACGCGGGTTGATCAGCGTCGGGGTTTCCACCGTCACGGATGCGTCACAGCGCATGCCAGCCGCAATTCCGCCCACGATGGCGAGGGCGAGGGAAAGCGCGGACTTGGCATGGGGTTTCATAGCGTGAATTATACCATTTTTGCCGCGCTCCGTGTTGGCTGTCGATGTTGAACCGGCTAAAAAGAATTATAATTTCGCGTGATTCAAACGGCACAAAATCTGCTATAATACTCACCAATGAAGATTCAGCTTACCAAGACCAAGACCATCGAGATCGGCGGCGGCGGCCATCGGATCTCCGATGTGGTCGGGGTCGACCTCTTCTCCGGCGTCGAAGGCGGCTGCCCGGCGGTGCGCATCGCGGAGAAGAAAGGCGTCCTGCGAGTGGTCGCCGCGGGCCTCGTGCCGCCGCCCGCCGCGCCGCTGCCGGAGTCGTGGGAGCAGGCGGCGAAGAGCTGCACCTGGTCGCTGCCGCAGCACTTCCAGTCGCCGCACGCTGCGCTCGCCGTCTCGTCCGCCGCGCTCTTCGTGGGCCAGACCACGATGGAAGCGTTCAAGGCGGACTTCTCGGCCGGCTCGCACCGCCAGGACGAATCCGCCGCCCAGGGAGCAGAGGCGGCGAAGTCCCGCCGCATCGGCATCCGCCGCGCGAGCAAGCCTGCCGCCGAACCGGCGCAGAACGCCGCGCCAACCGCCGCGCAGACTGCCGCGCCGGCCGCCGCGGTCGAGCCGGGGATTCCGATCTCCAACGGCGGCACCCGCTTCGTGATGAAGAAGATGCCGGTCGACGGCGACTTCGTGATGGAGGCGGCGATTCCCGAGTACCAGCTCCTGTGGCTCTCTCGCCTGCTGCCCGAGGGCCGCCGCCCCACCGCCGCGTCCATTCAGCCGCGCGCCTCGGCGATCGCGGCGTCGATCCTGCGCCAGAGCGCGTTCACCGCCGCAGGCGGCAGCGCGATCGCGCTCTTCGTCGGCGAGGATGCGGTCAACATCGCCGGCTACCGCGGCGGCGACCTCGTGCTCTGGCGCACCTGCCGCGGAGCGCCGGGGCGCGCCGGCATCTACGGCGCGGTCAAGAAGGGACTGGGGCTCGACGACGACATGGTGGAGAGCGTGCTCAACGACGCGCTCATCGACCCGCGGCCGGTGCTGGAGCCGATCGTCGCGCCGATTGTGGACGAGCTTTCCGTCTCGCGCGACTACCTCGCGGACAAGCTGCGCATCGAGTCGCCGGCCGCCTTCGTGTTCGGGCTTCCGGCCGGGGCGGGCTACTTCTCGTCGATCGCCGAGGAGCGCGCGCACATGAAGCTCGCGGCGCCGGAGGTGTTCGACGGCATCGAGGGCGAGGCGCCCAAGGGCGCGGAGGCGGTACCCTACGCCGGCGCGCTCGGCGCGGCGCTCGCGCTGATGGCGGAGGAGGACGGCCAATGAGCGCGAAGGCATACCACCTCAACCTGCTGAAGGCCTCGGAGCGCGTCAGCTCCTCGCCGGTGCGCATCCGCGTGATGCTGCCGGTGCTTGCGATGTTCGCGGTCGCCGGCGCAGTCGTGTGGTGGGGCTCGCTGCTCGGCCGCGTCCTGCTGGCGCGCGCGTCGGCGCAGACGCTCCAGGCCGAGATCGACACGCGCAAGGCGGCCTACGCCGACGTGATGGAGAAGATGAACCTCGCCAACGAGCTGGAGTCGGAGCTCGAGCAGCTCGAGTACTACCGCGCAGGGCGCAACGCCTACGGCGGCGTCCTCACCTCGCTCGCCGAGGTGATGCCGCTCAAGATCCAGCTCACCCGGCTCGAGATCCCGCAGCCGCCGCCACAGTCGCTCGTTCCGCCCGGCGTGCTGCCGGGGCGGCCGTACACGCCGCTCTGGGGGCCTACCGGCAGCGTGGAGTCGGTCTCGCTCGTCCTCGCCGGCCGGACGCCCAAGGAGACGCCGATCGTCACGCTGATGGAGTCGCTCGAGTCAGATGCATTCACCAACCTCGTCACCATCGTCAAGGACCCGCGCCGCAGCGACCAGAGCCCCAAGGTGAGGTCCATCCGCCAGGACGCCTCGCGGCGCGGCGAGGGCTCGCGGATGCTCGCGTTCGAGATCGAGTACCGCGTCAAGGACAGGAGGTTCGCGAAATGAATCTCCAGAACATGGCCCCGAACGCAAAGCGCTCGCTGCTCATCACCGTTGTCTTCGGCGCGGCGGCGGTCTGCATCTACCTCTTCGCCGTCGTGCCCTCCGAGGGCGAGCTCGTCCGCGCCAAGGCCGAGCTCGGCGAAGTGCAGACGCGCCACGAGATGATGATGCGCAACCTCTCCGGCGCCGACAAGGTGAAGGAGAGGCTCGAGCGCATCAACGCCGGGCTGGACGAGTTCCGCGCCGCGGTCCTCGCGCCCTCGCTCGAGTCCTACGCCATGGGCGCGAAGAAGCTGCTCGACCCGCTCGCCGCCGGCGCCGGCCTTTCCGAGACGGAGTACGAGGAGCTGCCGCTCGTCGCGCTGCCGGTGCCGAAGCGCCTGCCCGTCCAGCTCTTCGCGCGGCGGCCGATCCGCCTCGTCTGCCGCGGCAGCTACCAGACTGCCGTATCGTTCCTGCTGCGCGTGGAGAAGGAGTTCCCGCTCGTCGCGCTGCAGGCGATGTCCATAACCGCCCAGACCGACCCGCTCGCCCAGCGCGTGGAGTTCGTGTTCGAATGGCCGGCCAAGGGAGGGAGGACGAAGAAATGACGACCCCCCTTCTGCTCGCCGCCGCCCTGGCGGCGACGATTCCGCTCCGCAACCCCTTCTGGCCCGTCGGCTACTCCGGCGAGCGCGAGCCCATCAGCGAGGAGCCTCGCTTCGAGGTCAGTGCGCCCACCGAGGAGGAGACGCGCCGCGACGCCGAGACGAGCGTCAACCCCGAGGCTATCGCCGCCGCCGAGGCCGCCGCCGAGGCGTCTCGCGACAAGGGCGAGGGCCGCCTCTGGATCGCCGCGCGCAAGTCGCTCAGGATCGGCGGCACTCTCCGCGTCGGCTCGGGCGCCGACTCCCGACAGGCCGTCACCATCAACGGCAACATCTACGCCGACGGCGACCTCGTCTCGGCCAACGTCGACGGCCTGCGCTTCACCTGGCGCGTGAAGGGCCTCACCGAAACAGGCACTCTCAGACTGCAGCGCATAAGGATGCGCGAAATCGAAGAACCCTCCGAGGACAAAGGAGAAACAAAATGACCAGATGCAAAATAGCCGTCGCGATCGCCATGACCGCAACCGCCCTCCTCGCCCAGCAGGAGACGAACGAAGTCGCCGCGGCGGAGGCGCCGGCCGAGGCCACGCCCACCAACGCCGCGCCGGCGGCCGTAGGGAGCGAGAGCGCGACCATCGGCGAGGAGGATGTGGACGAGATCGACCTCGAGGAGATCGACGACACCGCCGAGGCCGCGAAGCATCCGCAGATCCGCACCGACAACGAGGACGTCGAGTTCGTCGACATCTCCTGCGACGAGGCCACCCTCGCCGACGTCCTCAGGCAGTTCCGCAAGACCACCCGCGCCAACATCATCTCAGACGACTCCACCAACCTCCAGCGCCGCGTCAGCGCCGAGCTCAAGCACGTCCAGTGGCTCGACGCCCTGCAGTCGCTCCTCAACGCGCGCGGCTTCCGCCTCGAGCGCCGCGGCAACATCTACTTCGTGAACGAGGACAAGCAGGCGATCCCGATCGTCACCAGGACCTTCCAGCTCAACCACGCCTCCGCCGAAGAGCTCGCCACGCTCTTCAACGAGAACTACGCCGTCAAGGGCAAGGACGGCAAGACCGTCCAGAAGATCGCCAACGCCTTCCCCGGCGCCAACGTGGTGGTCGTCACCGCCCCGGAGAAGGTCATCTCCGACTGCGAGGCGATCATCCGCTCCGTCGACAAGGCCATCGACCAGATCTACATCGAGGCCAGGTTCATCGAGCTCTCGAGCGAGGCGCTGCACAAGCTCGGCTTCGACTGGAGCCAGCTCGAGAGCTGGGGCGCATCCACCAAGAACGTAGCCGCAAGCGTGGACCGTGGCCTCGACAAGTCCAGCACCCACGGGAAAACGTCCTCGGCCTCGGTCGACGGAACGAGCTCCGGCACCACGACCGTCGGACAGGACGCCGGCAGGAACGCATCGATCAGCAGCGCGTTCAAGGGCTCCAGCGGCGACTCCTTCGAGTCCAAGCGCATCTCCACCGCCGTCAGCACCTTCTCGGGCACGCTCTCGGTGGACGACTTCCGCCTCGCGATCAGCGCCTTCGAGAGCATCGACGACGCCAAAATATTCTCCAACCCCAAGGTCATCGTCTCCAACGGCAAGGAGGCCAAGGTGGACATGACCACCAAGTACCCCTACATCGAGCTCACCTCCCAGCGCAACACCAGCTCCGAGAACTCCTACCTCGACTATTCCGCCAAGCTCCAGCAGATCCCCGGCGACAAGGACCGCGGCCTCTTCGCCGGCTCCGCGTTCTTCTCCTACGGCATCGAGCTCACCGTCAAGCCCCGCATCTCGCCGGACGGGCTCATCTCCGTCGAGATCACCCCCTCCATCTCCTACGTCGACGAGTTCTACAGCGTCGCCAACGGCAGCAACATGGGGTCCGACAGCTCCTACGGCAAGTTCCCCATCGTGAAGATGAAGAGCATCTCCACCGAGTTCACGATGAAGGACGGCTCGACCGCCGTAATCGGCGGCCTCTCCAAGACCGAGGAGGAGGACGTCGACGACGGCATTCCCTACCTCCGGAAGCTGCCGTGGATCGGCCAGCGTCTCTTCGGCAGCAAGAGCCGCCAGAAGGTGCAGTACGAGATCATCGTCTGCGTGACCGTCGGCATCGCCCAGCCAGACGCGTTGCCGAAAGACATCGGGCTGCCCAAAAACGCCGTCATCGGCCGCGAGTACGTCGAGGGCCGCCGCCTCGAGCCGGGCGACCGCCCCGCCGGCGCCGCCGACCTGCAATCGCTCGACCTTCGCTCGTTCGACCGGCGCCGCCGCGATGCCGAGAAGGCCGCCGCCAAGGGCGACTCAGGCTACGGCAGCGTCACCGTCACCCCGTCTAAATGACCGCGCCGGTCTCGATTCCAGCCTCCGTCTTCACCGCCGGCCACGGCTACGCGTGGTCGGCGCAGCCGGCGGGAATCGGACGCGAGGCGATGGACGAGCTCTACCGCATCGCCACCGCCGGACGCGACGCGTTCGCGGACGACGCGGCGCCGACTACGGGCATCGCCTCGGACGGCAAGACAGCCGCCGCGTTCTCGCTTATGCGCGCCCGCGCCTGGGACTCCGAGGGCCGCGACGCCGACTACGCCGCCTTCGCCTTCGTCCCCTGCGCCGAAGCGGCCAGAATCGATTTCGCCGCGCTGATGGAAAACGACTTCTTCCGCTTCCCCGTGCGCGTTCCGCCGACCGGAATCGACTACTCCGGGCCAGACTCCGCCGCCGCCGCCATCGACGCGCCGGGACGCCTCCTCTGCCGCAACGAGCTCGACGGCTTCGACCTCCACGCCGCCGGCGACCTGCTCGCGCGCCATGCGCATCTCGCCGACCGCTGGCTCTTCCTCGTGAAGGCCAACGGCGCGGCCAAAGTAACTACCACCCCCTGGCACAAGCCTGGCGGCAACTCCTGAAAACCACCATGGCGCGAATCGCGATAGTCGGCTGCGAAGCCAGCGGCAAGACGGTCTTCATGTCCGCCCTGACCGACTTCTACCCCAATCTCGTCCCCGAGAACTCCGCCTCCAACCGCTTCGCGGCCTTCGCGCACCGCCAGCTGCGCACGCTCCGCCAGTGGCCGCCGGCGACCAACCCCGGCCGCACCATCGCGCTGGAGTGGTCCCTGCGCGATTCCAAGGGCGAGACCCTGGCCGACATCTCCATGCTCGAATTCGGCGGCGAGACTTTCCGCGCCGCCTTCCGCGAGGACGAGGGCTCGTCCCGCCGCCAGGCCGCGGTGAAGGAGCTGATGGACTACCTCTCCGCCGCGGACTTCGTGATCATCCTCGTCAGCCTCAAGGAGCTGCTACGCGACGACGTGGCCGTGGCCGACGCCGAGTTCGAGCGCAGCACCGAGGCGCTCTGGGTCACGCGCGGGCTCATCGAATTCATCCGCGAGCGCCTGCCCGGCGCCGGCGTCGTCATAGGCCTCACCCAGGCCGACCGCTACCGCGACGCGCTCGCCGCAGGCGGCGGACCGGCGGCCGTCTTCGCCGCGCGCTGGCCGCGCATCCGCGCCGTTGCCCCCGACTTCCCGGTGGTGGAGATTGCGTCCGTCAGCGCCACCGACGCGGACGGACGGCCAGCCGAAGGCTTCAGGACCGACGGCATCCTGCCGGCTATGCGCGAATTCGCGCGCCAGACCTGCGGCGACGCGGACGAACTCGTCAAGGAACTCTCCGCGCTCCGCGAGGACCTCGACGCCTACGCCGACGGACGCGAAGCCGTCCATGCCCCAATTTCCGGCGACAGCGCCTACTCGTCGCGGGTGCGCAAATTCTCCCGCCAGCTCGCCGCCGTCGTCCGCGCCACTGCCATCACCGGCGACGACCGCTCGCGCGACATCGGTGCGCTGGAGGCAGCCCTCGCCCGCCACGAAGCGGAGGCGAAAAAGCGCCGCGCGAAGAAGTCGTCTGGCGGCAGGCGGCGGAAGTCCAGGCGGCGCAGCCGTCCAGTCGTCCGCCGCGTCTTCCTGCTCGCGCTGCTGCTCGCGCTCACAGTCGCCTTCGCCAACGAATATCTGCCTCAAGGATGCATCAGCTCATCCTGCGTGCGCGTCATCTCAAAACTGGCAACGTTCAGCAAGAAGGACTTGCCAATGCCGCTGACGACTCCCGCCACCAACGCAGCACCTGTCGCCGCGGCAACCAATGCCGCTCCCTCAGAGACAGTCAATCAAACGCTTTCCCATCCCAATCCTGTAAATCCTGTTAATCCTGTCAGAACCCACGAGCCCCCTTCCACGAACCTCGAGTCACATGTCACGAACCACGAATCACGAATCACCCCCCTCCGCCAAGGCTCCGGCGGGCAAGCGAACCACGAATACCGCCTCTGGCACGACCACAAGGGCGGCGTCATCAAGGCGAAGTGGATAGACACCGCGAAGGACGTCAAGTCGATCACGCTGGAGACGGAGAAAGGCCGCCGCATCCGGGCGGTCCTGCACAAGTTCTCCGAGGCCGACCAGGACTACATCAAGTCCAGGCTGAAGTAGCCGCGCGGCTATTTGTTGACGATGAGCGCGATGAAGACAAGGTCTTCGGTGCCCTCGGAGTTGTCGACGCCGTGGCCGGAGCCGTCCGGAGTCCAAGTGCTGTCGCCGGGACCGATTCGGCGCTTGGAGCCGTTGTCGTCGTAGACCGCCGAGCCGGAGAGGATGAAGTAGTTCTCGCCGTTGCCGTGGTGTTCGTGGTAGCCGAGCACCGAGCCGGCGGGAATCGTCACCTTGGCGTAGAGGGCGCACTTGTCGCCCAGCTCCTCGTCGAGGATCTTCTCGATGTAAACCGCGCCCTTGCCATTGGCGCTCGGCATCGTGCAACTGCCTTTCATTTCATTGCCTCCTTGTTGTATTTCCCTGTGAACTTCAGTCCCGTTTTGCGCCGAGCAGCGCGTCGACCGCGGCGACGTATGCTTCGCGGTCCTTCATGTCCGCGGCGAAGAGGTCGTCGCGGCGCAGCAGCAGGTGGCGCGAGTGGTAAAGCCCCTCGAGCGAACCGCAGGTCTCCAGCGCCGCGCGAATCTCCTGCGCCGCCTCTGCGGACATGTCGCCCAAGACCGTCCGCGCGCCCATCTCGATGAGCAGCGCAAGCGGGATCGCGTAGCCGTGCGGCAGCCGGAAGCCGCTCATCTCCTCGAGCCGGGCCGCGAGCGGCTCGGCAATGCGCTCGTCGCGGCGCTTCATGCGCAACTCGATGACGCGCGCGGCCATCTCGGCAAACGCGGCGTAGTCGCGCTTGGCGTAGCGCGGCGCGAACTCCACGAACTCGCGGCGGAGCTTGTCGTCGGCGGCCGCGAGGCAGGCGATCTCGCCCGCGCCGGCGCGCCAGACGCCGTCCATCACGGTGCCGAGGAACGCCACATCCACCAGCACCGCCGCCGGCTTCGACTCGAACCGCACCACGTCCTTGCGTCCGCACCGGTCGATCGCCGCGTTCTCGGCGAACGCCGCGCCGGTCATCGCCGCCGGGGTGGTCGGCAGGCGCACCACCGGGATGCCGCCGAACTGCGCCGCCGCCCAGCCGGCGAGGTCGAAGGCGGTGCCGCCGCCGAGCGCGAGGATGCAGTCGCCCCCGCCGACGCGCGTCCTGGCCGCCGCGTCGACGATCGCAAACGCGCCCGAGAGGTCCTCGTGCTTGGCCTTCTCGCCGCCAGGCACGATGACCGCCCTGCCGGTGAGCCTGATTCCGTTATCGGTGAAGTAACGCCCGATCTTCTGCCCCAGCCACGAGGTGTGCGAGACCACGTTGGAGTCCGCGACGAGCAGCACCCTGCCGCCGTCGCCCAGCGTGTCCGAGAGCACCTCCGCGAGCGCGTCCGAGGCGCCGAACATGTCTTCGACCACTTCAGCCCGATATCCCAGCAAGTTCCTGCGCATGTCTTCTTACGGCGTCCGTCGGACCCTCCCCGCCCATCATCCTGGCGAGTTCGGCGACGCGCGCCTCTCCTTTCACTTCCTTGATTTCCGTGCGGGTACGTCCCGCCGACACCTTCTTGGCAACCGCAAAATGACGATCCCCGTACGCCGCGCTCTGCGGCAGGTGGGTGATGGCGATCACCTGCCCGCGCTCCGCGGCGCGACGGAGCTTCTCGCCGACGGCCCTGCCGGTCTCGCCGCCGATGTTGGCGTCTATCTCGTCGAAGACGAGCGTCGGTCTGGCGGAGGCGCCGGGGCGGGACGACATCACCGCCTTGACGGCGAGCATCGCCCGCGCGATCTCGCCGGAGCTGGCGATGGCGGCGAGCGGACGGATCGGCTCGCCGGGGTTAGGCCCGAACATGTAGACGACGCGGTCGAGCCCGTGCTCGGACATCTCCCCCTCGTCGACCGCCACCGAGAACTCGGCCTTCAGGAAGCCGAGGTCCCTCAATTCCTTCGCCACCGCCTTCGAGAAGCGGCGCCCCGCGGCGGTCCTCGCCGCCGTGACCGCCGCGCCCTCCTTCCGCGCCGCGGCCTCTGCAGCCGCGATGTCGCGGTCGAGCGCGGCCAGGGCCGCGTCGCGGTTCTCGAGCGCGTCGAGCCGCTCGCGCCGGCGCGCAAGCGCGGCGAGGAGACGTTCCGAAAGCGTGCCGCCGCCCTCCGCGCCGCCGCGGAGGTACTTGCGCTCGAGGCGGTTGAGGAGCGTGAGCCGGTCGTCGAGGGTCTGGAGGCTCTCCTCGGGCAGGTCGAGGCCGGACACCGCGTCGGCGATCGAGCGCGAGAGGTCCTCGACCCTGGCAGAGATTTCGTCGACTGCGGCGGACCACTCCGCCGCGGCGGGCAGGTGGCGGGCGATGGCCGCGAGCGCGGGGCGGGTGGAGGCGAGCAAGTCGGCCGCCGAGTTGTCGCCGCCGAGCGTCTCCATGACGGCGTTGGCGTTCTCGACGATCTCACCGGCGTGCGCGGCGGCGGCGTGGCGCGCGGCGATGTCGTCGTCGTCGGCCGTCACGTCGGCGGCGGCGAGCTCGTCCACCTGGAAGCGCAGCATGTCCAGCTCGTCCTCGCCGCCGTCGGCCGCTAGCTCTTCGCGGCGCGCGCGCAGCGCGACGAGCCGGTCGTATTCGCGGCGGTAGGGGACGAGGTCGACGCCGCCCCACTCGTCGATCGCAGCCCGCTGAAAGCCCTCGCCGAGCAGGTCCTGGCTCGCGCGGGGACCGTTCACGTCCACGAGCCCGGCGCCGAACTCCCTCAGCTCTGCGACCGACACCGACTCTTCGTCGATCCACGCGCGGGAGCGCCCTTCGCGCGTCACCGTGCGCCGTACGACGTGACCGCCGAGCACGGCCTCGACCTCGGCCTCCTTCGCGCCATCGCGCACGACGTCGGCGCCGGCGCGCGCGCCCAGCGCAAGGTCGAGCGCGCCCATGAGCACGCTCTTGCCGGCGCCGGTTTCGCCGGTGATCACGTTGAGACCGGGTCCAAACGCAATCTCTGCCGCCTCAACAACGGCGAGGTTCCTGACTGTAAGTTTCTCCAGCATCGCAAAAGTTGGAGCGGGCGATGGGAATCGAACCCACGTAAGAAGCTTGGGAAGCTCCTATTCTGCCATTGAATTACGCCCGCATAAGCAAAGCCCTTGCTTGGCGGAGAGAGAGGGATTCGAACCCCCGATACCCTTGCGGGTATGCATGATTTCGAGTCATGTGCATTCAACCAGGCTCTGCCATCTCTCCAAACAAGTGCGTATATTACCAAAAACTGCCCCGCGAAGTCAACCCACCCCCGGTTCGTGGCTCGTGGTTCGTGGTTAGAATCTCCGCACGCTTTCGAGGCGCTGGCGGGCCTTCGGGGAGAGCGTCTTGTAGCCGAACCGCCGCGCCGTCTCGCGGTAGAGCGTGTCGGGCTCGCAGGCCCCGAGGTCCCGCTCCACCTCTACCATCTTCTTGCGCAGGTCGTCGTTCGACACCTTGTCGAGGTCGGTGCGCGGCACTTCCGCGGCAGAAACGGAGCGGCGGCGCGGGAACGTCACCTCTGGCTTGAACTTCGGCGTGGGCAGCATCCCGTCCGGCGCGCGCTTGATCTCGTCGAGTTCCTTCAGGAGCCGCTCCTCGCCGCGGGCGCGGTCGAACGCCCAGTCCGCCGACCACACGTGGACGGTGTTCCATCCGAGCGACCTGAGGACCGACGACCGCAGCTCGTCGCGGTCGCGCGCGGTGAGCGCGGAGGCGTAGGTGTCGCCGTCGCACTCGATTGCCGCGAGATACCCGTCCTTGCGCGCCGGGTCCTTCACCCCGACGTCCACGCGGAAGAGCGAGCAGCCGACGTCGCGCTCCACCGCGTAGCCGTGGGCGGAGAGGAACGACGCCACCTCGTCCGCGAACATGTCGCGCCGCCGCTCGGCCGCGTCCGCCGCGGCGGCGACGCAGCCGCGCTCGGCGTATTCGAGAAAGGCCCTGAGGTGCGCCGCGCCGACTGCCTGGGTGCGGTTCAGGTCGATCTCCGCGCCCCTGCACGACGCGAACACGACGACCTGCTCCTTCGCGCGGGTGACGGCGACGTTGAGGCGCCGCTCGCCGCCGGAGCGATTGAGTGGACCGAAGTTCATCAGGAACTTCCCGTCCGGCCCCTTGGCGTAGCCGACGGAGAAGAGGATCACGTCGCGTTCGTCGCCCTGGACGTTCTCGAGGTTCTTCACGAAGAACGGCTCCTCGCCGTCGTCCGCGAAGTAGTCCTCGAACTTCGGGTTCGCCGCGCGGCGCTCCTCGAAGATATCCTCGATCAGGTTCTTCTGCGCCATCGAGAAGGTGACGACGCCGGCGCTGCGGCGCTTCTGCGTGGGGTCGGCGAGGCGCGAGAAAACGTAGTCCACAAGCGCCTCGGCCTCCGCGCGGTTCGTGCGGCTCGCCTTCGCGTCGTAGACGCCGTTCTCGACGAAGTGCCAGGCGACGCCGAGGCGCGGCGTCGTCTTCGCCGCCGGGAAGGTGCAGAGCCGGTCGCCGTAGTAGTGGTGGTTCGAGAAGGAGATCAGCGACTCGTGGCGGCTCCGGTAGTGCCAGCTCAGGTAGGCGGAGTGGAGCCCGGCCGCGAGGCATTCGTCGAGGATGCTCTCGAGGTCCTCCGACTCGTCCTCGTCGTCGCCCGACTCGCCCTTCTGGAAGAAGTTCGTCGGCGGCATCTGCTTCGGGTCGCCGACGACGACGCACTGCTTCGCGCGGGCGATCACGCCGATTGCGTCCCAGACCGGAATCTGCGACGCCTCGTCGAAGACGACGAGGTCGAATGTCGCCTCGGCCGGCAGGTACTGCGCAACCGACAACGGGCTCATCAGGAAGCACGGCTTGAGGCGGCCGATGACGCCGCGCGCCTCCGCGAGCAGGCGGCGGATCGGCTTCTGGCGCGCCTTCTTCGCGCACTCGCGGCGGATCAGCCCGAGCTCGCAGCCGTCCGGGCAGTCGCCGAGGCGTCCCGACGGCAGCGCGGCCGCGAGACGCGCGCGGACGGCGTGCTTGACGAGCTCCGAGTATTCCGCGTCAAGGCGGCGGAACTCGATGATCTGCTCCTCGCGCTTCAGGCCCGCGAACGACGCAAGCGCGCACTCGAGGCGCAGGATCTCGTCCAGGACCGCCGCGGCGAAGGAGCGGTCGAACGCCTCTCCCGCCTGCTCCGGGTCCACCTCGCCCGAGGCGAACGCCGCGGCGAATCCGCAGCCGATCAGCTTCGCCGCCGCGTCGGCGGACTCGCGGTAGCGCATCACTCCGCGCGACTCGCCCATCGCGGCGATAGCCGCGTCGAGCTTCGCGGTGAATGCTCCGCCGAAGCCCTCGAAGCGCCCGACCATTCCCTTGCCGTAGCGGAGCGCGCCGCCGGCGCCGAACAGGACCGACAGCCCCCGCGCAAAGCCGCCCTTCGCGCGGAGCGCGGCGAGCTTGCCGCGGATCGCCTCCTCGGCGGCGGGATTCCACGCGAACGTGGCGACCAGCGCGAGCGCGGCGACCGCGTCGCCGGTGGTGCCGCGCCAGTCTGCCGCGGCGTGGAGCACGAGCTCGCGGGCGTCCGCGACGTCCTTCTCGCTCCATTCCAGGAGCTTCCAGCCGGCGATCTTGAACGTCTTCGCGCCGCCGGCGATCTTCGAGGCGAAGCAGTCGTAGGCGGTGAGCCCGCACGGATAGCGCTTGTGGAGCGCCGCCACCACCGCGTCGAGCTCGCCGCGGTAGTTGGAGATCTGGTCGACGGTCTTCTGCCACTCGTTCGGCGTCCCCTTGTCCACGTAGTCGAGCGCCTCGCGGAACTGCGCGAGGACCTCGGTCTTGCCCGACTTGTTGGAGTGGAGCTCGAGGCAGAACGGCTTGAGGCCGACGGACGCTAGGCGGCGGTGGACGACGTCGAGCGCGGCCTTCTTCTCGGAGACGAACAGCACCTTGCGCCCGAGCGCGAGGTTGTGCGCGATGAGGTTGGTGATCGTCTGCGACTTGCCGGTGCCGGGCGGCCCGTGGAGGACGAACGACTTGCCCATCGCGGAGTAGAGGACGGCCGCAAGCTGCGACGAGTCGGACGAAAGCGGGGTGAAGAGCTCGCCGTACTTGACGTGCTCCGAGACCTCCTCGGGCGGAAACACCTCGATGCCGTCGTCGTAGTCGCCGCCGCCCTTCATGAGGTGCGAGACGAACGGATGCGCCGAGAGCTGGTCGGCGCGGGCCGTGAGGTCCTTCCACATCACGAACTTGCCGAAAGAGAAGTTGCCGATGGCGGCGTCCTCCTCGACGTCCCAGCCCTCCATGCCCTTCACCGCGTCGCGGAACGCCGCGAACACCTTCTGGACATCCACGCCGGACGCGTCCTCGGGCAGCGGGTCGAGCCCCTGCACGGAAAGTCCGAACTCGGCGCGGAGAAACTCGACGAGCGTCGCGTTGAGCATGGTGTCGTCGTCGAGGCGCGAGACGGTATAGCCTTCGCGGACGTTCTTCCGCGCCATCTGCACCGGCATGAGCAGGATCGGCGCGCGGCAGTCCTTGGCGTTCGCGCCCTTCGGCTGCCACTTCAGGAAGCCGATCGCGAGGTAGAGCGCGTTGACGCCGCTTTCCTCGAGGTCAGTCTTGGCGAGGCGGAAGATCTCCTTGAGTCGGCGCAGCATGTCGGCGGAGGCGAGCGTCGAGCGGAGCGCGCCCGACGCGCGCGAGGTCGAGTCGGACGGCTCGACCGGCACGGCCTGGTCGGACGAGAGCTTGTCCTCGAGCGACGATACCGCATCGACGGCGAGGGGGAGTATCTGCTTCGAGTCGCGTGCGTTCAGCAGGCGGTTGCGGAGCGAGAGGTCGAGTAGCTTCTGCGTCCAGCGGACGACGCGGTTCTTGCTGTTGTCTTCCATATTCATGTCAGTTTCTCAGACTTCCATTAAGAGTCTCCAGGATTTCACCAAATCCAATTCCGTTGGCAAATGGGAACTCGCGCTGGAATTTGTCCCATTGGCGCTGCATGGCCGTAGATGCGCGAATCGAGGCAATCACACTCTCCGCTCTTGCCAGAACGTCAAACGTACCTCGATGCCGCATAGTCGCCGCTAGTGCATCCCTAAAAACCGACTTGTCGATCTCCGTCTGCTTCCAAACCATGTAGAAATCGTAGTAGTCACGCGGCCGAGTGGAGAGGACTCCCCTTGTCAGTATGGCCTCCATCTTCTCGGCCAACACTGTTTCCGGTGTATACGACTGCACACGGTAAAATTCATTCCTCAAAAATCTGCTGCGAATGAAGAACTCTACTGCGCCTGGAGTGATTGCGTCGCCAGTCGAAACGTCAATCGAGAAAGGCACGGTGATAGTCTCCATGCTCGCAACGACCTTAGCCCTCAATCCGCCGTATGCGTCGTTTTCCCGTATCGGCTCGACCGATTTTATACGCCATTCAATCCCATCGTCAATTGGAGCCGAAAACACCTGCTCCAGCATGTCACGCAACGACGATTCGTCCAAAGTCGCATTGCGCATGGTCATGTCCACGTCCATTGTGGTGCGGCGGTCCAGTCCCAGATACTGCGAAACCAGGACCCCGCCCTTCAGGACGAACTTGTCTTTGACCGCGCTCTTCGACAGCCTTGCAAAAAACCGCTCGAACATAAAGTTCTGCAGCGCCACTTGGGCGGGAATATTCTCGGCAGCCGCGAAATCCTTTATCGCCGCCTTGAAGCTCATGACCCGATCTGCGCTCATAGCGCCACCTCCAAGGTTCTCCGGACCTTCTCCTCCATGCCAAGTCTGGCTGCATATTCGCCCAACCTCGCAAGGTCCTTCGTTCCGCTGGCGGCATAATTGCGCAACGCGGCAATAACGCTTTCCTCGTCCATCCGCGATCGGCTGTTGATGATGTCGCAGATAGTCCGCTCGACATCGTAGCACGGCACCTTGTTGCCGAATTGCGTATTCACCTCGGTTCGACCGACATCATACAGCGCCGGCGATATGTAAAAGCACTTCACCCGCGCCCGCATCCACCTCGAAACGGTCGTATCCGACGACACCGTGGCACAATGGCGAAATGGCGTGCGGTCAGCAAGGCCATGCAGAAACAACGCCGTCAAATGCGAAAAGACAAAACGGGGCTGACGCCGTGAAATGAAGTAGAGTTCGTCAGCCACGCCGCCAGGCGCCACATATTCACCTCTTCCCACTCTCTCCAATAGGCCTTCACTAACATACTTAGACAGCATCGTGCGCGAAAAACCAGACCTACCAACATCACTTGATGTCAGCATCCCTCCTTGCTCGACAAGTATGTCGCAGAGATCTTTGGGCAGTTTCATATTTACGAAAGTGCCGATATAATATCACACTTCGTTATTTTTGTCAACCGCGGCAATTGCCCCAAGGAACGAAAGCGAATTGCGGTCTGTATCGACATTTTAGAGCCAGGCGGGGATGGAGGCGCGGAGGCGCGCGAGCGTGGACTCGCGGTTCTGCAGATACTGGCCGGTCATTGCCCCCTTGCCGTGGACGTCGCTCACCACCTTGAGCATCCCGCACTTCATCCCGCTGCGCTCGCAGACGTGGGCAATCGCCGCGCCCTCCATGTCCCTGAGCGACGCGCCGAGCGAGCGCGCGTCCTCGACGTCCTTCAAGTCGTTGGTGAAGCGGTCGCCGGATGCGAGGATGCGCACGGGATAGACGCCCTTCACGGCGCAGTCGAAGTACGGGGTGTCGCGCTCGTCGTGGACGCCGAGGCCCGTGCCGTTGAGGACCGCGAGGTCGAAGTCGTACTCGACCGCCTGCGAGACCTCGAAGACGTCCCCGACCGACATCGCCGGGTCGAGCCCGCCCACAAGCCCGCAGTTGAGAATCTCGTCGGCGCCGCCGTCGATCGCCTTCTGCGCCGCGGCGGCCGCGTTGACCTTGCCGATCCCCGAAACGACCAGCACGTCCCCTTCGCCGAGAAACGGGCGCACCTGCTCCGCCTCGCACTCCATCGCGACCACAAACGCCCTCATTGCGCACCCTCCACTTGGCTGACCTTGCCCTCGCCGACGGCGGCGGCGAGATCGCCGAAGCGCGCAATCCTTGCCGCACACGGCGCGTCATCGAGACGGCCGAAGCCGAACTCGCAGAAGGCGCCGTTGACGCCCGCGGCCTCGGCGCAGCGCATGTCGGTCCAGCTGTCGCCGACCATCCAGTCGCGCGCGGAAAGACTCCAGCCACCAAGCCTGGCGGCGCACTCGCGGATCGACGCGGGGTCGGGCTTGAGCGGCACGCCGTCACCTCCAGCCACCACCGCCGCGCCGAAGAGCCGCTCGAGCCCGAACTTCTCGAGGATGAGCTTCACCGCGAAGTTCGGCTTGTTGGTGTTCACGCCGAGCCGCCAGCCGGCGACGGCGAGCGCGTCCAGGGTCTCAATTACGCCCGGATACGGCACAAGCTTCTCGCAGCAGTGCTCGGCGTAGTGGTCGATGAAGATGCGCCAGAGGTCGTCGTAGGGACGGTCGGTTTCCGCGATTGCGTGCGCGAGCAGATAGCGCGCGCCGCGGCCGACGTGCACAATCACCTCGTCGGCGGGCAGCGCGGCGAGCCCCAGGTCGCGGCGGGTGTGGTTCACCGTGGCGGCGAGGTCGGCGCGGGTGTCGAAAAGCGTTCCGTCGAGGTCGAAGAATATCGCGCCCCGCGTCGTCATGTCCCGGACTCCCTTCCGTCCGCGGCAATTGCGCGGATGCACTCCGCCGCAAGGCACATCCCGAAGGTGGCGGTCACGGTCATCAGGCTGCCGCGCGAACCGGCGGCGGACTCCGCCGCGGGCGCCTCGCGCGACCACACGCAGCCGAAGCGCGCGGTGGGAAAACGCCCCAGCTCGCGGAAGCGGCGGCGCAGCGCGCGGGCGAGTCCGTCGCCCTCCACCTTCTCGAACCGCGTCACCCTGACTGCCGTCGGGTCCATGCGCAGCGCGGCGCCCATCGAGGAGACGAACGGCACGCCCGCCGCGGTCGCGGCGAGGATCAGCTCCGCCTTAGCGCCGACGCTGTCGATCGCGTCCGCCGCGGCGACGTAGCGCGAGAAGTCGCCGCCGGCGGCGTAGCGTTCGCACCTTGCCTCCACTTCACAGGCGGGGTTGACGGCGAGGATGCGCTCGCGCATCGCCTCCACCTTCGGCCGCCCGATCGCCGCGGCGGTGGCGGGACACTGGCGGTTGACGTTCGAGGGCTGAACCACGTCGTCGTCGACGAGCGTGAGCGCACCGATGCCGGTCCGAGCCAGCGCCTCGGCGCACCAACTGCCGACGCCGCCGACGCCGACCACGAGCACGCGCGCGGCGGCGAGGCGGGCCATTGCCTCCTCGCCGAGCAGTGCCCCGGAGCGCTCGAAGAATGGATTCACGGCTTGCGGTAGAGGCGGCAGTGGCAGAGTCCGTGGAACCCGGGGTCGGCGAGTTGTTCGCGGAACTCGCGGCAGGGACAGAAGAACTCTGGGTTCTTCGGCAGGCGGCAGGGGCAGAAGCCGTTCTTCCGCTTCACCCCCTCCTCGACCGCGGCAGCGAGGCGCGCGTCGTCGTTGAGCGCGACGTGGTTCTCGTCGAAAAGCCGGCGGATCTCGGTGGAAGACTCCTCGGTGCGGGGATAGGAGACGAACTCGACGAGCTTCACGAGCTCGGAGTAGTCCTTCCAACGCTCGAGCCCGGCGAGCGAGTCCTCGCCGACGACGAAGTAGAGCTTGGGCGACTCCGCGGCGAAGCGCGCGGCGATTTCGCGCACGGTGTCGATGGCGTAGGACACTCCGCCGCGCTCGATCTCGACGAGGCTCACCTCGGCCTTCTCGACGCCTGCAAATGCGGCCTGGACGCGGCCGACGCGGTCCCAGAGCGGCGACTCGGAGAACAAGCCGGTCTTGAACGGGCTCACGTTCGCCGGCACCACGATGAGCCGGTCGAGCCCGAGGTCGGCGATTGCGCGCCGCGCGAGGTTAACGTGCCCGAAATGGACCGGGTTGAAGGTTCCGCCGTAGATGCCGAGCTTCATCGAGCCCTCCGCCCCGGCGTTCACGCGAGCTCGCGCGACCTCTTCGCGGCGGCGGCGAGCGTAGCGGCGACGATCTGCTTGAACTTGGGGACGTCCAGCTTCTCCATGCCCGCCGCGGTCGTTCCGCCCTTGGTGCAGACCCCCTCGATGAACGGCCTTAAGTCCATGCCGCTCTCCCTGAGGAACTTGGCGGTTCCGTACATCGTCTGCTCCGCCAGGAGCCGCGCCACCTTGGGCTTGAGCCCGAGCTTCACGCCGCCTTCGACCATCGCCTCCTCCATGTAGGCGAAATAGGCGGGACCGGAGCCGGAGAGCGCCGTCACCGCGTCGAAGTCCTTTTCCTTGAGGACGACCGTCGCGCCCGCGCCGCCGAGGATCTTCTCGACCAGCTTCACGTCCTTGGCCGGAGTCTTCGCGGCCGGGCAGATCGCGCACATGCCGGCCTTCGCGCGCAAGGCGAGGTTGGGCATGACCCTGACGAGGTTCGCCTTGGCGCCGAACGCCTTCCTGAGCTTCGCGAGCGTCTTGCCGGCGACGATCGAGACGAGAGTGTGCTTCTCGGTCAGGAGCGGCTTCACCTCCGCCGCGACCGCGTCGACGTCCTGCGGACGGACGGCGAGGAAGAAGAACTTCGCCTTCTTCACGACCGCCTTCACGTCGCCGGCCGTCTCCACGCCGTACTTGCGCGACATCGCCGCCGCGCGCTCAGCGACCTTCTCGGCCATGATGACGTTTTTCCTGTCTTCGATCGCGGAGAGGATGCCCTCCGCCATCTTGCCCGCGCCGAGAAATCCAATCGTCATTTCGACCCTCCTCAGAACTCGAGCGCCTCGTACATCATGGCGAGGAACTCGCCGTAGGACATGCGCCGCTGCTCCATCGAGTCGCGCTCGCGCACGGTAAAGGTGCCGTCCTTCGTCGACTGCTCGTCGACGGTGATGCACCATGGCGTGCCCGCCTCGTCCTGCCGGCGGTAGCGGCGGCCGATGGCGCCGGAGACGTCCCACTGGCAGTTGACCTTCTTCTGGAGCTTCGTGAAGATGTCGCGCGCGAGCTTGTACTGCGCCTCGTCCTTCTTGATGAGCGGGAAGATGGCGACCTTGACCGGGGCGACCTTCGGGTTGAAGTGGAGCACCGTGCGGATGTCCTCCTTGCCCTTCTCGTCGGTGAGCTTCTGCTCCTCGTACGCCTCGCAGAGGAGGGCGAGCATCAGGCGGTCGACGCCGGCGGACGGCTCGATCACGTGCGGGACGTACTTGCCGTCGAAGAGGTTCTCGCAGAAGACCTTCGCCTTCGCGGCGATGTCCGCCTTCTCCTCGTCTGAGAAGACGACCTCCTTGCCGGCCTTGGCGGAGGCGGCCTTCTGCTTCCGGTCGAGCCACTCGGACTGGGTCTTGGCGATGAACGCGGCCTTGTCGTCGTCCGTGAGCTTCTTGCACGCCTGCTTGAGCGGGTCGTCGAAGACGGTCTGCGGCACCTTGGAGTGGAGCTGGTGCTGGGAGAGGTCGAAGTCGCTCCTGGCGGCGATGCCCTCGAGCTCCTGGCGGCCGAACGGGAAGTCGTACTCGATGTCGACGCAGGCGCGGGCGTAGTGCGCGAGCTCGTCCGGCTTCTGCCAGTACTCGACGAACTTCTCGGTCGGCAGCCCGACGGCGTTCAAGAACTTCTTGCGCTGCTCGACCCAGTACTTGTGCCAGACCTCCCAGCCCCAGTCGTCCTGGACAGGGCCGTTCAGGTCGGGGTTGTCGGCGAGCGTCACCACGTGGCCGTACTGGAGCTCCACCGCCTCGTCGGGCCGGATGAAGAACTCGAGCTCCATCTGCTCGAACTCGCGCGAGCGGAAGGTGTAGTTGCGCGGCGTCACCTCGTTGCGGAAGCTCTTGCCCATCTGGGCGATGCCGTAGGGGACGGCCATGCGCGAGGTGGCGGTGACGTTCAGGAACTGCGCGAAGATCGCCTGCGCCGTCTCGGGACGGAGGTAGGCGACGTTCGACGGGTCGTCGATCGGGCCGACGACCGTCTTGAACATGAGGTTGAACGGCTTCGGCTCGGTGAGCTCGCCGCCGCAGTAGGGGCAGAAGAAGTCGGACCCCGCGACCTTGGGCTGGGGCTTCTTCTTCTGGTCGGCGTAGATGTCCTTCACCTGGTCGGCGCGCATCAGCTTCTTGCAGTCCTTGCACATCGTCATCGGGTCGGCGAAGGTGTCGAGATGGCCGGACGCCTTCCAGATCTTCGGGTGCATGATGATGGTGGCGTCAAGGCCGGCGACGTCCTCGCGGCCGCGGACGGTGAACTGCCACCACGCCTGCTTGACGTTGGCCTTGAGCTCGCAGCCGAGCGGACCGTAGTCCCAGAACCCGGGCATGCCGCCGTAGATCTCAGAGGAGTGGTAGATGAAGCCGCGGCGCTTGCACAGCGCCGACAGCGCGTCGAGACTGGATTTGCTTTCTTCTGCCATAATGAGGCGTATTATACCATAATTCGCGGCTCCCGGTCAGCCGATGGCGGCGACGAGGCGCTCGGGCGGGGGGACGGGGCGGAAGGTCGAGGAGGAGACGAAGCAGTGGCGGGTGAAGCCGCTCGCGAGGACGCGGTCCTCGCCCTTGCGGCGCACCTCGCAGGCAATCTCGATCCGCACGCCCCTGAGCTCCTTCACCCAGGAAGTGAGCTCCAGGACGTCGTCGTAGTGCGCCGGCGCGCGGTAGTCGACCTCGGCGTGCACGACGGGGAGCATGATCCCCTCGGCCTCGCACTCGGCGTAGGTGAAGCCGCAGGAGCGCATCAGCTCGTTGCGGGCGCGCTCGAAGAGCGTCAGGTAGTTGCCGTAGTAGACGACGCCCATCTTGTCGGTGTCGGCGTAGGGCACCCGGTACTCGATCGTTATCGGTTTCATGGTGGGGTGTATTATACCAAAACCGCTACGGCTTCGACGCCGTCACCAGCCAGTGCGGCATCGGCGGCGGCGCGTGCAGCGTCTCGCCGGGGACAAGCCCCGCCTCGCGCATCCAGCCCTTGAGCTCCTCGTCGGAGAACACCCAGCCGTTCTCGGTGGTAAGCGCCATGTTGACCGCGAAGAGCGCCGAGAACGCCGGCGCCGCGCGCGTCGAGTCGGTCATCATGTCGAGGACGAAGAGCCTGCCGCCGGGCTTCAGCGCGCGCGCCGCGCGGCGGAGGATGTCCACGATCGCCGCGGGCGACTCCTGGTGCAGTGCGCCGAAGATCGTGACCGCGTCGTACCCGCCTTCGCCGTAGTCGTCCGCATGGTAGTCGCCGGCGCGGCACTCGATGCGCCCGGCGAGGCCGAACTTCGCCACGTACTCCCTGGCGCACGCCGAGATCGCCGGCAGGTCCACAGTGACGCACTCCAGCGCGGGGTTCGCCTGGCACATCAGTATCGCGTAGGCGCCGGGCCCGCCCGCGAGGTCGAGGAGGCGTCCCGAAAGCCCCTTCAGCATCGGCACCACCCCGCGCCCGATGCCCATCGCGCGCCCGAACATCGCGTCCGCGAAGACACGGGTGCGCGCGGCGTCGTCGCCCAGGTGCAGCTCCGGACGCTCCACCGGGCGGCCGGTGCGCGCGAACTCGGCGAGCCGTCCCCAGGCGGGGTAGACGTCGCGGTTGTAGCGGATCGCGCGGGTAAGGTCGGCGGGGCCTCCCGGGACGAGCGCCGCCTTCCCCGCTGGCGTGTTCGCGTACTTGCCGTCGCGCTTCTCCAGCAGCCCCAGCGCCACGCACGCGTCAGCCAGCAGCCTCATGCCGCGCGCATCCGCGTCCAGTTCGCCGCGCTCGACCTTCTCGAACACGCCGCAGTCGATGGCGGCGAACAGCACCGCGCTCCCGTAGAACGCGCTCGAGAGATCAACTATTCCCTGTATGTCCTTCATTGCCAGTCCTTTCCTTGGCGTATCACATGGGTCTGCCGCTCGCATACCCATCACTCTCGTACTCCATCCTTGCCGCGACGCTTTACCTCGTCCTCGATTCGCCGCAGTTCCTCCATGTCCGCTTATCTTGCTTTCGTCTTCAAACATATGTCACTCCTTGCCCGCAGTGAGCAACCTTCATTTTCTCCCCCACTGTCGTGTATTATACCAAATTGCCGCGTAATCTGCCGCGGAAGTGTTCCTCTCTGGAGATAATTTGAGGTCTTTGCGCCGCAACAGTAGTTTTTATAAAAGTGAGAAAATAGGTAAATTATCACTTCTGCTTCTGACCTACCACCGGATTTATATAAATGCGGCGGTAGGAGAGCGTTCGCAATCCGCCGCGCAAACCGCCGCGCAAACTGCCGCGGAGTCCAGTAACATTCATCCAAGCATATACAGTAAAACATATACAGAAGGGCCTGACCATTTTTACCTAATGTCGCGATGCAGAAGATGGTGCAGCTGAAGCGCGGCGAATCTGCCATTGCAAACGCGAATGACAGATTTTGTAAAATCAAAAACGGTACATTACAACCGATATACTGCGCGATAGCAAATCAGGCAACATTTTAGGCGTTGGCACGGAGTTTGCTAAATGGGGCGCGACGCTGCGATGGTCGCGGCGCAAGAAAGGAAAGATGAAACTGATCATAGCCTACATTCAGCCAGAGCGAC
>CACWVU010000028.1 GCA_902764415.1 uncultured bacterium | reverse complement strand
GCCGAGGCGAACATCCCGTTCTACCAGAAGCAGTACCGCATCGTGCTCCGCAACTGCGGCGTGATCGACCCCGAGAAGATCGAGGACTACATCGCGCGCGACGGCTACAAGGCGATCGAGAAGGTGCTCTTCGAGATGACGCCGGAGCAGGTGGTGGAGGAGATCCTCAAGTCCGGCTTGCGCGGCCGCGGCGGCGCGGGCTTCCCGACCGGCATGAAGTGGAAGTTCGCGATGCAGCAGCCCAAGGGCCAGAAGTACATGGTCTGCAACGCGGACGAGGGCGACCCCGGCGCGTACATGGACCGCTCCACCCTTGAGGGCGACCCCCACTCGGTTCTCGAGGCGATGACGATCGCCGGCTACGCGATCGGCGCCTCCAAGGGCTTCATCTACATCCGCGCGGAGTATCCGCTCGCGATCCGCCGCCTCGAGGTGGCGATCGAGCAGGCCCACGACCTCGGCCTCCTCGGCAAGGACATCCTTGGCTCGGGCTTCGACTTCGACATCGAGCTCCGCTTCGGCGCCGGCGCGTTCGTCTGCGGCGAGGAGACGGCGCTCCTCCAGTCCATCGAGGGCAACCGCGGCATGCCGCGTCCCCGTCCGCCGTTCCCGGCGGTCAAGGGACTCTGGGGCAGACCGACGGTCATCAACAACGTCGAGACGCTCGCGAACATCCCCGTCATCATCAACAAGGGCGCGGACTGGTTCAACAAGATCGGCACGGCGACGACCAAGGGCACCAAGGTCTTCGCGCTCACGGGCAAGGTGAACAACTCGGGCCTCATCGAGGTGCCGATGGGGACAACCCTCCGCGAGATCATCTTCGACATCGGCGGCGGCATCCGCGGCGGCCACCAGTTCAAGGCGGCGCAGACGGGCGGACCTTCCGGCGGTATCATCCCGCCGCAGTTCCTCGACACGCCGATCGACTACGAGTCGCTCGCCAAGATCGGCTCGATCATGGGCTCCGGCGGCCTCATCGTGATGGACGAGACGGACTGCGTCGTCGACATCGCGAAGTTCTACCTCGACTTCACGGTCGACGAGAGCTGCGGCAAGTGCGCGCCCTGCCGCATCGGCGGCCGCAAGCTCCTCAACTACCTCAAGAAGATCACCGCCGGCCGCGGCACCGAGCAGGACATCGCCGACATGCAGGCGATCTGCGACGCGATGAACAAGGCCTCGCTCTGCGGCCTCGGCCAGACCGCCTCCAACCCGGTGCGGTCGACGCTGCGGTACTTCATGGACGAGTACATGGAGCACATCCGCGACAAGAAGTGCCGCGCCGGCAAGTGCTCGAGGCTCATCCAGTACAAGATCGACGCGGCGAAGTGCAGGGGCTGCACGATGTGCGCGAAGAAGTGCCCGGCGGGGGCGATCTCCGGCGAGCTCAAGCAGCCGCACGTCATCGACCAGTCCAAGTGCGTCAAGTGCGGCGCCTGCGAGGCGACATGCAAGTTCGGCGCGATCAGCCATGCCTAAAACGGAAAGGCCCGGAACAATGGAAACTGAAATGATTTCTCTCGAGGTCAACGGCGTCGCGGTGAGCGTCCCGAAAGGCTCGAACCTGCTCGCGGCGGCCCGCGCGGCGAACGTGAAGATCCCGACCCTCTGCTACCACCCCGACCTCAAGCCCGGCGCCAGCTGCGGCATCTGCGTCGTCAGGCAGCTCGTCCCCAGCCGCACCGAGCCGGGCAAGTTCGTGCCCAGCCCCAAGCTGCTCCGCGCCTGCTGCACCGAGGCGACGCCGGGGATGAAGATCATCACCCACGACCCGGACATCGTGCAGGTCCGCAAGACGGTGCTCGAGCTCATCCTCGCCAACCACCCGAACGACTGCCTGCAGTGCCCGCGCTCCGGCAGCTGCGAGCTCCAGGCGATCGCCGCCGACTTCGGCATCCGCGAGAACCCCTTCCCGAAGGAAGTGGTCCACCACGACGTCGACAATTCGACGCCGTCGATCGTGCTCAACCCCGACAAGTGCATCAAGTGCGGCCGCTGCGCGGAAGTCTGCCAGGAGATGCAGAACGTCTGGGCGCTCGAGTTCATCGGCCGCGGCGAGAAGACGGTGATGGCCCCGGCCGCCGGCGTCAAGCTCGCCGACTCGCCGTGCATCAAGTGCGGCCAGTGCTCCGCGCACTGCCCGGTCGGCGCCATCTACGAGAACGACGAGACCGGCAAGGTCTGGGCCGCGCTGCAGGACCCCGAGAAGGTCTGCCTGGTGCAGATCGCGCCGGCCGTCCGCGTCGCCGTCGGCGAGGCCTTCGGCATGAAGCCCGGCGCGCTCACCACCGGCAAGATCTACGCCGCGCTCCGCCGCCTCGGCTTCAACCAGGTGTTCGACACCAACTTCTCGGCCGACGTCACGATCATGGAGGAGGGCACTGAGTTCATCAAGCGCTTCACCGAGGGCGGCGAGCTGCCGCTGCTCACCAGCTGCTGCCCGGCGTGGACCGACTGGATGGAGAAATACGCGCCCGACTTCACCGGGAACTTCTCGACCGCGAAGTCGCCCCAACAGATGCTCTCGGCGCTCGCCAAGAGCTACTGGCCGGAGAAGAACGGCGTCGACCCCAAGAAGGTGCACGTCACCTCGATCATGCCCTGCACGGCGAAGAAGTACGAGATCAGCCGCGACGAGTACATGAGCGCCTCTGGCCAGCAGGACACCGACGTCGTCCTCACGACCCGCGAGCTCGCGCGCATGATCAAGGCCGCCGGCATCGACTTCGAGTCGCTCCCGGAGGAGCCGGCCGACAAGCTGCTCGGCGCCTACACCGGCGCGGGCACGATCTTCGGCGTCACCGGCGGCGTCATGGAGGCCGCGCTCCGCACGGCCTACTGCCTGATCACCGGCGACGCCCAGCCGCCCAGCATCGACTTCCAGGCGGTGCGCGGCATGGACGGCGTCAAGACCGCGACGATCGACATCAAGGGCACGAAGGTGAACATCGCCGTCGCGCACCAGATGGGCAACGTCGAGAAGGTGCTGGACATGATCCGCGAGGACCGCAAGAACGGCGTCAAGCCGCGCTTCGACTTCATCGAGGTGATGGCCTGCCGCGGCGGCTGCATCGGCGGCGGCGGCCAGCCGTGCCTGGCGACGGACGCGGTCCGCGCCCAGCGCACCGCCGGCATCTACACCGACGACGAGAAGTGCACGCTGCGCATGAGCCACCTCAATCCCGAGGTCCAGGAACTCTACAAGGACTTCCTCGACGGCAAGACCGGCGCGCAGGGCGGCGAGAAGGCCCACCATCTCCTGCACACCGCGTACGCGAAGGAGAAGGTCTACAACTTCTCGTAGGCCGCGCAGCGTACAGTGCGCAACGAAGACGGCCGCGGCGGAGACGCCGCGGCCGCTCTTTTGCCTGCTGCCTGCTGCCTACTGCGGCTTCGTCTCGGCGAGGTTGAAGGTGCACATCACCGTGGTGCCGGTGGGGATTTTCGAGGTGATCTCGAAGGTGTCGGCGACGCGCTTCGAGTTGGCGAGGCCCATGCCGGCGCCGAAGCCCATCGAGCGGATCCAGTCGTTGGCGGTCGAGGTGCCGTCCCGGCAGGCCCACTCGACGTCCTTGATGCCGGGGCCGGAGTCCTTGGCGACGATAGTCGCCTTTTCGGTGTCGAGGATGAAGGTGATCGCGCCGCCGACGGAGTGGATGCAGATGTTGATCTCCAGCTCGTAGGCGGCCACTGCCACGCGGCGGATGGTCTTCTTGTCGACGCCGGCCTCCTTGAGCATCCGCTTGATCTCGTTGGCGGCCTTGCCGGCGTTGGTGAGGTCGTTGTGCACGACGGCGAACTGGCGCATGGAGTAGTAGGGCAGCGCGCCCTCTCCCTTCGTCACGGTGTCCGCCGCGCCCGGCGGCGGCGTGCGCCCCTCCAGGCGCGCGAGCTCGTCGGTGAGTTCCTTCATGATCGCGCGCATCACGTCGCGCTGAGAGACGATGCCCACGAGGTTCCGCTCCTTGTTCAGCACCGGGAACCGCCCGAAGGTGTAGTTCTCGAAGTACTTGATCGCGAACGCGAGCGGCATGTCCTCCTCGAGCACCACCAGGTTCGTCGCCATGTGCTGCTGGCAGGTGTCGTGGATCCACCCGCCCTCGAGCGCGCGGATGATGTCGTTCACCGAGACGATGCCGAAGAGCCGCCGGTTCTCGACCACGGGCACGCCCGAGATGTTGTTGCGCTTCATCAGGTTCTGGGCGAAGCGCAGCGAGTCGGAGCGGACGACCGAGATGATGTCGCGCGCGCGCATGACGTCCCGCACCCGCAGCCGCTGCAGGAGCTCCATGATGACGAGCGGGGAGTCCTCGGCCCCCGGCAGACCGGAGCCGGATACGCGCCTCGCGGCGCGCCCGTGGGCCTCCATGATCTGGTCGTCGCTGCGGGTGTCGCCGCCGGTGAGGATCGTCGGGCTGTAGTCCATCATTCCTTCGTGAGGAAGTCGTGGACGCGCACGCAGCTTTCGTACTTGGAGAGCGGCGAGGAGACGAGCGGGATGCCGAGCGTGTCGGCGACCTGGCACATCGTCTGCGGCAGGGGCTTGGCGTTGTGCACCACCACGCACATCGCGCCGACGATGTTCGCCGTCCTGATCGCCTGGTCGGAGGCGAGCGAGGTGAGCAGGAGGATGTCGTCGGCGTCGTTGAGCAGCACGTCGCTCATGAGGTCGTTGGCTACCACCGCTCCGACCGTCCTGCCGTTGTCGCCCCCGGCGACGAGCTTGCCGTCCAGCGTCTTCACTATGTCTGCAATATTCATGATGCATATTATAGCATAAATTTGGTATAATAGTCACCGTGAAGTTTGACCTGCACATACATTCCTGCCTTTCGCCGTGCGCGAATCTCGAGATGTCGCCCGCGTCGATTGTCGGGCGCGCCGTCGCGGTGGGCATGGGCGGCATCGCCCTCACCGACCACCAGTCGGCCCGCAACGCGCCGGCGGCGGCCGAGTGCGCGCGCCGCGCGGGCCTCGCCTTCCTGCCCGGGCTCGAGGTGCAGACTGCCGAGGAGGTCCACACCGTCTGCCTCTTCGACACCGTCGAGCAGGCGCTCGCGATGACCGACTGGGTCTACGCCGCCCTGCCCAAGCGCGTCAACGACCCCGACACCTTCGGCGACCAGCCGGTGGTCACCTGGGACGACGACGTCGTCGAGCTCGAGTGGCGCATCCTCGCCATGGGCTGCCGCCGCACCATCCCGGAGACCGCCGCCAAGGTGCGCGAGCTCGGCGGCCTCTACATCGCCGCGCACATCGACCGGCCCAACTTCTCGGTGCTGAGCGGCCTCGGCGCCGTGCCCGACGGATGCTTCGACGCGGTGGAGGTGTCGCGCACCGCCGACGCGGCGCTGTGGCTGCCGCGCGCCGACGGCTACGCGGCGGTGCGATCGTCCGATGCGCACAACCTGGACGACGTCGCCAGGGTCTGGACCGAGGCGGAGTGCGAGTTCACCGTCGCCGGACTGCGCGCCGCCTTTGCCGCGCGCGCTACCCGGCTTTCGCCGCCGCTGACCAGCTTCTAAAGGAGGAATAGATGAAATTCAGTGAAGTAGTGGACAAGGTGCAGGGCACCGTGGTGGTGGACAACCCGGAGGCGGAGATAGCCTCGGCCTACTGCGGCGACCTGCTCTCGGACGTGATGGGCCACTGCGGCGACGAGTCGGTGCTGATCACCGTCCAGAACCACCTCAACGCGATCGCCGTCTGCTCGCTCGCCGGCATCGAGGCGGTGCTGATCTGCCACGGCCGCCCGGTGCCGGACGACATGAAGGCCGCCGCGGAGCGGGAAGGGGTGGGCATCGCGGTGACCGCGCTCTCCCAGTTCGCCGCCGCCGTCGCCCTCTCGTCCCTCGCCCCCGCGGCAAAGTAGTGAGCGGCGATTTTTGGTATAATACACGTAAATGCAATCCGGTATTCCATGGCTCTCGATGGCGTATGTGCTGGTCGGCCTGGTGGTGCTGGCGTGGTCGAGCGGACTATTCGTCGACGGCGCGGCGTCGCTGGCGCGCGCCCTTGGCATCTCGCCGCTTGTGGTGGGCATGGTGGTCATCGGCTTCGGCACCAGCGCGCCGGAGCTGTGCGTCAGCGTCCTTAGCGGCCTCGGCGGCCACTCCAACCTCTCGCTCGGCAACGCCTACGGCAGTGACATCTTCAACATCGCCGGCATCCTCGGGGTCTCGGTGCTGATCTATCCGCTGCTGGTGCGGCCCAAGGTGTCGGTGGTGGCCGGCGCGGGGCTCTCTGCGATCACCGTCTTCACCATGCTGGTCGTGCGCGACGGCGCCTGCACCCGCGCCGAGGCCTGGGCGCTCATCGGCGCGTTCCTGGTGCTGATGCCGCTCTACTGCTGGTACGACCAGGCAACCCGTCGCCCTGCCCCGCCCCCTCCGCCCACTGCGGCGCGCCGAGACGTCCGCTCGCTCGCGGTCGACGCGGTGAAGCTCGTCGTCGGCCTCGCCATGCTGATATTCTCCTCTCGCCTGCTCGTCGACGGCGCAGTGGACGTCGCGAGGTGGCTCGGCGTGAGCGACCTCGTGATCGGGCTTACGGTGGTGGCGGTGGGCACTTCGCTCCCGGAGCTCGCGAGCGCGGTGCAGTCGGCCCGGCGCCGCGAGCACGAGCTGGTGCTCGGCAACATCATCGGCTCCAACCTCTTCAACACGCTTGCGGTGGTCGGCGTCGCGACGGCCATCTCGCCGCTGGAGCCCGGGGAAGGAGCGCAGGCGTTCTCGCCCTACATCCTGTCGCGCGACCTGCCGTTCGTGCTCGGCTTTTCGCTTTCGATCCTCTTTTTCGGACTCAACTGGCGCCGTCCATCCCGCCCGGCCCGGATCGGCCGCGTCAAGGGGACGATATGGCTTGTCGCCTTCGCCGTCTACACGGTGCTGATGGTGCTGCAGGAGACGGGGAAACTGTGAGGAGGAATTGATATGTCCAAGATAATCGCCATAGACGGACCCAGCGGCGCGGGAAAGTCGAGCGTGTCGCGGCTCGTGGGTCGCAGGCTCGGGTTTCTGCACGTCGACTCCGGCGCGCTCTACCGCATCATGACCTGGCAGGCGCTTGCGCGCGGGGTGGACACGTCCGACCCAGAGGCGGTGGCTGCCTTCGCGCCGACGGTGGAGGTGGAGTGCCGTCCCGTCGACGGCAAGGTCGCGTACTTCGTCGGCGGCGAGGAGCCTGGCGACCGCATCCGCACCCCGGAGATCAACGCCCACGCGTCCGAGGTGGCGACGGTGAAGGCGGTGCGCGACCGCATCACCGCGACGCTGCGCGGCATGGCCGCGCTCGGCGACCTCGTCGTCGAGGGGCGGGACATCACCACGGCGGTTTTCCCCGACACGCCGGCTCGGTTCTACCTCACCGCATCGGCCGAGGCGCGGGCGCGCCGCCGGCGGAAGGAGGAGGTGGAGAAGGGGATCGCGTCCGCGAGCGAGGAGGCGGTGAAGGAGTCGCTGCTCAACCGCGACCGCATCGACTCCACCCGCCGCTACGCGCCGCTCCGCAAGGCCGACGGCGCGATGGAGATCGATTCGAGCGACATGACGCTGGACGAGGTCGTCGAGGCCGTCCTGGCGGCGCTGCCGGAAGGCTGGCGCGAACAACATTGAGAGGAAGAAAACAATGAGCGAAGAGAAGGTGCACACCCACGTATTCACCTCCGAATCGGTTTCGGAGGGCCACCCCGACAAGGTCGCCGACCAGATATCGGACGCGATCCTCGACGCCTGCCTCCGGCGCGACCCGCAGGCGCATGTCGCCTGCGAGACGGCGGTCGGGCCGGACATCGTGATCAACCTTGGCGAGATCGCCTGCCAGGGCTTCGAAGGCATTGACACCGAGGCGATCGCGCGCCGGGTGGTGAAGCGGATCGGCTACACCGTGCCGGATGAGCATTTCGCCGCGCAGACGTTCAAGTACGAGAACTTCCTGCACGGGCAGTCGCCGGACATCGCCCAGGGCGTCAACCGCAAGTCCCGCCAGAAGCAGGGCGCAGGCGACCAGGGAATGATGTTCGGCTACGCGACGAACGAGACGCGGAACTTCATGCCCGCTGCGGTCGTCTACTCGCACGAGCTCCTGAAGATCTTCGCGCGCCTGCGCCGGCGCGGCGGCAGGTACAACTGGCTGCGGCCGGACGCGAAGACCCAGCTCTCGGTAGTCTACGAGAACGGCCGTCCCAGGCGCATAGACACGGTCGTCATCTCGCAGCAGACCACCGAGAGGGGCGCCACCAAGCTCAACTACGAGGAGGTCAAGCGCCTCGCGTGCGACTACCTGTCCAAGACCGGCCTTTTGGACGAGCGGACCAGGTTCTTCGTCAACCCGACCGGCAAGTTCGTGGTCGGCGGTCCCTGCGGCGACTCCGGCCTCACCGGACGCAAGATCGTCGTCGACACCTACGGCGGCATGGCCGCGCACGGCGGCGGTGCGTTCTCCGGCAAGGACCCGTCGAAGGTCGACCGCTCCGCCGCCTACTACGCGCGCTACGCGGCGAAGAACATCGTCGCCGCCGGACTCGCCGACCGCTGCCAGATCCAGGTTGCCTACGCGATCGGCGTGGACAAGCCGGTGAGCTTCTGCGTGAAGACGTTCGGCACCGCCCATGGTTCCGTCACCAACGCCGCGCTCGAGCGGATGCTCGCCTCGGGCAAGGTGTTCGACTTCCGTCCATACGCGCTTATCGATGACCTCGGGCTCTTAAAGCCGAAGGGCTGGTGCTACGAGGACACCGCGGCGTATGGCCACTTCGGGCGCGACCTCTTCCCCTGGGAGCGGCTCGACCGCGTCGAGAAGCTGAAGAAGATCTTCAAGATTGGCTGAAAGACCAGGCAACCTCTACCTGCACTTCCCGTTCTGCCGCGGGAAGTGCTCGTACTGTGCCCTCCACTCGCGCGGCGGAGCTTCCGACGCGGCGCGCGCGGAGTATTCGAGGCGGATGGCTGATGCGCTGGCCGTGCTTCATGACAGTTCCGCCGCCGGCTTTCGGACCGTCTACTTCGGCGGCGGCACCCCGGCGATCTGCGGCCTCGGTCCCGTGCTTGCCGCGCTCTCGCCGCTCGTCGCGCCGGACGCCGAGGTGACGGTGGAGCTTCATCCGCTCGACGTCTCGGACGAGCTCCTCGCCATGCTCGCCGACCACGGCGTCAACCGCATTTCGATGGGCGTCCAGTCGCTGGACGACACGACGCTCGCGGACATGCGCCGCGGCTACACCGCCGACGCGGCGGAGCGCGCTTTCGCGCGCGTCAGGCGGCGGTTCGAAAACTCCGGCATCGACCTCATCGTCGGCTACCCCGGCGACCCGGGCACGTGGCTCGGGCGGCTGAGGGAATGGGGGCTCGCCCACTGCTCCGCCTATACCTTGCAGCTTGAGGAGGGGACGATTCTCCGTCACCGGATCGAAGCCGGCAAGTGTCTGCCGCCGCCTTCCGACGACGCGACGCTCGACCGCTTCCGCGAGACGGCGGAGTTCCTTGATTCGATCGGATTGAAGAGATACGAGATTTCCAATTTCGCCGCGCCAGATCGCTACTGTCGTCACAATTATGTGGTCTGGCGCGGCGAAGACTATCTTGGCATTGGCGAAGGTGCGCACGGGCGCATTGGCCGCCTGCGCACCTTGAACGCGTGGTCGCTGGAGCCGGAACGCGGCGGCGAGACGGAAGTCGAGGAGGTTTCGGAGGAGACCGACCGCGTCGAGCGGCTCCTCTTCCGCCTGCGCACCCGCGAGGGCATCGACGCGCGGCTCTGCCCCGAATGGACGCCGACGCTCGCGCGCTTTGCCGCGGAAGGGCTGCTCGAGCGCCAAGGCGACATGTTCCGCCTCACCCGCCGCGGCGCCGAGGTCTGCGACTCCATCCTCGCCGAGCTGCTCTCGGCCGCGGCGTAGCCGAGGGAAACTATTCCAGCTGGATTTCGTCGAAGGCGAGGACGGCGACATCGGCCTCCTTCGCCGCGGCTAGAATCTTCTCCAGCCACTCGGTCTTCATGTGGATGTGCTTCGCGTCCGGGCGGATGCCGTGCGAGGTGAAGAGCAGCGCCTCCTTGCGCTCGCCGGCGCGCTTCACGCAGGCGACGACGTCTTCGATGTCCGTTGCGTACGCCTCGCCCAGGATCACTCCGCCGAGCACGCGGCGCTTCGGTAGCTCCGCGACCGGGAAGAACAAGCGCTCGTCGGAGACCAGCGGCTTGAGCTCGCCGCGCTTCTCGCCCTTTGGGTCGTAGGGCCGCACGCCCGGGATGCCGGCGCGCAGGCGCAGGAATCGCTGCTCCAGCACCTTGTCCGACTCGTCGTTGCGGCTGTTGTTTGGGTAGGCGAAGGAGCGCACCGGGATGTATGAGACGTCGCACTGGCGCTTCGGCTTGTCGATCTCGGCGGCGAAGTACGCGGCCGCGCCTTTCTCGGTGATCAGGTCCGGAACGTTTGCGTGGTTGAGTCCGTGGAGCCCGATCGAGTGACCGGCCTCGAGGAGCTTCTTCGCCGCGCGCACGGCGTCCGGCGTGAACTCTCCGTTCACGAAGAAGGTCGCGTGCGCGCCGTACTTCGCGAAGAGGGGGATCGCCCGCTCCCAGTCCGCGAAGTTGCGGTCGTCGAAGCAGAGCATCAGGACGCCGCGCTCGCCGAACGGACGCGGCAGGCAGTTCTCGATCCTGATCCTGTCCGCGTCGCCCGCGATTTCCGCGAAGGCCGAGCGCTTGGCGAGGATCTCGTTCTCGTGCCAGCCGCGGCGGTGGCGCACCGCCACGCGCGTGATGGGCTCGCGGACGCAGTCGGCGAAGGTGAACTGGCAGCGTTTGCCGCCGGTAAGCCAGATCGGCAGGAGCGTCCTGAAGACGCATTTCTCGAATCGGATGCCGGTCACCTTCGAGTCGCCGCCGCTCGGACCGCCGTCGACGCCGTGCACGCAGTCGGCGACGAGGCAGCCCCTGTGCGCGATGTCCTCGATGTAGCAGTTGCGTCCGGCGTCGATCCAGGCCGGGGTGAAGCCGACGCCGGCCCCCGCCGCTTCGTGGATGCGCGTGTCCTCGACGCGTACGTTGCGGATCGTCCCGGTGCCGATGCCGTAGCGAATGCCGTAGCAGCAGCTCCAGATGTCGCAGTTGGTGACGACGATGTTCTCGCAGAGGTTAGTCGCCGCATGGAGTTTGCACGAGGCGCGGATCGCGAAGCCGTCGTCGCCGGTGTGCAGGGTGCAGTCCGCGACCGTCACGTTGCGCGAGCAGTCGATGGAGAAGCCGTCGGAGTTGGCGATGGTGATGTCCGCGTTGATCCTGACGCCGCGGATGTCCACGCCGTCGCAGCAGCGGACGTGGCACGTCCAGGCGGGCGTGTCGTCAAGCGAGACGCCGGCAAGGCGTACGCGGCGGCAGCGGAAGAGGGCGACCATCGGGCCGGGGCGGAACCACTCGCGGTCGAGCGGATGCAGCTTGAGCCCGTACTTGTAGAACGGCCAGCGGCTGTCCTCTTCCGGTTCGCCGAAGAACTCGGGTCCGCTGCCGTTGATCGCGCCCTCGCCGGTGATGGAGATGTTTTCGGCGTCGCGCGCCCACACGAGGTGGCCGCCGCTCCACTCCTCGCCGTCGCTCCAGAAGTTCTCGGGGAAGGCGTCGTTCGCGTTGTAGTCCGCGCGGTTCACGCTGCCCTTGAGCGTCGCGCCCTTGGGCAGGTGCAGCTCGACGCCGCTCTTGAGCTCGATCGACCCGGTCGGCCACGTCCCCGGCGGAATCTCGACGCGCCCGCCGCCGGCCGCGCTCGCGGCGTCGACCGCGCGCTGGATGGCGGCGCGGTTCGCCGCCGCGTCCGCTCCGAGTCCCGAAACGACCGTACCACCGGGGGCCGCGAAAGCCAGCCCCACCGCAGTCAGTAGAATTGCATGTGATTTCATGATTGGGTATTATATCAAAAATTCTTAGGCAGCAGCCAGCAGCCAGTATCCAGCAGCCAATGGTGTGGAGATTTCCCGTCCTCATCCCACTGACCGCTGGCTGTTGGTTGTTGGTTGCTGAAACACTTCCATTGGCCACATCCGCCGTTGACCAAATGACCAAAATTTGATAAAATACGCAGCCAAAGCCAAAACAAGCGAGAAAGAGGGACCTATGACAGAGATCAATGGTAATCTGAGCGCCAAGGGGATGAAAATCGCCCTGGTGGTGAGCCGTTTCAACAGTTTTCTCACCGAGCAGCTGGTGAAGGGCGCGGTCGACGCGTTCACGCGGCTGGGCGGGAGCGAGAAGGACCTCAAGCTGGTGCGCGTGCCTGGCGCCTACGAGCTGCCGCTCGCGGCGAAGAAGCTTGCATCATCCGGTGTCGACGCGGTGGTCGCGCTCGGCGCAGTTGTGCGCGGGGCGACTCCGCATGCCGACCTCATCAACGAGACGACGGCGCGTGCGTTCAGCGAGATCTCGCTTGAATCGGGCGTGCCGGTGGTCGACGGCGTCGTTTCGGCCGACAATCTCGAGCAGGCGGTCGAGCGCTGCGGCACCAAGCAGGGCAACAAGGGCTTTTCGGCGATGTTCGCCGCCGTGGAGATGGCGGACGTGCTGAAGCGCATCTAAGTGGATATTCAAGCAAAAGAAAGAACAAGGAGAAGGAAATGAAGGAAGTGAAGAAGGTCGCGTTCCTCACCGCCGGCGGACTGGCGCCGTGCCTTTCGAGCTCGATCGGGTTCATGATCGACGAGTACACGAAGAAGGCCCCGCAGGTGGAGATGATCGGCTACATCAACGGCTACATGGGGCTTCTGAAGGGCGTGTCGATCCCGGTGACGCCCGAGGTGCGCAAGCGCGCGCTGGTGCTCACCCAGCACGGCGGCAGCCCGATCGGCAACAGCCGCGTGAAGCTCACCAACGTCGCGGACTGCGTCAAGCGCGGGCTCGTCAAGGAGGGCGAGGACCCGCTCAAGGTGGCGGCCGACCAGCTGGTGAAGGACGGCGTGGACGTCCTCCACACCATCGGCGGCGACGACACCAACACCACCGCGGCGGACCTGGCGGCGTACCTCGAGAAGAACGGCTATCCGCTGATCGTGGTGGGCCTGCCCAAGACCGTCGACAACGACGTCTACCCGATCAAGCAGTCGCTCGGCGCGTGGACTGCCGCGGAGGAGGGGGCGAAGTTCTTCCTCAACGTGGTCAAGGAGAACAGCGCCAACCCGCGCGCGCTCACGATCCACGAGGTGATGGGCCGCAACTGCGGCTGGCTCACCTACAAGACGGCGCAGTGCTACCGCAAGATGCTCAAGGAAATGGCGCGCAAGGGCCTGTTCCTCGACGAGTTCGGCCTGACGATGGGCCGCCAGGACATCCACGCGATCTACATCCCCGAGTGCGCGATCGACTTCAAGGCCGAGGCGGCCCGCCTCTCCAAGGTGATGGACAAGTACGACGCGGTCAACGTGTTCGTCTCCGAGGGCGCCGGCGTCAAGGACATCATCCGCGAGATGCGCCGCCGCGGCGAGGACGTGCCGGTGGACGCGTTCGGCCACCCGCGGCTCGACAAGGTCAACGTCGGCCAGTACGTGGGCAAGCGCCTCGGCGAGCTGCTCGGCGCCGAGAAGGTGCAGGTCTTCAAGTCCGGCTACTTCGCGCGCTCCGCGGCGCCGAACCGCAAGGACCTCAGGCTCATCGAGAAGTGCGCCCGCAAGGCGGTCGAGTGCGCGCTCGGCGGCGTCTCCGGCGTGGTCGGGACCGACGAGAACGCCTTCGCCAAGATCCAGGCCTGCGCGTTCTCGCGCATCAGGGGCGGCAAGCCGTTCAACGTGCGCAAGGGCTCTTTCCGCACCCTCGTCAACGACATCGGCCAGCCCAAGCTCCGCAAGAAGAGGGTCGCCGTCTGAGCGGCGCGCATGCGTCAAAGGTGACAACAAAAACAACAGCAGGAAAGAAGAGAAGAAATGGCTAACAGTTCGTCAGTTCGCAACAACATCTGGAAGTGGGTGGTGCTGGGCGTCATCGCCGCGGTGTCCTTCTACGTCTGCAACCCGCCGTCGGAGAAGCTCCGCTTCGGCCTCGACCTGAAGGGCGGCACGTCCTTCACGCTCGGCGTCGACGTTGACCGGCTGACGGAGTCGATCATCGCCGCCAACCCCGGCATCACCAACACCGCCGGCGCGGTCGAGCGCAAGGTGGCCGAGACGCTCAAGGGCTGCGACGAGCGCATCATCCAGGTGATCCGCCGCCGCGTGGACGCGATGGGCACCAACGAGCCGGTGATCCAGGGGATGAAGGACCACCGCCTGCTGGTGCAGCTTCCGGGCGCCGATGAGGAGGTGCGCAAGGTCGCCAAGGCCAACCTCCAGAGCGCGGCGTTCCTCGAGTTCCGCCTCACCCACCCGAAGAACGACCAGCTCGTCGCCAAGCTGCTCGGCAAGGAGGTCGCGCCTCCCGGCTACGTGAAGGGCGGCCGCGGCTACGCCAAGGCGCCTGACTGGGCCGAGGTCTCGAAGCAGCCCGGCTACGCCGCGCGCCTCGCCGCGTTCGAGACGCCCGACGCGCGCTACCGCTTCATGCTCGAGGACAACGGCGACGGCACTTTCTCGCCCTCGTTCGTCTCGCGCAAGACCGAGCTCACCGGCGAGTCGCTCGTCTCCGCCGCGGTCGAGCGCGACCCGACCACCGGCACGCTCGCGATCGGCTTCCGTCTCAACTCCGAGGGCGCGCGCATCTTCTCGACGCTGACGCGCAACTACAAGGCGCACGGCCCCAAGAACCCGGGCGACCGCGGCCGGCAGCTGGCGATCGTCCTCGACGAGCAGCTCGTCTCCGCGCCGGTCATCAACGGCGAGATCGGCGCCAACGGCCAGATCACCGGCCACTTCGACCCCGCCTCCGCCCGCAAGCTCGCCGCGGAGCTCAACGCCGGCGCGCTGCCCGCGCCGATGAAGATCCTGGCCGAGACCTCGGTCTCGCCGACGGTCGGCGAGGACGCGAAGGAGGCCGGGATCGTGGCCGCCGCGCTCGGCTTCTCGCTGGTGGCGATCTTCATGCTGATCTACTACTGGTACGCCGGCCTCGTCGCCGACATCGCGCTCTTCCTCGACGTCGCGCTGCTGCCGACGGCGCTCGTGGTGGTCGCCAACGTGCTCGGCGTCTTCGCCCACGATCCCTCGATGGGCGGCGGCGGCTCGATGCAGCTCCCCGTCCTCACCATGCCCGGCATCGCCGGCCTGGTGCTGACGCTCGGCATGGCGGTCGACGCGAACGTGCTCATCTTCGAGCGCATCCGCGAGGAGTTCGCCGCCGGCAAGGCCGCCGGCGAGTCGGTGCGCAACGGCTACGCGCGCGCCTTCACCGCGATCTTCGACTCCAACCTCACCACCATCATCACCGGCGTCATCCTCTTCGTTGTCGGCACCGGCCCGGTGCGCGGATTCGCGATCACCCTCACCGCCGGCGTCGCGATCTCGATGTTCACCGCGCTCGTGGTGACGCGGCTCGTGTTCGACCACACGGTCAACCCGGACTCGATGAAGCCGTTCAGGATGCTCCACTTCTTCAAGAACGCGAAGTACGACTTCATGAAGGTCACCAAGTTCACGGTCGGCGGCTCGTTCGCCTTCATCGCCGTGGCGGTGGCGATCTTCTTCGTCCGCCTCGCGAACGACCGCGCGTCGGTGCTCTCCGTCGACCTCACTGGCGGCACCTCGATCGTCTACAACCTCAAAAGCGAGGCGAAGCCGGCCGTCGCCGACGTGCGCGCGACGCTGAAGGAGTTCGACAACGCGGCGATCATCCAGTACCAGGAGGGCGTCGGCTCCACCACCCTGCTCGTCAAGACCGGCGAGACCGCCGAGACCGAGAAGGGCTCCAAGGTGGAGAACAAGGACGTCGGCGCGTACGTGACCAAGCTCCTGCAGGAGAAGTTCCCGGACGCCGCCCTCGTGCCCGCGTCGGTCGACGAGGTCGGCTCGATGGTCGGCGCGGACCTCAAGAAGAGCGGCACCTACGCGGTGCTCTTCTCGCTCGCGGCGATCCTCGTCTACGTCGGATTCCGCTTCCGCTTCGGCTTCGGCCTCGGCGCGATCGTCGCGCTCGCCCACGACGCGCTCATCTCGCTCGGCCTCTTCTCGCTCTGCGGCCGCCAGGTGTCGCTCATCGTGATTACCGCGGTGCTGACGATCATCGGCTACTCGGTGAACGATACGGTGGTCGTGTTCGACCGCATCCGCGAGCTGCTGCGCCATGACCGCCGGATGTCCTTCTACGACCTCTGCAACGCGGCGGTCAACCAGTGCCTCTCGCGCACGGTCGTCACCTCGCTCACCACCTTCTTCGCGGTGGCGGCGCTGTTCGCGTTCGGCGACGGGTCGATCTTCGACTTCGCGCTCATCATGCTCTTCGGCGTCGCGGCGGGCACGTTCTCGTCCGTCTTCATCGCGACGCCGGTGATGTTCTGGTGGTACAAGGGCAAGCGCCCGGCGACGGACGACGAGCCCAAGAAGGAGGTTGCCCAGTGAGACGCATCGCGATCGCCGCGGTAGTGATTGCCGCGGCGGCGCTGGTGGCCGAGGCGCGCCCGTGGGGCCCGCCCCCGCCGGCCTGGGGCCCGCGGCCCCGCTACTACGGCCACCACCACCATCACCACCGCGACGCCGCGGTGGCGGCGGGCGTGGTCGGCGGTGCCATCCTCGGCGCGGCGATCCTGGACGCGATCACGCCCGATCCGCCGCCGGTGGTTTCGCCGGTGGTGGTGCAGCAGCCGGTGGTGGTGCAGCCCGCGGTCGTCGCTCCGGCTCCGGTGGTGGTGCAGCAGCCGGTGGTGGTGCAGCAGCCTGCGGTCGTGGTGTCGCAGCCGGTCCAGCGCCAGGTCTGGGTGGCCGGCCGCTATGTCGACCAGATCCAGCCCAACGGCGCGGTCGTGCGCGTCTGGCAGCCCGGGCACTACGAGGTCCGCTGACCGGGCCGGCAAGGAGGTCGCTCCATGGGCAAGATCGAAACAATCCGCGGCGGAGTGGTCTCCGCTGCGGGATTTCGTGCCGCCGGAGTTCCGGCGGCGATCAAGTATCAGGGCAGGCGCGACGTCGCGCTCATCGTCGCCGACGCTCCCTGCGCCGCCGCGGCGGTTTTCACCACCAACCAGGTGGCGGCCGCGCCGGTCGTCTACGACCGCGAAATCGTCAAGGGCGGCCGGGTGCAGGCGATCCTCGCCAACTCCGGCTGCGCCAACGCCTGCACCGGTGCGGAGGGGATGCGGGACGCGAAGGTCTCGGCCCTCGCGACCGCGGGCGAGCTGGGGATCGACCCGGCGCATGTGCTCGTCGCTTCGACCGGGGTGATCGGACGCCGCCTGCCGCTCGACCGGCTGCTCGCGGGGATGCGCAAGGCGAAAAAGACGCTCGGGCGCACCGCGGCGCACGGGCTCGCGGCCGAGCGCGCGGTGATGACCACCGACACCCGTCCCAAGCAGGCGTGCGTGCGCACGACCGTGGGCGGCCGCCGCGTGACCGTCGGCGGCATGTGCAAGGGCTCGGGCATGATCGAGCCGAACATGGCCACGATGCTCGGCTTCATCACCACCGACTGCGCGATTACGCCGGCGATGCTCCGCCGCGCGCTCAAGCTGGCGATTGCCAAGAGCTTCAACCGGGTGGTGGTGGACGGCGACGAGTCCACCAACGACTCCGTCTTCCTGCTCGCCTCCGGCAAGGCCGGCAACGCGCCAATAACGCGCGGCGGCGCCGATTTCGAGGCCTTCCGCGCCGCGCTCGAGGCGGTGTGCATCTCCTTGGCGAAGCAGATGGCGGCGGACGGCGAGGGCGCCACCAAGTTCGTCACCGTCACCGTCAGGGGCGCGAAGAGCGAGAAGGACGCCGCCCGCGCCGCGCGAGCGGTGGCGAAGAGTCCGCTCGCGAAGACGAGCTGGTTCGGCAAGGACCCCAACTGGGGACGCGTCCTCGCGGCGGCAGGCTACTCCGGTGCGGACGTGGACGACATGCGCGCCGAGGTGTACTACGACGGCGTCTGGGCTTTCCGCCGCGGCGAGACCGCCGACGAGGCGCAGCTGAAGAAGCTCGCGAAGGTGCTGAAGAAGAAGGCGTTCGAGGTCGTCGTCGACCTCCGCCTCGGCAAAGGCGAAAGCTCCGTCTACACCTGCGACTTCTCGCTCGACTACGTGCACATTAACGCCGACTACACCACCTAAGGCGGCGGTTTGCGCGGCGGTTAAACAGGTTGAAAAGTTGAAAGGTTGAAAAGTTGAAAGGCCGCGGCGGATTACGCGGCGGTTTTGGTTTAACACGCGGATTTGTTCGCGTCTAACGACGCTCACTTTTCGCAGCCACGGGAATCTGCCGCGAAAGTCAACACAGCCCGCGGCAAAAATGGTATAATCCACGCGATGAACAACCGTGACAAGTCCGCGCCTTCCCTCGCCCTCGCCATCGTGGGCGGAATTGCGGCTGACATGCGCTGTGACGCATCCGTGACGGTGGAAACTCCGACGCAGACCAACCCGCGCCCCGCGGCATATACAGTAAAAGCATATACAGTTGCTGACCCTTTTGATGCTTTGCTTTGTCACTTTGTTGGCGGTTATGGTATCAATTTGACAATTTCACCTTTTGGCTATTGACAAAATGTTCTCGATTATGGTATCATATTGACATGAAAAACTTTGATAAAGTTTATGAGGCTGCCGCAGAACGGTATGGACTCATAACCGTGGAGGATGCCGCTGAACTGGGTATTCACCGCAAGCAGTTGCTTTTCTGGGAGGCGAATGGTCGACTGGAGAGATGCGGACGCGGCGTGTACAGAATCAAGTATCATGTCCCGACGCCATACGACCACTACGCAGAGGCAATCGCCCTCGTCGGGCGGGACGCCATCATCTATGGCGACGGTGTGCTGGCCATGCACAACCTCGCCCTTGTGAATCCAAAGCAAATTCAAGTGGCGGTCGAGAAGCGCGTCCGTCGAAACCTTCCCGAGTGGATACGCCTTGTCAAAAAGTCCAAAGGCGTAAAGGAGGAGATGTTCGAGGGGATTGCCTGCCAGTCGGTGGCCGACGCGATTCGTGCATGCAGGGGAACCGTCATGAGGGAGCGTCTTGTCGATGCCATCGACGAGGCCGAGCGACAGGGGCTTGTCGGCCGGCAGGAATACCATGAACTCAAGAGGGAGTTTGCCCAATGAACCGTCCAAATACGTGCACAAATCTCATCAAGGCGATAAACAGGATCGCAGGGCCGGAACGCGACGCATTGCGGCTCGGCCGCGCACTTGCCAACGTGATCATCGCGCAGATGCTCCCCGACGGCGTCGTCAAGGGCGGCAGTTCACTGATGTTCCGCTACGGCGGCAACATGACGCGCTACACCCGCGACATGGACACGGCGCGCGTCATGGAGTTGGATGCATATCTAGACAAGCTTGAATCGAGTCTCAAGGCTGGATGGAACGGTTTTACAGGAAGGTTGCAGCGCGTCGAGCCGCCTCATCCGGCAGGCGTTCCGCAGGGTTATGTCATGATACCTTACGACATAAGACTCGCATACAACGACAGATCGTGGCAGACCGTCAGAATTGAAATCGGCCACAACGAGATTGGCGACGCCGACGAAGCAGAGCTTGAATATCCGTCCGACATTGCCGAGGTGCTTGAGCAACTTGGATTTCCTCGCCCGAATCCGATCCCAGTAATGAAGCTGTCGTACCAGATTGCACAGAAACTGCACGCTGTCACAACGGCGGGTGCGGATCGTCCGCACGACCTTGTCGACCTTCAGCTCATGTGCGGGCATTCGCAGATTGACCTAGCCGAAGCAAGGGCGATCTGCATTAGGCTTTTTGACTATCGGCGTAGGCAGCCCTGGCCGCCGACCGTGGCGAAAGGTTCGGCATGGGATTCCCTTTACGAAGATGCGGGGAATGGGCTTGACGTTCTCCCGACCTGCGACGAGGCGGTCGCGTGGGCGAATGACCTGATAGTCTCAATCAACAAGGCGTAGAAACTGCAATGCGGATAATGGCCACATCTGATCTGCACGGCAACCTTGAGGGGCTTGACCCCAGGGGAGCGGACGTCGTGGTGCTGGCGGGTGACGTCGCGCCGCTCAAGGGGCGCGGGCCGTGGCACATAAACGACCAGAAGAAGTGGATCAACAAGCGGTTCAGGGAATGGACGTCATCGTACCCCGGCATACAGTTTGTCGTCATCCCCGGAAACCACGACTTCTACCCGATTGCACACATACTCTACAAGGATCAGGGAATCGACTGGAAGTACGAGTTTTCGCCGAACGTCCATTTTCTCGGCGATGCGGGAACGGAGATCGGCGGCGTAAGGTTCTACGGAACGCCCTGGGTTCCGATCATCTCGTATTCCTGGGCATTTGAGGGCGAGTCGGACACGCTGAAGCGGTGGTTCGCTAAGATTCCCCCTGGTCTCGATGTCCTCGTCACACACTCGCCGCCGCGCATCCCAGGAAGTGACGTTGACCGCTCGCTACAGACGGACTCCGAGCATTTTGGCTCGTCGGAGCTGACAGAGGCCATCGTCGAGAAGCATCCGCGATTCGTTTTCTGCGGCCATATCCACACAGGACAGCACGGCGGTGTAGACTTTGAGTCAACCCGTGTCTACAACGTCTCCCGCCTCGACGAACGGTACGAAATCGCCTACGAGCCGACATGGGTGGAAATTTGATAGACCGCTATGATGCGGCTTTCACGCGGTTGTCGAAGTCGAATTTTCGCAGTCGCTTCCACCTCTCGTCTGCGGACAGGAAGTACATAGCAGAGAAGGGGATGGAGACGATACGCTCCCATTGCGAGGACTTCATCCGAACGAGGCTCGCACCGGCTAATCCGCCGAACGACGGGAAGCAGACGCCGATGCGCGGGCATCCCGTGTTCAAGGCGCAACACGCCTGCGCGTGCTGCTGCCGCGACTGCCTCGCCAAGTGGTGGAAGGTGCCGCTCGGGGTCCCGATCCCCGCCGAGCGACAGCGGGGGATCGTCGACTTTCTCATGGCATGGATTGAGAGGGAGAATGGTCGCACAGCGCTCGGGTAGTGCTACTATTTTTCTTTTCGCGGCCACGGAAATCTGCCGCGAAAGCCAACACGAACCGCGGCAAAAATGGTATAATTCACGCGATGAAACCCCATGCCAAGACCGCGCTTTCCCTCGCCCTCGCCATCGTGGGCGGAATTGCGGCTGGCATGCGCTGTGACGCGTCCGTGACGGTGGAAACCTCGTCGCAGTTCAGCCCGCGCTGCGCGGCATATACAGTAAAAGCATATACAAAGTCCAGAACCTTCCGTTACGATGATAAAATATATGAAATAGATTGCGACAGGGTTTGAAAGGGAATTCAATGTTTTACGAAATGATAAAGCGCAAGCGTGACGCGTGGATCGCGAGGCCGGATTGTCCGGTGCGCGAGACAATCCAGTACATGCTTGAGCGGTCGAAATCAGGGGTGGGATTGCGCGAGATTCAGGTTGATGCCATTAAGACCTATTTGTTCCTAAAAATTGCGTGTGGCAACAGGCCATTGTCGAAGTTGTTTTCCGAGGGGGCATTTAGTTCTTTGGACTTGAATGCAGTACCGCTTTCATCTACAGCTCGCACCTATCTTGCGACGCATCCCGCATCTGCGGCGCTTTTGGAATTCGCACTGCAGAAGGAAGAGGATGCCAAGGATGTTCTTGCGCCTGATCTGGCGAAGGTTCTGAAGGAGTCGCCCGAGAAGATAAATGCAGAGGATGTGTTTGACCAGATCTTCTACCGCGTTTCCTATCCCGACTACTTGTTTTCGCTGCCGATGGGCGCTGGCAAGACCTATTTGATGGCGGCGTTCATGTATCTTGACTTGATGTATGCGCAACAGGAACCGGAGAATCCCGCTTTCGCGCACAACTTCATCGTGCTGGCACCGTCTGGAACTAAATCTTCCATTGTCCCGAGTCTGCGCACGATTGAGGCGTTTGATCCGACGTGGGTGATTCCCGACCCGCTGGCGTCGAACCTGAGGCAACTCGTCAAGTTTGAGATTCTTGATTCCGAGACGACTTCATCCAAGTCCAATCAGGTGCGGAATCCGAATGTACAGAAGATTGCGCGGTTTCAGCCTTATCAGGAGATGTTTGGCGTTGTCTTGGTCACCAATGCCGAAAAGGTCATCCTTGACAGGGTGGCATTGGATGAGAGCGGCATGCTCCTTCGTCTGACGGACGATGAAAAGTCGGAGCGGGCCAATGAGCTGCGGGCCACGATTGGAAAGATTCCGTCGCTTGCCATTTTGATTGACGAGGCGCATCATACAGCGTCTCAAACTGACAAGTCGGACGAGGTGAAGTTACGGGCGGTGGTCAACAACTGGGCTGCTGGTGGAGTTGGTATCAATTCCGTCCTGGGTTTTTCGGGTACGCCTTATCTTGACAAAGCCGAAAAGGTGGAATTGGGCGCAGGCATTGCGTTTAAGACGGAGGAGATTGCCAGCACTGTCTACTATTATCCTTTGGTGCGTGGTGTCGGGGATTTCCTTAAAAAGCCGACTGTGACTGTGGTGAGCGGGGCTGCCCAGCCGCTTTCCATTGTGCGTCGTGGCGTCAAGGAGTTCTTTGAGAAGTTCGGTCGCAAGAAATATGCGAACGGTTGTTTCGCCAAGCTGGCCATTTACTGTGGAGGGGTGGATCGGTTGGAGGAAGAGGTCTATCCCGAGGTCGCGAAGATCGTCAAGGGCTGCGGACTCGATCCGGCGACTGCAATCCTCAAATATCACAGGGGCAATGCCAAGTATAAGGAACCCGAGGGTGCACAGCTTGAATTCGAGCAGCTCGATTTTGCGTTTTCGAAGAAGCGCGTTGTGTTGCTTGTTCAGATCGGCAAGGAAGGCTGGGATTGCCGTAGCCTCGCCGGGGTTATTCTTTCGCAGGACGGCGACTGTCCGCGCAAGATGGTCTTGCAGACGTCCTGCCGATGCATGCGAGAGGTTGAGAATGCCGCGGAAGAGTCGGCCTCGATCTATCTGAACGCATCCAACGGAAAGCATCTTGAAGACCAGCTGGCGCAGCAGCAGCACACGACTCTTCAGGCTTTCCAGTCTGGTGTGACGGACGGTATTCTCATCAAGCGCTATGACCGCACGGCGAAGCTCGATCTGCCCACATTGCCGTTCTATCAGCTGAAGGTCAGCTATGGGGATGATGTGGTCGTGGACAAGGTTCCGGTTGCAGAACGCCTTAAGGCCTTGAAGCGCAAGTTGAAGGGTTTTCGCACAACGGAAACCATCACCACCGGCGATTTCAAGGACACTAAAAAGGACATTTCCACGGCACATGGCTCTTTTGCTGATCGTTCGTTCGCCATGTCCTATTCGGCTTGGCTTTCGGAGATCAGCAAGGAGAGCTTCGGCGTACTTAAGCTTGCGGAATTGAAAGCCGAGGACAAGATTCTCCGTGAGATATTCAAGTTGATTTCGGTTAAGGATTCGGATGGTGATAGCGTCCTTTCCACATCCTATCGGCAGGATGAAATTCGGTCGGCAATTCGCCGCGCCTATTGGCCGAGCCGCAAGCTGACGGTCAACGAGGAGGAGATTCCGACTGATGCGAAACTGTTGGATGTGCAGTATCTGAATGAGCACCGCGAGGAGCTTGTCGCCGACGAAAAGGCCTATATCCCCAACCAAAAGGAATGTGCGCAGATCATTCGCGATGACGAGAAGGGTATCTCCACGGCCACGACGAATCCGAATGTCGAGAAGTGGCGTCAGCGACTGGAAGAGGCCATCGCAGAGGAAGATGAAGATGCGGCAGCACTTTATCGTGAGAAGATCGCTCGTGCAGAGTCCGGCGCAAACGCCAAGGATTATTCTTACCACTATCTGCCCTACAAGACCGACAGCGGCTTTGAGAGGGACTTCTTCAAGCGGGCGATTGCCACGGCCGAGCTGAAATCAAAGCATCTTGAGATTTACTACAACGGCGATGCGCCGTTTACCGAGTTCCGCATCCGCTGCTATCGCAAGGTCGGCGGCATCCAGCAGTCCGTCGGACAGTACACGCCCGACTTCCTGATCATCCAGCGGGACAAGGCGCGTAAGAAGATCGTCAAGTGCCTGATTGTCGAAACCAAGGGCGAACTCTACGCCAATGATCCAGCGTTCAAGTCGCGCAAGGCGTTTATGCAGACGACCTTCCTTGCGCAGAACAAGGGCGGCAACGGATTTCCCGAATACGATTACCTCTATCTGCAAGAAGATAAGGGCGGTCAGTGGCAGGGGTTGCTGGTGGATGAGATCAACAAGTTCTTCAAGGAGTAAGTGATGAGCGCGAAATTCATACCTTTTACACCCGATCCGGTCAAGGGACAGGCGATTCTCAATTTCACGCGTACGTTGCGCTATTACGGCGATGACAAGGTCAAGGACCGTATTCGCCGTGGCATGCCGCGTTATGAGATGGAGCTGAAGGAGCAGGTCGGTACGGATGCCAAGACAGGCAATCTCGTGATCCGCGGCGAATGCCTGAGCGCATGCGCCTACCTGAAGGATAAGGGGGGCAAGGTTGACCTTGTTTACATTGATCCGCCGTTTGCGTCCGGCGCGGACTACGCGAAGAAAGTCTATCTCCGGCGTAATCCGCTTAAGGGCAAGTCTGGCAAGGTCGAAGAGGGCGAACAGATCGATGACGACCGTCTCGCCGCCTTTGAGGAAAAGATGTACGGCGACGTGTGGGAGAAGGAGAAGTATCTCAACTGGATGTATGAGAATCTCTGCGCCATCAAATCGGTGATGAGCGATACTGCATCTATCTATGTGCATCTTGATTGGCACATCGGTCATTATGTGAAAGTGCTGATGGACGAGATTTTTGGCGAGGACAATTTTGTTAATGAGATTATCTGGCATTACTACAATAAGATGCAAGGGAATGTGAAGCGATTTGCATCGAATCATGATGTAATTTATGTTTACTGTAAGGGGGATAAGTTCAGGTTCTCTCCAATTCAGGAAAAGCGAGCTGAAAAGGTCAAGCAAATCAAGCGTGTTTGGAGCAAGGAGGAACAGAAGCTTGTCAATGCTAAGGATGAGAATGGAAAGGTGATTTACATTGAATCTGATGAGTATACTGTTGATGATGTGTGGCGTATGTCCATGTTGCAGCCAGCCGACAAGGAAGAGCCTGTTGATTATGCCACGCAAAAACCAGAGGCTTTGCTGGAGCGAATAATCAACGCGTCTTCTGATGCGGGGATGATTGTCGCAGACTTCTTTGGTGGGAGTGGTACGACTGCAGCAGCTGCGGCGAAGTTGGGGCGGCGGTTCATCCATGCTGATGTGGGTCTCAACTCGGTACAGACGACGCGCGATCGGTTGTGCGCCATTGATGGTACTTCATTCAAATGCCTTGACGTGCAAGATGGAGTTCAGCTCTATCGCAATCCAGTTCAGACGATGGATAAAATCAAGTCGCTTATTCCCGGTTTGCGCAATGAGGATGCGCTTGATTCGTTCTGGGAAGGGGCGATCCATGATTCCAAGTTGGGGATGATTCCTGTTTATGTTCCGAACTTGATGGATTCAACCACGCGCGTGTTGGATGCTCCGCTCATGTTCCGGATTTTGCATGAGGCGATGCCTGATTTGCCGTCTGGCACGAAGAAGGTCATTGTCTATTACATCGAGATCGACCAGGAAGAAGTCAACAAGATCATCAAGGAAGATGACACGTCGTTGATCAAAGTGGAGTTGCGCGACCTCAAATCCGTGCTGGGCGATGTGGTTGTCAACGACACGGTTGAATACTCCATCGGCGACAACAAGGACGATTTGATCAACAAGTATCTCATCACGATTGAGAAGTTCGATTCGGATCGCGTTCGCGGCAGAATCGCCGAGTTCAACGAGCGTTGCTTCCTGAATCAAAAGCCCGGCAAGAAGTTCAAGGAGATCAAGGTCTCCGAGGAGGGACTTGAGATGATCGAGTCCATTTCGGTCGATTGCACCCGCAAGACCGGTGCATGGCATTCCGACACGGAGATACTGATCGACAAGTTCGGGCTCGTCCGGCTCAACGGAACCAAGACCAACAAATACTGGGACGGCACCATCGCCTGTTTCAAGAAACCCCTCCGCATCCGCCTCCGCAACATCTGCGGCGACGAGACGGTGATCGGACTTTAATGGAGTATACTGGCATGAAGCGATTTAAGGATTTGTTCATTTCGTGTTCGAAGGATCAAGCGCAAGCTTTCTTTAGTCGCTTGACAAGTTATCTGTCATCATCATGCCCAGACGGCTGGCAAATTGACGATGACAGGATGAAGCGGTTTGCTGATGGCATCTGCTTTGTTTCTGGACTGTTTTCTTGCGTGGTTCGCTTTGATGGTAATAAGAATCCATATGCTATGGTTTCATTGGTTTATAGCGAGGACGAGCATCGTATTTGGATTAGTAATATTGTGCCGTGCCAGACAAGCCAGCTGAGCATGGATGAGTACAATGAGGTGCTGGTGAAATTTGCCAGTGAAATAGTAGACCCCGTGAAACTGGATTTGACGTGCGTGATTACCAAAGATGAGTTTACCGGGAAAGATGTGATGCCAGAAGCATCGTGGCAAAAACTAGAGTCGTTTGATGCATTGGCAAATCGCACCTCATTGCATCCGAATGATGTGCAGAGATGGCATCAATTTGTTATTTCGATTTTTCATTCAGGCATAAAACTTTACAGTGATACAGTAATAAGGATTTTGTGCGAAGAATTTGGATGGGATCGTGAACATGCTATCAAGTTGGCCATGCGATATGATGACGAGCTTGATCTATTACGAGAATATGTCAATGGGTGATTCGTCTCCAATACCACTAACCGAAGAGGATGCCGTAGCCTTGATCTTGTCCGAACCGAGGCCTGTTGTGTTTGTTGATACGTGTTGTCTTGGAGATATCTTTAGGGGAATCCTTGATGGCAAGATAGATGACGTTCGTAAGGTGTGTCTTGCGATTCAGAACAATAGCCAGAATCATTACTGCCATTATGTGTTCTCGGAACAAGTTAAAGATGAGTTCTGCAAGCCGGATCAGTTTGTAAAGCGTGAGATTGATGCGTTGAATCAACCGATAAGAAAATGGAATAATGCAGTTCGGGCAAGTAAAGTCCTCTCAGGGGATGTTTTTCGCGGCATTAAATCATACACTCAATTTGACCTGTCGTGGGCAACTGGCTTGTACGAGGATTTGCGGGGACAGATTGCGGGGATGTTTCGCGCAGGACATGTGGTAATCCCGAGTGAGAAGTCGCGCGTGTGGGGCAGTTGCCGTGAAGGGAGCCGAAAAAGGCCGGCGCATCAAGGAAAGGATTCGTTCGGAGACTGTTTAATTTGTGGTTCGGCGATTAATATGACTCGTATGTTGCGAAGCAAGGGGTTTGTGTGCGCTGCATATTTTACAAGTTCTAATGTAAAAGATTATATGGGTGTGAACCGTGATTGCTTGCATGCAGACCTTCGGGATGACTTTGCCAGTTGTAATTTGACATATTGCAATTCTGTTCTGCAAGTATATGGATTGATTGTAAAAGGAACGATGAATAAGGGTGCGGCAGTTTCATAAGGAGTAAATTGTGGAAGGTCTTGGAGATATTCGCGAAGCCGAGTTGTATGACGCGTTATGCAGACGCTTCGGCAGAAATTGTGTGTATCACTCTCCCAAGATTCGAGTGCATAGGCAACAAAAGGAGCTTGGCGACGTTGTTGTTCTTGCACTTCCGTATATGATTGTCTTTCAATCGAAATGGAAGAAGATGACGAGTGAAGATTTGCACGGAGACAAGGGAGATTTATACAAAAGTCGATTGATAAAGACAATGCAAAAGGCGGCATGTCAATTTAAAGAGTTGGCATCGTCGTTGCGGCAAAATGTAATCATTGAATTACCTCAAGTTTGGTTTCCAGAGAGTGATGAAACTTATCAGTTCCCGTTGGAATTAGTCGATCATGTTGTCCCTGTCGTTGTCGTCGATTTTGAAGACAAGATGTATGATGATCCAGATGCGAGGTTCGAAGGTGTTCCTCCCGTAGTAACGGAAGTGCCGTCGCAAGTTAAGAGTTGGGGGGCTGTGCATAGTTTTATTCTTCGAGACTTTTATAGGATCATTAATCAATTGTTTACAGTCGGTGATTTGCTGTATTGGCTTAAAGAGCGCGAGAAGTTTTTGTGTGGTGGCAAGCGTTCTATTGTTGGGTATACTGAGCTTACTTTGTTTGCGATGTATTTGGAGAATGATTCTTCTTGGCAGACGCTCAATGAGGCTGATTGTGTCTTTTTTGTGGGGAATGACAACTTTGAGCGGATGACGAGGAAGATGCGGAAATCGTTCGCAAAGCGGCAAAAGATATTTGGTCAACGGAATCTGTTAGATGCGATAGATGACACCATGGTTCGGTCTCTTATTATGGATGAGACCCCAAGTCGAAATGAGAGTATACTTTCTTATCTCATGTGCCAAGGCCGATTGCTATGTTGTACGGCAATCTCAAAACGAGCCATGGCATTGAAGTTGGGATCGTATCTATGTTGTGTTAAACGGGGTGGAGATGGATTTAGGGGCGGCTTTGCAATTTCTGATAAACCGATTCCTTTAATGGGGACGGTATTTTATTACGGAGTCGCTCCGTATGACACGAAAGCGTCTGCTTTAAAATACTTCGCACGAGCATATGCTCGGACGCTCGCCGTGCTGAGGGACCAAGGATTGGACAAAATAACTAAAGAAGTGCTTGTCTTGTTTGTGCAAAGTAGAACACATCAGGTGTTTTGCTTGGTGAAAAAGATTGAAGAGAAGGATTATTGTCAGGCACCCCGGAATGAGATAGTGAGCCATGCTATGTACTCCCTCGCGAAGCAAAACACGAAATTTTCTGAATGGGATATTGTTCGCGGAGAATCTTGTGCTTGATTTAGATTGATTTGTAAGCCTGAGAATGAAGTGATTCCATGGAGATATTGAATGTATGAAAGGCAATGAGACAAGATTGGTGGAGTTTATGGACGGATCGAAGAAACGGTTCGTCATTCCCGTCTATCAGCGGAATTACGACTGGAAGCAGGAAAGCTGCAAGTAGCTGTTTGACGATCTGGTGAAGATCGAATGGGAAATGGTGTGGAACGATATTTGATAGAAACCTCAGAAGTAGATGCTCGGATGGTTCATCACGAGCATACTTTTTCTTTTGGAGATAAGGGCGGATTGTTGGATGAATATGGATTCTTGCGTAATACGCAATGGGTGCAGGGTCTGAAGACGTTAGAAGATGTGGCGAATGAACTTGGTGCGGCGTGGGCGGAGTGTGGGGTATGTTTGTGACGCTTAGAGGAGGATGTTGCAATGGATGATGAAGAAGAGCATGAAGTTGTTGGCGCGATTGTGGGTTTGGATGATGAGCTCAAGCCTTTTCGGGCGAGTGGATATTGGTGGCGACCGGGGACAGAGACGAAAGCTTCTGGGGTGGTCGCGTTTTCTCATGGAGAAGATGGCGCATCGCTGCGATTGTTCGGCTACCCGGGGGAAACGAAAGATTTTGATGGTTTTGTGCGCGGGTGTGTTCATCCAGTACGTCATGTAGCATTACTCAAGTGTCTTGAGCATCAGAGCCAGACGAGCCGAGGATTTGGGTTGGGGACTGAATCGGCAGAGCTTGGTTTTATTGAAATGTGGGTTGGAGATTTGGGGTTTGATTCTGCTGAAGAGATTGCATTTGATTCTTATGCATTTGGCATTAGCAATTTGAATGTATGGTTGAATCGAGGATGTTTCAGCCCAAAGGACGGCAAGTCAAAACACGTTGAGTTTCATCGACTGATATTTGAGGATGCCTTCGTCCGTGTTTATTTGGCGTTTCTTCCAGTTCAGTCGATAATGGAGGGGCCGAGTCGGCGAACGATGCGTCATGAGCCGTGTGTTTTTATTAAGTCGAAAAAAGGGTTACTCCCCTATTATGGTGAAACGGGATGCTACGAATATTATGAGCACCGTCTGACTTCCTTCTTTGGATTGTTGATAGGGAAGAATGCTGCGCATTATGGTCGATGTGGAAGGGCTGATTATCCATTGAGCGAAACGGTGAAAACAGCAGGGGTTGTTTGGCGCCTGAATCGAAGACCTTTGCCGCAGAAGCTGCTGACGCCGTTAAAGCGAGAAGATATATTTGTTCCATACGATGTAGTTGAGAAAGAACTGCCGTGTATTGTAGAAAACTATTTCAAGTTGAATGATGAAATTGAAGGAATTTGTGGCCGCCTTGTTTATTTTAGATTTGGGCAGACGGCAATCCCATATGGCGGCGTTCCGGAGCTCGTTTTTATGTTTGAGGGTTTGGCGCGCAATTTGTATGGAGAGGATTTGAACCTTAAGCGAGAAGAGATGCCGGGGTATCAAGTTCACAAAACCAATGCAGACAATGTCTTGGCAATGTTGGGGAGCGAACCGGAGTTGAAGGACTGGCTTTACAGGCGACTGAAGTTTAAGCCTCCAAAGATTCAGGAGCTGTTTGATTTGGCGCGACTTAATATGAAGTGCGCATTCTTTCATCTTGATAATGACAATGCATGGTTGGCGTACACAAACTATCTTCGAGCTCGACGAGACGGGTTTGCCCATTCAGAGAGTAAGGCGCTCATACACGATAAGATGTATCTGTCAGCATATTTTTGGCTTGAGGGTTTTATGATGGGAATGGTTCTGTTGAAGTGCGGCGTTTCTCCTGAAATCATACGCAGAGGCGTGTTGGGCTGCTCTGATTTCCGATGGGGAATTACCACTTATTATGAAGAATTTATCAACGGTAATGCTGGAAGGTAAAGACACCATTCAAAGGTCGGAAGGTTGCTGAGAGGAACAAAAGGGTCGGACCCTTCTGTATATGTTTTACTGTATAAGCTTGTCTTTGTGCGTGGGCATGTAGTATGACCTCCGTGGCAGTTTGATTTCGTCCGCACCGTAATCTCCGAATATCACCCGACCGAAGGTCGTCCGCCTTTGCGTTCTTTGCGGCTAAAAGAAATCGAGCCACGAAATTTGATATAATACGCGACGTGAGACCGAGCAACACCCTGCGCTTTACTGCGCCGTTCGCCGTTTCCGCCGCGCCGGCGGAGACCAAGGCCAGCATGAACACAGCATATACAGTAATATTTCACCGACAACCAGGAAAGGAACAGAGACCATGATCAGCAGAAGGGGATTTGTCGGAGCGGGCGCGGCGATTTTCGCCGCTCGCGCATTCGCGGAGGAATGGAAGGCGCCTGAGAAGAACGACGTCAAGGGCGGATTCGACGAGGAGGCCGCCGACCTCAAGACCGCGGAGCCTTGGCAGCCGTATTCCGACCGCAAGGTCAGGGTCGGCATCGCCGGCGAGGGCTTCTGCTCCTTCGGCTCCGCCTTCGGCTACCAGAACCACCCCAACGCCGAGGTCGTGGCGGTGACCGACCTCGACCCCGAGCGCTGCCGTCTCCTCCAGGAGCGCACCAAGGCGCCGAAGACCTATCCGAGCTGCGAGGAGATGATCCGGCACGCCGCCGAGGACAAGCTCGAGGCCGTTTACATCGCCACCGACGCGCCGAGCCACGTCTCCCTCGCCATCATGGCGCTCGATCACGGCCTCCACGTCGTGAGCGCGGTGCCGGCCTTCTTCGGCCGCGAGCAGCTCGAGTACGTGCCGAAGCTCATCGACGCGGTGAAGCGCAGCGGCAAGGTCTACCAGATGAACGAGACCACCGCCTTCCGCCAGTCCTGCTACGAGATGCGCCGGCTCTACGAAGCCGGCGCGATGGGCGAGGTGGTCTACGCCGAGGGCGAGTACTTCCACTGCTCGAACCTCGAGTCCGGCCTCGGCGTCGGCAGCTACAAGGGCTGGCGCGACGGCGTCCCGCCGATGTACTACCCCACCCATCCGACCGGCTTCTACACCTGCGTCACCCGGAAGCGCTTCACCGAGGTAACCTGCATCGGCAAGCCGAGCCTCGTCAAGTGCTACCGGGACGGCAACCGCTATGACAACCCGTTCGGCAGCGAGTTCGCGCTGATGAAGATGGAGACTGGAGGCTGCGCGCGGATGCTCGTCTCCTACGACATGCCCTGCGTCAACGGCGAGCGAGGGCGCGTGTGGGGGCAGCGCGGCGGCTACGACGACGCGTCGATGTCCTTCCTCGGCGACCCGGCCGCGGCGAAGGCGGTGGACTACCGCCGCCACGGGCTCCCAAATGGGATGCCAGCCGGTTCCCACGGCGGCTCCCACGGCTACCTCACGGATGACTTCCTCCGGGCGATCCTCGATCCGAAGCACCGCCACGTCGTGGACGAGAAGGTGGCGGTCGACTCCACCATCTGCGGAGTCTACGCCCACCTCTCCGCCCTGCGCGGCGGCGAGACGCTGAAGATCCCCGCCGCGAGCTAAACGCCCAAGACACCAGCTCTGCGTCTGGGGAACTCGCGGCGAAGATTTCTTATAACCTTTTGTCCGCGAAATGGTAATATTGTAATGTATGGGCATTATCAAGGATATCCGCGGCGACATCGAGCAGGAGGCTAACCTCCTCCTTGAAAAGTACCGTGACGCATTGATGCTGGAGGCTCTCTCGCTCGTTTCCGGCGACAAGCATACTGCTGAAGAGCTGGTTTTGCAGACGTTTGAGGCGCATCTGTTCAAGCGCGAGAAGTACGATCCGTCGAAAGGGGAGCTCTTGCCGTGGCTGAAGGGGATTCTGCGTAACCTGCACGGCAAGTCGCAGCGCGACCGAGCAATGCGCTCCATCACCTATCTCTCGCCGGAGGAGCTGGAAGTACTAAGTGAAATCCGCGCGCAGTCCAACGCCACCGACGAGGAGATCGAAGCCAATTCAGATGCCGAATTCGTGCGCAATGCCATCGCGCAGCTGCCTGAGAATGCGCGCTCGGCGCTGATGCTCCACTACTTCGAGTCGCTTTCCGTCCGTCAGATCGCGCAAATCCTGCGGAAGTCACCAGGCTCCGTCAAAGGCAGCCTTCACTATGCCCGCAAAGCTCTCGCCAAGCGGCTCGGCAAGGCGCTGGGCCGCGCAGCGCTTGCCGTCGGCGCAATCCTCTTTGGCGGTACGCTGCTCTACGCCGCCGCAGTCGCTACCGGTCTCGCGTCATCGCCATTCGCCGCGGCAGATCCCGCGGCAGAGGAAGAGACGGAGGAAGCCGAGGTTGTTTTTAACGCAAAGAACACAAAGGGCACAGAGGGTTCTTTGGAAGAAACCAATGGGGACGAAACCAATGGGGACAGTCCCCAGGTATTTGAGGCGATAACTGTCAATTCTAACACCAACAACGAGGAAAGCACGATGAATACACAATCGGTCAAATCTGCCGCCGTCAGGATGCTGGCCGCTGGCGCGATGCTATCGGCGAGCGTATGGGCTGATGACAAGCCTACCTACTATCTCGCATCCGGAGATGTCTACGAGAATGACGGCGACAGCTATTCCGCCTCCTCGATGGATGGCACATACGCCAACGGCTACGCGAACAGACTCCGGGGCTGGGCGACATCCGCTGACG
>CACWVU010000027.1 GCA_902764415.1 uncultured bacterium | reverse complement strand
CGGCGGCGCGGCGCGGCGCGCGAACACGCGGTCGGCCTTGGAGACCGCGAGGACGGCCTTGCCGCCGTCCGCGGCCGGCAGCTCGAAGCCGCCGGAGAGCCCGTCGGCCCGCGCCACCAGCGCGCCGCGATCCTCCGCCGCGGCGAGGTGCCGCTCCAGCCGGGCGCGCGACTGCTCGAAGAGCTCCGGATGCCGCGCGGCGTCCGCGCCGAGCTCCGCGAAGCCGGGCAGCGGCACGGTCTGGAAGGGGAAGGTGGGCGTGCCGCGCGGCGCGGGGTCGCCGGTGAAGACGATGGCGTGGTGGCTGTCTTTGCCGGCGAGCCGCGGCAGGAGGGCCGGGTATTCGTTGTGCTCAAACGCAATCACCGCCGCGCCGTCCGGGAGCCGGTCCGCGACCAGCGAGCCGCGGTCCTCGGCTTGCGCGCCGCCGCCTTCCGCCACCGGCATGAACTCGGCTTCGGCGACCGCTTCGACCGACACCTGGGTGGCGGGGGAGAACGCCCGCAGCCCCTCGAGCTCGTCGCCGAAGAACTCGGCCCGGACCGGCAGCTCCTCGCCTGGCGACCAGGCGTCGATGATGCCGCCGCGCACGGAGTAGTCGCCTTCCTGCGCGACCTGCGGCACCCTTGAATAGCCGAGCGCGGCGAGGCGCGCGGCGAAGTCGCCGAACGAAGCCGCGGCTCCGGCTGCGAGCCTCAGCGGCTCCGGCGCGCGCGCGGGCAGCGGCGCGGCGACCGCGGCGGCCGGGGCGACAACGACGCATGGATACGGCATCGTTGCCCAGGCGCCGAGCGCCGCGGCGGTCTTGAGCCGCAGCGCGAACGCGGCGCGGTCGTCCGCGCCCGGCACCGGGAACTCGAGGACCCGCGCCTTGCGCCATTTGCCGCGCGACGCCGGCAGCGAATTGCAGATTACGCCGAGGTCGGCGAGGAGCCGGTCGGCGTCGGGGAGGCCGGGGACGACCGCCAGCACGACGCGCGGCTCCGCGGCGAGCGCGAGGGAGAGGAAGGCGTCGGCGGAGCCGGTGAGCGAGGGTATGGCGACGGAGCCTCCCGGTTTCAGCCCGGGGGGTGCGAAGCGTTTCCTAAATGTCTCCAGCGCCTTTTCCATCGCTTGGGTGCGCGTATTATACCATATTATGGTTGGGTGATTGGGTGGGGTGGGTGGGGTGGTGTGTGTGGGGGGGGGGATGAAACTCCGATGGTTGGGGTTCTCGCTACCGCTCCACTGCTTCGCATCTGCCAACCCCAATACATTTGATAACATGAATTTGTTTTATAACTGGGGGATGTGCCCCCAGACCCCCAAGATCCCTGCGGCGAAGCCGCAGATATAACCCATGGTCATTGTGGCCGTGTTGAATGAATTGTATGGCGAAGCATAGTCCATTCGGCGGAGCGGTAGCGAGAGCCACACGGATCGGAGTTTATAATCACGAACCATGAACCACCCCAACTCAAGACCTCAACCACCTAACCACCTAACAGCTATTATGGTATAATACACAACCAATACGGCAAAAGGGAGATTACTTTTGAAGATAATCGCAGGTCTCGGCAATCCAGGCGCGGAGTACGCCTCCACGCCGCACTCCGTCGGCTTCGAGGCGGTGGACGCGATTGCCGCGGAACTCGGAGGCGCATGGGAGGAGAAGCGCCAGTACCGGTGCCTCTGGGCGCAGGTCCGCATCGGCGCCGAGCCGTGCATCCTCGTCAAGCCCCAGACCTACATGAACCTCTCCGGCGATTCCGTGGCGACGGTGGTGAAGTACCGCAACGCCGCGCCGGCGGACCTGATCGTGGTCCATGACGACATCGACCTCGCGCTCGGCCGCCTGCGCATCCGCCGCGGAGGCAGCTGCGGCGGCCACAACGGCGTCAGGAACATCATCGAGCGGCTGGGGTCCCAGGACTTCACGCGCGTCAAGATCGGGGTCGGCAAGGACCGCGCCAATGTCGTCGCGCACGTCCTCGGCAAGTTCGACCCGGCCTCGCGGCAGATCGCCGACGCGGCCGTCGCCGCCGCCGCGAAGGCGGTGGTGGCGGTGGTGGGCTCCGGCGTGGAGCAGGCGATGAACCTCTTCAACTCATTCGACGCCAGTCCATGACCGACGCTATCGCCATAGTTCCGGTGTTCAATCCCGAGCCCGGCCTCGTCGCGCTCTGCGAGGGGCTGCTCGGAGAGTTCGCCGGCGTGGTGGTGGTCGACGACGGCAGCGTGGAGGACCGGGAGCGCTTCGGCCTCCTGCCGCCTTCCGTCGTGCTGCTTGCGCACGAGGTCAACCGCGGCAAGGGCAGGGCGATGAAGACGGCGATGGAATGGGTGCTCGCGAACCGCCCGCAGGCGCGCGCGGTGGTGTTCGTCGACGGCGACGGACAGCACTCGCCCGAGGATGCGCGGCGGGTCGCGGAGGCCGCGATCGCGAACGACGGCTGCGCGTTCGGAGTGAGGGACTTCAAGTCGGCCGGGGTGCCGCTCAGAAGCCGCTTCGGCAACGAGCTGACCGCGTGGCTCGTCCGGCTCATCTACGGCTTCAAGGTCGGCGACACCCAGACCGGGCTCAGGGCGTTTCCGCTCCGGATGTGCCCCGCGCTCCTCGAGATCCCCGGCGAGCGCTACGAGTACGAGATGCGGCTCTTCGGCCGGCTGTCAGGCGACGGCGAGGCGCTCCACCAGGTGCCGATCAAGACGATCTACATCGCGAGCAACCGGTCGTCGCATTTCCGTCCGGTCGTCGACTCGTACCGCGTGTACAAGGGGCTGTTCGGCGACTCCGTGGCGCGGATGCTGCGCTTCTCGGCGTCGAGCGTGGCCGGTTTCATTGCCGACAACCTCGTCTTCGCCGTCGCGATGCTCGCCCTGCAGCCGACGGGGATGCTGCGGCGCTGGGAGATCCTCGTCTCGCTCGCAGTGGCGCGCGCGGCGTCCGCCACGCTCAACTACGCCTGCAACCGCTCTTTCGTCTTCCGCAGCCGCACTTCGTTCGCAGGCTCGTTCGTTAGGTACTGGGCGCTGGTGCTGCTCATCGCAGCGCTTTCGTACGTGCTCACGGCGACGCTCTCGGCGCTCCTGGACGTGCGCGGCGCTCCGGTCACGGTGGTGAAGGTAGCGGTGGAGTCCGCGCTCTTCATCCTCTCCTACCGCCTGCAGAAGAAGTGGGTCTTCGGATAGGGATAGAAGCGATGGAAGGGATGGAAGCGATATGACCAAGATTGTCTTGCCTCATTCTGGCTACAGGAAGCTCATCGTATACAAGAAGAGCGATGTGATCTACCAGGGAACGGTTGTCTTCTGCAGGCGGTTTCTGCCGCAGTACGGAGACCGCACCGTCGACCAGATGACGCAGGCCGCGAGGAGCTGCAAGCAGAACATCGCCGAGGGAAGCGCGGCCGCCGGGACGAGCCTTGAAACGCAGATAAAGCTCACGAATGTAGCGCGAGCGACGCTCGACGAACTGCTTGAAGACTATCTCGACTACCTCAAGGCGCACGGCGGCGCCGAATGGGCGATGGACAGCGAGAAGAAGATTGCAGCGCGCGAATTCGCCAAGGAACACTCAGAGTGGGAGGATTGGAAGCCGATTTTCGAGTCGCGTCCGGCGGAGACTCTCTGCAATCTGATGATCGTCGTCATACAGCAAAGCCGCTATATGCTCGACAAGATGCTCAAGTGGCAAGAGGGCGACTTCAAGGCGCACGGCGGCGTCCGCGAAAGAATGCACGCCGCCCGCACCGAGGCGCGGGGTGAGTCGTGGGACAACTCCGTCTATTCAATGCTTGACCTTTCCACGACCCCAGCCGACCTTGAAGCGCGTCTTGCGCAGATCATCGACTCAGCTCGTCGCTCGGCCCAGAGCATAAAACGGCGGAAAGGGTGGTAGCGCAAAGCGCAGGTTGTCGGTAACTGCCGCGGCAGCCCCCGCGGCGGATTGCGCGGCAGATCCCGCGGCAGTTTGCCGCGTCGCGTCGTCTTGCCCAATCCCTTTCGTCCTTTCCATCCTTTTCATCCCTTTCCCTCCGCGAGCCTCCATCCTTCGCCCTGTCCTGGAGTTTCCCCCAACTTTACAAACCCAATCGAAATTTGGTATAATACTAGCCAAACATGGAAATCCATGTCGGTCTATACTGTGTGACGAGAGTCGCACTGGCTACTGTCCGGCGGGGTATGATGTAGGCGTCAACACATAAAAGAGGAAACAAGCATGAAAAAACCGTTGCTGATGATCGCGACTTTCACCGCGGCAATTACGCTCCTCAACGCAGACACCATAACTTGGACTGGCGATGAGGGGACAGCTGACTACGCAACCGCCGGCAACTGGGACTTGAACCGAGCACCGGCAGAGACGGATGATGTCGTGATCGACGGCGCGGCCGTGACGGTGGACGGCAATTACCGCATTCCGCTGTCGTTAACCATGTTGAACGGTGCGTCATGGGTAATCGGCGGCGAAATCTGGTTCGGCAACAACAACGTCGAGCATCCGGCAATCTACGGCGGCACGGTGAGAGGCACTCTTGTCGCCGCACAGTACGCCGGCTCAACGCTTACGATTTCCGATGCGGCGATCATTGATGAAGGAACGGGCCTCAACGGTTTCTGGCAGAATACGGGGAGCTACCTCAATTTCGTTGATGGCGACAATCATGCGGCGACGTTTACGTACCAGACCAGCATCGCGGCAAATCCTTTCTATTTCTTCTCCAATCCCGCGAACACGCCATACATCCGCTACAACGACCAGGTAATCGACGAGGCGACGTTCAACAAGCATTTCACCTATGTCGACAACGGCAATGGCACGACGACGCTCTCCATGAAGTCGGTCGACGGCTGGGAACTTGGCGCGCTCACGGCAGGTGACGTCATCGACGGGCAGGTGACGGTTTCCGTCACGGCGACGAAGTATTCCGGCAACAGCGCGACGGTCTATTTCGTGCAGGGGGAGCAAGACTACGGCGAGACCTTCGCCAGCTGGCCGGCGCCGACCTCGACCAATGTTGTCTTGGCGTCGGCGAACGTAAACGCGGCCCTGACGCTTGAAGAAGGCTTCAACTACATCCGCGCGTTCCTTCTCTACAACGGCCAATACACCGCGACCGCGGTCGTGGCGAAGCGCGTCATGGCGCCTTACGGCGACTATGGCGAGCTTACGGACGTGTATGAATACATTGGCGCGGACAACAGCCTCGGCACGGCGGAGAACTGGGCGAAGGACAAAGTGGCGCCGGCGTCGAAGGCGCCGACGGCCGGGACAGACATCCGCTGGTTCGGCAGGAACGCGAACTATTCCGGCGTGCTGTCCATAACAAACAATGACTACTTCGACGGCGCGACGCTGACGCTCAGCGGTGACTGCAAGGTCTCCACTGACGTGGCGTTTTCCAACACCACGGTTTCAATTTACACAATCGTCTTGGACAACCCCGAGGTCTTCTCCCTCTACGGCTCTTCGCTGACCACGACGCGCAACGACCAGTGGCTCGGCGTCTATCCTCCCGGCACATACATTGGTTCTTCGACAAAGACATTCGTCAACTTCCTGTCCGGCAAGGCTTCGTCCTTCACCTTTACCGACAACGCCATCAACATCTCCGATGCCGATTCGGCAAAGTCTGCCCTTGTCACGCCCGGCTATCTGAAGCTCGACGGCGCGGCAATTGCGGATTCCGACTGGGATGCGTTCTTCTCCGTCGAGGTCTCCGGCAAGACGGTCAAGATAACCTACGATCCTGTCGTCGACGAAAACAAGATATCGTCCGTCGCTTTCTCCGATGTGACTGCGACTTCCGCGACTCTTACTGCGTCCATCTTCTCAATCGCAGACGGGGCAAGTGTCATCGTTGCGTGCGACACGGCGGAGATTACAGAAGCCAACATAATCGCCAAGGGCGAAACCGTAATCGTCAATGAAGGCGTTGCGACGAAGGCAGTCACCTCGCTCGTCTCCGGCAATGTCTACAACTTTGCTTTCGCGATCGTCCAGGACAACGAGGTGAAGGCGTTCAAGTCCGGCCTGTTCTTCGCGAGCGATTTCGACTACGTGTACATGAACGGCGCATGGCAGGGGAATGAGCCCGCCACTCTGAACACCACTGATTCCATGCTTTTCCTTGATGCCTACAACAATGCGATAAACGACATTGCAGTTGCGAACACTGTTGTTTCCAACGCCGCGATCACGTCGACGGGAACGCTTGTCGGAAACGGCACGATGCAGGTCTATTCGTCCCAGATTTCCAACAACAAGCTCGGCGATGCCGGCGCGGTCTGCGGAACGTGGGGCGGCTCCACCTACATGAACTTCGTTTCGCTGAGCGGGAACGGCGTCGTCTATCCGGCTTGTTCGTACACATTCAACGCGGCGGAGGAATGGAAGAACAATGCGTATGGTCTGCTCTTCGATGAAGAGCGCATCCACCTGAACGGCGCGAAGGTCGATCAGGCGACGTACGCGTCGAATTTCACGCTGGTCCAAAACAGCGAAACCGGGAACGAGACTACGCCGTACAACCTCACTCTCACCTATTGGGAACCGTTCCCGCAGAGCAGCTCCTTGACTGACTGGGAGATTCGCCCGGGCGCTCGCGTCAAGCTTGAGAACAATACGCGAATCGAGACATTGACGATTGCTGACGATGATGACGTCAAGATCGACCTCGCCGGACACACGTTGACCGTCTGGTCGCTCTTCGTCGACGGCGAGAAGAAGAAGGGCAAGTTTACGGCTGAGACGCTTGGCTGCTTGACCGGCCAGGGGATGCTTGTCGTCAGCGGGCCCGGTTCCATATACGTTGTCAGGTAGCGGCTGAGTCCAGCGCAGTGGCGAAGAGCAGGTCGGAGGTGCTGTCATGAAAAGATTGTGCTTGGCCGTCGCGGTGGCCGCGACGATGGCGTTTGCCGTCTTTGCGCAGGAGGTGGTTCGGTGCGGCGAAGGGTCCTACGCCTCGTACGCGCCTTGGCGGCTCGCCCGCACATTCGGTGCGGACGGAAAGATCGCGCGCGGCGGCGACCAGAGCCGCATCATGCAGAACCGCCTCGTATACCTTGCGCCCGAAATGGCCGAGCGCGTGAAAAAGGGAGAGCCGATCCCCACGAACGACTGGTGGACGGATGCGCTCGTGAACCAGTGGACGGGCAACCTCTGGAGCTATCCGGCGAAGGTCCGCATCGACGCAAATGGCATACGCGTCGCCTATCCGTCGTACTGGATCGACAACGGCACCGAAATGAAGGAGCGCTCCGCCCTCGTCGTTCGCGCGGAAGGTGCGTTTAGCCCCGACGCGACGCTTGTCTCGGGCTGGCACGACTGGGACGTGGAGATGGAGCTTCGAGACGGCGCGAAGACGATCAAGACGACGCTTGTCCACGGATCTCCCTTTACGTGGATCGAGGCGAAGGGCGTCGGACTGAAGATCTCCCTCGAGAACGGCGAAAACCTGAAAGTCTCCAGTCGCAAGGCGTTTGGCGGCGCTGTCGTTTCCGTCGGCGACGAGACCTACGGCGTCTGGAAGGGGAAGCGGGGCGACGTGACCTGGATGGCGATCGGACTCGCGCCGAACGAGGCGGCGCTGGAGAAGATCGCACCTTACGCGACGGCCGTCATCCGCTCCACGAAGGTCGAGTGGAAGTATGACGAAAAGTCCGCTGCGCTTGCCACGATCTGGACGGTCAAGACGGAGGATATCCGGGGAACGGGGAGCGGGGAGCAGAAGAAGAGCCCCGTTGCGCTGCAGGGCTTCCAGCCGCACCACCTGAAGCGCACCAAGCCGCAGTTCAGGTGCATTGACGGACTCGTCTGGCAGACGCCGCGCGGGAAGCAGCGCGTCGCCGCGGGCAACTCGCTTGCGATAGTATACGACTTCCCCGGCATGCTTCCCTACTGGGCGGCGCCGAGGAACGGGGAACAGGCGACGGGCAATGGCGTCTACAATGCGTCGCTCTTCCGGGAGCTGCTTGCCGACTATGCCGCGCGCGGCAGTTTCGGCGGCGACACGTACTGGGGCGGCAAGGGACTCCTCCAGATGGCGTTCGCAATGATGGCCGCGCGCGAGATCGGCGACGCCGAGACGTTCCAGAAGGCGCACGACAGGCTCCGCGAGAAGTTCGAGGACTGGCTCACGTGGGACCCGTGCGAGGAAAGGCTCTTCTTCTCGTATGTTCCGAAATGGGGCGGACTCGTCGGCGAGGGGACGAGCTACGATTCCGAAACCTTCAACGACCACCATTTCCACTACGGCTACTTCACCTACTCCGGTGCGCTCCTTGCGATGGTCGACGCGGACTTCGCCGCGAAGTTCGGCCCCATGCTGAGGCTCATCGCCCAGGACTATGCCAACTGGGACCGGGCGGAGAAGCGCTTCCCGTTCTTCCGCATGTTCGATCCGTGGGCTGGACATTCCTTCGCCGGAGGACTGGGCGACGGAAACGGCAACGGACAGGAGTCGACGTCCGAGGCGATGCAGGGCTGGGGCGGAATGTACCTCCTCGCTCTTGCCCTCGGCGACGACGCGATGCGCGACGCCGCGATCTTCGGCTACGTCTCCGAGGCGCGCGGCACGGCGGAGTACTGGTTCGACCGCGACAGGGAGAACATCGACTACACGAAGTACAAGCACCCCTACAACTCCAACCTCACCTGCCACGGCGTCGGCTGGTGGACCTGGTTCTCCGGCGATCCCGTCTGGATGCATTCGATCCAGTGGCTTCCCAACACGCCCGCGCTCGACTACCTGAGCGAGGACCTCAAGTTCGCGAAATGGGACTGGGAGACGATGTGGAAGTCGAAGGAAATCGGAGGATGGTTCGAAAAGGGGAAGACGCGCGACGGACACGAGACGCCGCCGGTTGGCAACGAGTCCCTCGGCAACGTCCTTCTCTCCTACCTCCAGCGGCACGATCCGCTGCAGGCCGCCAAGGTCTTCGACGAGCTGCGCGAGAGGAAGATGTCCGCCGCGATGAACGCCGACACCGCGCATATGACGTATTGGGCGACGCACAGCCACCTTTCGTTCGGCGAGCTCGACTTCTCCGTCCGCGCCGACTATCCGTGTGCGCGGGCCTACGTCAAGGACGGCAAGCGTACGCTGATGGTCTACAACTGCGGCGGCGAGGCGCGCAAGGTCCGCTTCTTTGCGGCGGACGGGGGCAAGACGGTGGGCGAAGTCGTCGCCAAGCCGCGCGCCCTGACGGTTTCGCCCAATGCCTTGAATCATGTTGACCCAGTCAAAACCCTCAAGACCGCACAAGGCAAGTCCATCATCCCCAGCGGCGTGGCAATGCCGGACCTTGCGCAGGGGAAGCAGGTCGTCGTCACCAGCGAGGAGAACGAGGGGCTTCGCGGCGCGAACATCACCGACGGCGACGACACGACGCGTTGGTCTTCTTCTCATTCGGACCCCGAGCCGACCGCCACGATAGACCTCGGCGAGGAGATGGAGCTCTACGGCGCGGAGATCAAGTGGGAGAACGCCTTTGCGTCGAAGTACGTCCTCGAATGCTCGGGTGACGGCGCGAAGTGGAATCCGCTCGGCGGAGAGCGCGCCGGCGCGGCGGGCCCGCAGCGTATCGACTTCGGCGGCGAGAAGGCTCGGTTCGTCCGCCTGCGCGGACTCGAGAAGGCGACGCAGTACGGCGTCTCGCTGTTCTCCTTCAGCGTCTACGGCAGGGCGAAGGACGCGAAGCCGTCCGCGCCGCTCGGCTTTGCGATCGGCTCGGAAAAGCCAGTGCTGAAGGAGGGCGTCGCGAGCGCGCTCAACGTGCGCGCCTGGCTTGGCGGCGACAAGTTCCGTCCGGTGGAGGCCGAGTGGTCGAGCGACGACGGGACATTCCGGAAGAACATGTTCACCCCGGCGAAAAACGGCTTCGCAGTCGTCCGCGCAAGCGTCGGCGGAGTTTCCGTCGAGAAAAAGCTGCCTGTTGAAGAGGCGCTTGTCGCGACCCGGTTCTCGCCCGGCCCGAATCGCGTGGCTCTGGACCAGTTCGGCGGTGCGATGCCGTCCAAGGCCGAGAAGTCAAGTCCGAAGGGCAAACGTACCCGTTGAGGAGGCAAACATGAGGACAGCAGTCACGTCATTTGCAGCACTTGCGTCGATGGCACTCGCGGCAGGAGCCGCCATGCCAAAGTCAGATCTGGGCGCGAACGTGCGCGTGTTCTCGCCGGACGACGACATGAAGGAAGTCGCCAAGGCCGTCGAAGGCGTTTTCAAGCGGCAGCACAAGCGCCAGTTCGGGCCGGAGCGCCAGGCGTTCCTCTTCCTCCCCGGCGACTACGTGAAGGCGGGGACGCTCAACGTCGGCTACTATACGCAGATCCTTGGGCTTGGGCGCACGCCGGACGAGGTGAAGCTCTGCAACGTCAAGACTCCCGCCGCGCTCGACAAGAACAACGCGACGTGCAACTTCTGGGTGGGGATCGAGAACGTCGCGATCGTCGACACGGACAACAACGCCGATCCGTACTTCAACTTCCAGTGGGCCGTCTCGCAAGCCGCTCCCGCGCGGCGACTCCATGTGGAGCGCAAGGCCGTCTTCGACTGGTTCTGCGGCTGGGCGTCGGGCGGCTTTGTTGCGGACTGCGTGTTCGAGAAGCCCGCCGGCTCCTACGCGCAGCAGCAGTACTTCTACCGCAACGACAGCTTCGGCGCGGGAATCTACGGCATCAACTGGAACCAGGTGGTAGTGGGGTGCGCCGGAGACTTTGCCGCGTCGTCGAAGGACGGCGGGAAGGGACTTTCGCAATGCGCGCCGACTGCCGTGGAAGGAGTTTCCTCGAATTGGCGCGCGGGCGGCTGCACGACCATCGTCGGCGAGACGGGCGTCATCCGCGAAAAGCCTTTTCTCTTCGTCGACGGCGACGCGTTCAAGGTGTTTGTGCCGGCGATTCTCCGCGGCGCGAAGGGCGTGAGCTGGGGCGCGGGCAAGGCGAACGGCGGGATGGGCGAGGGGAGAACCCTCGACCTCGCCCGCGACTTCCATGTGGCGAAGGAAGGCAAGGACACGGCGAAGACGATAAACGCGGCGCTCGCCGCCGGAAAGAACGTCCTCTTCACGCCTGGCGTCTATCATGTCGACGAACCGATAAAGGTGACGAAGCCGAACACCGTCGTCCTTGGCATCGGCGAGCCGACGATCGTCCCCGAGAACGGCGACGCGGCGCTTAGATGCGCAGATGTTGACGGACTCGTCATAGCCGGGCTCATATTCGACGCGGAACGCGCGTCGAAGAGGTTTGTCGTCGTCGGCGGCGGGAAGTCCAGGCTGCGCCATGCGAAGAACCCCACGTTCCTCGTCGATCTCGTCTATCGTGTCGGCGGCACCGGCAAGCCCGGCAAGACGGAAGTCTGCCTTGAGGTCAATTCGAACGACGTCGTCGTAGACCATACCTGGATATGGCGCGCCGACCACGGCGACCATACGGGATGGACGGCCAACACGTCGAAAAACGGGCTCGTCGTGAACGGCGACGGCGTGACGTGCTACGGGCTTTTCGTCGAGCACTTCCAGGAGTACGACGTCCTCTGGAACGGCGAGAACGGGCGCATCTTTTTCCTCCAGAACGAGAAGTGCTACGATCCGCCGGGCAACGCCGTGTGGATGTCGCACGGCGGGAAGAAGAAGGGGTATGCCGCCTACAAGGTCGCGGACGGCGTGAAGCGCCACTACGCGGTCGGGCTTGGCGTGTACGACGTCTTCATCAACACGGACGGCAACAGCGTCTTCCTCGACGACGCGGTCGAAGTCCCCAATGCGCCCGGAGTCGTCGTCGAGAACGCCTGCACCGTCGAGATTGCGAACGGAGAGGGGCCGCTTGTCGGCATCAACGCAATCGTCAACGGCCAGGGCCACGCCATCAAGACAGGCAAGGGCTCAGGTGGCGGCTACGCCGTCCAGCGCGTCTACCGCTACTCGAACGGCAAGGCCGACGTCGCCCCGGACTACTACCAGAAGCAGCGCTGACCACTCCTCCCTAAAGGGGAAGAAAGCAGGGAGCTTATGAACAAAGAAACTAATACGCCTTGTCCCAACGGATTCGCGCTGGTGCCTTTCGCGGTGTTCGCCGCGTTTTACGTCGGGCTGTCGCTTTTCGCGTCCCACCTCGGCTATGAAATGCCCTGGTACAAGGTCTCGATGCCCATCGCGTTTCTCGTGGCCTCGGCGGTGTCCATGCTCATCGGGCGCCGCAAGCTCGACGAGAAGGTCGAAATTTACGCGAGGGGAATGGGCGAGCCGAACATAATGATCATGTGTCTCATCTTCATATTGGCGGGGGCGTTCGCGACGATAGCGAAGGGGGCGGGCGCCGTCGACGCCGCCGTCACGATTGCGCAGGCGTTTGTGCCGACCCGCCTCATGGTGGCGGGGGTGTTCCTCGTCTCGTGCCTCATCTCGCTGGCCATCGGCACTTCCTGCGGAACCATAGCGGCGGTGACGCCGATCGCGTTGGGATTTGTCGAGCCGCTTGGCCTCGACCCGGCGCTTCTCATGGGCGCCGTGATCGGTGGTGCCATGTTTGGCGACAACATGTCCATGATCTCCGACACGACAATCGCCGCTACGCGGACCCAGGGAGTGAGGATGAAGGACAAGTTCCTCGCCAACGGCCTGATCGCGGCGCCTGCCGCGCTGGTCGCGCTCTTCCTCTATGCGGCCTCCGGCTCTGCCGCGGGAGCGGTCGAGACGCCGACCATAGCATGGCGGCACGTCGTCCTGGTCCTGCCCTATGTCTTCGTGCTCGCGCTTGCGCTGGCGGGATTCAACGTGATGACGCTGCTCTTCTCGGGGACCTTGCTGTCGGCTGTGATCGGTGGCGTTCTTGGGCGCTTTGCGTTCTTCGACATCATGGACCTCCTTGGCAAGGGGACATTGGGAATGGGCGAGACGCTGATTGTCGCGCTCCTGGCCGGAGGGCTTTTCAAGTCGGTGCAGGCCAACGGCGGAATCGTGTGGCTCACCGACAAGATATCCAAGGTGATACTGGGTCCGCGCTCCTGCGAGTTCGGCGTTTTCCTCTTGGTGTCGGCCATCAACTGCTTCACTGCCAACAACACGGTCGCAATCGTAATTGCCGGTCCCATCGCGAAGGAATGCGCCGACAAGTTCGGCGCGGCGCCAGTTCGCGTCGCATCGGTCCTCGACACCGCCTCCTGCGTAGTGCAGGGGCTCATCCCCTACGGCGCGCAGATTCTCATCGCCATGGGCGTCGCGAAGGGGCTCGACATGTCCGTCGACACCGTATCGCTGCTCTCGAGCCTATATTATCAGCCGCTCCTGGCCATTGCGGTCTTTGGTTCGATGCTGCTCTACGGCCGGCGCAACCGCTCGCCCATCCCCGCCGTCGATTGAGGCGGTGGTGCCTTGCCGGTTTGGCCGCTTGATTTCTGCGCGGCGGTTTTGCTATACTATTCGCGTCTTCGGACGAGTGCCCGGGGCTTGCATAGTTCGAGAACTGAACGGGAGCAGCAGACCAGATGTGCATGCTGGACGAGATAGTTGCGAAGCGTGACGAGATTCATGCTATTGCAAGAGGAAACAAAGCCGAGAAGCTTTGGGTCTTCGGTTCGTGCGCACGCAAGGAGGAGCGCCCCGACAGCGACGTGGATTTCCTTGTGAAATGGGAGCCTGGTGGGTATAGCTGGCGAAACGAGTGCGCTTTGTCCGAAGCGTTTGCGGCGCTTCTCGGACGGAACGTGGACCTGGTTACCTCGCGGATTCTTCCGCACTCTCTTGGATTTGCCCACCGTGTATGCAAGGAAGCTGTCCCAGTATGACGGACAAATCCCAATATCGCGACGAATCACGCGTACGACACATGCTGGATGCGGTCGAATGGATTGTCAACGTCTCCAAAGGATAGGCCAGAGAGCAATTGCAGCGGCACGAAGGCAGAACGGAAAGTATACTCTTCAATCTGACGGTGCTGGGCGAGGCGGCCAACAACGTGACACGGGAATTTGCGGACAAACATCCTGAACTCAACTGGAAGGGGCTTTCTGGCGTCAGACACAAGATTGTACATGACTACGCCGACATCGATTATGACACCATTTGGGACATCCTGCAGAACGACATCCCGGATGCATTCGCGAAATTGAAGACAATCGTGGACGCACTCCCGCCGGAGCCGACGCAGCCGCCCCCGAATATGGCTGACTTTTTGTAATTTTCAAATTCGCGCGGCCTCCGGTTTGGCAGGCTGGTTGTATAGCGTCCGCAGAATTTGGTAAAATACACGCGCACGACCTGAAATGGCTAAGATGGTGCCGCGGGGAACCGCGTCGATCTTTGAGTTCGGGCTGGCCGCCAATCTGACCAGTCCGCCGGGCCGAGCGCGCAAGCGCAAGGCCAGAACCCCGTGAGCCGTGCATCAAGGCGGCGGGCGGGGGCTGCAGTATCCCAACCGGGACTGCAGAACGTACGCAACAGCGTATAGTAGCTTATCGGGAAACCGCTAATTTTCACGAAGTAAGGCGAAATACGACTGTGCGCACGTGTGATGATTCACACGGCGCACTCTCATGTCCTTGTTTTACTTCAGGCTCTTAGCGGTGCCTCCGATAGACATGGATTTTGAGGGTGCGCCGTTTTCATTTCCGCGCAAGGCGGTGACACTCGGTAGAAGTAGCGCGGAAGGAGATTAACCTATGAACATCAAATGCCCGCATTGCGGAACTGAATACGAGGCCGAAGAGAAGGACTTGTACCGCTACACGAAGTGCAGCGTATGCGGCGAAGGTTTTGTTGCAGGGGCAGATACGAGTGTGATTGCGTCTGACGATAAACCTAATGGACCGGCAGATTCCCCAAGAAGCGGAAAATTCGCTCCTAGGCGTGTTCAAGGTGCTTCGTCACGCGCTGAACGCATCGCGATTCCTGGTCGGTTCGCACGTCTGCAGGATGATACAGATGCAGTTCCATCTCCTGACGGTCCAAAGACTAAGTCGAGAATGAAGAAGGTCTTGGTGTTGTTTGGTTCAGTTGTCGCCGCAATTGTTGTTGGGTGTGCGGTTGCGTTTGGGGCATATTTGTTTTTCGGCGTAGATCCTCGACTCAATCGAGGCATTGCATATTACGAGAAAGGGTTGTATCCAAAGGCGTACAAACTTCTTCTTCCGCTGGCAAGGAAGGGAAATGCAAAGGCGCAGCTGTATGTCGGCGACTGCTTTGCTAACGGACAAGGAGTATTCATGGACACGGATGAGGCGATAAAGTGGTATCGCCTTGCCGCTGATCAGGAGTTGCCGGAAGCCCAGCACAGAATGTTCGCCTGTTGTATGGATGGCGTAGGCATTGAGCGCAATACAGCGAATGCCGCTAAATGGTGCCGAAAGGCAGCAGAAGCTGGGCACGGAGATGCCATGTTTGACATGGGAATGTTGTATGTTAGTGGAACTGGAGTAGAACAAAACGCGAAGGGTGCGTTTAGGTGGTTCCGTAAAGGAGCTGAGTGCGGACACTCAATGTGCCTTTACAAATTTGGACAGTGCTATAAGCTTGGTTTTGGTGTTGAGAAAGACGAGGATGAGGCGTCAAAATGGCAGAATAAGGCTGTGGCGGCGTGGCGGGCAAACGCGAATGCTGGTGACACATCTGCGATGAGGAGACTCGCAGACCTCTATATGAATGGCGATGTCGTAGAGCTTGACAAGGAAGAGGCCGTTAAATGGTTTCGCAAAGGCGCGGAACTTGGCGATGAGACGGCACAATTTGAACTTGCGAGATGCTATCATTTAGGGAATGGCGTGGAAGAGGATCAGGAGGAGGCCGCCAAGTGGATGCTGAAGGCTGCGGAGAAAGGTACATTTCGTGAAGTGCAGTGTGGAATGGGGGTATATTACTTAGAGGGGTGGGGCGTGGAGAGGAATGTTATTGAGGCCGTCAAGTGGTTTGAAAGATCGGCGAAGAAGGGCTACCCTTTTGCAAAGTATTGCCTTGCCATGTGTTACATGAACGGCAATGGTGTAAAGAAAGACGAAGAGAAGGCTGAAGAATTGCTGGAAGATGCTGCTGACGCAGGATGTAAGGAGGCGAAAGATGAACTTTCGCGAATAAATAGAGAGCGAGAGGAAAGGAATCGTAGGCTTGCCGCTGAAAAAGCCGAGAAGAACGAGCGGCTTAAACGCCTTGTAACTATAGAAGACCGTGTAGATGAGCTGGCAAGGAGAGTCAACGATATTCTCAATGGCAAATTGTCAGGTGAATGGGCTGGCTTTGATGCGAGCAAGATCTCAACGACAGATTCTTCTGTTAGTGTAAAGGAGGAGAATATAGCAAGACGTCTTTCAGAGAAGCTTTCGGACGCAGACTCACTGGAAGCGATTGAGATTGCGATCAAGAATGCTACAAGTGAATCGAATAGGTTGCAGGCTAGACTTGATAAGATTAATGACGTTAAGGAGGTTTATGACGCGAAAGAACTTGAATCTCGCAAGGAAACATGTTCGCCCTGTAACGGAACAGGCGCAATAGTGTGCGCAAGATGCAAAGGCAATGGGGAGGTCCTCGTCAAGGGCAAAAAGCCGTGCCCAACATGTGTTGGTGGTAGGTATGATGATGATTACTACACAAGCGGTTCAGAACGCAGAGGCCAAATTCGGAAATCTGTTACTTGTAGCACTTGTAATGGGCATGGGCAGATAAGGAGAAAGTGTGGTTCGTGCGGCGGGAAGAAAAGGGTGGCAATTGAAGAGCGGGGCCGTCTGCGCAGATACGAGAACTGCGCCGCGTGTGATGGAAGCGGATACGGCTATCCTGAAATTTGCCCGAAATGTGATGGCAACAAAAAATACGATGTGTGGCAGACGTGTGGAACTTGTCAGGGGCGCGGCGAAGTCATGAACGGCAGCAAAGTGACGTGTCCAGTCTGCGAAGGCAAGGGAAAGCTCAAGTGCGAACGTTGTGATGGAAGAGGTTTTACTTATAGGCCGAAGGATGGTGTTGCGTATTAATTTGAAGTGTACAAAGCGTGGGTACAGGTCCCTACGGCGGTTTGCGCATATCCACCGACCGAAGGTCGTCCGCAACGCGGATGCCCTGGCAGGGGCGCAGTTTTGATTAACACACGGATTTGTTCGCGTCTAACGACGCTCACTTTTCGCGGCCACGGAAATCTGCCGCGAAAGCCAACACGGAGCGCGGCAAAAATGGTATAATTCACGCGATGAAACCCCATGCCAAGACCGCGCTTACGCTCGCCCTCGCTATCGTGGGCGGAATTGCGGCTGGCATGCGCTGTGACGCATCCGTGACGGTGGAAAACTCGTCGCAATACACCCCGCGCCCCGCAGCATATACAGTAAAACATATACAGAAGGGTCTGACCCTTTTGATGCTTAAGTGAGAACTCTGTGCGGAACAATCTTGGTAGCGGCAATGGTCGCCGCGAATTTCGCATTTGGCGCGAACGCCCACATGCAGGACGCACGAAAGTCGCCTGAGTGGTTTACTCGCGGCGTCATGTACCAGATACAGCCGCGCGCGTTCACGCCCGAGGGTACGCTCAAGGCGGCGGCGGAAAAGCTGCCGTATCTGAAAGATCTCGGCGTCACCATCGCCTACCTCGTGCCGGTGATGAAGATGGACACAGACATGGACAAGGGTTTTTGGAGCCCGCGCCAAATCAAGAGCGGCTTCGACAACCCGAAAAACCAGTATCGCATCTCCGACTACTTCCACGTTGACGAGGAGTACGGCACGGATGCCGACTTGAGGGATTTTTGCGCAGCAGCGCACGGGATCGGCATGAAGGTTGTATTCGACCTCGTATATCTCCACTGCGGTCCGACTGCGCCCGTCCTGAAGGAGCATCCAGAGTTCACCTGGTGGAATCCCGATGGCACGGTCAAGAAGGGTCCGTGGCGGTTCCCGAAGCTCAACTTTGCCGAGCCGAAGTTGCGCGAATACCTGATTGGCAATATTCTGTATTTGATGAAGGAGTACGGGGCGGACGGTTTCCGCTGCGACGTCGGCGACGGCATCCCGCTCGATTTCTGGTGCGATGCGCATGACATGATGGATTCCGTTTCTGGCGGAAGGGCGGTTCTCCTCTGTGAAGGTTTTACCGTCTGCAACCAGTACAAGGGCTTCGATGCGGACTACGGCTGGTTCCCCGGTCTCAATGCCGCCAGGGTGCGCAACTTGTGGGTTGAGCGTGAAAGTTCGTGCCCTGTCGGCTCGAGATTCGTGAACCACTACGAGAACCACGACATTGCAACTGACCTGCGTCCTCGTCGCGAGGCGCAGTGGGGACATGAAGCCGTAGATCAGGTTCTTGTCTGGATGTTTACTCTCGACGGCGTGCCAATGCTCTTCACCGGCAATGAACTGGCCGATTCCGACGAGCGCCATTCGATGTTCGGCAAGACACCGATGGACTGGACGCAGCTCGACCGCGAGCCGGGGAAGTCGCGTCATGCACTCGTGAAGCGCCTTGCTGCACTTCGCCGCGAACATTCCGCGTTCACTGACATCAACGGCGAGGGGGGCCTGACATGGCTTGACACGACGGCAAATGATTCCGTTACGGCTTTTGTCAGGCGGAATGGGCGCGAAACCATGCTTGTGGTGCAGAACTGGACAGGCAAAGACGTCCGTTGCGACGTCTTGTTCGCTGTTCCGAAGCGCAAGACGGCGTCATATCTTGCGGCAGATGAAGAAAATCGCGACGTCAAGGGGCGTGTCTCGCCTGATGCTGTCTATTCGAAGAATGCGGAATTTGTCGGCGGAACGACGTTTCGCGTTGGCGCCTGGGGCGCTTGGATATCCAAGGTCCATTTTTAGCATTCCCCACTCGCCACCATTGCGTAGGAACAAAAGGGTCATACCCTTCTGTATATGTTTTACTGTATATGCTTGGAGGAATGTGATTGGATTTCGCGGCAGTTTGCGCACCGAGACCGAGCATTGGCTCCGCGCGACAACGCGCCTCCGTCACTTTTGGTATAATACGCGGCAGTGAAACGGAGCAACACCATGAAAGTAAACGCTTTAGCCGCAGCGCTCTGCGGCCTGCTGGCGTCCGCTGACGCGGCGGAGTGGGAGGATCCGGCAGTCAATTCGATTGGAAGGCTTCCGCCGCGCACCTGGTCGGTGCCGCTGGCGAGGGAATCCGACGCCTTCACCGACGAGCTCGAGTATCCGTCGCCGTTCGTGAAGTCGCTGAACGGCGTCTGGAAGCTTTCCTGGACGGGCGACCCCGCGCTCCGCGTGAAGGACTTTTGGCGCGAGGACTTCGACGACCGCGCTTGGCACATGGTGCGCGTCCCCGGCTGCCTCGAGCTCCAGGGGTTCGGCTCGCCCGGCTACGTCAACTGGCGCTATCCTTTCTCGCTCGAGTTCCCGAAGATCGTGGAGGGGCGCGACTGGCACTCCCCGGCCACGAACACGGTGCCGCGCATCCTCGACCGCGACACCGAGCGGCCGAACTACAACCCGGTCGCCAGCTACCGCACATCTTTCACGCTGCCGGAAGGATGGGAGGGGAGGCGGACGATTCTCCGCTTCGAAGGCGTCGCCTCCGCCTACTACGTCTGGGTGAACGGGCAGAAGGTCGGCTACGCCGAGGATTCCAAGCTGCCGAGCGAGTTCGACGTCACCGGCTTCGTCCGCGGCGGCGGACGCGCCAACGTGCTGGCAGTGGAGGTGTACCGCTGGTGCGACGGCAGCTACCTCGAGGACCAGGACATGTTCCGCTTCTCCGGCATCTTCCGCGACGTCGCGATCTGGTCGATGCCGAATGACGGCATCTGGGACTTCGTCGTCAGGACGGAATTTGGCGACGGCTACAAGTCGGCGACAATTTCTGTTGAAGGCATCGATGGAGAATGTCGCGCAGATTTGTTTGACGCGGACGGGAAACGCGTCGCGAGCCTAACCACCAAACCATCCAGCCACCCAACCGCCCAACTGTCCTTCCCGCGCCTCTGGTCGGCCGAGGATCCGTATCTCTACACCCTCGTCGTCAGGAAGGGCGACGACATCCGCGCGCGGCGGATCGGCTTCAAGGAGCAGCGCATCGACGGCAACCGCCTGCTCGTCAACGGCAAGGCGGTGAAGCTGAAGGGCGTCAACCGCCACGAGCACTCGCCCGATCACGGCCGCTCGGTCACGCTTGAGGAGATGGTGGCCGACATCGAGCTCATGAAACGCTCCAACATCGACACCGTGCGCACCTGCCATTACCCCGACGACCGCCGCTGGTACGACCTCTGCGACCGCTACGGCGTCTACGTGATCGCCGAGGCGAACGTCGAGGGGCACGAGTCCTACGTCTACTGGCCGGACAAGGGCCTGGGCGCGTTTCCGATTTGGGACCATTCGATCGTCGAGCGCAACGTGCGGCAGGTCGGTTTTCTCCGCAACCATCCGTCGGTGACCGTCTGGTCGATGGGCAACGAGACTGGCCACGGCGACTGCTTCCGCCACGCGCTCGCGGCGGTGAAGGCGCTCGACCCGCCGCGCCCGACCCACTGGGAATGCGGCAACCCGGACGCCGACATCGACTCGCGCATGTATCCGCCGGTCTGGTGGCTCGAAGAGCGTGGGCGCTTCGGCGACGGACTTGCCGACGTCATGCCCGGACGCAAGGAAAAAGACCGGCAGGACCAGACCGCGCTGAAGCCGATGATCATGTGCGAGTATGCACACGCGATGGGCAACGCCGTCGGCGACCTGAAGGAGTATTGGGACGTCATCTACCGCTACGATTCGCTCATCGGCGGCTGCATCTGGGACTGGATCGACCAGTCGCTCTGGAAGTACACCGGGCGCGTCGATTCCAAGACCGGACGCCCAGAGCGCTACCTCGCCTACGGCGGCGACTGGGACGAAGAGCCGAATGACGGCCCGTTCTGCTGCAACGGGCTTATCGGCGCCGACCACCGTCCGACCGCGAAACTCGCGGAGGTGGCGCATGTCTACCGCGGCATTGCGGTCTCCGCCGAGCCGGAGTCCGCGGCGAAGGGCGTGTTCCGGCTTTGGAACCGCTACGGCTTCACCGGCGCGGACAGGTTCGACGGCCGCTGGGAATTGCTGGCCGACGGGGTGCAGGTAGCCGCGGGAGCTTTTGAGCCGCCGCCGGTCGCGCCGCTTGCCGTCGGCGAGCTCGTCCTCGCCGATGTCGCGCAGGCGGTTTCGTCCGCCCCGGCGGGGAAGGAGCTGGCCGTCAACCTGGAATTCAGCCTGAAGGCCGACACCATCTGGGCGAAGCGCGGATGGAAGGTAGCCAGCGACCAGATTGTCGTTTCGGAGCGTCCATGGCTTGCCGCGAAGCTCGCGGACAATCCGCCGGACGAGGCCTCGGCGGTGACGGTGAAGGACCTGGGAGCCGAGTTCGTGGTCGAAGCCGGTTCCACGCGGGCCGTCTTTTCCCGCGCGACCGGCACGCTTTCGGAGCTGACGATGAACGGCGTCAAGGTGCTGGGCGACGTCGACGGCGTCGTCGCCGGTCCGCGCCTCACCTGCGCGCGCGCCTTCACCGACAACGACCACTGGATGCGCGGCGCGGTGCAGCACGAAAACCGCCGCGAAGGGAATTTCTTCTCCAAGGGGCTTGCCCAGCTTTCCTACCATGCGCGCCCGCTGAAGTGCGAAGGCGGCAGGGTGATGTCAGTCGTCGAGGTGACCGGCGCCAAGAGCGCTGGGTTTGTCCACGAGGCGCTGTGGTCGTTCCGTTCCGACGGATCGATCCTCGTGGACAACCTCGTCAAGCCCCGCGGCGACATGCCGAAGGCGCTGCCGAGGCTCGGGCTTTCGCTTAGGCTCGACCGCGCGCTGGAGCGGATGGAGTGGTATGGCCGCGGCCCCGGCGAGAACTACATCGACCGCTGCTCCGGCTCGTTCCTCGGCGTGTGGAAGTCGACCGTGACCGAGCAGTTCGTCGACTACGCGCGCCCGCAGGCGTGCGGCGGCAAGAGCGCGGTCAGGTGGGTGAGGTTCTCCGACGAGAACGGGAGGGGAGTCGAGTTCGCGGCGTCCGAGCCGATGTTCGTCGCCGCGCTCCACTACACCTGGGAAGACCTCGACTTCGCGCGGCACCGCGCGGGCGAGAAGCGCCACCGCACGCCGCTCGTTCCGCGCCCGGAAGTCTGCGTCGACCTCGATGTCCGGCAGACCGGTCTCGGCGGCGGCAGTTGCGGCCCGGGCCCGCTCGAGGAAAACGTCTTCGATCCGCGCAAGGAAGTCCGCTGGACGCTTGAAATCCGCCCCGTGCCGTCCGTCCCGTAGCTTGCGCGGCGGATTGCCGCGGCAAAAAAAAGCGGAGTATATCAAATTTCCCGATTCTGAACCTTAATGGAACCTTAAGCGAATCTAAATTCGTCTTTAGATTCAATTAAGGTTCCATTAAGGTTCGATTTCCGGCGTTTTGCTATTCTACGCACCGTCCTCCCGGACTGGAGGGCGGAAAGGAACGTAGAAAGATGCTGGCAAAATGCTATTCGGCCGCGGTGAGCGGCGTGGAGGCGCGGACGGTGGAGATCGAGGTGTTCTCCACCCTGGGGAACTCGCAGTTCGCGATCGTGGGCCTCCCGGACCAGGCGGTGAAGGAGGCGAAGGACCGCATCCCCACCGCGCTCAAGAGCCAGGGCCTCTCGTCCCGCAAGGAGCTGGACGTTACGGTAAACCTCGCGCCTGCGGACGTTAAGAAGGAGGGGCCGGTCTACGACCTGCCGATCGCGGTCGGGCTCCTGAAGGCGACGGGCAAGGTGTTCAGCGAGAGCCTCGGCGACTACGCCTTCGCCGGCGAGCTCGCGCTCTCGGGCGAGATCCGGCGGGTGAAGGGGGTGCTGCCGATGGCGCTGGAGATGAAGCGCATCGGCCGGCGCGCGATGCTCGTCCCGGAGGAGAACGCCGACGAGGCGAGCGTGGTGGAGGGGATCGACATCATCCCGGTGCGGACGCTCCAGGAGACGGTGCAGTACCTGAACGGCGAGCGCGCCATCGAGCCGCGCCGCAACGACCTCTCCCGTCTCATCCGCGAGAACAGCGACGCGGGCGACGACTTCGCGGACGTGAAGGGCCAGCAGGACGCGAAGAGCGCAATCGAGGTGGCCGTCGCCGGCGGTCACAACATCCTGATGATCGGCTCGCCGGGCTCGGGCAAGACCATGCTCGCGCGGCGGATTCCGTCCATCCTGCCGCCGCTCACGGTGGAGGAGGCGCTGGAGGTGTCGCGCGTCCACTCCGTGGCTGGGCGCGAGAAGTGCGCCGGCACCTTCGTGACCTCGCGCCCGTTCCGCGCCCCACACCACACCGTGAGCTCGATCGGCCTCTTGGGCGGCGGCGCGAAGCCGGTGCCGGGCGAGGTGTCGCTCGCGCACCGCGGCGTCCTCTTCCTCGACGAGTTCGCCGAGTTCCCGCGCTCTGCGCTCGAGGTGCTCCGCCAGCCGCTCGAGGACGGCCACGTCGGCGTCTCCCGCGCCGCCGCCGCGCACGACTTCCCCTCGAAGTTCATGCTCGTCGCGGCGATGAACCCCTGCCCCTGCGGCTACTTCAACGACCCCCGCCGCCATTGCCGCTGCAGCCAGTCCTCCATCATCAAGTACCAGAGCCGCGTGTCGGGTCCGCTCCTGGACCGCATCGACATCCAGATCGAGGTGCCGCCGGTGGACGCCGCGAGATTGCCGACCCTGGGCCGCGGCGAATCGAGCGCGGCGGTGCGCGCGCGGGTGGTGGCGGCGCGCGCGATGCAGGCGGCCCGGTACCGCGGCGTCGCCGGCGTGTACACAAACGCGGAGGCGAAGAGCCGCGACCTCGCCGACGTCTGCCGGCTCTCCTCCGCCGACCGCGACCGGCTCGTCAGGGCGATCGAGCGGCTCGGGCTCTCCGCCCGCGCCTACGACAAGGTGCTCAGGGTCGCGCGCACCTGCGCCGACCTCGACGGCGAGGAGGCGGTCGGCGAGGAGCACATCAACGCCGCGCTCAGGATGCGCCATCTCGACGGCGCGGAGAACTCCTACTGGATCTGACCGGGGCGGCGAGGTCCGCCGCGCCGGGACGAATACACGACAACACCAAAGGAAAGGAAACACCAGATGAACACAACCACGAACCAGACCGAGAGCCGCGCGTACCGTCCGAGGCTCGCGCTCTACCACCCCAACGCCCGCGGCACCGGCAGCGCCGTCAGGCTCGAGCTGCTGCCGGCGACGGACGACGCGGAGGGGTGCATCATGCTCACCATCGCCGGACAGAGCGCGGTCGGCGACCGCCGCGCACCGACGCCGACGTACGCCCGCTTCGACTGGGAGAACAAGATCGTCGTGAAGCTCGGCTTCACCGACCTTTGCCAGATGCTGCAGGTCTTCCGCGGCGAATGCGAGTCGATCGGCGACGGACAGGGGCTCTTCCACCGCGCCGGCTGCGGCCAGACGCGCATCACGCTCCGCCACCTCGTCGAGCCCATCGTCGGCTATTCGCTCGACCTCTACCGCACCCTGCCGGGCGGACAGGAGACGTCCTCGCGGTTCTTCTTCTCGCCGGCCGAGGCGCTGGGGCTGACCGAGGCGGTGTGCGGCTCGATGGCGGTGATCTGCTTCGGCATCCCGATGGCGCAGGCGGTTTCGGCGGAGCGGGCCGGGGACGCCGCGGCGAAGCGCGGAAAGGAGGCCGTCGATGCCGCGGCCGCGTGAGGATACGAGCGTCTCGGCGGTCAGGGGCTGCTGGGGCGAGGACGTCGCGGCGGAGTATCTCCGCCGCGGCGGATTCGTGATCGTAGACCGCAACTCGCGCCCGTCGGCGCGCGACCGGCGGCTCGAGATCGACATCGTCGCCTGGGAGCGCTCGACCGACACCATGGTGTTCGTCGAAGTGAAGCAGCATGCGTCGGTCTCGCCGTACGCGCGGCGCCTGCGCAGCGTCGACCGCCGCAAGCGCGAGAACCTGCGCCGGGCCTGCAACGCCTGGCGGCGGACGAACCGCTGGCGCGGCGGCTACCGCTTCGACGTCATCGAGATCTACGGCGTGCCGGAAGGCGGCAGGCCGGTAATCGACCACATCCGCCAGGTGGAGCTCTTCGCCCGCCGCGGCAGGTTCGTGAAATGGGACTGACCGAACGAGAAAGGAAAAATCAACATGAACAGAATTGTCACGGCGCTGGACGACGTACTCAAGACCATCCGCAAGGAGTTCGGCGAGATGTCGGTGCTGCGGCTCGGCGACGCCGCCGACCGCTCCGTCGAGGCGGTCTCGACCGGGGCGCTCTCGCTCGACCTCGCGCTCGGCGTGGGCGGCGTGCCGAAGGGGAGGATCGTCGAATGCTACGGCCACGAGTCGTCGGGCAAGACCACCCTCGCCCTGCATATCGTCGCGAACGCCCAGAAGTCCGGCGGGACCGCCGCGTTCATCGACGCCGAGCACGCGCTCGACCCCGGCTACGCGCGGCGGATCGGCGTCGACCTCGACTCGCTGCTCGTCTCCCAGCCGAACTCAGGCGAGGAGGCGCTGGCGATCTGCGAGCGGCTGGTGAAGTCCGGCGCGGTGGACGTGGTCGTGGTCGACTCCGTCGCCGCGCTCGTGCCGCAGGCGGAGATCGACGGCGAGATCGGCGACTGCCACGTAGGGCTGCAGGCGCGGCTGATGTCGCAGGCGATGCGCAAGCTCGCCGGCGCCATCGCCCAGACGAAGGCGCTCGTCCTCTTCACCAACCAGGTGCGCGAGAAGATCGGCGTCATGTTCGGGAGCCCCGAGACCACCCCCGGCGGCAAGGCGCTCAAGTTCTACGCCTCCTGCCGCCTGCAGGTGCAGCGCATCGGCGCGATCAAGAACGCGGCGGGCGAGGTGGTGGGCAACCGCACCCGGGTGAAGGTGGTGAAGAACAAGGTCGCCGCGCCGTTCGCGGAGGCGGAATTCGACATCCTCTACGCCTGCGGCATCTCGTGGGAAGGCTCGGTGTTGGACGCCGCTCTCGCCCGCGGCATCGTCGAGAAGCGCGGCAGCTGGCTCGCGTTCGGTGATCGGCAACTTGGCCAAGGCACATTGGCGGCGATCGAGTTCCTGAAGGCGAACCCGGAGCTGCGGGACGAAATCGCCGCCAGGGTGAAGGAGTCGCCGGCCGTGCCGGCGGCGAAGGGTCGGAAGGCGGCCTGAGGAGGCGGCGATGGACATCACCGAGAGGCACGTCCAGGCGGTGTGGTACGACGCGGCGCTGCGTCCGAAGCGCCTCGCCACCCGCCGCGGCACTCCGGTGGAGGTGGTGAGTCCCGGCGAGTGGAACCTCGGCCCGGGGCCGGACTTCACCGGCGCGGTGCTCGAGCTCGGACCCGAGCGCCGCCGCGTGGTCGGCGACGTAGAGGTGCACATCCGCCCTGCGGACTGGGACCGCCACGGACACGGCGCCGACCCGAACTACCGCAGCGTGGTCGCCCACGTGACCTGGGGGTGCGGGCCCGAGGCGCGTTCGCTGCCGCCGGGCGCGGTGTCGATCTGGCTTGGGCGCTTCGCGCTCGCCAACCCGGCGTTCTCGGCGGACGCGATCGACCTCGCTGCCTACCCCTACGACCGGCTGCCCGGCGAGGAGCGTCCCTGCTCTCGCGCGCTTGGCGGCGACCCGGACCGGGCGCAGGCGCTTCTCGCCGAGGCCGGGCGGCGCCGGCTCGCGGCGAAGGCCGAGCGGGTGCGGCGGCGGCTCGGCTCGGCGGTCGCCAGCCGCGCCGGAGGACGCGAGCAGGTGTTCTACGAGGAGGTGATGACGGCGCTCGGGTACTCGCGCAACGCAGAGGCGTTTCGCCGCGTCGCCGGGCGCGTGCCGATCGCGGAGATGCCGCGCGAGCCGCCGTCGGCCCGCGCCGCGCTTCTGGCTGCGGGGTCGTTCGAGGACCTGGACCGCCGCTGTCTGAGGCCGAACAACTCTCCCGAGCGCAGGCTGGCGGCGGCGGCGGACGTCTTCACCTCGACCGGCACCATGTCGCTCGCCGACGCGGCGGACTTCTCGCGTCGTGGCTGCCGCGGGATGGTGGCGGTGATGCGCGGCCGCGGCGAGGCGGCGGCGCGCGGGCTCAGCGGATTCATCGGTCCGGGGCGCGCGGCGGCGGTGCTGGCCAACGTGGTGGTGCCGTTCGCGGTCGCGGAAGGGCGGCTCGCCGCCGCGCCGGACTGGCTGCCGGCCGAGGACATCTCGGAGCCGGTGAGGCTGATGGCCTTCAGGCTCTTCGGCCGGGACCACAACCCGGCCGCGTTCTACGCCGGCAACGGGCTGCTGGTGCAGGGGCTGCTGCACCTCTTCAGGGAGCTCTGCGTTGCGCACCACCCCTTGTGCGCCGACTGCACGCTGGGCGATCCGCCGCCCGCCTTTGCCGCTGGAGGCGAAATTATGGTATAATCCGCGCATCCAAGATGTCTCGCGAAACTCTAAACCTCGCCCAGGCCGCCGAGCATGTGCACATGACGGCGAACGAACTCAAGCACTGCGCCCAGCGCGGCGAGCTTGAGGCGGTCGAACGCGGCGGCGAATGGTACTTCGAGCACCGCGCCCTCGACGAGTGGGCGCAGCGCAGCCTGCTCGCCGCCGGACAGCGCACGCTCGCCGAGCGCCACCGCGTGATGATGGACGAGCACCGCCGCGCCGACATCTCCGACTGGGGCGTCGCCCGGCTCTTCAGCGCCGCGACCATCGACCTCGCCGTCGCCGCCAAGGCGAAGGCCGGCATCCTGCGCGACATGACCGACCTCGCCGACCGCGGCGGACAGGTGAACGACGCCGACGCGCTCTTCAAGGAGCTTGTCGCGCGCGAAGAGGCCGCATCGACCGCGATCGGCGAGGGCGTGGCGCTCCTCCACCCGCGCTTCCACGACCCGTACCTCTTCTCCGAGTCATTCATCGCCTACGGCCGCGCCGAGCGCCCCGTGTTCTTCGGCGCGCCCGACGGCGACGGCACGCGGCACTTCTTCCTCATCGGCTCCACCGACCACGCCGCCCACCTGCACATCCTCGCGCGGCTCGCGATGCTCGCGCACGGCACCGACCTTGTGAAGCGGCTCGAGGAGGCGGCCGACGCCGACACGGTGCTCGCGGCCATAGGGGAGTGCGAGGCGGAGTTCAGCCATTAGGAGTGCGGACATGCGCAGATTCTGGTTCTTCGACCTCGACGGCACCCTGGCCGACACCGACCGCGACATCCGCGAGGCGTGGAAGGCGGCGCTCCGCGACCTCGGGCTCGACTGCCCGCGCTTCGACGAGGTGTTCGTGGCCGGGCCGCCGATCGACGAAATGACGCGGCGGCTCTTCCCGGACCGCTTCACGCCCGCGCTCGCCGACGACGTGCGCCGGCTTTTCGCGCGCCACTACGACAACGACGGATTCCCCAACACCTTCGAGTACCCGGGCGTGCTCGCCGAGGTGCGTGCGGTCGCCGCCGCCGGCGCCACCGCCGCGATCGTCACCAACAAGCGCCACGCCGGCGCCACCGCGATGGCGCGGAGGTTCGGGTGGAACGGCGTCTTCGCCGGCGGCGTGTGGTCCGGCGACATGTTCCCGGGGCGCAAGCTCGCGAAGACGGAGCTTCTCGCCGTGGTCATGCAGCGCCTTGGCGCCGCGCCGGGCGAATCGGTGATGGTGGGCGACACCGCGAGCGACTTCGAGGCCGCGCGCGCGAACGGAGTATTTTCCGTCGGCGTGGAGTGGGGCTACGGGCGGCCCGACGAGCTTGCGGAGGCGGACGTCACCGTCTCGGCGCCCTGCGAACTGCGCGCAGCAGTTCGGTGACGACCAGCACATCGCCGGCCGTGGTGCCGGAGACCACCTTCTCGCGCAGCGCGATGAAGCGTGCGCGAGCGGAGCGCAGCTCGAGGAGGGACCAGTTGGCGAGGAACGCGGCGCTCTTCTTCGCGACGAACGGGTTCATGTCCTCCGGGATCCCGCCACGCTTCAGGTCCACCAGCTGGCGGAAGAACTTCTCGATCACGCCGGTCATGAACACGGCGAACCCGTTCATGAGCGCGAACGGCTCGAGGGCGGCGATCGCCGCCGCGGCATCGCGCTTGCCGATTGCGTCGGTCACCGCCCAGATTTCCGGCTCGTCCTTCGCCCCGGGACTCGTCACCGCGTCGACGTCCTTCGCCTCGATCCTCTTCGCGCCGGGTCCGAGGTAGGTGCGCATCTTCGCGACTTCGCCGGCGATGGAGCGCGAGTCGGTGCCGACGACGGCGACGAACTTCTCCGCCACGCCGTCGGCGAAGGCGAGCCCCTCCTCCGCCGCAAGCTCCACTGCGCGCGCGACCGCGGCCCTGCGGCGCTCCCACGGCTTGCCGCCGCCAAAGGAGACCAGCTCGGCGACGCCGGCGAGGGCCTTGGCGAAGACCGAGTTCTTCAGGAGGTGGGGGCCGGAAAGGATGAAGTGCTGGTTCGGCGGCATCGTCGGCGCGAGCGCGGCGACCTTCTTCGCGAACTTCTCGAGCGCCTCCTTGACCGCGGCGGACGACTTGCCGCCGGGAAGGAAGTGGACGTTGCGCCACCACGTGACCTTCTTCGGGTCGAGGAACGGCGGCGTGGAGAACGACTCGTCCGCGCGCCGCAGGTCGGCGAGCTGGAGGTCTTCGTTGGTGGCGGTCATCGAGTCGATGAGCTCGAGCCCGACTCCGTCGCCGACCGTCTTGCGCGCGGCCTCGTCGACCAGGTAGTCGTCCTCGCCGATGATGACGCGTACGCTCATTGCGCGGCGCCCTCCGCGGCGGCGCGGCCGCGCATCCGGGCAACGGCGATGATCACGGCGCCGAGCAGGGCCATGCCGACCGAGATCGCCTGCGAGATGGAGAGCGGGCCCACCGCCGCGCGCGGGTCGCCGCGCAGGTACTCGATGCCGAAGCGGATCGCCGCGTAGCCGACGAGGTAGAGTCCGGTCACGAGCCCGGGGCCCCAGCCGCCGCGCTTGGCGCGCGAGCGCGCCAGCATGAGCAGTCCGAAGAGCACGAGGAGCGCCGCCGCCTCGAAGAGCTGGGTGGGCAGCACACTCACGGCGCGGCGGCCGTGCTCGAACCAGCTTGGGCTGCCGGGCGGAAAGACGACTGCGCACCAGGCGTCGGAGTCGCGCCCGTAGCAGCAGCCGTAGAAGAAGCAGCCGATGCGGCCGAAGGCGTGGCCGAGCGGCACCACCACGGCGAGCAGGTCGGCGAGGGCGAGCGTGCGCTCGCGCTTGACGATGCACCAGGCGAAGAACACGACGAGCGCGAGGATGAGGCCGCCGTAGAACATGAGCCCGCCCTGGTCGACGCGGATGACGCGGAGAGGATCCGCGGCGAACTCGGACTGCCAGTGCTCGATTACATATGCGGCGCGGGAGCCGACGACGCCGGCGACCATCAGGTACATCATCAGGTTGGAAAGGTCCTTGCGTCCGCTCAGACGCTCCACCAGCCACCAGCAGACGATGAAGCCGGTCGCCATGCACGCGCCGTAGGTGCGGATGTGGAGGAAGCCGAGGTCTATGAGGTCAGGGAACATACTGGTGGATTATATCATATTTCGTGATTCGTGGTTCATGACTTGCGGCCTTTCAACTTTTCAACCTTTCAACTTTTCAACTTTACTTCGTGGTTCGATTACGCCGCCGCAGAGAATCGCCCCGCTCTCGTCGTAGAAGACCGCGGACTGTCCCGGGGCGACGCCGAAGAGCCCCTCGCCGGGCGCGCGGCAGGTCTCGCCGTCGAAATCCACCGGACCGAGCGGTGCGCCGGTGGAGCGGATTTTCACCCGCGCGGCGAACGCGCATCCGTCCGGCTCCTTTGCCTGCCACACGAGGTTCGCGACCTTGAACTCGTTTGTCATCGCCTCGTGGCGGCGGCCGAGCACCACCTGGTTGCGGCAGGCGTCGATGCGCACCACGTACATCGGCTCGGGACCGAACGCGCCGAGTCCCTTGCGCTGGCCGACGGTGAAGTTCCAGTAGCCGGGATGGCGGCCGAGGACTTTGCCCGACAGGTCGACGATCTCGCCCTCGCGCGGCTCGGCGCCGACGAGCTCGTTGCGGTCGCCGGAGTAGAAGTCCTGCGAGTCAGCCTTGTCGGCGGCGGCGAGCGAATGCTCCGCGGCGATGCGCCGCACCTCCGCCTTGGTCAGTTCGCCGAGCGGGAACGCCGCCTCAGCGAGCTGGCGCTGCGAGAGCCGGTAGAGGAAGTAGCTCTGGTCCTTCTTCTCGTCTGCCGCGCGGGCGACGGCGAGCCTGCCGCCGGCCTGGACGATCCGCGCGTAGTGTCCGGTGGCGAAGCGGTCGAACGCGATGCCGGATTCGCGCGCGAGACGCGGCAGGAGCCCGAACTTCAGCGCGGCGTTGCAGAAGACGCAGGGGTTGGGGGTCTCTCCGCGCAGGGTGACTTCGCGGAACATCCCCACGATCGCGCGCTCGTATTCGCGCGAGCAGTCGATCACCTGGTAGCCGATGCCGAGCGCGCGCGCGAGCTCCTCGGCGCGGGCGATGTCCTCCGCTTCGCCGGGACCGAAGCACGCGTCCCGCTCGCCGCCGCGGTAGGTGCCGCTCCAGAGCTTCATGGTGACGCCGACCACCTCGTGCCCCTGCTCCTTCAGGAGGAGCGCGGCGACGCTCGAGTCGACGCCGCCGGAAAGCCCGACCGCGACCTTCACCGCGACCTCCTCGCGAAGTGCATGGGGTCGCACCGCTCGCCCCAGGCGATCTCCTCGCCGATCGACCTGACGCGCCGCTCGAGGCAGCCGCGGCAGAGCTCCGAGTCCTCTTCGGTGCATGGTTTGCCCGGATAGAGCAGGTAGTCGCCGCGGTATTTCCGCGGGGTGATGTTCGGCATGACGACGTTCGCGCCGGCGAGGAGTCCCTTTTCGCGACCCTCGGGATCGATTGCCTGCAGCGCGGTGGTGGCGGCGATGTTGGCGTCCGGTATGGCGAGGCGGACCGCGGCGATCATGCGCAGCGAGAGGTCGAGGAGCTGCTCGCGTCCGAGGCGCGGCGCATCGGCGGCGAGCGGGGTGTCGGGGTGGGCGATGTACGGGCCCATGCCGACCATGTCTACGCCTTCGTCGCGGAGGAACTCGATGTCGCGCGCGAGCGAGTCGACGTCCTGTCCCGGCAGGCCGATCATCACCCCGGAGCCGGTGATGTAGCCGAGGCCCCGGAGCGTGCGCAGGCATTCGAGACGCGTGCGCCAGGACTGCTCCGCCGGGTGGATGCGCGCGAACAGCTCCGGGTCGGAAGTCTCGATCCTGAGCAGGTACCGGTTGGCGCCGGCGTCGAGCCAGCGGCGGTAGACGTCGCGGCGCTGCTCGCCGAGCGAGAGGGTGATGCCGAGGCCGTCGCCGAGTTCGGCGCGGATGCGCCGGAGAACGCGCTCGTAGAAGAGCGCGTTGGCCTCGTCCGCCACCTCGCCGGACTGCAGCACGACGCTGCCGTAGCGGTTTTCGGCGGCCCAGGCGACGGCGGCGAGGATTTCGTCCTCGTCCATCCGGTAGCGCGCCGTCTTGGCGTTGCCGCGGCGGATGCCGCAGTAGAGGCAGTTCCGGGCGCAGACGTTGGAGACTTCGACGAGTCCGCGCAGGGCGACGCGCTTCCCCCAGACCTCGGCCTTGGACGCGTAGGCGCGCGCCGCGAGCGAGGCGAAATCCTCGTCGCGGAGCATCCGTACCAGCGATGCGTGGTCGGCGGCGGCCGTCTTCTTCGTCGTCATCTTTTGCGTCTTCTGCGTCTTGGGCGTGAATTATACCATAATTCGGCGCCGGTTTATGCTATAATACGCGCCAATGGACACAGGCGTAGGCATAGTCGAGCCGAAGAGGCTGAAGCTGGAGCTGCCCGAGGGCGAGCTCAGGCTCGCCTATGGCGGCGTGCTGAAGGAGGTCGAGGTCGCCTACGAGGAGTGCGGCGCGCCGATGACGGACGACAACGTCGTCTACATCTGTCACGCGCTCACCGGCGACGCGCACGTCGCCGGCATCCGACCCGGCGAGACCAAGCCCAGCGGCTGGTGGGAGGGGATGGTCGGCCCCGGCCGCGCAATCGACACCAACCGCTACCACGTCGTCTGCGCCAACGTGCTCGGCGGCTGCAGCGGCACCACCGGTCCGATGTCCGTCAACCCCGACACCGGCCGCCCCTACGGCTCCTCCTTCCCGCGCTACAGCTTCGACGACGCGGTGGACGTCTTCCGCATGCTCCTCGCGCAGATCGGCGTCAGGCACCTCGCCGCGCTCATCGGCGGCAGCTACGGCGGCATGCAGGCCGTCAACTGGGCGACGCGGTTCCCGGACGACATGGACCGGCTGATCCTCGTCGCCACCTCGCCCTCGCTCAACACCCAGGCGCTCGCCTTCGACGTGATGGGCAAGAACGCCATCACCGAGAACCCGCTCTGGAAGAACGGCGACTACTATCTCGAAGGCGACGGCAAGGGGCCGAAGAACGGGCTCGCCTCGGCGCGCCAGCTCGCCCACATCTCCTACCTCTCGCGCGAGCACTTGCAGGGCAAGTTCGACCGCCGGCTGCAGGAGAACTTCGTCAACGCGCCCGCGGCGGACCGCGCCGAGCGCGACCGCCTGTTCAAGACGTATTTCCAGATCGAGAGCTACCTCGACTACCAGGCGAAGAAGTTCGTCGACCGCTTCGACGCCAACAGCTACCTGCACATCGTCGGCTCCATGGACGAGGCCGACCCGGCCAAGGCCTACGGCTCGCTCGACGCCGCCTTCGCCCGCGTGAAGGCGAAGTGCCTCGTGGTCTCCTACGGCGGCGACGTGCTCTTCACCGAGTGGCAGAGCCGCGAGATGGTGGCCTCGCTGATGAAGGCGGGCAAGGACGTCTCCTACTGCCATCTCGACTACGGCATCGGCCACGACGCCTTCCTCACCCACATCGACGAGCTCTCCAAGCTCGTGGGCGGCTTCCTCTCGTCCCGCGAGGTGAAGGTGATGAAGTGGCAGGAGCGGCTCTACGCGAACATCGTCCGGATGGTTCCGCGCGGAGCGCGCGTCCTGGACATCGGCTGCGGCGACGGCTCGCTCCTCAACGTGCTGCGCAAGACCCGCAACGTAAAGGGCGACGGCGTGGAGATCGAGGTGGAGAAGTTCGAGGAGGCGCTCGCCGACGGCCACAACGTGCTGTACGACGACGTGGACGACGACGGCATCGACATGATCCCGGACCGCCACTACTCTACCGCCATCGTCTCCGACACGCTCCAGGAGGTGCGCAATCCGCGCGGGCTGCTGCACGAGGCGCTGCGCATCGCCGACGAGGCGATCGTCACCTTCCCCAACTTCGCGGCCTACCGGATCCGGCTGACGCTGATGTTCAAGGGGCGGCTACCCGTCTCCAAGCAGCTGCCGTTCGAGTGGTACGACACCCCCAACATCCACCTCATCACGCTCAAGGACTTCCAGGCGCTCTGCGACAAGGAGGGGATCGAGATCGTGGAGACGCGGGCGGAGTCCAGGCATCCGCTCGGCAGGATAATGCTCCTCCTGGGCATGAAGAACCTCGGGGCGTCGAAGATCATCGCCAAGGTGCGCAAGCGCGCGTGAGCGCGCGGCAGGGCGGAAGGGCGAGCATGGATGCGAGCGTAATCATCCCCGCGCACCGCGCCGAAGCGACGCTGCCGGAGACGCTTCGCTCGGTGGAGGCGGCCCGTGCCGCCTTTTCCGGCGAGTCGGAGATTGTCGTCGTCGAAGACCCGGACGGCCACGGTCCTTCCTGGGCGCGCAACCGCGGCCTCGACCGCGCGCGCGGCGAATATGTGTTCTTCTGCGACGCCGACGACCTGGCGCGGCCTGACTTCCTCTCGCGCCCGGTTGCCGCGCTCGCGGAAAGCGGCGCCGACCTCTGCTTCTTCGGCTACGAGGGCGGGCCGGACTTCCCCGCCGCGCTCGACGACGGCGCCGACGCGGTGCGCGCGCGCTACCTGCCCGCCTTCTTCGGCTATTCGATGGACGACGTGCGGCGCTGGAACCGCGGCGGCGAGCTTGCCGCGCGCAAGCAGCCCGGCCAGGTCTGGCGCTGCGCCTTCAGGCGGTCCTTCCTTGAGCGCCATGCGCTCAGGTTCGACGAGCGGATGACGTTTTTCGAGGATGCCGCGTTTCTTTCCGCGTGCGCTGCGTTCGCGGAGAAGGCGGTGTCGATTCCCGACCGGCTCTACGTCTACCGTCCGCGGCCGGACGGCAATCTCGCCACCGGCTGGCGCGGCGAACGCAACTGGGACTACAAGTTCCTCGCGCTCGACTTCCGACGCCGGCTCGACGAGCGCTGCGGTGGCTCGCTCTGGCGCTACTGCGAGGCGAGCTGCGTCTTTTCCGCGCTGGAGCTCCTGAAGGCGCGGCACCGCTGGCGCGAGTACATCGCGGACGGGCGCGTCAAAGAGGCGCTCGCGGCGTTTCCGCTCTCCGTGCGCCACCCGCTTGTCGCAGCGGCGGTCGCGTTCCTGCGGCTCGCCGCGCGGCGCGGCGTAGTGTCAGCATAGCGAGGCTATGGTCCGCGTTTCATCGCCGGCATTATGGTATAATACGTGAAACATGAATCGGTTTCTTGCGATATTGACGCCAATTATCGCTGTCGCGCTCGCGGCGGTGGTGGCGCCTGCGGTTTCTGCTGACGAGGTTCCGTGGAATACATACATCGTCGACCGCACGGT
>CACWVU010000026.1 GCA_902764415.1 uncultured bacterium | reverse complement strand
CCAGAGCTTTTCCAGGTCTTCAAGCTTCGTGACGTCGCAGGGCGTCGCGATGACCATACCCTTCTTCGGCGCGAGCTTCGTCGCGGCTGAGGTGGACCGCCCTGGGCACGTGGCGCGAGTGGTAATCGAGGACAAGTCCGGTCGCCGCGCGATTGCGGCAAAGTTCTTTGTCGATTGCTCCGGCGACGGCGACCTCGTCGCTCGCGCCGGGTTCGAGACCTGGAAGCCGCCGCGCGAGCGGCTGCAGGCGCACACACTCTGTGCGCTCGTAACCGGCGTGGAGCGGCTCCGCAAGCAGCACCCGAAGTTCTCCTTCGACGAGCTCATGAAGCCGTCGAGCGGAGCCAAGCTCAACCACGTCTTCCAGTGGTGGGCGCCGGTGCCGGGCTGCCCCGAGGCGACCATGCTCGCCGCCACCCGCGTGTCCGCCTGCGACCCGACTGACGCGGACGACCTCACTCACGGGATGTTCGAGGCCCGGGCGCAGCTCGGGCGCATCGTGGCGGCGGCCAACCGCGTGTTCCCGACGGACGGTCCCGGCCTGCAGGTCGTGGCGGTCGCGCCGGAAATTGGGCTGAGGGAGTCGCGGCACCTCTGCGGACTCTACCGCGTGACCGGCGAGGACGTCCTTTCCGGGCGCGAGTATCCGGATGTGATCGCGAAGGGCACCTACCGCGTCGACATCCACGAAGGCAAGGGCATCAAGTTCCGCTACCTCGACGGTCGCGAGTGGGAGATGGTGCAGGATCTCGCCACCGGCGACATCAAGGTCCGCAACGGCCGGTGGCGTCCGGAGGGCCCGAACCCCGAGTGCTACCAGGTGCCGTACCGGTCGATCGTCCCGAAGGGCTCGGAGAACGTCCTTGCGGCCGGGCGCATGCTCGATGCCGACCGCGAGGCGTACGGCGCACTCCGGGTGATGGTGAACTGCAACCAGATGGGCGAGGCCGCCGGCGCCGCCGCGGCGAAGGCGGTAAAGGAGCGCCTTGCCGCGCCCGCCGCCTACCCCGGCTTCGTCTCCGCCCCCGCCTAAGAAGTGATAATTTAGGTCTGACCTATTTTATCATGTTTGCAACACCCTCGCGGCACCTTGCGCATATCCCCCGACCAAAGGTCGTCCGCAATGCGGATGCACTGGCAGGGGTGCAGTTTTGATTAACACGCGGATTTATACAGAAGGGTCCCTTTTGCTCCCAATTAGACACTAATTGCGTGATGTGCGATGAATTTATTTGCGCAATACGCAATCGCTGGGGTTGAAGGATGTGATACAATACCCGCAAACTGCAACAGGAAAGGAAGGTGCGAAATGAAAATGTCGGGAAAGATCGGGTTTGGCGTCGCCGGTCTGGCGACGATGCTCGCGTTTGCGGTCAATGCCGCGCTGCCCGAAGGCTACTCCGAGCTCGACTACGTCGAGTCCTATGGCATCATCGACACCGGCGTCGTGCCGAAGACAACGACGCGCGTCGTCTGCGACTTCCGCTATACCACGGTTCCGACGGCCAGTGCCCGCAATGGCTGGACGGCAACCTACGACGGGGCGTTTTGGTTCGGCACCGACAACACTCCGGCGAATTTTGGCGCCTCCGTCTCTGGCGACTTCAAAGTGGCCGATACCGGCGTTGCGCTCGACACCGTCCGTCATACTTTCGACATCTCGACGGCGGCCATCAAGTTCGACGGGAACAATGTCGCCAATCCCGGCTCCGCCTACACGAGAAACGGCGATACGATGTATCTCTTCGTCTCGCGCCATCAAAGCGAGTGGACAATAGGCGGCGGGAGCAGCATGGCGATCTACTCCTGCCAGATCTACGACGGCGACACGCTTGTGCGCGACTTCGTCCCCGCCCGCCGCGTTTCCGACCAGGCGGTCGGCCTCTACGACAAGACACCCGGCGCGGATAAGGTGTTCTACGCCAATGAACGCATCGACTACTACGCCATCGTGGCAACGCAGGATGCTGTTGGCCAGACGTCTATCTATGGCACACAGTCAGCCGCCGGCTGGGCTTTGACGCAGGATTCGGCGGCAGTCGCGGTTCGCGGCATCAATCAGGAATACGCCACATACCATGTCTGGCAGAATGTGATGCACCGCACACCTCAAAACATCTCATACACCACGCCAGTTACATCTTCCATCGTGGTCGAACCGGGGGTGAAATGGGAGATCGGCAATGTGCTGACCAAGAATACGCTGACGCTCAACAACGTCACGCTTTGCGCTGGTGCGTCGTGCGAGGTTGTCCAGTATCGCGTGGAAGGCGCCTACGACAACTATATCGACGGCTCGTTCGCCATCTCTAACGGCGCGGCGCTGAAGATTGACTGCAGCAGCTGGAGTGACTCTTACCGCAGTTTCGAACATCTTGCCGCAACAGTTGCGGGCAAGGGCGAGATTGCCATGTTCAACGCCGCCAGTTCCGGCAACGCCGTTCCGCTGCAGAATTTCTCCTCCACCATCACCGGCGACATCTCCGGCTTCAGGGGCGACCTCGTCGCCTACAACGGCGCAATGAACGGAGCGACCCTTTTCCGATTGACCCTGGTGAACGCCAGTTCCATTCCCGGCGATCCAGCGGCGGGCGACACCGCGCGCGTCGTCGTCACCAACGGCGCGTGGCTCGGCGTCAACTACGACTGGAACTCGCCTGCGAACCGCATCTGGGACTTCGGGAGCGGCAGGCGGCCGGTCGTATTCGTTGCCGCAGGCAAGACGGTGACGATCAACGGCGACATCCTCGGCTCGTCAGGCCTCGTCAAGGCCGGGCCGGGCACTCTCGTCCTAACGAAGCGCGGTTCCTTCTCCGGCGCGTGCGAGGTTATCGACGGCAAGGTGCGGCTCGAGGGCGGCGCGAGGGCGCTTGCGTCGCTCTTCCGGCGCAAGGAGACTGTTTCGCTGCCCGCAGGCTACACAATGCTCGAGAACCTCACCCTCGCCGGCGGCGCGAACAACTCCTACATCGACACCGGCTACACGCCGACGTCCGGCACCTTTGGTTTCTTCTTCGACTATATGCCCAACGTGGCGATTGCGGCGAACACCGGCTCGCGCGTGATGGGCTCATCGCTCAGGAACAACGGTATGTGGGGCGGGCTTATATTCTCGAACTGGGCCGCGAACAACACCGCATCCGGTCAGTTTGGCTTTGGTGGCAGCGGATCCGTCAGATCCGTCAACATTTCTGCGGACGGCGGGCAGGTGGGCTACACGCGCATGAGGCTGTCGCTGATGGACGGCCAGGTGGAGCTGAGCCGCGGCTGGAGAACTTATTTTGCCATGCGCGAAGTCAACCCCGCCAACTTCGGCGGTAGCGTCTATGTCGGGAATCTCCACTGCGACACGATGGCCGCCGGTGCGCCGATGTCGGTCTACCGCTACAAGATCTTCGAGAGCGAGCGGCTTGTCCACGACTTCGTGCCGGTGCAGCGCACATCCGACGGCGCGGTCGGGCTCTACGACACCTTCGGCAACCTCGGCTTCCGCGGCGCGGCGGACACGCAGTATGTCTCTGCGGGTCCCGCCTACTCAGGCAGCGACAGTGAATGGCTCGAAGTCGTCATCCCCTCGGGCTTCCTGTACATTCTGCGTTAGGCGTCTATTTCGCGGCCCTGCTGCGCCACTCGGACATCGTCATGCCGTAGCGGGCGCGGAACGCGCGCATGAGGTGGGTTGAAGACTTCCAGCCGCAGAGGTTGGCGACGGCTCCGATCTGCTGGTCCGGGTCGAGCAGCAGCCGCTCCACCTCCGCGAAGCGCCGCGCGAGAATCGCCTCGCCGACGCTCTGTCCGTAGAAGGCGCGATAGTGGGTTTCGACCGTGCGGCGCGAGCAGCCGAGCATGGCGGCGACGCCCGCGATGTCGATGCCGCCGATCGCGTGGAGGTCGATCAAGATCGCCGCCCGCTGCGCAATCGTCCTGTAGGCCTGCGGGCGGACGGAGGAGTCGCGGCGGACGAGCCGCCGCGGCGGAACGAGAATCTCCCGGTTCGTTCGCTCGCCGCCGAAAAGACTGTCCAGAGCTTCGACTGCGGCGGTTCCGACGCGGGAGATGTTCTGCTCGATGCTTGATACCATTGGGCTTGCGTTTTCGCAGAACAGCGTTTCGTTGTCCACTGACACGAGCGTGAAGTCGCGCGGACACTGGATGCCGCATTCGGCGGCGTGGCGGAGCAGCGCCGCGGCGGCCATGTCGTTTACCGCGAAGACGGCGGCAGGGTGTCGCAGGCTCCCGAGGTCGCTGGCTCGCTCCAGGACGCGGAAGGGGACCCTGGCTCCGCGCATCCGCTCGCGAAAGCGCGCGGCGCGCAGCCGCGACCAGCGCTTGAGCGGAGACAGCGAGAAGAACGCGGCCTCCACCGGTTCCGAGGCGAGCAGCTCGTCCGCCGCCATGTCGGCGATGGCGACCGCGTCCGAGCGGATGGTGAAGTTCCCCGGCGGAGCGGGAAAGTCGGTGTCGAGGTAGACGGCAGGTATCTTGCGCAGGGGCCTGAGGTCGATGTCTCCGGACAGCCGGCCGCCATCGAGGATGATGCCGTCCGGCTTGAGCGTCGAGACGATGTCGTCGGTGCTCCAGGCGGTCCAGCCGAATTCGGCTTCGTGCACCGACCATCCCCTCGCCTTGGCAGCGGTGTAGATGCTGTCAAGCTTGATCGCGTTGTGCTTGTTGATCGTATGCGCGAGGAAGATTACGTTCTTCATGGCGGGTATTTTACCACAATTCCGCCGCGCTGCGCAATACGCGATGGCGAGAATCGCGCAACGCGCAAGAGGCATGGCGGGGACAGACAAAAGTTGAAAGGCCATGCCCTAACCACCCAACCACCTAATCACCAAACCAAAGCCAACACGGAGCGCGGCAAAAATGGTATAATTCACGCGATGAAACACCATGCAAAGACCGCGCTTTCCCTCGCCCTCGCCATCGTGGGCGGGATTGCGGCTGACCCTTTTGTCCCAAGAGGTGGCCCGAAATGGATTTCAGAGAGACAATAGACGCGTTTGCGTCGGAAATGGGGCTTGCAGCGGCGTCTACGGACGACGACGGCAGCATCACGTTCCTTTTCGACGAGACGCATGAAGTGACGTTTTCGCCGGTTGATGGGGGCGATATCCTCTTCCAGTGCGAGATAGGTGAGGCCGACCTCCTGGGCGAAAAAGGCTGCCGGGCGCTCCTCGAGGCGTCTTTCGCCGAAACGGGCGGTGCGGCGTTCGCCATTCACCGTGCACTCGGCAAGGTAGTCCTCTGGATCCGCCACGGGGAGTCCGCGTCGCTCGCCTCGTTCAGGAAGTCCATCGACGACTTCCTCGCCCAGGTCGTCGCATGGAAGAAGCGGCTCGCGGACGGCAATTTTAGCGCGGCGCCGGACGCGCGCGCCGCAGAAGAAGGCGCGGCGGACGGGCCTCCCGTGGATTTCCCAGAGGGATTCATGCAGGTGTGATGTAACCTCGGGGAATCCGGCGTGTATACAAGGTGAAACAGACATTCTTTTGACCACAAGGAGAAAAACATGTCTCTCACAATCCAGCCAGATCAGTTTGTCGCCCAGGAGCTTGAATCTCGCGGTGTCGATTCGTCGGTCGGCGTCTACGGCAGCCACCACGTGCAGATCGGCAAGGGCACGCCCGTGCGCATAGACCAGATCAAGTCCGCGTCGCTTCCCTACGCGGGCATCAAGACCGCGACCCAGGTGCGGCGCGGACTGGCGGGCGTCGAGCAGACCTCGCGCGACGTGCTCAAGACGCTCGCGGCGCCGGGCAGCCTGGACGCAGGCAAGCTTCTCGGCCTTCTCAAGGCGGGGCAGACGCATGTGGAGCGACTGGCGCGGCTCAATGCGCTCGATCAGAAGAAGCAGGCGGACACCGACGGCCTCTGGATGTTCACGAAGGCGGTGGAAAACCTCTCCAACGAGGACCTCGCCTCCATTTTCCAGAAGTTCACGTCGGCGGAGATGGACTTGCTTCAGACCGCGCTCATGCACGAGGGCCAGTCCAGTTCCGAGGCGAAAGACGCCCGCATGGCCGCCGCCCGTCTCTTCAACCTCCAGGCGCTCGTGCTAAAGGAAATCGGCAACCGCGCCGCGCTCTCGAACCTCTCCGACCTGCGCGCCGCCAACCCCGCCGACGAGTCGCTCAAGGACGAGAAGCTCGCGCTCCCCCAGAAGCTGTCCGCCGAGTACGGCAACTCGGGCGCGGAGAACATCCCGGCTCCCGTCCACGGCAAGGACATCACAGCCACCAACCTCGCCATCCTCGCCGAGGTCTCCTCGCAGAGCGCGAACCAGCGCGAGAACATGGCGGTCGCCGAAAAGGAAAAACTCGCCTCCCGCGGCCTTTCGGACGTCCAGCTCAAGGAGATGGGCGACGTGCTGCGCTCGGCGGAGCTGACGATCAACATCCCCCTCGACATCCTCGCGGGCAACACGTCGGTCTTCGCCGATCCGAACAAGCCCCTCGCGAACATCTGGCACCTCCACGACCAGCATATCGACCCCAAGGGCCAGGGATACCTCGACAAGCGCGACAGCGTGGAGAAGATCCTCTTCCCCGAGTTCGCGAAGCACGGCATCAATGCAAACGAGCGCCCTGTCTACGGCGCGCTCAACATCCAGCATGGATTCGAGGGCGGATCCCCCGTCTATGGCAACGCCGTGATCGTCCTCAAGCCCGAGGTCGCCCGGCGCGCCACCTATACGCTCCTCGACACCTTCCTATCGACGCCCCTGAAGATCGACGACAGCCGCCGCGCCGACTTCTACCGGCTCCTCGACGGCACGGCGGGCATCCCCGACGAGCTCAAGGCCGCCCTCCGCAATCCCGAGTCGCCGGCGAGAAAAGGGCTTGACCAGCTTTTCGACAAGCTCAAGAGATATTCGCCCCCCCGCGCCTGCAACTGCATGGCACGGGACTTCCCGGCGTCCATCAAGGACATTCTTAAGACGCACGACAACGAGATGGGCGACGGCGAGAAGTCCTTGCTCGGTCTCATGTATTCCTGCTTCGCCAATCCTGAGGACGCCCGCAAGGTAATGGCGACCTACGACAATATCGAGACGCTTCTTCCGCAGCTCGGCGACGTCAACGGCAACTCCCTCGCCCGCGCCGCCCTCGAAAAGCGCGCCGGCCGCACGCCGAAATTCGCCTTGGACGGCCCCGAATACATCGAAGCGCAGATCCAGGGCCCCATCATGCCCCTGCGTGACATCGCCGAAATCCGCGTCAACACGGACGGAATCGACCCGACCAAGCGCGACGAATATATCGCCCAGATGAAGGCCTTCCAGAGGCAGACTGGAATCAAGGTCGTGTTCCAGAACCTTTCGGAACGGGTCGGCGCCGATCCCGAGAGCACAATCAGGGAAGCGCAGGACAAGTTCAACGTCCAGCATCTCGACATGGACAGGTTGAACGCGATGAAGGACAATGTCCTCGCCGATCCAATCAAGGCCGCCCGCGAATATCTTGCGAAAGTGGATGGCTTCGACATGCCCGAAGACTTTAAACAGATACTCACAAACTCCTCCGCCTTCATGGAGTCCGTCGAGAAATTCAAGGCGCAGGTCGAGGAACGCATCGCCAATCCCATGTCCTTGAGCACGGATGAAATCGTGCAGTATGCCTTGCGGGACTACATTGCCGACCCCATGCGCACCAAGGTGCGTCTCCTCCGGGAACTCCAGCAGCTTCCATTCGACACCCCCGAACAGAAGAAGATCTTCACCGACTGGATCACATCCACGCCCGAGCTTTCTTCCGTCGATGTTCTCCGCGCCGTCCACCGGCAGGCCACCGCCCGAGCAAGGCTTCTCCGCGAAATCGCCACCGCCGAGCCGCCGCCCACCGCCGAGACGGTCCTTGCGCGCTTCGCCGCCCTGCAGGCCGGCGCCGCGGCGGCCAATCCCGCCACTGTCGCCAAAATGACCATCGCGCTTCTCCGCAATGCGGTGCCGCCCGTCACCCCCGCCGAGACGCAGAAAATGCTCGCGCTCCTCGATTCGCCACTCCTGCGCGGCTACGCCGCCCAGCTCGACGCCATCGCCGGGGCCAAGACTCTCGACGGAGTCCGCAAGGCCGACCGGGAGGCCATTCGCTCCCTTTCCGGCGCATTCACCGCTACCGCGTCGGCCCTCGCCGCGTCCATCAACGCTCCGTGGGACGCCCCGCGCGAGTGCCTCGCGCCGCTCACCGCAGTCCAGGCGAACGTGCGTGCCGCGGTCCGGCAGGTCTCGCCCGCCTTGGCCGACGCCCTCGATGCCGCGCATCCCGCCCATCCGCCGTTCCCGCCGCCGGCCAATGCGGACGCTCTTCCGTCCAACAAGGCCGGGCGCAAGCAGTTCCTCATGGGGCTGATGGAGACCTATCGCGACAAGGAACTCAACTCGGAAAGAGGGCGTTCAGTACACGGCCGAGGCCACATCATCCGCGCCTACTTCTACGCGACCGCATTCTGCAACATCCTCGCCGAGCAGGGGATCAAAGTCGACCGCAACGCCGTCATTCTCGGCATCGCCGGGCACGACCTCGGCCGCAAAGGACTGGGCAGCGACCGGTGGGAGAATGTCAGCGGAAACATGACGGGCGAGGCCATCCGCCAGCAGTACGGCGACGGTGCCGCCGGCGAGGCCTACGAGAAGGAAATCGCCGATTCCATCCTGGGCGTGGAAATACACCCCGAGGGCCAGCGCAGGCGCACAGTCCCCGTGTCGCCGACCCTTGAGGCGCAGCTCCTGCAGAGCGCCGACAGCCTTGACATCGGACGCACTGGCGACTTCGACCAGTACTATTTCGACTTCCTGCGCGACAAGAACGGCAACGTCCATCCCGACGCCCAGAAGATCCGCGACCAGCTGGCCAAGGAGGCCAACCTCCTCCAGCGCCTCACGAACCCTCTCTGCGCCAACTACCATACGCTCATGAAGCTCGTGGACGACTCCACCAAAGTTACCGGACCCCTTGCGACGGAACTGGAGAAGCAGCGCGACGCTCTCGACGAGCAGATCACGGCCGAGATGGTCAAACAAGCCAACAACGCCGACAACGAAGCGTTCTTCGGCGATTTCGAGGACGTCATCCGCCAGCATCCGCAGATGTTCCCGCTTCTCACGAAGTACTACCTTGACGCTGAATGACCTCTTTTGCAGACAACCGCCCGCATCATATACAGAAGGGTCCTTTTTCTCCCAAACGCGAACATCATCGCGCCGTTCGTTGAAACAGCCAAAATCTGGTCGGACATCGTTTCGCGCCATATCCGGCAATGACCGGACACTCGCTGTAGCCGCATTCCACCACTCCCGCGGAAATCCCGCCCATTTAGGCGGGGATTTTTGGTATAATTCACATCAAGCATGGAACTGAAAAAGCTGATAGGGAAGTTTGCCGACAACGCCGGGATCGAAAGGGCCCCGTCCGTGGGCGGAGTCTGGAAATTTTCGGCCGACGGCAGCGTGTTCGTCGCCAGAGGCTTCATGTCGGTATAGCAAGGACCGGTTCGACAACGGAAAACACCAAGGAGGCAAGTAGATGCAAGTCAACCTGAGCAACGTGCACATCCCGCTGCAGCAGTTCCACGAGGTGGCGTCCGGCCAGCAGGACGCCGGCTACGTCAGGCTCTCCAGCGAGACTGCGCTCGCCGGCACTTCCGCGGCAGCCGCGGGGCTCGTCCCGGCGGAGATCGACCGCAGCGAGATCATCGCCATCAAGCACGCGCTTCTCTCTGCGCTTTCCGAATACGGCTTCAAGGACAAGAACAAGCTCAACTCCATCCGCCAGCGGCTCGGCCTCGCCCCGAAGGAGGGCGAAAGCGAAGACGACCTCGCCAGCCGCTCGTTCAGCCCGCTCTCGCGCGCCGAGGTCCGGCGGATCCTCGACGAGATGAAGCTTTAAGACAGGAGGTGCGAAAATGACGTTCAGGGAATATGTCGGGACGCTCGAGCGCGAGCTCGGGGTGGAGATCCAGGTCGAGGACGACGCCTGCGCGTTCTCGTACGGCGCGAAGAAGAACTTCAAGATCGACATCCTCATCCACGGCTCCGACGAGCACGGCAAGCTGTTGACGTGCGCGGACATCGGCGAGCCGCCGCCGGTCGGCAGGGAGCGGCTCTTCAAGACGCTCCTGGAGGCCAACGACTTCCTCGGCGACACGGCGGGGTCGACGATCTCGCTGAACCCCGGCAACGGCCGCGCCCGCCTGCAGCGGTTCGACGACATGGACGCGCTCGCGGCGACCGGTCCCGCCAAGGCGCTCACGGCGTTCGCCAACACCGCCGCCGCGTGGAAGATGCTCATAGCCGACTTCCGCGACGCGCCGCCGGACGATTCCGGCTCCATGTCCGCGCCGGACGGCGCGCTGAGGGTGTAGCTGCGGCATAATTCAGGAAACCAGAAAGGACAGGTCAGAGGCGATGACGATAGAAAAGAGCCTTGTAGACGGCAAGCTGACGCTTAAGGTGAGCGGGCGGCTCGACACCAACACCTCGCCCGACCTCCTGGCGGCGCTCAAGTGCGACGGCGCGACCAGCGTCGAGTTCGACTTCGCCGACCTCGAGTACATCTCCTCCGCCGGGCTGCGAGTCCTCATGGCGGCGCAGCGGTCGGTGATGGAGGGCAACGGCAAGGTGACCATCGCCCGGCCCAACGAAATGGTCCGCGGCGTCCTCGACATGACCGGCCTCAGCAGCGTCTTCGAGATCGTCTGACAATGCGCCGCCTCGCCATCTACCTCGCCGCCGCCTCGCTCTACGCCGCCATGCTGGCGGTGACGTGGAGCATCACCTCGCGGCAGGCGTGGGAGAAGACCCAGTCGCAGCTCGACTTCTCGGTGCGCGACCTCCACAACACGCTCGCCGGCGCGATCGACACGATGCTCAGCCATATCGCGAGCACGGCCGTGAGGCACGTCGGCACCGCCCACTTCATACCGATGGACCACATGAAGGAGATCGCGAAGGAGCTCGACATCGACGAGCTGTGCATCATCTCCCGCGAAGGAATCGTGATTTCCTCCAACGACCCCCACAGCATCGACGTGGACATGACCAGCATCCCGGTGCTGGAGGAGTTCATGGCCCTGACTAACGGGACTACGACCACGGTCTCGCAGCCGTTCCGCCCGCACGCCAACAACCCGCAGGTCCGCTCCAAGTACCTGGGCGCCCCGTTCCCCGGCGGCGACGGGTACGTACAGGTCGGTCTCTACGAGGGCACCCTCCAGAAGATGCTGCCGGCTGTCCTTGGCAGCATCTTCGACGAGTGGCTGCTCGGCAACACCGGCTTCTTCCTCTGCGCCGACCGTACCACCGGCAAGCTCTTCTCCAACCCCTCGCGCCACCGCAACGAGGCCAAGACGCTCGCGGAGGCCGGCTACGACGTGAGCACCGCGAGCGAGCGCGAGTTCCTCGCCGACGGCAAGGCGACCGGCGTCACCTTCGTCCAGACCCTGTTCGGCGAGAAGTGCTTCTGCCGCGCCTTCCTCTTCGCCGGCCACCGCTTCGTCGCCGCGCTGCCGAAGCGCGAGTTCTTCGGCACGCGCACCATGCTGGTCTCGGTCCTCTCGGTGCTGCTCTTCGGCGTCCTCGCGGCGTTCACCCTCTCGCTCGACCGCATCTTCCGCGACTCCGACCGCCTCAAGAAGTTCTACGCCGCCGAGGACGAGCGCCGCGCGAAGGACATGGAGATCGCCAAGACCATCCAGGACTCCGCGCTGCCGCGGCCGCTCCCCGACAGCCCGTGCTTCCGCATCGAGGCCGCCATGCAGACGGCCCGCGAAGTCGGCGGCGACTTCTACGACTACTTCCCGCTCGACGCCACCCACCTCGCCTTCCTCGTCGCCGACGTCTCCGGGAAGGGGATAACCGCCGCGCTCTACATGATGACGGCGAAGACGCTCATCAAGAACAAGCTCCTGGCCGTGCGCGACCCGGCCGCGGCGCTCACCGAGGCGAACGAGGAGCTCTGCGCCAACAACCCCGCCTCGATGTTCCTCACGGCCTGGGTCGGCGTCCTCGACCTCGAGTCCGGCATCGTCACCTTCGCCAACGCCGGCCACAACCCGCCGGTCATGATCTCCGGCTCGCAGCCGGCCGAATACGTGCGCAAGATGTCCGGCCCGCTGCTGGCGTTCCTCGACGACGCCAAGTACGCCGCGCAGACGGTGAAGCTCGGCATCGGCGACGCGCTCTTCCTCTACACCGACGGCGTCACCGAGGCGATGGACGAGAAGGGTGAGCTGTTCGGCGAGCAGCGGACGCTGGACGCGCTGAACGCCGTGGAGACGCCAGACGCCCATGCGCTCTGCGGCGTCGTCCGCTCGGTCGTCGCGGCGTTTTCGGAGGGGCTCCAGCAGGCCGACGACATGACGGTGCTGGCCGTGCGCTACCTGCGTCCGCCGACGGTGTACTCGCGCGCCTTCCCGCCGACCCAGGAGGGAATCGCCGCGGCGTCCCGGTTCCTCGACGACGTGCTCGGCAAGTCGGCGTGGCGCGAGGCGCGGGTCACCGGTCTCGGCTCCACGCTCCACGTCATCCTCGACGAGGCCTGCTCCAACATCGTCAAGCACTCCGGGGCAACCGACTTCACGCTGGACATCGAGATCATGGACTCGCCGTCCGGCGTGCGGATAACTTTCAGCGACAACGGCACCGCCTACGACCCGCTCGCCCACCTCGACCCCGACACGACCCTGCCGGCCTCGGAGCGCGCCATCGGCGGCCTCGGTATTCTCATGATCAAGAAGATGGCCTCGTCGGTGCAGTACCACCGGTCGCGCAGCCGCAATTTCCTCGTCGTAGAGCGAACGGAGCAGACATGAACGCCGAATACCTCAACTCACGCTACGGCGCCCCCGGGCGCATCGTCTTCCGCGCCGGCCTCGCCGGCTACCCCAACGTGCTCATCGCCAACAAGTACGGCTCGGCCGAGATCTCGCTTCTCGGCGCGAACGTGCTCGACTACCGCCCGACCGGCGTCGGTCCGGTGATCTTTCGCCCGGCGAAGCGCGACTACAACCGCGGCGACTCGGTCCACGCAGGCGTCCCGGTCTGCTGGCCGCAGTTCGGCAACCGCTTCTCCAAGGAGCTCCCGCAGCACGGCTTCGCGCGCAGGCTCGTCTTCGAGGTCCGCGGCACCGAGTACTCCGAGGAGAAGACAGAGGTTGTGCTGGGGCTCCGGTCTGACGCCGAGACCCGCAAGGTCTGGTCCCACGACTTCGACCTCGAGTACTCGGTCTCGGTGACGATGAAGCTCAACCTCGCGCTCGCCACCACCAACACCGGGTCGGAGCCGTTCGCCTTCAGCTGCGGCTTTCATCCCTATCTCCGCGTCGGCGAGCGCGACCGCTCGCGCGTGCGCGGGCTCGACGGGCTCGTCTACTTCGATGGCGTCGCCGGCGTGCCGGACATGGCGCAGTGCGGCGACCTCGTGCTCGACCACGACACCGACCACATCTTCGCCATGCCGACAGCCCCCAAGCACGAATACGCGCTCGTCGACGATGCCGCCGGCCGCGCGACCGCGCTGGTCTCGTCCGGCAACGACGCCGCAGTGGTCTGGAACCCGGGCCCGGGCGGGAAGCTCGCGGACCTAGAGCCGGAGGACTGGCGGCGCTTCGTCTGCGTCGAGCCGGTGAGCGACTGGCCCGGCGGCCGCACCCTCGCGCCAGGCGAGCGCCACGTCCTCGCCGCGTCGATCCAGTGCACGCTCCGTCCCGGCCGTTCAGAGGGCTGAGGCCGTGGGGAAGCTGCGCGAGCGGGCTGACGAGAGCCATGTGCTGCACGTGAAGGACATCACGCGCCCGCTCGAGTTCGACCTTTCGCGTCCGCTTGAGGTGGAGGTAGGCTGCGGCAAGGGACGGTTCCTCGTCGCGCGCGCGGCGGCGAACCCGGACTGTGACTTCCTCGGCATCGAGCGGATGCTCGAGCGCGTGCGGCTCTTCGACGGCAAGTGCCGGCGCGGGCACGTGGACAACGCGGCGGTGCTGCGGCTCGAGGCGCTCTACACGTTCCACTATCTGCTGCCCGCCCACCACATCCGCCGCGTCTACGTGTTCTTCCCCGACCCGTGGCCGAAGAAGAAGCACCATTCGCACCGGCTCTTCGGTCCGCTCTTCCGCAACGCGCTGTGGAAGCGCCTCGAGACCGGCGGGAAGATCGAGTTCGCGACCGACCACGGGGAGTACTTCGGCGAGGTGTGCGACGGATTTGCCGCGGACGCGCGCTTCAGGCGCGTCGAGCCGATGCCGCGCCCGAAGGAGGTGTGGACGGAGTTCGAGGAGATGTTCCGCGAGCAGGGGCTGCCGATCCACGCCGCCGCGTGGGAGGCGCTCGCAGGCGACGACGCGCCGCTTGCGCCGCTCACGGTGCCGCCGGAGGCGGAGCCGCGCGAAGGGGTGGCGAGGCGTCCGCCGCGGGAATAACGGGTTTCACAAGAACAAACAACGCAAGCAACGGAAGGAACAAAGGAAAATGGCAATCTTGGCAAGTTCGCTCGTAGACGGGTTCGTGAAGTCGAACTTCATGGGCCAGGGCATCGTGCTCGTCCAGTTACTGGGATCGGTCGTCATGATTGCGGTCGCGATCGGCAAGTGGAAGTCGCTGGCGTCGTACGCGGGTGCGGCGCGGCGGTTTCTGCGCGACTTCGCGACCGGCAACACGGTGCTTGAATACTACATGCGCCGGCGCCCGAACGTCCGCCGCGGCGTCGAGGGCATCTACAAGGTGACGTGCGAGCGGCTCCTCACGCTGCTTTCGCCAGAGGTCCGCTCGCATCTCGTCGGCCAGCAGGACGACGGCGCGGCGGCGCTCACGGCGCGCGAGATCGAGCTGGTGCGCGGCACCTGCGAACACATGCTCGACGAGGAGGAGATCCTCGTCGGCAAGGGCATGGGGATCATCGCGACGATCGTGGCGCTCGCGCCGATGCTGGGTCTGCTCGGCACGGTGTGGGGCGTCCTCGACGCGTTCGCGGAGATGGGCGCCGCCGGCAGCGCCAACCTCGCGACGATCGCGCCGTCGATCTCCTCCGCGCTGGTGACGACGGTGGTGGGCCTGCTCGTCGCCATCCCCGGCACCGCGATCTTCACCCGGCTGAACGCCTCGATCAGGTCGATCAGCGCCGACATGGAGGGCTTCGCCGACGAGCTCGTCGGGCGCATCGCCTGCGAGTACCAGGGGAAGGGGGCCTGAGAAGATGTCGATGAGGCGCAGGGCGCGCGCGCGGCGCGAAGGGGCGAAGGCGGAGATCAACATGAACTCCCTCATCGACCTCACCTTCATCCTCCTGGTGGTGTTCATCGTGACGCTGCCGACGCTGGAGCAGTCGATCCACGTGCTGCTGCCGGTCGGCAAGACCCAGAAGGCGCAGAACGACAAGAAGAAGGTGTTCTCCATCACCGTCGACTCGATCGGCAAGCTCTTCGTCGGTGATGCACCGGTCACGATGGAAAACCTCAAGGGTATGCTCTCGAAGGCGGTGGCCGACGACCCGGAGCTGAGCGTGCTGGTCCGCGGCGACGTGCGCGTCGGCTACGGCGACGTCTACGAGGTGGTCAAGGCGGCGAAGGACGCGAATGTGCGCCACCTCGGCCTCGTCAGCAAGGAGAACTGAGGCGACAGCGGCGATGGAGATCTGGAGGCCAGAGAATTCCGACGAGCGCGAGCCCAAGGTGCTCAGCGCCGCCAACCTGTGCATCGCCGTCGCGCTGCACGTGGCGCTCTTCGCCGGCTTCTGGGTCTTCGCTGTCTTCCACGGTCTCTTCGACAAGGAGGAGGAGATCATCCCCATCGACCTTACCGTGGTCGTGGTCGAGAATCTCGACGGCAAGGAGGACGAGCCGCCGCCGCTGAAAAAGCCGGAACCGCCGCCCCCGCCGAAGCCCAAGCCCAAGCCGAAACCGAAACCGGAGCCGAAGAAACCCGATCCGCCGAAGGAGCTCCAGAAGATCGTCACCAACGTGGTCGCGAAGGTCGATAAGAAGACAGATGAGCCAAAGAAGCCGGCGAAGACGGCGGAGGAGCTGCGCAAGGAACGGATGAACGACATGCGCAAAAGAGCAAAGGTGGTCGACAAGACGACCATCGTCAAGGGGCCGACCAAGCCGCAGCCCAACGGCCGTACCGACAAGAATACGCTTACCGACGCCGAAATCGCCAAGCTGCTCAACCAGGGATACAAGCCGGGCAGGTCGACCAATCTCGCCTCCAATGCCGAGCAGCTGGCCTATTCGCTGATCAAGCAGGAATTCGAGCGGAAGTGGGATGTTCCGCCGTGGACCGACACACTGAAGCCGATGACGATCCGGGTGTGGTTCGGTCCTGGTGGTAAGATCGAGAAAGTAATGTTTGTGGCGCGTTCTGGCGACATCCGTGCGGACCAGTCGCTCAAGGCCGCCGCCGAGCGCGTCGGGGCGATACCTGCGCTGGCGCCGGAGTTCATCGAGAAGTACCGCAAGAGCGGCGTGCCGCTGCAGTTCACGGTCAAGCCGCACTAAGGGGGCAATGGCGGGATGACTTTCGCGGGATGCATTCTTCTGGCGGTGATCGAGCTTACCGGGGTCGCGGGCGGCGACCTCCGGGCGCGGGCGTTCTTCGACGCCAACAACGTGAAGGTGGGCGACCCGCTCGTCCTCACGGTCGACTTCATCGGCGACGCCGATTTCCGCAGCCTGCATCCGCCGGCGCTCGCGAAGTCGGTCTCCTCGCGCGACTGGAAGGTGGACGACGCCAGCGCCAAGACCGACACCTACCGCGACGCGCGGCGGCTCACCTACCGGGTGCGGCCGATGCGCGAGGGCGTGCTCTGGTTCCCGGGACTTGAGTTCTCCTATCGCGGAACGGACGGCTCCGAGCGGATGGTGCGCTCGAACGAGATCCCCGTGCACGCGAAGCGCGGCGCCGAGGTGGTGGTGGAGGGAATGGGCGAGGACCTCAATGAAATGCCGCGGCCGGCGGAGCTGGTGACCGAGCTTGGCTCGAAGCCGTGGGGAACCGATGCCGCGGCAGTTGGAGAGGACGCCCTCTTCGCCTGGCGCAAGGCCTGCACAAAGCCGACTGCGGACGCCTTCAGGGAGTTCGACTTCCCCGAGGCGCGTCTCAACGAGGCGCGCTGCGCCATCCTCGCCGGCGAATGGTCGCGCGCGCTTTCGGTGCTGCGCGCGCTCGAGTGGCGCATTGGCCAGACGCCGGAGGTGGAGCGGGACATCGTCGCCGCGCTCGCGGTCAGGTACGAGAACCCGGCCGTGGAGCTGCCGGTCTGGCGCCAGGTGCTGCGTCCGCTCCTCAGATACGCCTGGGCAGGACGCCTCGCCGTTGTGGCAATTGCGCTTGCCGCGCTGGTTGTCGCCTTCTGGCTTTTCGGGCGCATCGTCCGCGCGCTCGCGTGCGCGGCGCTTCTTGCCGCGCTGCTCGTCCCGGCGCAGTCCCGCGCCGAGGACGTCTTCGAGCAAATGGATCGGCAGATCCGCGAGATGGAGGAGCGGATGCGCCAGATGCGCACGGGCTTCGGCGGACTGGGGCTCTTCGAGAAGGAGGAAGTGGAGCCGGTGCGGGTCAACGCCTCGGTCTCGGCCAGCAAGGCCCGCCCGACGGTCGGCGAGTCGTTCGAGTTCATCGTTTCGCTGGACGCGCCCGCAACGGTGACGCTCTCGAACGTGCGCGTCTCGCCGTCGGAGGCGTTCGGGATCAAGGTGACCGGCAAGGTGCGCGTGCTCACGGACGCCAAGAGCGCCAATCCCTCCAACGTCGTCAAGCGCCTGGCGATACCGGTGAGGTACGACGTTCCCTTCCGCGGACGCGTCTCTTTCGGCGTGGACGGCATGGCCGCGGGGCGCGTTGCGCGCGGCGGGCGCTTCTCGATGTCGTTCTCGCGCTCGTTCCACGCCGACGCGCCGGCGATTGCGCTGGAGATCGCGCCGCCGCCGTCGGCCGGGCGGCCCGACGGCTACGCTGGCGTCGTCTCGGAGGGCCTGCGCATCCACGAGCTCTGCGACATCCTGACGGTGGAGACGAACGACGTCGTCTGCATCACCTACCGGATGTACCCGACGAACGGCTATGTGCCGAGGTCGTACATGCCGCCAGGCTCGGCGTTCGAGCTGTCGCGCAACGAGAACGGCAGCACGATCGAATACCGCCGGTTCTTCGTGGCTGACGGCGCGCCGAAGACGCCGCTGGTCAAAGTGGTCTACTTCGACCCGCGCACGCAGTCCTACAAGACCGCCGCCGCCGGCGGCACGGCGCTCAAGTACAAGCCCCCGTCCCCATAGCCGCGAACGACGATTGGCGGTTGAACGTTTTTGGCGCGGCGTGCATTGTACAGTTTGGAGATGGAGATATACGAAGAGATTCGGGCAGACCGCGAGCTGGGCGCCAGGCGCCTGGTGGCGGAGTACCGTCCGCGCCTCGAGGCCGCCGCCAGGATGCTCTGCCAGGACGCCCACGAGGCCGAGGACCTCGTGTTCCGTGCCTTCGAGCGCGCCATCGAGCGGATAGACGACTTCCGTCCCACCGGCTCGTTCTACTACTGGGTCTACACCATCCTCCTCAACTTCCATCGCATGGACCTGCGCCGACGCGCCGCGCGGAAGGAGACCGTCGTCCCGAACGACGAGCTGCCGGAGGTAGAGGACAAGTCGCCGAACCCGCTCGAGGAGTTCGCCTTCCGCGGCAGCGCCGAGGCGGTGCGCACGGCGGTGCGGAAGCTGCCCGAGAGATACCGCGAGGTCGTGGTGCTGCGCTATTTCGAGGACCTCTCGACGCCGGAGATCGCCAAGATCGTCGGCATCCCCGAGGGCACGGTCCGCAGCCGCCTCCACTACGCGAAGGACGCGCTCTACGACATGCTCTGCGACACGGAGCTTTCGCCGGACTTCACCGAGCGGCTGATCAAGGCGACGCGGCCGCGCAACGCGTGGCTCTTCCGCCACAGCTGGATCGCCTGCTTCGTCGCGATTCTCTCGCTCGCCACGCTTGCCGCGGGCACGGTCGCCGTGCTCCGATCCGGGGACGAGGCTCCGGCGGCGGCGTCTGCTGCGGCGGTTGTCGACGCCGGCGGCGGACTGCGGCGCACGGTCGGCGGCGGCTCGACGTTCTCGCCGGAGGCGGACGACGTCGACCGGTCGATTGAGCGCGGACTTAAGTTCCTTGCGTCAAAGCAGCTGCCGAGCGGGGCGTTTCCGGGGCAGTACGGCGATTCCGCCGCGATTCCCGCGCTCGTCGGCATGGCGTTTCTCTCGAAGGGCCATCTTCCCGGCAGCGAGCCCTACGGCGCGGTGGTGGAGAACTGCGTGGACTACGTGCTCGACTGTGCGGACATGGGGCCGCAGGCCAGGTTCAGGGGCTACATGGGCCAGCAGGGCGGCGGGCGCATGTATGCCCACTCGATCGCGACGCTGTTCCTCTCCGAGGCGAGCGGAATGGTGGATCCCGCCCGCCAGGCGCGCATCGACGCGGTGCTGCCCCATGCGGTGAAGGTGATCATCGACGCGCAGGGCCAGCGCAAGTCCCATCCCTCGCACCTCGGCGGCTGGCGCTACACGCCGGACGCGAGCGACAGCGACCTTTCCTGCAGCGGCTGGGCGCTGATGGCGCTGCGCAGCGCAAGGCTCAACGGCGCAGCGCTGCCGGACGACGCGATCGAGAAGGCGGTGCTCTACATCAAGCGCTCGCAGCGCCAGAGCGACGGAGCGTTCAGCTACCAGGGAAACTCCGGCAACTTCGGCGAGACGCTCTCCGGCGCGGCAATCCTCTGCATCGAGCTCTGCGGCCACCACCTCGACCCCGAAGCGCTCAAGGGCGCCCAGTTCGTCCGCAGGACTTTCCGCCGCGCGCTAGCCGGCGGCAACAACGCCTTCTACGGGCTCTACTACACGGCGCAGGGGCTCTTCCAGCTCGGCGGCGAGGCGTGGGCGGAGTTCGAGCCGTGGATGTACGAGACCTACTTCAAAAAGCAGCAGCCCGACGGCTCGTGGAACGGCGAGATCGGCCAGGTCTACTGCACTTCGATGGCGGTGCTGGCCTTTACGGTGCCGTACCGCATGCTGCCAATCTACCAGCGCGACGAGACCGTCGACGCGGACGAAACAGGAGAGGAGAACAGGAAATGAACGAAAGACTCAACGAAGGCGACGTAAGTCGCGTCGAGACGCTGCACGCGAAGTGTGCGGAGATCCGGCGGGAGCTCGCTAAGCGCGTGGTCGGCCAGGAGGAGATGGTCGACCAGGTGCTGACCGCGGTGTTCGCGCGCGGGCATGCGCTCCTCACCGGCGTCCCCGGACTTGCGAAGACGCTGCTCGTGCGGACGCTCGCCGAGGTGATGGACCTCGGCTTCGGCCGCATCCAGTTCACGCCCGACTTGATGCCGGCCGACGTCACCGGCACCGAGGTGCTGGACGAGGACCGCGCGACCGGCAGGCACGTCTTCCGCTTCGTGAAGGGTCCGGTGTTCACCAACCTGCTGCTCGCCGACGAGATCAACCGCACACCGCCCAAGACCCAGGCCGCGCTTCTGGAGGCGATGCAGGAGCACTGCGTCACCGTCGGCGGCGAGACGCGCCCCCTGCCGGAGCCGTTCTTCGTGCTCGCCACCCAGAACCCGATCGAGCAGGAGGGCACCTATCCGCTCCCCGAGGCGCAGCTTGACCGCTTCTTCTTCAACATCAAGGTCGACTACCCGTCGCGCGCCGAGGAGTGCGAGATAATCCGCCAGACGACCGGCGAGGACGGCGCCGCGCCAGCCAAGGTGCTTTCGGCGGCGGAGATCGTCGAGCTCCAGTCGGTGGTGCGCCGCGTGCCCGCCGCCGACCACGTCGTCGAGTACGCCGCCGACCTGGTGCGCGCGACGCGCCCGAAGACGCCCGATGCGCCGGAGTTCGTGAAGGAGCTGGTCAGCTGGGGCGCGGGCCCGCGCGCCGGCATGGCGCTCGTCACCGCGGCGAAGGCGCGCGCCGTCCTCAACGGGCGCGCCTACGCCACCACCGCCGACGTGAAGTGGGCGGCGCTGCCGGTGATGCGCCACCGCATCGCCACCACCTTCAACGCCGAGGCCGCGGGCGTCACCACCGACGACGTGGTGAAGCGCCTCCTCGACCACGTGCAGGGGCACGAGGAGCTGGACGTCTAAAGTTCGCCTGGCGGACGGAGATGGCGTTGCCTGGATACATGAAGTGGCTGCCGGACGCGGCGCTGGGGAAGCTCGCCAGAATCGAGTTCCTCGCGCACGGCGCCGTCGACGGCTTCATCGCCGGGCGCCACAAGAGCGCCAGGAAGGGCGCCAGCGCCGAGTTCGCCGAGCACCGCGCTTACGTCGCGGGCGACGACCCGCGCACCCTCGACTGGCGCCTCGCCGCGCGCCGCCAGCGCCTCTACGTCAAGCAGTACGTCGACGAGACCAACCTGCGCGCGACGATCGTCCTCGACGCCTCCGGCTCGATGGGCTACCGCGGGCGCGCCGCGGCTGGCGGCCTCTCTAAGCTCGAGTACGGCCAGTACGTCGCCGCGTCGCTCGCCTACCTGCTCGTCAACCAGCAGGACGCCGTGGGCTTCGCCTCCTACGACACGGCGGTCCGCGACTTCGTCCCCGCCAAGGCCGAGCCCTCGCAGGTGCGCTGCATCTTGGAGCGGCTCGACGCGCTGAAGCCCGGCGGCGAGACTGACATGGCCGGCGTCCTCCACGAGATTGCCGAGCGCATCCCGCGGCGCAGCGTCGTCTTCGTGGTCAGCGACTTCTTTGCTGACGCCAAGGAGCTCCTCCGGGCGCTCCACCACCTGCGCTTCCGCCGCCACGAAGTAATCGCCATCCAGGTCTGCGACCACGACGAGCTGACGTTCCCGTTCGAGCGCGCCTGCCGCTTCGAGGACCTGGAGACCCGCCAGTTCATCGACGTCGACGCCCGCGCCCTGCGCAAGGACTACCTTGCGCGCCTCGGCGCCCACTTCGCCGAGCTTTCGCGCGGCTGCGGCGAAATGCGCGTCACCCACGAGCGTGTCGACACCTCGCGTCCGTTCCACGAGGCGCTCGCCGACATCCTGGTGCGCTACCGCCGCGCCGCAGGAGGGGGAAGGTGATGTCGTTCTTCGCCCCGTGGATGCTCCTTGGCCTCGCCGCCGCCGCGGCGCCGGTCATCCTGCACATCCTGCGCCGGCGCACCGCCGACCGCGTGCCCTGGGGCGCGTGGATGTTCCTCGCCGACTCGCTCAGGCGCCGCCGCCGCCGGCTCGTGCTTGAGGACGTGGTGCTGCTCGTCCTGCGCACGCTAGTCCTCGTCCTTGCGGCAATCGCGTTCGCGCGTCCGTTCCTCCCCGAGCTGCACTTCTTCGGCGGCGCCGGGATGGACAAGGACGTCGTCCTGGTGGTCGACGCCTCGGCCTCGATGAAGCTTAGCGACCCGTCCGGGCGCACCGCCTTCGACCGTGCGATCGAGGAGGCGCGCTCGCTGGTGGAGGACTCTCCGAAGGGTACGGCGTTCGGCATTGTCGTCGGCGAGGGCACGCCCGTCATTCTCACTCCGTCGCCGATCTCCGCCAAGCGCGAGGTGCTGGAGTTGCTCGACTCGCTCGAGCCCGGTGACGACGCGATGGACGCGCCGCGCTCGCTGGCCGCGGCCGGCGAGGTGCTTGTCGGCGGCGCGAACCCCGCGAAGGAGGTGGTGGTGCTCGGCGACGGCCAGGCCTACGGCTGGCGCTGCGGCGACGAGGCGGAATGGAAGCGCGTGGAGCGCATCTTCGCGCGCTTCCCGCGCCGACCTCCGGTCGTGTGGCGCACCTTCGAGCGGCCCGGCGACGTCAGGAACGCCGCCATCGCCGCCGTCCGCCCGAGCCGCCGGGTGATCGGGACCGACCGCCCCGCCGCGTTCTCCGTGACCGTCGTCAACGCCGGCTCGGTGCCGTTCTCGCCCGGCGACGTGGTGATGCGCGTCGACGGCGCCGAGGCGGCGCGCGCGCCGGTCGGCCAGATCCTCCCCGGCCTCGCCCGCACGTTCGAGTTCTCCCACGCCTTCGCGAAGCCCGGACGGCACGAGGTGGTGACGTCGCTCGACGCCGCCGACGACATCGCCTCCGACTCTACTGTCTCCAACGCCATCGACGTCGTCGACGCGCTCGACGCGCTGCTGGTCAATGGACGGCCGTCGGCGCGCGGGTTCGACCGCCCGACCGCCTTCCTCGAGGCCGCGCTGCGCCCCGAGCTGAAGGGCACCAACGCCGTCTTCCTCGTCAAGCCGCGCACGGTCCGCGCGGTCGAGCTCGAAAACCCCGCCGTCTTCTCCGGCGTCGAGGCGGTGGCGCTCTGCGACGTGCCGTTCCTCTCGCCGCGCGCGGTGCAGAACCTCTCGAAGTGGGTCGGCGGCGGCGGCGGGCTCGTTGTCGTTCCCGGCGAGCGCGCCCAGGCGTCATTCTACACCAACGAGCTCTTCGCCGCGGCCTGGACGAACTGGAACCACAGCCTTTCGGACGTCGCCTTCGAGGGCGCTCCGGTCTCCGGCCGCGCCGAGTTCGACGAGTCCGCTCTCAGGAAGGGCGTCGACGTCGCCGCGCGCTTCTCCGACGGCGCGCCGGCGGTCTTGTCCGCCGCGTTCGGCAAGGGGCGCACCGTGGTCACGGCGCTGCCGTTCGACCTGAAGTGGACGACCTTCCCGGCCCGCCCGCTCTTCGTGCCGTTCGCGCACGAGCTCGTCTACTCGGTCGCGGCCACGAACTCCGTCTCCGCGGCGGTCGACACGCGCTGGCGCTCGCGCGAGGGCGAGCTCAAGCCGCTCACGCAGGACGAGCTCGACACCCTGGCCGTCTCGGTCGATCTCGGCTTCGCGCGCAGCCTCGACGACCTGATGGCCGCCGTCGTCGGCCGCAGCTTCGGCGTCGAGATCTGGCGTCCGTTCGCCGTCCTCGCGCTCGTCCTGCTCCTCGCCGAGATGCTGCTCTGCCGGCGGATCGACGCCGAACGCGGCGGCCACGTCCCCTCGCTCCCCCGCGCCGCGCTCCGCGCCGTCGCGCTCCTCTCGCTCCTCTGGATGCTCGCGCACGTCTCCTGGACCCACGACGTCACCCGCAGCCTGCACCGTCGCGTCGCGGTGTTCGCCGACCGCTCGCTCTCGATGCAGCGCGCGGACGCGGGAGCGGGCGAGGACGGCGTCCAGGCGACGCGCTACGCCGCGGCGACGAACATCGCCGCCAGGCTCGAGGAACGGCTTCTGGGCAGGTACGACGTGGAGCCGTTCGAGTTCGGCGACCGGACCACCGACTTCTCCGCCGCGCTCGAGCTCGCCCTCGCGCGCATTCCGTCCGAGGAGCTCGCCGGCGCGGTGTTCGTGACCGACGGCCGCGACACGTCGGACGCCGGACCCTCGGCGGCGGCGCGGCGCTTCGCCCGGCTCGGCGCCAAGGTCTCGAGCGTCGTCGTGGGCAATCCCACCAACCGCACGGACGCCGCGGTCGAGGCGCTCTCCGTGGTCGAGAACGTCTTCCTCGGCGACAAGGTGCGCCCGGTGGCGCGCATCCGCGCGGACGGGCTCAAGGGCCGGCGCGTCGTCGTGAAGCTGATGGAGGGCGAGGAGACCCTGGACCGCCGCGAGCTCGACGTGGACTCCGACGCCTGGACGAAGGACGTCCGCTTCGTCCACGACCCGGGCGGGAAGGGCGTCAGGGGCTACCGCGTCGCGATCGAGCCGCCGGAAGGCGACCTCGAGCCGCGGAACGACGAATGGCCGTTCGAGGTCTCGGTCTCCGACGACCGCACCAACGTGCTCGTCGCCGACCGCCGTCCGCGCTGGGAGTTCCGGTACCTGCGCAACCTCTTCTTCGCCCGCGACAAGTCGGTCCACCTCCAGTACGTGCTCGCCGAGCCGGACAAGCTGGCGGGCGGCGCTCCGGCGAACACGGCGCCGGCGGACGCGACGCGGCCGTTCGGCGAGGCCGAGGCCGGCGCGCTGCCGAAGACCCGCGACGACTGGAGGAAGTTCGACGTGATCGTGCTCGGCGACCTCGGGCGCGACGTGCTGACGGACGAGGTCTGCGAGGACATCCGCTACTGCGTCGAGGAGCGCGGCGCGCTGCTCGTGCTGACCGCGGGCGAGCGGCACATGCCTTACGACTACGCCGCGGGCCCGCTGTCCGGGCTTCTGCCGCTCGCCCTGACGAACGAGTCGGGCGCCGTGTCCGCCCGCTGGGTCGCCGCGAAGACGCCGTTCGCGCTGACGCCGTCCGGCCGCGGCCACCCCGCGACCGCTGTCTCGTCGTCGCCGTCCGAGAACGAGCGCGTCTGGGGCTCGCTGCCGCCGGCGCACGGAAGGGTGGAGGGCGTGGCCGCGAAGCCCGGCGCGGAGGTGCTGCTCTTCGCTGGCGACTCCACCGCCCTCGCCGCGCCGCTTCTGACCGTGCGCGGGGCCGGCCGCGGCAAGGTGGCGTTCTTCTCGACCGACGAGACGTGGCTCCTGCGCTACCGCCACGGCGACACCTACCACCACCGCTTCTGGGGCAACGTGCTGCGCTGGGGGGCGGGCGAGAAGCTGCGCGACGGCAACCAGCGCGCCCGCGTCGGCACCGACTCGCTTCGCTGCCTGCCGGGCGAGACGGTGAAGCTGATGGCGAGGTTCTCGGACAAGGACTTCATGCCGGTCGCCGGGGCGAAGGCCAAGGCCGAGGTGAAGCTGCCCGACGGCTCGCTGCGCACGGTCGACCTCGTCGAGCGGCCCGGCGCGAACGGAATCTACGAGGCGGAGTTCGACGCCACCGAGAAGGAGGGCGGATACGAGGCGACGGTCTTGGCGCCGGCGGTGGAGGAGCTGCTCGGCGACGAATGGCCGCGCCCGCTCGCCACCCGCTTCGCCGTCGACCGCGGCACCGCGCCGGTCGAGTACGCGCGCCCGGCGGCCGACGATGCCGCGCCGAAGGCGATGGCGCGGCTTACCGGCGGCTCGGTGTTTGCCGCGGGCGACGACCTCTCGGAACTGGACGACGCCTTCGGCGCTGGCCGCAGCGAGATCGTCGAACGCGTCGACGACGCGGTGTGGGATCACCCGGCCGGGCTCGTCCTTCTGGCGCTGGCGCTGATCGCCGTCTGGACGCTGAGGAAACGGAGGGGTCTCGCATGATCGCAATGCCCGACAAAGTTAAGTCGCTGCTCGACGCGTCGGTCCGGCGCGTCCGGCGCATCTACCTGCTGCGCGGAATCGCGGCGACGCTGGCCGTGGCGATTGCGGCAACGCTGGCAGCGATGTCCGTCGACGCCTGCTTCACGCTCTACTCCGACGCCGCGCGCTGGCTGCTTTCCGCCGCGCTCTACGCCTGCGTCTTCGCGGCGGCGTGGCTCTTCCTCGCGCGCCCGCTCTCGCGTCGGCTCGACGCGCGGCGGATGGCAAAGATCCTCGACGCGCGCCACCCCGAGCACGAGGAGTGCCTCACGACGCTCGTCGAGCTCGTGGACTCCGCCGCGCGCGGCGACGGGCGGCCTGGCTTCTCCGAGGCCTTGGTTGGCATCCTCTCCGCCAAGGCCGCCGCCGCGGCCGCGGCAGTCGACGCGGAGCGCGAGTTCACTTCCCGCACAATCATCCGGCGGCTGAAGGCGCTGGGCGCGATCGCGCTGTTGCTCCTCCTCTCCTTCGTGCTTGCGCCGCATCTCGCGGGACGGCTCTTCGTGCGCGCGGTCGCGCCGTGGGTCGACGTCGGCAACCTCTACTCCGGCGACATCGCCGTGAAGCCGGGCGACGTCGTCGCGCTCGCCGGCACGGTCGTGCGCATCGAGGCTGCCGTCGCCGACGGCCTCCACTACGCGCCGAGCATCCGCATCTCGCGCCGCACCGCGCTCGGCTGGGGCGAGGAGTTCGCCGACGAGATGAAGGACGGCGTCTACGAGGCAATCGCCGACCTCTCCGAGCCGGAGTGGCGCTACCGGGTGAGCGCGGGGCCCGCGGTCACGCGCCACTACACTGTGCGCGTCTGCGAAATGCCGCGGTACGAGTCGTTCTCCGCCCGCATCGAATACCCCGCCTACACCGGCCGCTCGCCGAGCGTGGTCTCCAACGACGACGTGTCCGCCCTGGAGGCGGTCGAGGGCTCGCGCGTCTCCTTCGCGCTCGACCTCGGCGGCCGCGCGGTGAAGGCGTCGCTGCGCGTCGACGGCCGCCCGGCCGACGCCCACGAGATGGTCTCCAACCGCGTGTCGTCCTGGACGCTCGACCTCGTCGGCGAGGAGGGCTTCGCCGCGCCGCGCCGCGGCGGACAGCTCAGGAGCTTCCTCGACACCCCGCCGACCGTGGTCGTGGAGCGACCCGCGGCGAAGACCCTGCGCCTCGCGCCGTACGTCAAGTTCCCGCTTGCGGTCTCGGCAAGCGACGACATCGGAGTTGCCGGCGCGGTGCTGCGCTGGCGGGCGGGCGGCGGCGGCTGGCGCGAGCTGCGGCCGCTGGCGTCGTTCGCGAAGACCGGCGCCTCGCTCTGGAAGGGGGCGGACGAGATCGACCTCTCCACCCTCGACCTCTCGGGCGTGCGCACCGTCGCGTTCGACGTCGTGGTGCGCGACTGCTTCCCCGTCGAGCGCGGCGGCCCCCACGCCGCCACGTCGACGCCGGTCGTGGTGCAGCTCGAGATGAACGCCGCGAGCCCCGACATGCAGAGCCTTTCCGAGGAGGCCGCCGCCACGCGCAGGCTGCTGGAGGAGGCGCGTCGGCGGCTCTCCGACGCGGTCCGCCAGGCGAATCTGGCGAAGGACCAGATCCGCCGCGAGCAGAAGGTGAGGGAGAACGCCGACAGGGCAGTGGAGAACGCGGTGCACGAGGCGTCAGAGGCGCGCCGGCGCGTCGACGAGCTCGAGGAGCGGCTTCGCGAGGACCGGCGCTTCGAGCCGATCGCCGACATGCTCAAGTCGGTGCGCGAGGAGAAGCTCACCCCGGCGCAGGAGCGGCTGGAGTCCGCGCAGTTCGACGAGATTTCCCGCCGCGCCGACGCGCTCGAGGCCGCCGCCGCAGAGATGCGCGAGGCGATGGAGGCTCTTCAGAAGATGGACGCGCCGATCCGCGAGCGGGTGCAGAAGCTCGAGAACCTGGAGAAGACCAGGGACCTCGCGGCCCGCCAGGAAGCCCTTGCGCGCGCCGCCGAGGACATCGTCCGCGAACAGCCCACCGACGCCAACAAGCTCGAGGCGTGGAAGCGCATGGAGACGGCGGCGGCGATGCAGGCGAACGACCTTGCGCGGAAGGTCCCGGACGGCGACATCGACTCCGCGCGCCGGAAGATGTCCAGGGCCACCGAACTGATGGACGAGCTCAAGAGCCGGCTGCAAACCGCCGCGAACAGGAACCTCAGCGAAGACAAGAAGGCCCAGGCGCTCGAAAGGCTGGAAAGCGAGCTCTCCCGTCGCCGCGACGAAGCGCTCGCCAAGGCCGTCGCCGCCGAGAAGGAGGCGGAGAGGAAGATCGCCGACGCCAGCGCGAACGGCGACGCCAAGGCGCGCGAAGAGCTTATGCGCCAGGCCGCCGCCGCGCAGTCCCGCGCCGAGGACCTCCTGGAGCAGGCAGAGGCGGGAGAGGCGGCCAAGGAAGCCCAGCACGCCGCGACCGAGGAAAGGAAGGGCGCGATGTCGGCCGACAGCGCCAAGAACGACGCCGTCGCCAGCCAGTCCAAGGCGAGGAAGGCGGCCGAGGCGGAGCTCGCCGCGCGCGAAAAGTCCCGCGCCGATCCGTCACAGCCAGCCAATCAGTCGCAGTCTTCGGAACAGTCGCAATCTTCGGCGTCGTCGCAGTCCGCCGAGCAATCGCAATCTTCCGAGCAATCGCAGTCCGCCGAGCAATCGCAGTCCTCCGGGCAATCGCAATCTTCCGAGAAGTCGCAGTCCTCCGAGCAGTCGCAGTCCTCTGAGCAGTCACAGTCTTCTGAGCAGTCGCAGTCTTCGGAACCGTCGCAGTCAGACGCTCAGGCGAATTGTCGCGGCAGTGCCGTTGGCGCGAAGGCGGCGGAGGCGGCGGAGGCGATGCGGCGCGAGGCGGCGCGGCAGGCGAAGGCGCTGGGCATGCCCGAGGAACAGCAGTCGTCGGGGCAGTCGCAGGGCGAGATGGAGTCCAGAGGACAGTCTGGCGAGGAGTCGCGGTCCGGCGGCGGCGGAGTGGCGGCGGAGATTTCGGAACTTGCGCGCAAGCTGGAGCGCCATGATGACCCGGAGGCGGCGCGGCAGCTGCTGGAGCGCCTGGGCTGGTTCAAGATCAAGGGTGCGGCGAAGGACGGCCTGGGCGAGCGCGACCTCAAGGACATCCCCGCCGAATACCGCGAGCTCGTCCGCAGCTACTTCCTGAAACTCGCCGAGTAGCGCGGCACTTTGCCGCGCCGCCGCGGACAGAAAGTTGTGCGCACAAGCGAGATTTTTGTGCGGCGGATATGCTATAATTCAGCACAGCCATGGAGACCAAGTATTCATCTGTCCTGAAAACGCTGCTGGACGAGATCCGGGCGGGGAAGTACAGGGACTCGGAGTTCCCGAGCGAAAACATGTCGGCGCGGCGGTTTGCCGTCGGGCGCAAGACGGTCATCAAGGTGTACGACGAGCTGGTGCGGCGCGGGCTCGTCAAGCGTCGCCGCGGCGCCCGCACCGCGCTGACGCGCAAGGCCGCTGGCGAGTTCGGCCGCATCGGCCTCATCGTCCACGGCAGCGACTACTGCGAGCTCTTCGCGCCGATCGCGCGCCGCGTCTCCCACCTCTGCCAGCTGAACGGGCTCGCGCTGCTCTTCGCGGACCTCTCTGGCGACGCCGTCGCGCGCCGCATCGACCGGGTCTGCGCCGCGGCGGAGGAGTTCGTCGAGACCGGCGTGAACGGCGTAATCTTCCAGCCGGTCGAGCTGGTAAGGAACGCCGAGGCGATCAACCGCCGGATCCTCGCGGTCTTCGACGCCGCGGGCGTGCCGGTGGTGCTCCTCGACAGCGACATCGTCCGTTCGCCGGAGCGCAGCCGCTACGACCTCGCCGCCGTGAACCACATCGAGGCTGGGCGGCGCATCGGCGAGCATCTCGTCCGCTGCGGCGCGAAGCGCATCGCCTACCTGATGGAGCGCGAGCACGCGCCCTGCGTGCAGGACCGCTACCTCGGCGTCAAGGTCGGCGCGGAGGGGAAGACGGTGAAGGGCGCGGCGGTCTACGCGCGGCCGGACGACGCCGCGGCGATCCGCCGTGTCCTGAGGACGCTCCGCCCCGATGCGTTCGCGTGCTACAACGACCGCGAGGCGCGGCTCCTCATCACCACGCTCGCGCAGCTCGGCCGCCGCGTGCCCGAAGACGTCCAGGTGGCCGGCTTCGACGACGTCAACTACGCCACCATCTCCGCGCCGGCGCTCACCACCGCCCACCAGCCCTGCAACGAGCTCGCCGACCTCGCCTTCGGCATGCTCATGTCGCGCATCGACAGCCCCGACGCGCCGCCGCGCGAGACGTTCCTCAGCGCCCCACTGGTGGTGCGGGAAAGCACGGCGAGCAAGGTTAGACCATTGTGCTGAAGTGGTCTACTTTATGATCACCAAGAACCCTCCTGGTGTCAGCAGCATGGTTCCTGTGCTGGCCGTGACCGCGTAACCGTTGTCGGCAACCGCCGCGCCATCCGGCGAAATCGCCGCGCTGGGATGCAGGTAGGTCTTGCTGACTCTGTCGTAGAAGCAGACTTCGCCGTTCACGCTGCACGGCAGCAAGTCGAGCGCGAGGTTGGACTGCGCGTCCCAGGCGCGGAACGAGTAGAACCGCCCCGTGAAGTTGTTGCCATACGAGGTGTTGCCGTAGTGCGACGCAAAGAGCGCCAGGCGCCCCAAGGCCGTGAACTGTCCCGCAGTCGCCGAGATAACCTGGTTGCCGTCAACCGACAGGCCCGAGGAATCCGTCTCGATGAGGTAGGCGCGGTCCGCCTCCGCCTTGACCGCGGACGAGTTCTGGCTTGTGCCGAAGTCGAACCGCCAGCCCGCGTCCGCGATGTAGAACATGGTATAGGTATTGGCCGACGTGGCCGTTCCGCGCGCGCAGAACGGAGTCTGGTTCGCGGACACGTCGGTGAACGCCAGCTTCATCTCGGTTTTCGTGTCCCTGGTCGGGACGAATTGGGTCTCGACGTATTTCGACGCGCCGACCGTCACGTACTCGTATCTCACGTCGCAGGGAATCACGTCGTGCTCAAGGAGGAAGAACCTGATCTGCCCGTTCCACTCCGCCGGAACATTGAAGACCAGATTTGTCGTCGATGTCGCCCCGGGGATCTCGGCGACTTCGTCGCGGTCGCTCCAGCTGGCCGGATTGCCGGCGTCGCCTGCGCAGTTCCCATGGGCCACGTAGAGCCAGCGGGTGGCGGCGCCGGCGGTAATTGAGAGGCTGACTTCAGTGAGGCGGTTGTTCTCGTCGCGCGTAGTCGATGTCACGCACACATTCCGCTCGGCGCCGAAGTTGCCGGTCACCGCCCCGGTCTGGTCCTGAACGACATTGACATCGGTGCCGCCGGCGGACGCCGTAAGCCCAACGCCTTCGCGGTCGGTGAGGAACGTGCCGTCTATCCGGTTGTAGAGGCCAGCGACGCCGTTCGAGGAAGCCGGAACGAGATCCAGCGCCAGCGTCTCGTCCACCCAGTGCGTTGACCATGCCTTGAGACCTCGAAAACGGCCCTTGGCCTCGTACTTGGTGGTGCCGTAGCGAAGCCCGAAGAGCGTCAGGAGATCTCCGCTGGAGAAGTTTTTCCCCGTGTGGTTCGCCACCGTCGTCCCGTTCACCGTCGCCTGTCCGTTCGACGTCACGATATGGCAGTCTATCCCGGGCTCGGACAGAGGCGTATTGGCGGAGCCGTTACCGCTGTAGTCGAAGCGCCAGCCACTGCCCGAAATGTAGAACAGCGTGTACGTCGATTCAGGGCCGGCCAATGCATTGCGGCATGAAAAGACGCAGGCCGTGTCGAGCGCGGTCGGTTCGTAGTCCATCTCGATCCTGGCAAGACCTGTCGCCACGAACGGCGTCTCGACGGTCTGGCGTCCGTCAACTTCGACGTAGTCTAGCCATCTGTCGATGGGCATGGATATGGATCCTCCGCTCAGGAGGAAAAACCTGGCGGTGCCGCTCCACTTGGACAAGAACTCATGCGTGTGGCGCGTCGTGCCGCCGGGGATGACGGCGACCTTTTCCACGCCGCTCCAGTTGTGCCAGTCCGTCCCCTTGTCCTCCGTATCGGACACGAGATACAGGAACGACGGCTCGTCGGCGGCGGTGAAGCCCAGTGTCACCGACTCGATGTCTCCACCGGCGCTGCGGTTGACCGATTCGATCGAAATATTCCGCCCCCATGCCGCAAAGGCCGCGAACAGCGCGATTGCGCCCATGATGTGCTTGGCTGGCCGCGTGTACATCCTGGCAACTCCTTCTTTTGGTAACTTGTAGTTTATGGTCAAGTATTATAATCCATTATGCGGCGACTTTTCAATATGAAATATTGGCGACTTGCACATTTTGGCGATTATGGTATACTACCTTCTCCATGAGCACGCAGTTTAGGTACTTTCCACAGGACAAGGTCTCCATGGGCTGGGGCCTTTGCATCTACGACGTTGGCTGGCAGAGGGTGTCGCCGCACGAAGACTACCCTATGCGGCAGCATCCGGACGGCTACTACTACACCTGGGAGACAGGGCGCCGCCTTTCGGAATACCAGCTGTGCTTTGTCTTTTCGGGCGAAGGGGTTGTTGAATTCGCGCCGCACAAACCAGTTGCGCTGACCGATGGCAAGTTGCTTCTGCTTGCCCCGGGGGAATGGCATCGGTGCCGTCCCAATCCCAAGACGGGATGGGGAACGCTTTGGATCGGGTTCGGCGGGAAGATGGCGCGTTCCATCGTTCGCAGCGTCTTTCACCGGGAGGGGAGCTTTGTCTCGTCGGTGGCGATGGCGAAGGAGTTCGAGGCGGCGGCCATGCGGCTGGTGAACCAGATGCTGAAGTTCGGCGAACGCAGGCCATTGTCGTCGGCCGGCGACCTCATGTGTCTGCTGGGGCGGATCGCCGAGGAGGATTTCGACAGCGAGGCGGTCATGGCGACATCTGCCGCGATCAGACAGGCACAGGCCGCGATTGTCCGCCGGGCTTGCGAGACGATAGACTTCGCGGAGCTTGCGAAATCGGTGGGGATGACCTACGACAGGTTCAGGCACCATTTTGCCGGCATGACGGGGTTCTCGCCGCTTCAGTTCCAGTTGGCGGAGCGCATGCGGGTTGCGAAAAACCTCATTTCCAACACGAACCTGCCGATCTCGGAAATCGCGCGGCGCACAGGCTTCTCCTCGGCGGCCTACTTCGCCAGATCCTTCAAGGCGGCGACAAAGCTATCGCCCATTGGCTACCGCAGAACATCTTCCCGTCTTTCATAAGGATTTCGTCCGCACCGTAATCTCAGGCAGTGGGATTGTGTCGGCTGTACTGCGTTTCAAACCTGCCATTGAGTTTTCCGACAGGATTTTGTATAATACAAATAACTTTTTGGGGCGCTATGCCCTTGAACAAGGAACGAGGACAAAAATGCCTTACGCGGTGCTAGAAAAAGAGATTGAAAGACTTGACGAAACGCAGCAGAACGCGGTCGTCCTGTTCGTTCGCTTTCTGTTGTCGCAGAAAGCCGCCGCGCCTGTCGGTGGCGGGGGCTCGAGGCCACGAAGCCCGGCAAGGAAAGACGGCGAGGGCAATCCTCTGTCCGAGTTGGTTGGATGCATCGGCGGTTCGCGTCGCACGGACGATGTGGTGTCCGAAATGCGAGGTTACGATCAATGGTAACTGCTGTCGATACAAATGTGTTTCTTGACGTGTTCCTGAACGATCCCCAATACGGGAGCGCATCGTTTGCGGCATTGACAAAGGCGTTTTCGTCCGGTGATGTTGTCGTTGGCGAAGTCGTCTGGTCGGAAACGGGAGCAGTTTTCCAGGACGAGCAATCATTTCTGGCGGCTATGGACAAACTTGGCGTAAGGTTCGTGCCGATGTCCAAAGAGGCGGCGACAAGGGCGTCTGACATGTGGCGTCTCGCCAAGGCGAATCGCACTCAGCCACCTCGCCGTGTCATTGCCGATTTCCTTGTCGGCGCACATGCCGAGTCGTGTGCTGATTGTCTGCTGACTCGCGACAAGGGCTTCTATCGTAGCTATTTCAACAATCTGAAAGTGGTTGCGCCATAGGGCATGGCATAATCTCGGTAATCGTGGGTATAGGCCCCGCGGCAGTTTGCGCGCCCGCATCTTCGTCCCTGCCGTGGTGCTGTCTGATTTCTCCCGGAGCCATACAAGCGGCGAAGAGGGGACCCCGCCTCTCCTCTGAGCCGCGGCAGAAAGTTGTGCGCACAAGTCGTGCAAGCGTGGTGCTGATGTGGTAAAATATGCGTACCACAAAGGGAGGACAAGATGAATAGACCCCTCATTGCCATGTTCGCCTGCTGCGCCGCCATTGCGCTGGCCTCGTCCGCCGCCGCGAGGACGGTCACCGTCGACTCGCTCGCCGGCACCAACGCCACCGTCACCGTCGGACCCGGCGAGGCGACCGAATACCTGGGACTCGCCTACGGCAATATGGACGGCTACGCCAATCCCGGCGTCGGCTGGGACGCCATCGCCAGCCTCGCCGCCGTCCCCGCCGCCGGCGGCACCTACGCGGTGACGCTGCCGTTCGACCCGCTGACGAACGCCACCTACCGCTACTCGCGCTTTGTCCTCGCCGAGCATCCCTTCGACACCCGCCTCGACTACCTGCCCGGCAACGGCAAGACCTATTTCGACACCGGCATCACCAACGCCTCGACCGACTCCGTGGAGATTGCCATCAGGGTTTCGTCATTTGGATCCAGTTACAGCGGGATCTTCGGCGCGAGGGCAGGCGCGTCGGAACAGAACATTTCGACTTTCTGCAACAAGGACTGTGAAGTGTATGCCGATTTCAACTCCTCGGATGCGATCACCTACCGCGCCTCCCCCAGGTTCCCCGCCCCCAGCGGCGGCTTTGCGTATTACGTAACGATTGCGATTTCGGCGGCGGAACGCCATGTCGATGTGTTTCGCGACGGGGCCGCCGTTTCTCCTACCTTGGGTGCTTCAACCAACAAGACGTATTGTGCGGACGAGTTCGTTTGTCCCGGCTCCGCCTACATTTTCAAAGTCAATGGGCAGCCAGCCTCGAGCTGGGCAACGGCCGGCAGTGGATATGGCTTTGTCTCGTGCCGCATCGACCGCGGCGGCGAGGCAATCGCCGACATGGTTCCGGTGTCGCTTTTCGTCGACGGCGTTCGGGTTGGCCGCATCTACGACCTCGTCCGCGGCAAGTTCCTCGACCGCGGCGGCGAGCTCGCCGAATTCGACATGACCGGCGTTCCGAGCGTCAAGACGCGCGTGACCGCTTCGGCGGCGCAGGGCTACGAGAGCAGCAGCTTCAACGCCATCACGGTAACCGGCATCGACGGCGGGTACATCTCCGTCACGGTGCGCGCCGCCGCCGCCGACCTGCGCCTTGTCTTAGCCTACGGGGCAAGCGACGCCGGCAATGCCATCGTGGACTGGGATGGCGTCATCGCGGTGGCCGCGCTCGAGCAGGGCGAAACGAAACTCAAGGTGCCGCTGCCGGACGGATGGGGGACAAGCGTCAACGCCTTCCGCCTCTTTGCCGTTTCGGACTACGAGGCGTGGATCGACAGCAGCGGGACGCAGTATATCGACACCGACTGGGTGAACGGAAATTCGAACATCGTCGAGCTGTCCTTCCTGCCCCTTGCGCTGCCGAGCAACGCCCGCGCCTTCTATGGCTGCCGCAACGCCGCCGGCTCCATAAACATTTCGATGTTCGTGGATGGCTCCTGCTTCTACTGCGACTTCAACAACGGCAACTACGACACCTATAGGCTTAAGAATGTGCCGCGTAGCACAGATTACCGCTACCGCATGGTCAATTCGGCGGCAAGGCGCGTCGCGGAGCGATTGCAGGATGGCGCGGTTGTAGGCACTTATTCCAACACCAAGGCCTGCGCCGATGTCTTCACCTGCGCTGGTAGCGCCTACCTGTTTGCCGCGAACGACATGTCGGGCGGCTCGCCGGCGGTGCTGTGGTCGTCGAACGGCTTGCTGCCGATCCGCTTCTATTCGCTCGACGTGACGACGACGGATGGGGCGGCCTGCTGCAGTATCCGGCCCTGCAAGCGCGGCGGAGCCGGCGAGGTCTTCGACTCCGTCCGCAACCGCTACTTCCAGAATATCGGCACTGGCTCCTTCGCCTTCGGCTGCGGGGGAACGGCGCTTGCCGTCAGCGACCTGATCACGCCCCAGACGAAGTTCTACACGGGCTTTATGGTAATAGTATACTGAAATGGCTCTTCAAAGGTTTTTAGTGGAAATGATATCAGATCGTGTTAGTTTGAAACTCCGATGGTTGGGACTCCCGCTACCGCTCCGTAGCTCCGCATCCCACAACCACAATCCAGTTCCGTTGAAGATTTTCCCCACACAGAGGCACAGAGGCGCAGAGAATATTTTTTCTCTGGGGGCACTGCCCCCAGACCCCCCGAATACCGAACAACGCCCCATGCGGCGAAGCCGCAGATATAAAACATGGCAAGCGCGGCCGTGGAGGACGAATGGCATGCGCGAAGCAAAGCACATTCTGCGGAGCGGTAGCGAGAGCCCCACGGATCGGAGTTTCATACACTATGCTGTCGGCACTTCCACAAAATTTTTTGGAGAACCAAAGAAATGAAAAAACAGCTGAAATACATTTTCGCCGCCGCGGCGGTTGCCGCGGCACTTGGAGCTCGCGGCGAGACTAACCTTGTCGCGGAAGTCGCGCGCCGGACTCACTTGAGCGCGTACGCGGACATCGAGACCGCCTACTGGGCGCGCGGCGCTATCGTGGACCGCAAGCCGTACTCCGCGCAGTTCGCTGACCTCTCGTTCGACTTCGACCCGTTCGGCGTCGTCGGCGGCTACGCCTGGAGCGTCAGCTCGCTCGCGACGAGCGGACAGTCCGCCACGCGCCGCAACGCCTACAACGAGGTCGACTACGGCGTCTACTACGGCTACTCGCTCGGCATCGCCGAAGACTGGTCGCTTGACACCGCCGTCGCGAAGAAGTGGGTGACGCTGCCCGGCTACCATCCCCACGCGCACTCGATCTCGGAGTGGAACATCTCGCAGTCGCTCACCAACCCGTACGTGACGCCGTACTACCTGCTGCGCCGCGCCTACCACGGCCAGCAGTGGTGCTACTGGGAAGTCGGCCTCACGCGGTCGTGGAAGTTCCTCGACGACTTCACCTTCACCGCCACGGTCTTCGGCGAGCTCGGCGACTCGCGCCACTTCGCCGCGCAGTACGGCGAGAACCCGAACGGCGACGGGCGCTACTCCAACGGGCTGATGGCGCTCAACCTGCGGTTGCGGCTCGACTACGCCCTGACCAAGTACGTCGGCCTCTTCGTGTATGTCCACCAGTTCGACGTCGTCTCGTCCGACGCGCGCGACGCGCTGGACGCCTCCTCCGCGCCCGAGGCGCTCAAGGATCTCACCATGGGCGGCGTCGGCATCACCGTTAAGTTCTGAGGTGCGGTTGCTGACTGCGCATTGTTATTGGTATAATTCGCACTGCTAAAAACAGCTCGGCAAGTTAGGAAAGGTTTTCAACCGCATGACATTCATACCTGCAATGCTGGCGGCGACGGTGTTCGTCGAGTGCGAGAACTTCAAAGATCTTGGCGGCTGGGCCGTCGAGACGCAGTCCATGCGCCAGCTCGGCTCAAGCTACGTGATGGCCCACGGCTATGGCAAACGAGTCGCCGACGCGTGGACGACGTTTGTCTTCCCGGAGGACGGCGACTACACCGTTTGGGCGCGGACGCGCAACTGGAACGCCGTCTGGACCAAGGGCGCCGCGGGACGCTTCCAAATCGCCGTTGGGAATGAAAAACAGTCGTCCGCATGGGTGTCGGGCGAGCTCGGCGCGGACGCGGACTCGGCCTGGCACTGGCAGAAGGCGGGCGTGGTGCGCTTGGGCACGAACAGGTACTACATCCGCCTCCACGACCTCACTGGCTTCAACGGCCGCTGCGATGCGCTCTACTTCACGACCGAAGGGGATGCGCCCCCGTCTGCGGCGGCGGAGATGGATGCTTGGCGGCATAGGCAAACTGGCATTGCGGTGAAGGACGATCCGGACGAATACGACCTCATCGTCGTCGGCGGCGGCATGGCGGGCTGCTGCGCCGCGCTGACGGCTGCGCGCCTGGGCGTGAAGACGCTGCTGCTGCAGGACCGCGACGTCCTCGGCGGGTGCAACTCGTCGGAAGTGCGCGTGGGGCTTGGCGGACGCATGCACACCGGCCCCTATCCGGCGCTCGGCGAGGTGGTGAAGGACATCCAGCCGCTGGTGAGCCACGATTCTCCGCTTGACGGCAAGTACTACGAGGACGGCCGCAAGGCGACGGCGTTTGAGCTGAAGGACATCCGCACCTGGCAGATGCCGGGCGTGAAGCCGTTCCTGAAGTTCCGCCAGTACGTCTACGCGGTGGAGACGGTCTCGAACCGGATGACGGCGGTAGTCGCGCGCGACACGCACACGGGCGCGGAGACGCGCTACCGCGCCAGGCTCTTCTGCGACGCGACGGGCGACGCGGTGCTGGCGCGGCTCGCCGGCTGCGAGACGATGTACGGCTGCGAGGCGCGGAGCCGCTTCCACGAGGCGTGCGCCCCCGAAGAGGCGTCGCGCCAGGTGATGGGCCATTCCGTCCAGTGGCTCAGCGAGCGCCGCGAAACAGCCGCGCCGTTCCCCGACATCGGCGAATGGGCGCTCCCGATCGACGAGAATACGGGGCGCTACCAGCGGCTGGGGTCGTGGGAGCAGGAGACGGGGTTCTTCCGCGACATGGCCGACGACACCGAGCGCATCCGCGACTACGGGCTTCTCGCGGTCTTCTCGAACTGGCACTGGATCAAGAACCGCTCCGCGAAGCGCGGCGAATACGCCAACGACGCGTTTTCGTGGATATCGCCGATCGGCGGCAAGCGCGAGAGCTACCGCGTGGTCGGCGACTACATCCTCACCCAGAACGACCTCGAGAACCACACGGAGACGCCTGACGCCACCGCGGCGATTACCTGGGGCATCGACTTCCACTTCCCCGACCCCGAAAACGCCAAGGCGTTTGCCGAGCCGTTCCGCGCCGTCGCCTACCACCGCGGCACAGGCTCCGACCATCCCGTTCCCTACCGCTGCCTCTATGCGCGCGACTGCGCGAACCTCTTCCTCGCGGGACGCGACATCTCGGTGTCGCACTGCGCGTTCGCCGCGGTGCGCGTGATGCGTACGCTGGGGATGCTCGGCGAAGTCGTGGGCATGGCCGCGGCGATCTGCCGCGAGGAGAAGTGCCTCCCGCGCGACGTCTACGCGAAGCACCTGGACAAGCTCAAGCAGCGCATGGCAGACGGCGCGCCCAGGCTGCCGGACTTCCACGGCTACGACGCCGGCATGGCCGAGAGCTACGACCTCAACCGCCGCGGCTGGCGGCAGATCTATCCGCGTGGAAAGCGCGGGGAGCTTGACGAGCAGACGAAGGAGGAGATCCGAGGCTATGGCTACGCCCACCGCAACGAGCATCCCGACCTTCAGTCTGCGCACCGCCGGCTGGTGCTGGCGGACGAGTCGCGCGCGAAGGTACACTACTACGACTCGTTCGATCCGTCGAAGGGCATTGCCGTCCCGGTCAAGAAACCGGTCTGGGACCTGAAGCGCGTCGGCGAGGACCGCTACCGCATCGTCTGCCACGGCGGCTTCCAGGTCGTTGACCTCAAGGAGCGCAAGGTGGTGGACGAATTCCGCTGGCCGGACTTCAAGGACTGGATGGCGACGGCGGCCTGCGACCTCGCGGACGGCGGGTTCGTCTTCTCCGTGAATCCCGTCGGCGCGGACGCGGGCAAGGCGATCCACTTCTACGAATTCGGCCCCGACCGCAAGCTCCGCCGCGTCATGAAGCTCGCGGGGCTCTTCAACGCGCGCTCGATGGGGCCGGGACGCGACGGCGAGTGGCTGGTCGCGCACGAGAAGGGCTTTGCGCGCATCCGCCTGCCGGAGCAGGGCGAGGCGGTGGAGCTCGTCAAGAACTATCCGCAGCCGGCCGGCCGCAACCTCTTCGCGGTCATCCCGGCGGCGAAGGACGGCGAGTACCTCGCGGGCTGCGGCTACGGCGGCGGGCTCGTTCGTTTCGACGCCGCGGGCGAGGCTCTGTCGCAGTGGTTCGTGCCGACGGACACCGGCAAGGAGAGCCGCTTCTACGGCCAGGTCGAGGAGCGGCCGAACGGTGACGTCTACCTCGCGCACTGGACCGGCCACGGCGAAAACGACAGCTTCAAGGGCTGGCAGGTGGTGGAGTTCGATCCCTCTGGCAAGCCGGTCTGGCACCTTGACTCGCCCGACCGCTTCGGCTCCATCTCCGGCGTCATCGTGCTCGAGGACTGACCTCCCCGCGTCGCTGCCCCGTTCCCCGTTCCCTGTTCCCTTGCGCCTCCGCGGCATAATTTGGTATAATGCACGCATTCAACGGGAGGAACCATATGAACATGGCGAAAAAACTCGTGGGTGAGGTTGTTTGTGCCGCGGTCGCGCTTGCGGGCTTCGTGGCATCTGCGGGCACATATTATCTCGCCGCCGGAGATGTCCACGAGAATGACGGCGACAGCTATTCCGCCTCCTCGATGGATGGCACATACGCCAACGGCTACGCGAACAGACTCCGGGGCTGGGCGACATCCGCTGACG
>CACWVU010000025.1 GCA_902764415.1 uncultured bacterium | reverse complement strand
GCCGGGCGGCGGCGGCGGCGGCGGCGGCGGCGGCGGCGGCCAGGGCGCATCCTACTACTGCGCGGCGGGGCAGAGCAACGACAAGGTCCCCGGCGGCGCGGGCGGCAAGGGCGGCGGCGGCAACGGCAAGAACTCTTCGGGTTCAAAAGGCACGAAGGACCGCGACGTCAAGGGCGGCAACGGCGGCGACGGCGGCGCGGCGGGCGCGACCAAGTCAAGCGTCGAGGCGAACAACGGCTACGTGTACAAGGCGTCGACGGCTTCGTTCGCGGCGTCCAGCCAGTACAACGCCACGCGGTCGGCGGAGTCGCACAGCGCGATCGAGTACAAAATCATCTTCGACGACGACTGGCGCTTGACCTCCAACGTCACCGTCAGGCTGGGGTACGCGACCCCGCGGGGTCCGACCACGAGGCGCTACGGCTACAAGTTCAAGGGGTGGTACGTGGATCCGGAAGTCGCCAGCACGCGGTACTACGACGAGCAGGGCAACCCGGACTACGGGATCTGGTCCTTCGCGTCCGACGTGACGCTCCGTCCGAAGTGGGAGGAGAACCCCAGCGAGCCGGTTTCGGACATGACGCTCTACGTGAACGACACGCCGGTGGTCGACGGCGCCGACGCCTCCGGTCCCGGCTGGGAGTATTTAAGCCAGAACGGCGTGATCCTCATAAGCGGCGAAGGCGGCACCTACGACATCCGGGGCAAGGACCTGATTGGCTTTGCCATGGTGTTTGTGACCTGCAACTGCACGCTGCAGGTGTCGAGCGACCTGACGATGGAGCCGCTGAGCACGAAGCCGCGCAAGGGCTACAGCCCGATCTACATCGCCGAAGGGGCCGACGTGACGCTGGACGTGGGGAAGGGCGGTGCCAGCCCCGGCGTGAAGTGCAGCCTGACGGGGTCGGACGGCTGCGCGGCGATACGCGTGCCTTCGGGCGCGAAGCTGACCGTCAAGACCTCGGCCCCCCTGAACGCGACCGGCGGCGACGGCGCGGCCGACCTGGGCGTCAACAGGGACGATGGCGAAGGCGGCAAGATCTACGTCGAGACTTACGCGAACTGGGTGGCGAACATCCACCCTGGCCACGGCTACGACGACGTCAACAACGGAATGCTGAACGCCTCGGGCAAGGGCGCGCAGTACTATTCGTATCCGGCTGGCGACCGGGTGTGGAGCGTCAGGGTGTCGGGCCTGGGCGTGGGCGGCGCGGAGACGACGCTGTACCGGCTGCGGATCCCGGTCCCGGTCTGCGACACGTTCACGCCCGATTCGAGCGGCACCGCCTGGCTCTGGGTGCCCAGCGGCGAATACGAATGGGCGCACACTCCGGACGCCGGGGAGGACAGCATCTGGGTCGCCCCCGTGGAAGACGCCCACACGGCGGCGACCGCGTTCGCGCGTCTCCACATCGAGATCGACGGCGAGGACATCGCGCACATGTCCGGCCCGGGCTGGTACGCGAAGTACGATACGTCCGGCGGCGGGCAGAAGGCGTCTCTCGTCATAACCAACGGCGCCTCGCACTTCGTCACCGGCACCGGCAACGCGAACATCGACGTCCGCTGCGACATGACGCTGACGGTGTCCAACCTGACTCTCGATGTTTCGAGCATACCGAACAAGGCCGCGATGTGGATAGACAACGGCGTGACGCTGAACCTCGACGTCCGGGGGGAGAGCAGCTTCTCGAGCTCGGCGTACGCGCCCGGCATCGCGGTGTACGAAGGCAGGACGCTCAACATCGACGGCGACGGGAGCCTGACCGTGCAGGGCGGGAAGGGCGCGGCGGGCATCGGCGGCGGGACGCACGGCGCGGTCAGCGGGGCCATCAACATACTGGGCGGCCGGATAACGGCGATCGGCGGATCGTCCGCGGCGGGCATCGGCGGCGGCCAGACGAGCAGCCGGAGCGGAGACATCACGATTTCGGGCGGCGTCGTGACGGCTCGCGGCGGGCAGAACGCGGCGGGCGTCGGCGGCGGCTACACCGGCTACGCCAACGTCAGGATAACCGGTGGCACTGTGTTCCCGACGGCTGGCTCCAAGGCGTCCGCGATTGGCTGCGGCTACAAATACGCCGGCGGGAACAGCAAGTGCGAATTCGACCTCGCCGCGGTCTACACGACGATGGACGGCGTCTCGCCCGCGGCGACGAATTCGTCCGGCAGGGCGGTGTTCCCGGTCGCGTTCGAGATGGGGGTGCCCAGCGCCCTGGTCACGAGCATCGTCATCGAGGGCGAGTCGAAGGCGGCCAAGGACCTCTGGACGAACGAGGACGGCATCCTCAAGCTGTGGATGGCGTCCACCGACGGCAGGCAGTACACGATTTCGGTGACGGTGGTCGACGCCGACGGCGAGGAGACGAAGAAGTCCTGGGGCTACAAGATCGACGACAACGGCAACTACGTGTTCTCGACCGACATCCTGACCGTCGACGGGCAGCCGGTGACCGGCGGCTCGGACAGCTCCGGCTCCGGCTGGAGGTACAGGGCCAAGAGTGCGCTGCTGACGTTCTCGAACGGAGACCACACGGTGTCCGGCAGCTCCACCAACGGGACGATCAACATCGTGACGACCGGCGACGACATCGGGCTCACGATCGAGAAGCTGACGCTGAAGACGACGAAGGACGCCCAGTCGCCGTTCGTGGTCTCCAACCGCTGCACGCTGACGCTCGTGGGCAGCAGCACGATTGAGTGCATCTGCAACCCGAACGGGAGCACGGCCGCCGCGAAGGGGTCGAAGTACACGGCGGCGATCGAGGTGCCGAAGGACGCGTCGCTCGTCATCGACGGCAGCGGTTCGCTCACGGCGAGGGGCGGCCTGGCCGGCGCCGGCATCGGCTCGCGCGGCAGCGGCTTCGTCGCCGCGGGCTCGATCACGATCAACGGCGGCTACATCTACGCGGAGGGCCGCACGCTCAGCTCCGGCGGCGGCGCGGGCATCGGCGGCGGCAACGGCTGCGGGGTGAAGGAGATCTTCATCAACGGCGGCGTCGTGTACGCCAAGGGCGGCAGGGGAGCGTGCGGCATCGGCGGCGGCGCGGGGAGGGGCGTGACGCTCACGAACGGCACTTTCCGGGTGACCGGCGGAACCGTGCTGGCCGAGAAGGGCGAGGGCGAAAACTTCAGCGACTTCGTGACGGCGAGCGGCAACACCATCGACGTGACGACGGGCAGGTCGATCGTCATCGACGGCGCCTGCAGCGTCCGCCCGAAACACGGGGTCGTCGACAACACCAACCCCTATCCGATCCCGGTCGACTCGAACGGGGCCGAGCTCACCTACGCGTGGATCGACGGGCTCGGCGCCGGCGCCACGGTGACGATCATGGACACCCTGTGGCCGCAGTACAACGGCGCCGACGTGGTGGCCGACGACGGCGGCGCGGTGTGCCTCTGGGGCGAGCGCACCAGCAACGACGTCGAGCGCGCGATCATGATCCAGAGCTCCTACATCCCCGGCGGCAGCGCGTCCTTCACGATCAACGCCCGGAGCAACACGGTCAACCAGGCGGACATCTCCGGCGAGGCCGACGAGAAGCGGGTCATCGACGGCAAGGACTGCTGGCGCGTCACGGTTACGGACCTGCCCGCCGGCGAGCGGCTGGAGGTGACGGGCGTCGACCCGCCGTTCTGCTACGGCTCGACCGTTTCCGACATGTCGGGCGAGTCGAACCTCTACCTGCCGGACGGCGCGTACGACTTCACGGTCGCAGGATATCACTACCATGCGCTGGTGGAGGGCTGCCCCGCGGTGGCCACGTTCTCGGTGGGACTCCTCGTCGACGGCCGCGACGTGAGCGAGAAGAGCGGTCCGGGCTGGAGCTACAGCGGCACGCTGGAGATGCTGACGCTGAACGACGAGCGGGAGTACCTGCTGTCCGGAACGAACGCGGAGCGGCGCATTTCGGTGTGCGCGGCGGAGGAGGGGGTCAGCGTCCGCTGCGACCGGCTTGTCCTGATGGCGGCGGGCAACGGTCCGTTCTGCCTCTCCGGGGAGTACTCGACGCTGGAGTTCGCCGGCGGAACGGTGTCGTCCTCGAAGATGTCGGCGCGCTGCACCGTCTCGGGCGGCACCTTCGGCATGGAGCTGCAGGACGCCGTCGCGCCGTCCGGGGACAAGGCGTACCGCGTCACGGTCGGCGGGCTCAGGCGCAACAGCGCGGTCGAGATCGAGGGCTACCTGGAGAACGGGCTTGACTGCCTCGCGGGCTACGACACTTCCGGCATCTGGTCGGATGCAAACGGGGAGGTGCACCTCTACCTGCCGGACGGAGACTACTACTTCAAGGCCGACGACGGCACCGGCGGGAAGGACATGGTCGCGATCGTGGACGGCGGGGATACGACGGCCGTGGAGTTCTTGGAGACGGGGATTACGATCAACGGGCGCGAGGCGGCGCGTCTCCGCGGCGACGGCTGGGTCAACGAGGACGGCCTGGTCAGGCTGACGTCGTCGACGAACTACGTCATCGCCGGCACGAACAGCGGCTCAGCGGTGACGATCGAGGCGCAGGCGGGCAACACCAGGCTTATCCTGGACAATCTGGTGCTGACGAACGAGCTGATGCTCGCCTCTCCGATTGCATTTGCGGGCGGCACGGTGAAGAACTTCAATCTTGTGCTGACGGGCACGAACGTCATACATTGTTCAAAATCTGTGAATGCTTCGGCGGCTGTCGAGCTGGGCGACAGGGTCAACTTGACCATATCCGGGGACGGGTGCATGGACGCCGTCGGCATCAGTGCTCAAGCCGGCATCGGGTTGAATAGAAGCGGAACTGGAAATCAAGTTGCGCTCACCATCCTTTCAGGCGAAATTGTCGCGACAGGCGGCGAGGGCGCCGCGGGCATCGGCGGGTTAGGCGGACAGGGAGGCTTTACGGTCAATATCTACGGCGGCGATGTGACGGCGACAGGCGGCAGCCGCGCCGCGGGCATCGGCGGCGGGTATTACCAGTCCGGCGGAAAGGTGACGATTACAAACGGCATCGTGCACGCGACTGGCGGCGACGGGGCGGCCGGCATCGGCGGCGGCAAGAACGGCGGCGGCGGGCATTCCGGCGAAAGCTACGGCGACGCGGGGAGCTACAGCCAGAGCGGCGGCACGGTCATTGCGAGGGGGACGAACGGAGGAGCCGACATCGGCGCCGGGGAGAATGGCGGCAGCGGCACTTCTACCTACACCACGATCACCGGCGGCTCGTTGGATTCCTCCACCGCGAACATCACCGTGCAGGCGAAGGACGCCGACAAGAAGAACGTTTACTGCGTGACCATCAATACAACTCGGCCTAACTTCGACGTCGGCGCGGTTATGTCCGACTATAACGGCTACCTGCTTACGGGCGTGAAGACGGACGACGAGGGCAAGATATACATCTGGCTTCCCAACGGAACCTACTACATGAACATCGGAGGCGTTCCATACAGGGCTGTTGTCAATGGAGCCGACACCGAAGCGGAGACGTGGTCCACCGGCGTTACAGTGAACGGCGAGGACGTCGCGCTCAGGTCCGGCGCAGGCTGGAGCTACGATCCGGACGGCCATGCGCTTGCCATCGTCGCCGACGGCTGCACGGTGAGCGGCACGAACACTGCGGGCGAAGTCTACGTCAAATGCACCAACGACGTCTCGATGGCCGTGTCGAACCTCGTTCTGAGCATCTCCTCGGAGAATGTCGCGCCGTTCGAGATCGGTTCGAACGCCGCGGTCACGGTGACGCTTGCCGGCGAAAGCCGCCTTGCCAGCCTCGGCAAGTACACTCCGGCCGTCCACGTTCCGCAGACCGCGTCGCTGACGATCACGAACCTTGACTCGGTCGTGTCCCTGCCCGACCTCGACAACATCACCTACCGCACGAACACGGTCGAGAGCGTCGAGGAAGTGGAGGACGAATACGGCCACATCACCATTGTCACGAACTATGTGGACATCGTGACGGCCGAGACGAACTACTACGACGCGGTCGTCTCCGGGGCGCTGACGGCGACGGGGTCGGAGCATGGCGCCGGCATCGGCGGCGGCTACAGGGAGAGCTACGGAACCATCCAGATAGACGGCGGCGTGATTACGGCCCAGGGCGGCTACAACGCGTCTGGAATCGGTTCTGGATGCATTTCGGAATTCATGAAGGATTCAGTGCCGATCGTGCTCTCGGGCGCGCTGAACATACGGGGCGGAACGGTCAATGCGACCGGCGGAACCTATGGCGCCGGCATCGGTGGCGGAAACCTGCATTCTGGCGGCATCATAGCGGTCTTGGGCGGGACTGTCACCGCGCGCGGAGGCGTCGGCGGCGCGGGCATCGGCGGCGGATGGAACGCACGCGCCAAGGCGATTGCGATTTCGGGGGGCGTCGTGACCGCGACGGGCGGCTCGTCAGGCGGCGCGGGCATCGGCGGCGGCAACAACGGCCAGGACGTCAGCGGCTACGACGAGCTGAGGACCGTGACGATTTCCGGCGGCATCGTGACCGCCGTCGGCGGCAGCACCGGCGGCGCGGGCATCGGCTCCGCCTCGTACGACCGCAGCGGCATGAAGGTGACGATTACCGGCGGAACGGTCTCTGCGACCGGCGGCAGCCAGGGCTCGCTCAGCTACGACAGCAGCGACATCGGGACCGGCGGACGCCATCAGGCCACGCCCGCGACCCTCTATCCGCTCACGATAAGAGGCGCGTCCGTCCATGCGACGCGGCGGACGGCGTCGCGTGAATGCGTCGAGCCCGCGCCGTCGAACGGCACGAGGCGCGTCTGGTGCGTGACGGTGGCGACGTCGAAGACGAACGAGCACGTCAAGGTGGAGCATCTCAACGGGTTCAGCGACAGTTCCGAGATCTACGCCGACGCGGAAGGCAAGATATACCTCTGGCTGCCGAACGGAACCTACATCTTCTATGTCGGCGGCAAGCCGCGGACGGCGAGGGTCAATGGAGCCGACACGACGGCGACCGAGTGGCTCACCGGCGTCATGGCGGACGGCGTGGACGTCGCGTACCGCGAGGCGAAAGGCAAGAAGTGGGGCTACGACCTGGATTCGAAGATGCTGTACATCTTCTCCGGCGACTCGTCCGCCGCCCGCGTGGTGGTCTCCGGCAGAAACACCGACGGGCTCGTCAGCATCCGCGGCGCAAGGCGTCCTGAGGACGGCGACGAAAGCGGCGGCGCTGCCGGCGACGATGTCGCATTTGTCATTTCCAACCTGTATCTCAGGGCCGCCGGCGATGCGGTGGCGGCCCCGATCTCGGCGACCAACGGCACGATGACCGTCTGCCTCGCGGGGACGAACCTTCTCGACGCCGTGAACACCGACAGCTATGCCGGGCTGAACGTCATGCCGCCGGCCACGCTCGTCATCACCAATCTCGAGGAATCCGCCATGCTTCAGGCGTACTCCGGCGAGGACGCCGCCGCCATCGGCGGGAACCAGAAGGAGGGAACCGGCACGATCCGCATAAACGGCGGCTTCATCACCGCCGTGGCCAAGGAGACCGGCGCGGGCATCGGGACCGGCTACAAATACAACAGGAGCAGCGGCGACATCTACATATCAGGCGGACGGATCGTGGCGCATGGCGGCAGGGCTTCCTCCGGTTTGGCCCATTACAGCGGCGCGGGCGTTGGCGGAGGGGACACCACCTACATCGGTTCCGGACGCAGGATTGTGATTTCCGGCGGCACGCTGGTGGCTTACGGCGGTTCGGCTTCCAGCAGTAGATACGCCGCGGACATCGGAGCCGGCTATAACGGCTCCGGCGCGTACAGAATCGAAATTACAGGGGGCAGCGTGTATCCGGCCTCGTCCAATCCTGACCAGCATTTCAACAATAACGACAGCAGCGACGCCGTTCCGGTCGACGGCAGCAGTCGCCAGGTGTACAAGGTGACGCTCGAAGGCTTCACGCCGAACGCCAAGGTCGAGATTGAGATGCCGGGCTACGGCACGAACGACATCTACGCCGACTACAGCGGCAAGGTGTTCCTCTGGCTGGCGAACGGAACCTACCAGTATGCCGTCGGCGGACGCCGCTTTGCGACGAAGGTAGAGGGCGGAACCGTCACGACGATTGAGATTCCCGACTCCTACGGCGTGGAGGTGGACGGCGTTGACGTGGCCAGCCTTTCGGGCGAAGGATGGAACTACAAGGTCTTCGAATCGCGGCTTGACGTGACGAATGCCTGCGTGATATCCGGCACGAACACCGAGGGCAAGGTCAACATATTCGTCCATGCGGCTGTCGGGACCGCGTTCACGATCTCCAACCTCTGCCTGAAGGCGACGAGCGGCTCGCCGATAACGATCCTCCACGGCACGAACACGCTGTGCCTCGCCGGCACGAACACGCTCGACGCGGCGGATGCGGCGGGGCGTCCCGGACTGCACGTCGCCGGCATGCGCCAGGGGGTCGTCGTCACAAACCTCCATGAAGGCGCAAAACTCGTCGCCAGGGGCGGCGCGAACGCCGCCGGCATAGGTGCCGACGACAGCGACTACACCGGCTCAATCACCATTGCGGGTGGAATCGTGGAGGCGGCCGGAGGTGCAGGGGGAGCGGGCATCGGCAGCGGCAAAATATTCGGCTTCTATCATATCGGCGTAACCGGCGGCACCGTGATCCCAACCGCAGGGACAGACTCGAAGGCGATCGGGTGCAGTCCATCATGCACGTCGTACATCACGGAGGAAAACATAACGTTCACGGGCGGCTCCATCGAGGCGACCGCCGACATGGTCAGCGGGTATCAATTCTACTACACCAGGCCTAAGAACGCAGCCGGCGACTACGTGTGCCCCGTGACGATCCCCGGCTTCACGCCGAACGGGAAGGTCGAGATGGAGATAGACGGCTACGACACCTACGGCATCTATGCGGACGGCGGAGGCAATATACATGTCTGGCTCGCGGAAGGCGACTACATCTTCATTCTGGGCGGCGTGCCGCATCTCGCCCACGTGACGAGTTCCGGCGCAGCCGCGGAGCCGTGGCTCTCAGGCGTTACCGCGAACGGTACGGATGTCGCGTACCTGCGAGATGAAAGCGGAAAATGGCGCTACACGGCATCGAACCGGAGGCTTTCCATCCTTTCCGGCACATCGCCGGAAGACTGCGTCACAGTCTCCGGCACGAACTTGGATGACTTCGTGCGCGTCGTCGCGATGGACAACGTGTATTTCGCCATTTCGAACCTCAACCTCCACGCGACCAACGCCGCCCCGATTTCTGTCATGGACAACGTCACCGTGGCGATTGCGGGCGACAACCAGCTCGACGCCACGGCGGAGAGGGGGTCCTACATGCCCGCCGCCCTGCAGATGGACGTGAGCGGCACGCTTTCCCTGACGAACCTCACCGAGGACGCCTCGCTCGTCGCGAACGGCGGCTGGGCGGCTGCCGGCATCGGCACCACGCGTGAAAAGTCGAGTACGATCTACATCAACATCTACGGCGGCAACATCAGCGCCAGGGGAGGCAACGGCGCCGCCGGCATCGGAAGCGGATTCAGGTCCTGGACTGCCGTCGTGAACATCTATGGCGGCAACATCACGGCCGTTGGCGTTTGCCAGGGCGCGGGCATAGGCGGAGGAGCCTTTTCATCCGGATCGGTCAATATATACGGCGGCGTTGTCGATGCGTCCTGCTATGTCGATCCCGACTACTACTATAGCCTCGGCGGCGCGGGCATAGGCGGCGGAGCCTACGAGACCGGTACCGTTCGCATCAGGGGCGGAAAAGTCCGGGCGGAGGGAAGCAGCTACAGCGCCAGCATCGGCGGTGGACGCGCCAGGGCGGGATACGTGTATGTCAGCGGCGGAACGGTCGTGCCGACAGTCCCCGCCTCGTCGGACCGGTGCATCGGCGACGGGTCCGGGAACAACACATCCGCGCCCGGAGAAGTGCGCTTCACCGGAGGCTCCATCGACGCGGCGCTAGACATGGTGAACCCGGCCGCAACGAACGGCAACGGCGTGGCCGTGTTCCCCGTGGCGGTTTCCAACCTCACGGCCAACGCAAAGGTTGCGTTCGACGGCCTGCCGTCCTACTACGGCACGACGGACATCTATGCGGACGAAGAGGGCAAGGTTTACCTGTGGCTGCCCGAGGACTGGGACGAGGGCGGCATCACGCCGCGCCTGCTCGCCGCGTCGCCGCGCAGGCTGCTCGGAGCGACCCCTGGCTCAAGCCATACGTTCTCCGCCAACGGCTACAGTTACACGGTTTCGATTCCGGCGGGCGGCGGCGAGGCGGTGGCCGAGCGCGGCGAGGCGCTGGAGCTCAGCGAGCTGAAGATTACCGGCTTCTCGGTGGCGGACGGGTGGATCGTGATCAGCGTGAACGCGAGCCCGGCGACGTGGATGTACGGCTTCGGCGATCGGCTGAGGGTGTATGCGTCCGAGACGCTGCCGGTTCCCGACACCGACGACGCGGTCCTCGAGCTGCCGGGCTGGGAGCTGATTCTGGAGGACGGCGACAACGCCACGTTCGCGGTGCCGCTCGGCGACCTGCCCGAGAGCATGTTCTTCAAGGTGAAGGTGAAGGAGAACTAATTTCACATGAACCACGAAATTTTTGGTATAATGCGCGAAAAAGAGGATGACTGAAGACGCCATAGACGCTAAGCCGAGGCAGCCGGCCGGCGAAACCTCGGTCGCACGCCTGATGAGGGCCATTGGATACCCGGAGAGGGCATCCAGGGGCGCGGTCTCGTCCATTCTGCGCGTGGACGGCGTCGAGGTGTCGGCGGAGGAAGCCGGCGGGAGGTTGGTGCTCAGCTGTGAGCTTACGGACGACGAGTCGCTGCTGCCGAAGCTGGCGGAGTACTCGGCGGGGCGGATGCTGAAGGAAGACGCGTCGCTCGCGTACGGCAACCGGCGCGCGATCCTGTGGCAGGACGCGCCGGCCGACGCCGGAGTGCACGAGCTGAAGCGGCTCTTCGAGACTTTCATGGATTCCTGCGACTGGTGGAGGGACCGCGTCGAAAGCCGCAAGTCCGGCGGCGAAGACGGCGAGGACGTGGACAAAACGATGATGATACGGCCTTGAGGAGAATGTAAAATGAGACAATGGAAACAGGCGGTCTGCGCATTGGCAGCTTTGGCGTCGCTGACGGCGTTCCGCGCCGACGCAGCGCCGATACCGTGGAAGCTGCCGCTCTACACGCTCGTCGCGCGCGACATGGACCTCAGGGTGGCGCTCGACACGTTCGCGGTGGCCGAGGGCCTCTCGGTGGTGATGTCGCAGACGGTGGCCGGGAGCTTCTCGGGCAGCTTCAAGGACGTGACGCCGGCCGAGTTCCTAGACAAGGTGGCGACGACGCACAACCTGATCTGGTACTACGACGGGGCGGCGCTCTACCTCTACAGCTCCGGAGAGATTGCGACGATGCTGATCGACCTGCAGTACATGAAGGCGGGCGAGGTGCGCTCGATGCTGGCGGAGCTCGGGGTGGAGGACGCGCGCTTCCCGCTGAAGACCACCTCCAACGACGAGCTGGTGATGGTGTCCGGGCCGCCGCGCTACGTGGCGCTGGTGTCGGAGATGATCGAGAAGGCCGACCGGCTGCGCGAGAAGCGCACCTTCAACGAGGTCGAGGCGCGGATATTCCCGCTCAAGTACACGTGGGCGGACGATGTGAGCTTCAGGGCGAACAGCCCCGAGTCGACGATGACGATCCGCGGCGTCGCGCGGCTGCTGGAGGAGATCATGATCGACAACTCGGGGAGCAACTCGAGGGAGCTTTCGGTGACCAACGAGCTGACGCTCCTGGAGGCTCGGCAGCTGTCATCGTATCGCCCGGTAATCCGCGCCGAGAACCGGCTCAACGCCGTGGTCGTGCGCGACGCCGTCTCGCGCATGCCGATGTACGATCGGCTCATCCGCGAGCTCGACGTGCCGCAGAAGCTGGTGGAGATCGACGTCACGGTGGTGGAGCTCTCGCGCAAGGACGCGCTCGACTGGCAGCTGTCGCTGGCGTTCCGCGACCGCCACAGCGATACCCATGGCGCGATCGGACAGAACGCCGCCAACCTGTTCTCGCCCGAGGCGCTCGCGGGGATGGGACTTGCCGGTGCGCTGACCCACGCGCACTCGTCCTACGAGATCTCGGCGTCGCTCACGGCGCTGCGCGAGAAGGGGAAGGCGCGCTCGATCTCCCGCACCTCGCTCCTGACCGTCAACAACCTCGCCGCCGAGATGAGCGACTCGCAGAGCTACCACGCCAGGGTCGTCGGCACCGAGGTGGCGACGCTGGAGGAGGTTTCGGCCGGCACCCGGCTCCAGATCAAGCCGCGCATCATGCCGTCCATCGCCTCCAACATCCCGAACCAGGTGTGGCTCTCGCTCGAGCTTGACGACGGCGGTTTCGAGTCCGTCACCGTCGACGCGATGCCGATGACGCGCTCCTCGACCCTGCAGACGCAGACGGCGGTGTTCGAGGACGAGTCGATCATGCTCGCCGGGTACCTGCGCGACATCGAGGAGGACGCGGGCTGGGGCATCCCGTACCTGCGCGACATCCCGTGGATCGGGTGGATCTTCGGCGGCAAGTCCTCGCGCAACGAGACGGTGCAGCGGATGTTCATCCTCACGCCGCACGTCGTCGACCTCGACCGCGAGAACCTGGCCCGGCTCCAGGCTACGCGCCTGAGGGACGTCACCGAGGCCGAGATCATTCAGGACGACGCGGACGCGAACGACGACGAGCGCCGCCGCCGCGACCTGGAGCGGAAGCACAACCGCGAGCGCCGCGAGGAGAAGGAGAAGGACTTCCTCGAGCGCCGCAGCTCGGAGCTCGACCACTACAAGGAGATGCGCCAGCTCGACCGTCGCCTGCAGAAGAACGAGCTCGAGGACGAACGGCTCGACTGGAAGATCGAGGAGGAGGCCAAGGCCGCGCTCGTGGAAGCCGAGGAGGAGGAAGGCGAGACGCGTCGCAAGGAAAGGGAGAAGGAGCAGAACAAGCAGTGACTTCGCAGGTGGCGATAGAGGGCGGCTTCGCGGAAGTCGCGGCGGGCGCGTGGCTGATGGGCCGCGGCCAGCCGGCGGCTTTCTTCGGCCGCGCCGTCCGCCGCCGCCGCGCCGGCTGGCGCGTGCGCGACCGCTCCGCGCTCGACCTGGTGGAGACCACGGCCGCGGCGAAATGCGCCGACGCATCGCGTCCGTTCCTCACCCACATCCCGTGCGCCGCGCCGGTGTTCGCGGTGTCCGGCAAGGTGCTCGTGGCCCCGGCGGCGGCGCGGAAGGACGCGCATCTCGTCAAGGTGGTTCCCATGAGCGCGAAGCGCGCCCTCTGCGTCACGGAGTTCGCTCAGTTCGATGCCGAGCAACCACCTAACCACCTAACCACCCAACCACCTAACCAATCTGCCTGGGTGGTGATGGCGACGGCGGGCAGGACGTGCCGCATGCCGCTTGAGGACGGCCAGACCCTGTCGGTGCGCCCAGAGGCGGTTGTCGCATGGACTGGCAAGATGCCCACCGGCTTCTGCCCGAAGCTCTCAATCTGGGACGTGATTCTGCCGCGCGGGCCGCGCGACCTGCTCTTTACCTTCTACGGGCCCGGCGTCGTCTGGGCCGAGGGTTCCAACTACCAAACAGCCAAACCGTCAAACCACCTAACCGCCAGGAGGGCCTATGGCGTTTGATGCGGCCCAGATTCTGCGGCAGACCTACGCCGCCGGCGCCGAGGCGGCGCAGTTCCGGGACCTCGCCGAACCGCAGCGCGTGGCCGAGCCGGCCGTGCAGCGCGGCGAAATCGCGGGTACGGCGTTCGTGGTCGAAGAGGACCCGATGGCGGAGCTGATGGACTCGATGGAGGAGCTCTCGTTCCAGTTCGAGGAGAAGGCCACGAAACGAGTTGCTGAGCGCAAGCTCGGCGAGATGCAGGGGCCGCGTTCCGCGCTCCTGCGCGCCGTGGAGTCGTGGATGGCGGTGATGCCCGACATGCCCGGGCGGGACTTCCTGGTGCGGATCCTGCGCAACCTGCGCAACTCCTTCACGGCCGGCGCCCCGATGTCGGAGCGCGAGCTCATGCGCGAGCTTGCGCGCGGCTCCACCGACCCCAGCGCCCAGTTCGCGATGCTCGACATCCTCGAGCAGGCGTTCGGCGAGGCGGAGGGGGCGATGCTCGAGCTCGTCAGGCGCACGAAGGCGATGCTTACGCAGGAGCGCGGGCCGGAGATCCGCGCCGGCATCAACCTTGCCGAGGAAGTCAACGCCCGCGCCACTACGCCCGAGGAGATGCGCGAGCTACGCGACATGTACCGGAGCGAGGTCGTGGGCTTCACCAAGCCGCAGGAGTGCTTCAGGTCGCTTCTGGCCGCGCGCGGTGCGGACGGCATCAAGGCCGCGCTGGACTTCCTCATCGCCGGCTGCGGCGCGGACCTCAAGTCGTCGTCGCCGTCGCTGGAGGCCGCGGCGCTTGGTCGCATCCTCACCGACCTGCAGTGCGTCTCGGTGCTGCAGTCGGTGCTGGAGTCGCTGACCGCGCTCGGGCGGCGCATGGACCGCGAGTTTGGCGAGAAGTGCCTCATGGACGGCGAGCAGATGTCGGGAAGGGTCCTGGACTTCACGGAGCAGGCGTTCGTCGCCGCGCCGGGGATCGCGTCGTTCATCTCCGACTGCGGGATCAAGAAGCTGCTCGCGCGCATGGACTTCGCGCGCGAGCTGACCGGGCTCTTCCGGAAGCTCTCGCCGCGGCTCTTCGAGCGCGAAGGCGACCGGCAGAAGCTGGTCGACGCCGCCCAGGAGCACCTCGACGAGCTGATCACCGAGGAGAACGCCGAAGAGGGAGGTGCGTCATGACTGCGCCGGTGTGGATGAACGCCGTGATCGGCGACTTCGGGCGGGCGGCCGGCATCGGGCGCCTGGCGCTGAACGAGCGCGGGACGGCCTCGCTCCGCTTTGAGAACGGCGCCTCGCTCCGATTCGAGTACACCGGCTCCGAGCTGGTGGTGGCGGTGACGGTTCCGTCCGCCGACGTCAAGCGGCTCCTTTCGCTTTCGCATCCGAAGGCGAGGTACGGCCTCCGCGTCAGGGCTGGTGTGCTGCCGAAGACGCACGAGGCGGTGATGGCGGTGCGGTTCGCGGAGCGCGACGTGACGCTTCCGCACGTCAGCGCGGCATTTGAGCTGCTGTGGCGGCTTGCAAGGGATATGGGAGGTGCGGCATGGGCCTGAGTGTTTCGAGGACAACCGACCCGCTGAGGTTCGACGTCGGCATCGGGAGCGCCGGCTACGCGGACGTGATCACGTCCTCCGTCGGCGAGCCGCAGAAGGCCCTGATGCCGGGGACGACCACGGTCTCGCAGGCGCTGGACGAGATATTCCCGCCCGACAACGGCGTCGGCGGGGAGATTATGCGCGCGCTGGTGTCCGGCAACCCCGCGTCGCTGCGCACGCCGCGCGGCTTCTCGGAGGCGGCCAGGAACTCCGTCCGCTCGCTTCGGGACAGCGGGACGCCGGCCGCGGACGCGGCGGCGGGGGAGATCGAGGGCCTGCTTGCGGACTCCGACCTCCTCGAGCACTTCCGGCTGGCGCTGTTGGAGACGTGACGGAGGCTGTCGTAAACATGAACAAGGGAAAAGGCAGAAAGTAGAATGACAAGGGGACTGACAGATTTCTCGAGCGTGTTCTCGCGCTTCGGCGACCTGGTGCTCGCCTTCCTCGTCGTCTGCATCATCGGGCTTTTGATCGTCCCGCTGCCGACGCCGATGGTGGACCTGCTCATCTCCGTCAACCTCATGATCTCGACGGTGATGCTGATGCTCTCGCTCTATCTGCCGCGGGCGCTGGCGTTCTCCACCTTCCCGACGATGCTGCTCTTCACCACGCTCTACCGGCTGGCGCTGAACGTGACGACGACGCGGCTCATCCTGCTCAAGGCCGACGCCGGCCAGATCATCTACACCTTCGGCAACTTCGTCGTCGGCGGCAACTTCATCGTGGGCGCGGTCATCTTCCTCATCATCACGATCGTGCAGTTCGTGGTGATCGCCAAGGGCGCGGAGCGCGTCTCGGAGGTCGCCGCGAGGTTCACGCTCGACGCGATGCCTGGCAAGCAGATGTCCATCGAGGCGGACATGCGCGCTGGCGCGATCGACCAGGAGACCGCCCGCGAGCGCCGCAACGAGCTCACCAAGGAGTCCCAGCTCTACGGCGCGATGGACGGCGCGATGAAGTTCGTGAAGGGCGACGCAATCGCGGGCCTCATCATGACCGCTATCAACATCGTCGGCGGCATCTGCATCGGCGTGTTCATGAACGGCAAGGACGTCTCGTGGGCGATCACCAAGTACGGCATCCTCACCGTCGGCGACGGCCTCGTCTCGCAGATCCCGGCGCTGCTGGTGTCGATCACGTCCGGCGTCATCGTGACGCGCGTCGGCGACGAGAAGAACAAGCCGCTCGGGCAGGACATCGTCAACCAGTTCTTCGCGCAGCCGAAGGCCATCCTTCTCGGCGCGGTCATGATCGTCTGCATCGGGCTCATCCCCGGCTTTCCGAAGATACAGATGTTCGGCCTCGCCGCGTTCGTCGCGCTCGTCGGCTGGAGCCTCATTGCCAAGGCGAAGCTCGCCGCCGCCCGGGCCGCCAAGACGGAGGACCCGCTCGCCGCCGCGGCGCCTTCGGAGGGTTCCGCGCCGCGTCCGAAGAAGAAGGACGGCGACGACTTCTCGATGGTGACGCCGCTCACCGTGGACATCGACGCCGACATCCGCGGCGCGCTGACCTACGACGCGCTGAACGAGCAGATCATGGCCGTCCGCCGCGCCCTCTACCACGACCTCGGGGTGCCGTTCCCGGGCATCAACCTCTCGCTCAACCCGTCGCTCAGCGACGGAAGGTACCGCATCCTCGTCAACGAGGTGCCGGTCTCCGAGGGTGCGCTCCTCAAGGGCCGCATCTTCGCGCTCGAGGAGGCGGAGAACCTCTCAGCCACCGGCGTCGCGTTCGAGACCGGCAAGCCGTTCCTGCCAGGCTACGAGACGTGCTGGGTGAAGGAGGAGGAGAAGCCGCGCCTCGACGAGAGCGGCATCCGCTCGCTCGACCTCGGCGGCGTGCTCACCTACCACCTCTCCAGCGTGCTCCGCCGCTATTCGCACGAGTTCCTCTCGCTGCAGGAGACGCGCATCCTCTTCGACCACATGGAGAAGGAGGCGCCGGAGCTCGTCAAGGAGGTGCAGCGCGTGCTGCCGCTCCAGAAGATCACCGACGTCCTCCAGCGCCTAGTCCAGGAGGGCATCTCCATCCGCGACCTGAAGCGCATCACCCAGACGCTCATCGAGTGGGGCCAGAAGGAGAAGGACTCGGTGCTGCTCGTCGAGTACGTCCGCGCCGCGCTCTCGCGCTACATCTCCTACAAGTTCTCCGGCGGCCAGAACATCGTCGCGGCGTACCTGCTGGACCCGTCGCTGGAGGAGAAGATCAGGAAGTCGGTGCGCCAGACCTCCGGCGGCAGCTACCTCGCGATGGACCCCGCGACCGTGCGCTCCATCCTCGCCGTCGTCAAGCGCACCATCGGCGACCTCGCGAAGATCCCGCAGAAGCCGGTGATCATCGTCTCGGTCGACATCCGCCGCTATTTCCGCAAGATGATCGAGAAGGACTACTACGAGCTGCCGGTCCTCTCGTTCCAGGAGCTGAGCGCGGAGATCAACATCCAGCCTCTCGGGAGGCTGAAGCTGTGAACCGCGGCGGCCTGACGGCCAGAAGGGCTACGAACCGATGAATTACCTGCTGAAGATAGTCGAGGGACCGAACAAGGGCGCGGAAGTCGCGCTCGTGGAGGGCGTCGCCGTCACGCTCGGCAAGGGCGACGACTGCGACATCGTGCTCGTGGATTCGACGATGCCGGACGCGCCGCTCAACGTCGAGGCCACTGCTGGCGGAGTCATGGTCGACGGCAAGCCGGTCGAGCAGTTCGAGGTGATGACCTCGGGCGCGACGTCATTCGCGGTCGGTCCGGCAGGCGTTCCGTGGGGCGCGCTCAAGTGGCCGAAGGCGGAGACTGAGGAGCCGAAGGAAAAGCCGGAGGCCGCCGAGAAGCCGGAAGCGGCGGAAGCAGCTGAAACCACCGAGAAGCCAGCCGAGCCCGCCGAGGCGTCCGGTCGCCGGCACGGCGGATGCTGCGGTTGCCTAGTCGTGCTGTTCATTGTGCTTGCCGCCCTCGCCGTCCTCTGCTGGATCTTCAGGGACAGGATCAGGGAATCGGACCGGTACGAGCAGTTCGCGAAGATCGGCAAGGGATGGTATTCCAGGTTCACCCGCGAATCCAGGGACGCCAAGGTCTCCGGCGAGAAGCGCGAGAGCCTCTCGGACATCGCCGGGAAGTACGGCCTCAAGCTGGTCGAGTCCAACGGCGTCTCGACGGTCGTCGGCAACCTCAGGACCAGGCGTGACCGGCTCGCCGCCACGGCCGAGGCGTACCAGGCGAAGCCGTGGGTCGAGCTCGACCTCACCGACGACGAGTCGTTCCGTGCGGCGGCCGATGATGCGCTCTTCACGTACACCGAGGGCGCGCTCAAGGTAGCGGCGGCGACCAACCGCTTCCTCAGGATCGTCGGCACGTCGCCTTCGCCGCTGTCGCTGAAGCGGACGCTGGAGGCGCTGAACGCCGACCTGCCGAGGCTGCGCGGAGTCGACGTCTCGGGCGTGGTCATGGGTGTCGTCGCGCGCCCAGTCGAACCTGAGGAGGACTCTGTGATCGCCGGGGATGATGGCTTCGCCGTGAAGCGGGCGGCCGTCCGCAAGTCGCGCAAGGGCGCCCCGGTCCTCCCGGTCTGCGGAATCCTCACGACGCCCTATCCATGCCTCGTGATGCGCGACGGAAGGCGCGTCATGGAGGGCGCGGTGTTCGGGGACGGCGTCATCGTGGAGATCGGGGCTGACAGCGTGACGATCACCAACTCGGCAGGGAGGTTCACATGGAAGCCGTGAACGAGCCGGTGAGGCTGATGGAGATCGAGAAGGAGCTTGCGGGGCCTCAGAGGGAGGCCGCGCTCGCGAGGTACGACGCGGTGCTCTCCGCCCTGGCGAAGAGGATCGACGCGGCGATGAAGGCGGGGCTGCCGCCAGACGAGTTCCCGAGGGTCGATGCTCTCCGGGAGGCGAACACCATCGCCAGGAAGATTTTGCGCCTGACCGTCCGGGTGGACGGGGAGGCGCAGAAAGCGTAGCCGAAAGGCGACGTTCAACAACAAACACAACAAGAAAAGGAACGGTAAAATGTCAGCATTGGGAAATACGCATCCTACCACACATCCCGAGGTGGTGGACTTCGTCGAGCGTCCGCACCGGGTGGGCACGGACACCGCCATCAGCAACTTCGTCCACACGGACGCGGTCTACAACGCGCTCTTGAACGCGACCTACCAGATGGAGGACAGGCTGAAAGAGTCGCTCAAGAACTACCAGGAGCACCCGGACGTGCAGGCGAACCTCCAGCAGCTGCAGTACGACCTGCAGCAGTGGAACCTCGCGCTCACCACGATGACGAACATCAACAAGAACATGGGCGACGCGCTCAACTCGATCGCCTCCAACTTCCGTTGATCTTCGACCTCGAGAGCGAAGAGGCGAGACTGCTGTTGAACGTCGCCCTCATGGCGACGGGGCAGAACCGTTTCCAGTCCGCCGCGAAGATACTCGCGGCGCTGGGGCGGTTCCGCCCCGGGGAGGCGTCCGTCGCCGTGGCGAACGCCATCCTCTTCATCAGCATGAAGGACTTCCAGGGAGCTGTCGACTACATCGACAACGACGCCCTGCCGAGGTTCCCGTCCTCCGCTATGCTCAAGGCGTTCAAGGGCATGGCGCTTCTCAGAATGAACCGCGCTGCCGAGGCCAGGATTCCGCTTGAGGAGGCGGCGTCCGACACGGTCGATCCGGCGGCGGCGCAACTGGCAAAGGACCTGATGGAATGACAGAATCGATGATAGTCGAGGCGGTGCGGGCGGCGCAGGCGAGCCCGGTGACGGACCCGGCGGCTGTCGGCGCCGTCAACGCGGCTAACGCGGCGGACCCGGCGGCGGTGGCCAGGTTCCAGGCGGCGATGGGCGTGGGCCCGGCTGACGCAGTCGACCCGATCCCGTTCGCGAGCGAGGCGACCGCCGCCTGGCGGTCCGCGCAGGCGAACAACCAGGGCATCCTCCACCGGATCCGCGCGCTGTCGCAGCTGGAGCGGATGCACGGACCTGCCGCCGGCGAACTGGTGGAACTGCAGTACGAGGTGATGAACCTCGCGTTCCAGCAGGAGGTGGTGACCAAGGTCGCCGACAAGTCGTCGAACGCGATCCAGACTTTGGTCAAGAACCAGTAGGTGGCAGAATTCTAGATGTCTAGACACCTAGAATTCTAGAAAGGAACAAAGAATGAAATACGCTATACCGGTCGTGGCCGCGGCGCTTCTGCTGGCCGGGTGCGACAAGGAGACTACGCTCCACGCGGGACTCGCGGAGCGCCAGGCGAACCTCGTCATGGCCGCGCTCATCGACGCGGGGATCGGCTGCCACAAGTCGCCCGGCGAAGAAGGCACGTGGGACGTCACGGTGGTGGAGTCGAGGTTCGCCGATGCGGTCAACCTGCTCGAAAAGGCAGGCCTTCCGCGCCAGCCGCACCAGGGGATCGGCGAAGTGTTCAAGAAGACGGGCATGATCTCGTCCCCGAGCGAGGAGCGCATCCGCTTCATGGACGCGCTTGCGCAGGACCTCGCGAAGACCATATCGAGCATCGACGGCGTCGTCGACGCCCGCGTGCACGTCGTGCTGCCGGAGAACGACCCGTTCGCGCGCCATGCGCTGCCGTCGTCCGCCGCGGTCGCGATCCGCTCGCGCTGGGACGCGGACCTGACGGACGTCATTCCGTCGGTCAAGGGCCTCGTGAAGAACGCAATCGAGGGCCTGTCCGCCGAGAAGATCATGGTGACGGTGTTCCGCGACCCGCCGCCGAAGAAGTAGTTAGATAGTTAGGTAGTTAGGTAGTTGGAGGGTATGACAACAGAGGAGAGACAGTTCCTGCGGACGGCCGTGTGGCTCTTCATGAGGCACGGTCGCAGCGACCGCGCGCTTGGCGTGTGCGAGGCCCTGCACGAGGCCGACCCGCGCGACGGCGTGGCGGCGGTCGCGCTGGCGGAACTGCTCCTCGAGCGCGCCGACGCGAAAAGGGCGGTGGAAGTCCTCCGCGAGGCGGACGTTCCGCCGGAACTCGCCCATGCCGAGGCAGTTCTCGAGACGAGGGCGCTCAGGCTCGCCGGCCGCACCGGCGAGGCAGATTTCAGGTGGCGGCGCTACATCGAGTCGAGGAAGGGCGCCGACAGGAAGTGGGTGTAGAACAGTAGATGCCAGGAGAAATCAACATATCGATGGATGAAGCGAGGGCGTTGGTCGCAGACCAGGCGCTCTGGCCGCGCGTCCGCGATTTTCTCTGGGACTTCGCCTCGCAGGTGCACGAGTCTTGGTTGGGTGGTTTGGTGGCGCCTAACTACCAAACCTTGCTCGCCTCGCCCCGCGTCAAGCGCCATGTCCTCTCGTCTCTTCGCATTACGCCCTGCTTCCATACTTTCCCCAAGGACGACTGGAGCCGGCTGCTGCTCCTGGACGGCGCCACGCTCGTGGAGATCGCCAAGTGGCTCGGCGCGGTTGCCTGCGCCGGCGACCTCCGCCGCGTGACCGATGGCGCGACGGTGCGTGAACTCAAGGCGGCGCTGCCCGGCGTCTACCCGGAGGTGTTCGGATACACCATGTATTTCAAGGGGATTGATCTTGCCGCAAAGGATGCAAAGTCCGCAAAGGGACGGATGAGTGAAGATGTCGTTTCGACCGGGCTGTCGATCATTGTCTCGCTTTTCGCCTCTTTACCCGAGGCTCTTTCGTCTCGCCTTGAGTTCAAACTTCCCAAAGGTCTTTGCGACCTCTGTGTTCTTTGCGGCGAAAATGAACGGCCTGCGTTAGACGCTGCCGTCAAGAGGCTTCTCAAACTTAAATTCCCGGAGGCGTACAAGCTATGCTGCTGATAGAGAAACAAAACTTCACGCTTGCGTCCGACCGCCGCCTCGTCAAGGCCGCGGACGTGGCCACCGCCAAGTCCGCCGCCGAGATCGTGGCCGACGCGGAAGCCGAGGCGCGCCGGATCCGCGAAAAGGCGAAGGCGGCCTTCGAGGAGGAGCGGAAGCGCGGCTACGAGAAGGGGCTCCAGGACGGCAAGCTCGAGATCGCCATGCAGAAGCTGGAGCAGGTCGACCAGTCCGTCGCCTTCATGGAGTCGGTCGAGGGGAAGATGGCCGACATCGTCATGAAGGCGCTCAGGTCGTTCGTCGTCGAGGTCGGCGACAAGGAGATGGTCGTCAACATCGTGCGCAAGACGATGAACGCGGTGATCCGCACCCAGCGCCACGTGACGCTCAAGGTGGCGCCGGAGATGGCCCAGGTCGTCAAGGACCGCGTCGCCGCGCTGCGCAAGGACTACCCCACGGTCGAGTCGTTCGACGTGGTGGAGGACGAGCGGCTCAAGGGGCCGGCGTGCATCCTCGAGACCGAGGCCGGCGTCGCCGACGCCTCGGTGGAAAGCCAGTTCGCCGCGATCGAGCGCTCGCTGAAGCGCCATCTCGCCCGGGACCATGAGGAGGCCGCCAAGCCGTGACTACGCCGTTCGACTATATTCCGGCGGTCCTGGACCGTGCCGTTGAGGATGCCCAGCCCATCGACGTGAAGGGCAAGGTCATCCAGGTCGTCGGCACCATCGTCAAGGCGTCCGTCCCCGGAGTGAAGGTCGGTGAGATATGCATTCTCAGGAATCCGTGGGAGTCGCTTGAGGTGCAGGCGGAGGTCGTGGGGTTCACCAAGGACGCCGCGCTCCTCACCGCGCTCGGCCCCATGATCGGCATCTCCGCCGAAACCGAGGTGATCCCGACGCGCCGCGAGCAGATGGTGCCGGTCGGCATGAACCTCCTCGGGCGCGTCCTCGACGGACTCGGCCGTCCGATGGACCTCGAGGCGAAGGGGCCGCTTCGTCCGGACGGCTACTATCCGGTCTACGCCTCGCCGCCGCCGCCGCTGGAGCGCAGGATGATCACCAAGCCGATTTCGCTCGGCATCCGCGCCATCGACGGGCTGCTTACCTGCGGCGAGGGGCAGAGGATGGGCATCTTCGCCGCGGCAGGCGGCGGCAAGTCCACCCTGCTTGCGTCGATCATCCGCAACACCGAGGCGGAGGTGACGGTGCTGGCGCTCATCGGCGAGCGCGGTCGCGAGGTCAGGGAGTTCATCGAGAAGGATCTGGGTCCGGAGGGGCTCAAGAAGTCGGTCCTCGTCATCTCCACCTCGGACCGCCCGTCGATGGAGCGGCTCAAGGCCGCGCACGTGGCGACGTCCATCGCCGAGTCCTTCCGCGACCGCGGGATGAAGGTCCTGCTGCTCATGGACTCCGTCACGCGCTTCGCACGCGCCCAGCGCGAGATCGGCCTCGCCGCCGGCGAGCCACCGACGCGCCGCGGCTTCCCGCCGAGCGTGTTCTCGGAGCTGCCGAAGCTCATGGAGCGCGCCGGGAACTCGTCCAAGGGCTCCATCACCGCGCTCTACACCGTGCTCGTGGAGGGCGACGACATGACCGAGCCGATCGCCGACGAGACGCGCTCCATCCTCGACGGACACATCATCCTCTCGCGCAGGCTCGCGCAGATGAACCACTATCCGGCGATCGACATCCTCGCCTCGGTCTCGCGGTGCCAGTCGGCCATCATCCCGAACGACCACAAGGCAGCCGCCGCCAAGCTGCGCAAGCTCCTCGCCAAGTACGCCGAGGTCGAGCTGCTCCTCAAGATCGGCGAGTACAAGAAGGGGTCCGACCCCGAGACGGACGAGGCCATCGACAAGAACGGCGCCGTGAACGCGTTCCTGCGGCAGGGGCTGGACGAGCGCCCCGAATACGACGACACGATCGAAAAACTCAAAAAGGCGGTGTCGTAATGTCCTATGTCCTCCAGCCACTTCTGCGGATACGCACGATGCGCGAGGACCGCGCCAGCGGCGAGCTGTCCGCCGCGCGCCGCGAGCTTGCCGCGGCGGAAGACGCGCTGGAGGCGCGCCGTCGCGACCTCGCCGCCTACGAGGAGACGAAGGAGGAGCGCCGCGACCGGATATACGACGCGATCATGGGCCGTGCGGTGAGCCGCGAGCAGATCGACCTTGCGAACGCCGGTGTCGCCAGGATCGACGAGGAGGGCGCGCTAAAGGTGGACAACGTGGCGCGGGCCGAGGGCGAGCGGAAGAAGTGCGAGGAGGCGACCGTGGTCGCCCGGCACAACCTGGCGGTGGCCATGAAGAACAGGACGAAGATCGACGAGCACAAGGAGGTCTGGATTTCCATGGAGGCGGCGGAGGAGGAACACCGCGCCGAAGGCGAACTCGAGGACTTTGTGGTGAGAAAGCCGGAGATATGACCGTGGGAGCAATAACATTTGACCTGGGCTTTGGGGCGTCGCCGTTCCTGGTGACGCTGGACGATGCGTCGGGGCTCGCGCCGCTGACGCTGCCGGAGGCGCTGGCGGCGCAGACCGCTCCGCAGGATGAGCCAATTCCCCAGAAGCCGACTGCGGAGCCAGCCGCCGCCGCCGTCCAGCGCTTCGCGGCTGCAATGGCGGCGAGTGCGCAACCATCGCCGGAGGAACACCCGCTGCGTGTCTTCCGCAACGCGGTTGCCGCGCAGTCTGCCGCGTCAGTTTCCTCCAAGGAGCCGATTGCCGCCGAGACACCGATCGTCGCCGGAATGCCGATTGTTGCCGAGAAGCCAGTTCAGCCTGAGAAGCCCATTGTTGTCGAGAAGCCGGTTATGGCTGAGGTTCCGCAGATGGACATTCGACCAGTTGTTGCCGAGGAGCAGATTGTTGTTGAGCGACCGATAGCTGCTGAAAAACAGGTTGTATCCGAAAAGCCGGTCGTCATTGAAACGCCGATTGCATCCAAGAAGCCGCTCATCGCAGAAACGCCGATTGTCGCCGAGAAGACAGTTCAGGCCGAGAAATCAATTATCGTCGAGAAGCCGGTTATGGCCGAGGTTCCGCAGATGGTCGATCGTCCTGTTGTTGTTGAGAAGCAGATAGTCGTTGAGCAGCCGGTCGCCGAGAAACAGGTAGTAGTCGAAAAACCAGTCGTTGCCGAGACGTCGATTTCCGCTGAGAAGCCCGCAGCCGTCGAGCAGACGGTAGTCGCTGAGAAACCGGTAGTTGCTGAAAAGTCGGCAGTAGTCGAGAAGCCGATTGTAGTCGAGAAGTCTGTGGCTGCTAATATCCCTACTGTAGTTGAGAAGCCAATTGCAGCTGAGAAGCCAGTAGCCGTCGAGAAGCCGGTTGTGGCGGAGGTGCCGCAGGTGGCCGAACGTCAGGCCGTTGCCGAGTCGCCGTCGACCCCTGCGCCGATGACGCCTTCTAGGGAGACCCCGGAGGCGAATCAGGTGGCGGGCGAAGCGAAGACGCCACGCGATGTTCGCGAAGCTTCCGCTGACAGGCAGGCTGCGGCTGCGCCTGGCGGAATCGTCGAGCCTGCTGCGGGCAAAAATGCCGCGATAGACAACGAGGATATTGCCGCGGCGACCCAGTCTGCTCCCGCCGCCGCCGCTCCCGCGGCAGATGTCGTCGCCACGCCGGTTGCGCCGGAAGTCGCGGCGGCCGCCGCCGCGACGGCGCGCACCGAGGTCATTGTGGAGACGGTCGACAGGATCGTGGAGGCCGTCGCGGCGCAGATCGAGGTGACGCCCGCGCTCGCGCACGGCGACGGCAACGTGCGCATTGTCCTCAAGCCGACCGTTCTGGACGGCTCGGAGATTTCGGTGACCGCGACGAGCGGCGAGCTGTCCGTGGCCATTGCGCCGGCGACGCCGGACGCCGCGCGCCTCGCCGCCGCCGCCCTGCCGCGCCTTGAGACCGCGCTGGCGGAGCATGTGTCCACGTTCCACCACGTTGCCGTTGCTGTCGTACAGAGGAAGGGGAAAGCCAATGAAACCGCTTGAGATTCTCTCCGCACTGCCGAAATGGGCGAACGCCGCGCCGGAGTCGCTGCTGGACTCGCCGGCGTGGGCAATGCCGTGCCGCCTGGGCGACGCCTCCGCCACGCTCCGCGCGGCCGAGGTGCGCCCCGGCGAGTCGCTTGACCTCGCGGTGCTGCTGGACGGCGAGCGCCATCTGCTGTCGATAGCCGATTCGCCGCGCTTCGCCGACCTGCACGCGCTGTGGGCAACGCGCGCGGAGGTGCCCGAGCCGATTCTCCTTGCGCTCGTGGAGAAGGAGTGCGGCGTGCTGCTGCAGCTCGTCGAGAACGCGGTTCGCCGCCAGCTCAAGGTGGAGGGGCTTGCGTCCGACGGCCCGGACGAACGCACCATCTTCATGCAGGTCGAGGACGTGGTCTTCGGCCTGACGCGCTCGCCAGTCGTCGAGGCGGCCCTCGGCCAGCTCCGCTTCGTCGACACCGCCCACCAGTCGGTCCGCGAGGAGCAGCTGCCCTGCGAGACCGAGGTCGCTTCGTTCGTGCTTTCCGCCGCAGACATCGCTTCGATTGCCGTCGGCGACGCGCTCCTGCTGCCCGAAGTCGGGACGGTTCCGCCGCGGCTGGTCGTCGACGGACGCTTCCTCGTGGACGAGAACGGCGTTGTGCCGTTTTCCGACGACGGTCGGCTGCGCGTAGTCGACGCCGCGCCGCGGACAATCTCGCTGGGCGAGCTCTTCGACCGCGCCGAGAGCCCGGTCGAGGAGGCGGACGCGAAGCCGTCGCAGCTTCGCCTCGTGTCCTCCGGCAAGACGCTTGCCGAAGGGAGTCTCGACAAGCTCGCCGGACAGAGCGCCTTCGTCGTGGAGGCAGTTGGTCCTCTCCCCTAACCACGAACAACGAACAACGAATAACCTATGTTCCAGACAAATCCATTTACGCTGATAATCGTCATGGTGGGGCTTTCGCTCCTGCCATTTGTCGCGATGGTGGCCACGAGCTACCTGAAGATCGTCGTAGTGATGTCGCTCATCCGCAACGCGCTCGGAATCCAGTCCATTCCGCCGAACATGGTGCTCAACGCGCTGGCGCTGATCCTGACGTTCTACATCATAGCGCCGGTCGCGAGTGAATCGTGGGGGATCCTGGCGGAAAGCCAGAAGGCTGCGGCTGCCCAGGTCCAGGCCAAGGGTGCGGCTGGCGGCGCGGCTCCGTCGTTCGACCTGGGGCTCTCCACATCGGACCTCGCCAAGGGCGCCGAGCCTTTCCGCACCTGGCTCTCCGAGCACACCTCCGACCGCGAGCGGGCGTTCTTCGTCAACACGGCCGAGCGCCTGTGGGCCAAGGACCCCGACGTGCCGGCGAATGTCGACCCCGAGAGCTTCTGCATCCTGATCCCGTCCTTCTGCGTCTCTGAGCTCACCAAGGCGTTCCAGATCGGCTTCCTCGTCTACTTGCCGTTCATAGCGATCGACATCATCGTGTCGAACATCCTCCTCGCGATGGGCATGATGATGGTCTCGCCGGTGACGATCTCGCTGCCGTTCAAGCTGCTCCTCTTCGTGATGGTGAACGGCTGGACCCTGCTCATCCAGGGACTTGTACGGGGGTACGTGATATGAGCAAGGCCGAGCTTCTCGACTATGCGCAGACTTGCCTCCTGATCGTCCTCAGGCTATCGCTTATCCCGATTCTGGTGGCGACGGTGATCGGCGTCCTCGTCTCGCTCCTCCAGGCGCTCACCCAGATTCAGGAGCAGACCCTCGGCTTCGCGGTCAAGCTGATCGCGATTTCGCTGACGCTGCTCGTATGCGCGTCGTGGATCGGCTCCACGCTTCTCCTCTACACCCAGGACATCTTCACGCACTTCGCGCTGCTGAGGTAATGCCCTACGTTGAGTTCCATCGCTGGATTCTTGCAGCGGTCCTGGGGATGGCGAGGATCGGCGGGGCGTTCGCCGTCTGCCCGGCGCTGGCGGACAGCATGATCCCTGGCGTCGCCAGGAGGGCGGCGGTGCTCGGGTTCTCCTGCCTGGTGATCCCGTTCATCAAGACCGGCATGCCGCCGGGAGAGCCGAACGTCGGCATGTTCGCGCTGCTCGCAGTCAAGGAGGCGTTCATCGGCTTCCTCCTCGGGTTCTTCGCGGCGGTTCCGTTCTGGATCGTGGAGAACATCGGAAACTTCATCGACAACCAGCGCGGCTCGACGATGGGCGAGGTGTACTCCCCGCTTTCCGGCGCGCAGGTCTCGACGACGGCGATATTCTTCACCCAGATCGTCAGCACGCTTTTCTTCGTGAGCGGCGCGGTGCTGGTGTTCCTCGGCGCGCTCTACGCCAGCTTCTCCATCTGGCCGGTGTTCCCGGAGGGGGCGGTCTTCCCGTCGTTCTCCAGCGACGCGCCGGTGCGGATCCTCGGCTACGTGGACGGGATGCTGCGGACGACCGTGGTCATCTCCGCTCCGGTCATCATCGTGATGTTCCTCGCGACGCTGGGGCTGGGACTCGTCAACCGCACCGCCCCGCAGCTCAACGTGTTCTTCCTGTCGATGCCGGTCAAGTCCGCGCTCGGCATCGCCATGCTCGTCGTGTACCTGCCGTTCATCATGGACATGCTGATGTACACCAAGGAGAGCGCAATCCTCGCCCCGGCGCTCAAATTGTTAGGTGGTTAGGTGGTTGGGTAGTTAGCCATGGCTGAAAGCGCTGGAGAGAAGACCGAGCTGCCTACGCCCAAGAAGCTGCGCGACGCGCGGCAGAAGGGCCAGGTCTGCACCTCGAAGGACATCATCTCCACGGCCATCCTCGTCGTCCTCTTCGCGCTCCTCGCCTGGATGGGCGTCGCGCTCATGGAGGACATGGAGCAGCTCCTCCGGTTCCTCGGCGGCGGCATCGAGCACAACGGCGTCGGCGACGTGATGGAGTCGTCCAAGCTCACTATTATCTACATCCTGAAGCACTCGTTCATCTTCGTGCTCGTGGCGGCCATTATCGGCATCGTCGGCAACGTCGCGCAGATCGGCTTCCTCTTTACCCTCGACCCGATCCTCCCCAAGATGGAGAAGCTCAATCCGGTCGAGGGCGCGAAGAAGATCTTCTCGGTGAAGAACCTCTTCGAGTTCCTCAAGAACGTCGTCAAGGTGTGCTTCCTCGGCTACCTCGTCTACAAGATCATCTGGGCGAGCGTACCCGAGCTGCTCACGATGTGCTACGGCACCGTGGACGACGTCTTCCCCTGCCTCAAGCTGATGCTCAAGCGCCTTGCCGTCTACACCGCCTTCGGCTACATCGTGATCGCCGTCGTCGACCGGCTCTTCCAGGGGCGCAACTTCACCAAGCAGATGATGATGACGAAGGACGAGGTGAAGCGCGAGTACAAGGAGATGGAGGGCTCGCAGGAGATCAAGCAGGAGCAGCGCCGCTTCCGCGACGAGATCATGAACGGGCAGGATCCAGCGAAGGCGGCGAAGAAGGCGAGCGTCGTCGTCACCAACCCGACGCACCTCGCCGTCGGCATCCGCTACGCCGCCGAGGAGTCGCCGCTGCCGCGCATCTGCGCCATCGGCGCCGGCAAGGTCGCGAAGATCATCCGCGAGACCGCCCTCGCCGAAGGCATCCCGGTGATGGAGGACCGCCCCCTCGCGCGCGCCCTCTACGCCAAGGGCGCGGTGGAGGACTTCATCCCCGATTCCCTGATCGAGCCGGTGGCCGAGGTGCTTAAGTGGGCCAAGCAGATCCAGGACGCCCGCAAGGAGGAGGAGGAACTCGACTCCGTTACGCTGGAGGACTTATGAACATCGAAGAACTATACAAGACAATCGCCCCCAGGCTGACGAACTGGCTCGTCGCCAGCGGCAGCTCCTACCACGAGGCGTGCGACCTCGTGCAGAGCACCTTCCTCAAGCTGTGGAAGATGCGGGACGACCTCCGGAACAGCGATAGCGACGTCTCCGGGCTTGCATTCACCATCGCGCGCAACCTGCGCAAGAACCTCGCCCGCGACAATGCCCGGCTTACGTTCGTCGGCGAGATCCGCGACGCGGACGAGGGCGAGCAGGGCGGCGCCAGCGCAGACGGGGAGAGCCTGGCCACGCGGCTCTCGACGACCGACAACCAGCAGTCGGGTTCCGACTCCGAATACCTCCGTCAACGCCTGACCGAGGCGTTTGCGAAGCTTCCACCCATCCTGCGCGAGGCATATACGCTCTTCCAAATCGGCGAAATGTCGATCCGCGACATCGCAAATCAGACCGGAGTGAGCGAAAATCTCGTAAAAGTGCGCATTTTCCGGGCAAAGTCCAAGCTGCGTGAAATTCTTGCAGATTTACGTGTAACCTAACGGTACATTGTGTGTAGACAAGGCGGAACCACAAAGTACCACACAAAGGGGAAACCAAATGGACATCAATCTTAACAGAAACTTTAACGGCAACATCGGCGTGAGGCCCGATATGCAGGGCATCGGCGGTGTCGGCGGTGCGGCAGAAGAGTCGCCCAAGGCATCTCGCACCGCGGCCAACCTGACCGTGGGGAAGGGCGTGGACGCCCTCTCCTCCGCCGAGCCGACTGCGGAGATCACCGCCGATGCGCTTTCTCGCGACGACAACCTCGGCAAGCTGGTCAACGCCGCGTTTAGCCTGCCGGCGCCGCCGATGCCGGACTTCGGCACCTGATTCTCCACGCTCCGCGAATTATGGTATAATTCGCGTCATGAAACAGTTTCACGGTCATGTCATTGTAGCCGGCGCGGTTCTCGCGCTGGCTGTTGCTCTGCAGTTGACGGCGGTGCCGGTTGAGTGGGAGTTCCCGCGGCTCGGCAGCTGCCACGAGGGGATGGCGTTCTCCGACGGCGTCACCGGCGTCCTCGTCTGGGGCGGCGGCGACGAGATCCGCCTCACTATCGGCCGCGCCGACCTCTGGGATCACCGCGGCGGATACGAGTGGACCGCCGCCCAAAGCTACACCAACATCGTCGCCGCCGTCGAAAGCGGCGACACCGAGCGGCTCATGGCGCTCTTCAAGAAGGAGACGCCGAAAGGCCAGCCGCGCAACCCCTACATGCTGCCGCTCGGACGCGTCGTCCTGAAAATCCCCGGCGCCACGCTGACTCGCGGCGAGCTCGATCCGTTCACCGGAACGGCATGGATCGACTTTGCCACCGCCGGTGCGACGAACCGCGTCGATATCGCGATGGCGAAGTCGGGTGGCGGTGTCTTCGCGATGAAGTTTCCGAAGGGGGTCGACTATACGGCCAAGACGGTTCCCGCGACGGACTTCCCCGTCTACGACGAAAAGCTGAAGCCTCTCGGCTTCGAGAAGGCGCGTGTGTTCGACACGCAGGACGGATTCGGCGGCCTTCGGTGGAAGCTCCCCGCTGACGATGGGGTGTGGCTCTCCTGGTGCGCGAAGGACGGCGCCGTGGCGGTCAAGACGGGGCGCGGAGTAGACAAGGAGTTCGGAGAGGTCCATCCGTTCGACGCCGTTGCCGCGGCGTCGCGCGCGCACTGGACGAAGTTCTGGGCCGAGGGCGCGCGCGTGAAAGTGCCTGACGCGCAGATCCAGCGCATCTTCGACTACGGCATGTACCGCTTCGGCGCGATGACGGACCCGGACGGCGTTCCTGCCGGGCTCCAGGGGCCGTGGCTCGAGGACGACCGGCTCGTTCCCTGGAACGGCGACTACCACTTCAACATCAACGTGCAGGAATGCTACTCGCCCGCCTACCGCGGCGGACACTTCGCGCACCTGAAGCCGCTCTTTAAGATGGTCCTTTCGTGGCGGCCGCGGCTGAGGGAAAACGCGCGCCGGTTCGTCGGCATCGAGGACGGCTACACCCTGCCGCATTCGGTGGACGACCGCGGTGTGTGCATCGGCGGCTTCTGGACCGGCACCATCGACCACGGCTCCACCGCCTGGGTGGCGGCGATGATGATGCGCTACTACCGCTACTCGCGCGACCTCGACTTTCTCCGCGACAGCGCCTACGACTTCATGAAGGGCGCGATGAACGTCTACCTGGCGATGATGGTGGAGGATGGTGGACGCCTCGCGCTGCCGCTCGGCCCGTCGCCGGAGTGGGGCGGCTCGCACGCCAAGGGCTCGGTGGGGCGCAACCCCTCGTTCCAGCTTGCCGCGGCGCACCGGCTTGCGCGCGACCTCGTGGACGCCGCGGCGGCGCTCGGCGAAACGCCAGATCCGCGCTGGCTCGACGTCATGAAGCGCCTGCCGCGCTACAACGAAGGGCCGTTCGGGTTCCGGCTCTTCGGCGAGCAGGAGCTTACCGAGTCGCATCGTCACCACTCGCACATGGCGGGGCTCTTCCCGTTTGACGTCGTCGACCTCGCCGACCCGTCCGCGAAGTCCACCGTCGACCGCACCTACGCCAAGTGGCGTGAGACCGGCACTTCGTACTGGACCGGCTGGTGCGTTCCCTGGGCGGCGGTCCTCGAGCTGCACGTCGGCAACGCCGATGGCGCGGTCGACAGGCTGCGCGCCTGGGAGAACCACTTCTGCGACGATGGCCACGGCTCGCACCACAATTCGGTGCTGGACGGCTTCACCAAGTGGACTGGCGGCGAGTCGGTGATGCAGATGGACGGCCAGTGCGCGGCGACGGCGGCGGTTCTCGAGATGATGGCTCACGAGGTGAACGGCAAGGTCGAGTTCTTCCGCGGCTGTCCTGATTCCTGGCGCGAGGTCTCCTTCGAGAACCTCGCCCTCTCCGACGGCACCCGCGTCAGCGCCCGCCGCGTCGACGGCAAGATCATCCAGGTTCCGGCCCTTGGGGCCCAATGCCGATGAAGACCCTGCTCGTAGGATACCGCGCGGGCGATCTCGACGCGAAGGCGCTCGAGGGCGACGTCGTCTGCCATGTCCTCGACGTCTACGACCGCCACGCGATCGAGAAGGCCTGGGGCGCGAAGTGCGTCTGCTCGCCGCACCTGCCGGAAGGGCCGTGGGACCTCGTCCGCTTCCGCACCGGGCCGAAGGTGATGTCCGGTGAGCTCTCGCTCGACCTGCTGCAGGAGATCCACCTGCTCAAGCCGGCGAAGTTCGAGCTCGACTTCGTCGGCCGCGAGCGCGACCGCAACGACCTGCTCGCCAAGATCAAGGACGACCCGGACCGCGTCCGCTCCTTCGCCGCCACCTGGCCGGCCTCGGTGCCCGGCGGTCCGCGGCTGACGTTCACGAGCTTCCCCGGCTGCTTCTGCCACCGCCGGCTAGACGAGGGTGGCCTCGCGCTCGCCGAGGTGGTCTCGCGCGAGCTTGGCCCCGCGCCGCGCGCGCGGCGGCTCACGCTGCTCGACATGGGCGCGGGCTGCGGGCTCGTCGGCTTCCTCGTCGCCTCGGCCGTGCCCGGGATCGCGCTCACGATGGTCGACTCCCACACGCGCGCGGCGGAGGCGGCGCGGCTCAACTCAGCCAACCTCGGCATCCCCGCCGACGTGGTCCTCTCGGACGACGGAACGCCGCCGGAGCTGGACGGCTCGTTCGACGTCTTCGTCGGCAACCCTCCTTATTATAGCGAATACCGCATCGCCGACGTGTTCCTCGCCACCGCGGCCAGGGCGCTGAAGCCGGGCGGCGTCTGCTACATGGTGTGCAAGAACGCGGACGGTCTCCGGCCGGTGCAGCTGCGGCATTTTGCGGAAGTCCAGGTAGTCAACCGCCGCGGCTACGCGGTGCTCAAGTCCCAGAAAGGAAAATAGCGATGCTCAGCTTAGGTTTCAGGCGCCTCAAGGTCTGCGAGGCATTCGGGATACCGGTCTACCTCGACTGGTCGACGATCATCCTTGCGTTGATGTTCCTTCAGCTCGACAACATCGTGCTGTCGCTCGCGCTCGCCGCGGTGCTGCTCGTCTCGATCGTCCTCCACGAGCTCGGCCACTCGCTCACCGCGCGGTGCTTCGGCTGCAACACCCGCGACATCACCCTCACCGTCATCGGCGGCTGCGCGTCGCTGGAGCGGATGCCCTACAAGGCGTGGCAGGAGCTGCTGGTGGCGGCGGCAGGTCCGGCGACGAGCTTTGCCATCGGCCTGGCGATGTGGTTTGCCGCAGTCGCCCTGAACGAGGGCTTTGCGGCCGTGTTGTTCTGGTGCGGTGCGCAGCTGAACATCGGGCTTGCGCTCTTCAACCTGCTGCCGGGCTTCCCGATGGACGGCGGCCGCATCTTCCGGTCGCTCGCGAGGTTCTTCACCACCCGTGCGAGGGCGACCTACGTGGCGATGGCGGTCGGCCGCGTCTTCGCCGTGCTGCTCGTCGTGGGACCGCTCCTCGGCGTCACCCACGTCTGGATCATTCCCATCGGCGGCTCGTTCGTTCTGCGTGCGCTCATCGCCTGGATGATCTGGACCGTGGGCTGGAACGAGTACCAGCTCGCGCTCGCCGAAGAGAACTACCGGCGCTGGACGCAGTCTGACTTCGACGCGCGCGTCTCGCCGCCGCCATACGACCTTTAGCCAAGCAAGGAGGCAATTCATGGTCAGACAACAGCTGGTGATCGGTGCGGCGCTGCTCGCGGGGGCGGCGATAGGCTTCTGCCTCGCGCCGGAAGGTGAGAAGCGCCCGGCGGAGGCCGAGGCGGAGCCGCAGGCGAAGGCGGCGATCGCCGACCGCGGCGACGAGGCGAGCGTCGCGGCGCTGCGTGCGCGGGTGAAGACGCTCGAGGCCGAGCTCACGAAGGCCCGCGCGCAGACTCAGCTTGCCGACATTGAGGACAAATTCAAGCCTGCGAAGGAAGAGCCTGTGGCGCGCGAAGATGGCCCGCCGAACGGAGCCGAGCGCTTCCGCGCGGAGATGGAGCGGATCAAGAAGGAGGAGCCCGAGCGCTACCGCGAGATTGTCACCAACATCGAGAACTTTCAACGTCGCGCCGCCGAGCGCCGCCAGGCGAAGATAGACTACCTCTCCACTATTGACACCTCCGGGATGAGCGAGCCGGCGAAGGCAGTCCACGAGAAGCTCAAGGCCGCGCTCGCGCGGCGTACTGCGATCGATGCCGAGCTCTGGGCCGAGGACCTCACTGACGAGCGCCGCGAAGAGCTGATTGGACAGCTGCACGACGCCGAGCGCCAGATACGGCGGCTCAACCGCACGGAGCGTGCGAACCTGCTTGGGACCATAGCCGCGGCGGTTGGCATGGAAGGGGACGCGGCGACAGAGTTCGTGCAGGCAGTCGGCGACGTCATCAAGGCGACAGACTCCGGCTTTGGCGGCCACCATGGTCCGCCGCCGCCACCGCCGCCCGGGAACTGAGCGATGAAGGTCGTAATCGAGGAGAGCTGGCACCGGGAGCTCGCCGGCGAGTTCGAGGAGCCGTACTTCGCCGAACTCGCCGAATTCGTGCGCGGCGCCTACCGCCACGGACCGTGCTATCCGCCGCCGGGGCTTATCTTCAACGCCTTCGCGCAGACGCCGTTCGATGCGGTGAAAGTGGTTATCCTCGGACAGGACCCGTATCACGAGCCAGGCCAGGCGCAGGGGCTGGCGTTCTACGTGCCGCCTGAGGTGACGCCGCCGCCATCGCTTCGGAACATCGCGAAGGAGCTTGGCCACATGCCGGACCTCATGTCCTGGGCGCGGCAGGGGGTGCTGCTCCTCAACGCCACCTTGACCGTCGCCGCGCACCAGGCGGGCTCGCACCAGGGCCGCGGCTGGGAGCGCTTCACCGACGCGGTGGTGCGCGCGCTCGCCGAGCGGCGCGAGCACCTGGTCTTCATCCTCTGGGGCTCCTACGCGCAGCGGAAGGGGGCGATCGTCGACCGCTCCCGCCACTGCGTGATCGCCTCGGCCCACCCCTCGCCGCTCTCCGCCAGCCGCGGTTTCTTCGGCTCGCGGCCTTTCGCCCGCGCCAACGAATACCTCGCCGCCCACTCCATCGCCCAGGTCGAGTGGTGACCCCCCTTGCAATCTAGGGGTCATTTTCGGTATAATACGCACTTATTTCCAAATCACCAAGGAAGAAACGAAAATGGCAAAACGCGACATCCCTCTCGAGAAGATACGCAACTTCGGCATCATGGCCCACATCGACGGCGGCAAGACGACGACGTCGGAGCGCATCCTCTTCTATTCCGGCAAGAACTACAAGATCGGCGAGGTGCACGACGGAGCCGCGACGATGGACTTCATGGTCCAGGAGCAGGAGCGCGGCATCACCATCCAGTCCGCCGCGACGTGCGTCCAGTGGGGCGAGTACCGCCTCTCGCTGATCGACACTCCCGGACACGTTGACTTCACGGCCGAGGTGGAGCGCTCGCTCCGCGTGCTCGACGGGGCGGTCGCGCTCTACTGCGCGGTCGGCGGCGTGCAGCCGCAATCCGAGCAGGTCTGGCGCCAGTCCGAGAAGTACAAGGTGCCGAAGATCGCGTTCGTCAACAAGATGGACCGCGTGGGCGCGAACTTCTACAGCGTCATGGAGCAGATGAAGAACCAGCTCGGCGCGAACCCGGTGCCGGTCGTCATCCCGATCGGCGCGGCGGAGACGTTCGAGGGCGTCGTCGACCTCATCAAGATGAAGGCGCTCTATTTCGACATGAAGAGCCTCGGCAAGACGGTGATCGAGAAGGACATCCCCGAGGAGTACGTCGAGAAGGCGAAGGAGTGGCGCCAGAAGATGCTCGAGTCCGCCGCCGAGCAGGACGACGCGCTGATGGAGAAGTTCTTCGCGGGCGAGGAGCTCACGAACGAGGAGATCGAGATGGGCCTCCGCAAGGGCTGCCTCTCCCGCGCCATCACCCCGGCCTTCTGCGGCACGGCGTTCAAGGACAAGGGCATCCAGCCGCTTCTCGACGGCGTGTGCAAGTACCTGCCCTCGCCGCTCGACACCGGCGCGGCGGTCTCGGCCGACGACCCGACCCAGAAGCGCGAGGTGTCCGACACCGAGCCGTTCTGCGGCCTGGCGTTCAAGATCATGAACGACCCGAAGTCCGGCGGCAAGATCACCTTCGTGCGCGTCTACTCGGGCACGCTCAAGCTCGGCGAGGAGATGCTCGACTCGACGATCGACAAGGAGCAGCGCATCTCGCGCCTCTTCCGCATGCACGCGAACAAGCAGGAGCCGCTCGACGAGGCGCACGCCGGCGACATCGTGGCCTGCGTCGGCCTCACCGAGACCCGCACCGGCGACACGCTCTGCGACCCCGCCCATCCGATCACGCTCGAGTCGATCGACTTCCCGGCGCCCGTCATCTCGGTGGCGGTCAAGCCCAAGAGCCGCGGCGACAACGAGAAGCTCGGCGTCGCGCTGCACGCGCTGGCGATGGAGGACCCGACCTTCGTGGTCACCTTCGACCAGGAGACGAGCGAGACGATCATCGCCGGCATGGGCGAGCTCTACCTCGAGGTCATCGTCGACCGCCTGAAGCGCGAGTTCAACGTCGACTGCGACGTCGGCGC
>CACWVU010000024.1 GCA_902764415.1 uncultured bacterium | reverse complement strand
CCGAGCCGAGACGCCCTTTACACTTGCCAAAATCGACTTCGCCCTTGTTTTACAGGGGCCAAGTCATAATCACCTCTCAAAAAATCGTGAAACTCCAGGCGAGAGCCGTGACTTTCAACTCAACCGCCACCCAAACTGCCGCGCAAACTGCCGCGCTATTCGAGCGGGGCGCAGTTCACGCCGTGGCGGATGAGCCAGTCCCTCTGGACCGAGGCACGGTTCTTGAAGTCCGCGAAGCCTGGCTTCTCCTCCCCGAGCCAAAACACCTCGGAAAGCGCGAGCATGCGCGGCCACGCCTTCCACGCGAGGTCGTATTCGTTCCAGGTGTACTCGGTCCAGTTGTTGCCCTGGCCGCCGAGGATGTGCGCCTTGGCTTCGTCGGGAACGCCCGCGCACGGATCGAACGAATAGCACCGCTCCAGCGTCACCTTGCCGCCGATGTAGAGGAACGGATCTTCTTCTATCCCCTGCCTGTAGTCGAGGTAGCAGTAGCTGCACGGCGTCATCACGACGTCATGCCCTCGCGTAGCGGCCGCCGCGCCCGACACGAGCTCGTGCCCCGCGCCGGTGCGGCTCTCGCGCCAGCTCATGCCGATGGCGCTCTTCGGGATGTCGCCGAGAAGGTACTCGTCCCAGCCAAGCGTGCGCTTGCCCCTGTCGGCGAGGAACTTGACGAAATGACGCGTAACCCACGGCTGGAGCCCATTGTGGTCGCCAAGCCCTTCCTTCTTTATCCTCTCCTGGCACTTGGGGCAGGACTGCCAGCGAACCTGCGGGCACTCGTCGCCGCCGATGTGGACGACGTCACCGGGGAACACCTTGCACACCCAGTCAAGGACGTTTTCCATGAACTTAATCGCCTCGTCGTTGCCAAGGCAGAGGACGTCCTTCTCGATGCCCCACACGAGACGCGGATCGCGGGCGGCGAGGTTCTCGGGACGGCAGGCGAACTGCGGATACGCCGCGAGCGCGGCGTAGACGTGGCCCGGAAGCTCGATTTCTGGCACGACCTGGATATGCCTCGCCGCGGCGTAGGCGACGATCTCCCTGAGGTCGGCCTCGGTGTAGTAGTACGGCCCGTACTTTACGCCGTTGAGCTTGGCGGCGTCCTCCTTGGTGCCGGTGTACGCCCGCTCGCCGTGCCTGACGCTCGCCGAACGCACGGCGCCGTACTTCACGAGCTCGGGATAGCCGGGAACGTCCACCCGCCAGCCCTGGTCTTCGGTGAGATGCCAGTGGAAGCGGTTGAGCTTGTAGCGCGCCATCAGGTCGAGAACGGACTTGACCGTCTCCTTGCCGAAGAAGTGGCGGCACTCGTCGAGGTGGAATCCGCGCCAGCTGTAGCGCGGCGAATCCTCGATCTCGACGCATGGAACCTTCGTGCCGTCCTTGCCCTCCTTCGAGGACAGCTGCTTCAGCGTCTCAAGCGCGTAGAAGCGGCCGGCGTCGTCGGAAGCGGCGACCTTGATCCCGTCCTTCGCGACGGAAAGCCGGTAGCCCTCCTTCGGCATCGCCGCGTCCGACTCGAACTTCACCTGCGCGGCGACATCGCCGTTGCAGACGAACGAACCCTCGCCCTCCACGGCCTTGCGCGGCGCAGGCACGATCTGCAGCGCCGCCGAAGAAGACACCGCCGCCAACGCGGCCAGGAAAAGAGGTATGAGCTTTTTCATGGTGCGTATTATACCATAATTCCGCAGCTGCACTTCACTTCCTGAACCTTGTGGCGAGGGCGAAGCCAGCAGTGCATCAGGCCAGCGGGGCGAGGAGGCGGGCGAGGCGGTAGCGGCCGCGGCGGCAGGCGGAGTAGACGAGCCGCTGCATTAGGCCAAGCCCAACTGGCGAAAAGCCGTAGTCGAGCTCAAGGCGGCCCAGTGCCTCGCCGGCGGCGAGGAAGAGCTCGCGGCGCGAGGCGGCGTCGCGGTTCTTGCGCAGGTTCTTGCGGATGCACATCCGGTACGCGTCTCGGGCCAGGTCGGCGCGGTACTCGGCGACAAGCGCCGCGGGGACTCGCCCCGGGACGAGGAACACCTCGTGGCTAAGGCGGATGCGCTCCAGGGTGGAGCGCACGTACTCGCGGAACGGAATCGACGAAGTGGCGCTCGACGGATTGTCGCGGTACGCATAGAGCGCGGCGTCGACCTTCACCTTGCGCCGAATTGCCGCGTTCACCTCGCAGGCGAAGAAGTTGTCGTCCTCGTAGGATAGCGACGGACGAAACCTCAGCCCGCGGATCGCGTCCCGGCGGTAGAGCTTGTTCTGCTTGTTGATCCAGCCATCGGGCGAGGTGCGCCGAAGCCAGTAGACGGACATGTCGCCGATCACCCGCTCCGGCGGCGACCCGACCGGGTGCGCGAACACCTCGGCCGGCGAGGCGCCCGTCGGCACGTGGACGATCGAGCACTCGGCGACATCGGCGTCGGCGCGGTCGAGCGCGGCGGAGAGGACGGCGTACGTCTCGGGATGGATGAAGTCGTCGATGTCGAGGAAGGCGACGCGGTCCACGGAGTCGTCCAGCCGGTCCAGGAGCTCGTTCATCGTCGCCACCAGCCCGCGGTTCTCGCGGCTCCAGACGTGGATGCGCGGGTCCTCCGCGGCAAACGCGCGCACGGCGGCGAGCGTGCCGTCGCGCGAGCCGTCGTCCATCACGTATGCCTCCCATTCGGCGCAGGTCTGCGCCCGGAGCGAGCCGAGCGAGTCGGCCACGAAGCGCTCGGCGTTGTAGGCCGGGATGACGACGCCGATCTTCACCTTTTCTCCTCCGAAATCGCCGCGTTGAATGCCGCGTGCTCCGGCCGCCAGCTGTCGTCGAAGCGGTTGTGGGTGAAGACGCCCTCGTCGCAGAAGCCGACCTTGAAGTGGCGGCCACGCCACCAGCGCGAGTTGAGCGCGTGCTCCATCACCGGCGCGCCGTTGATGCGGCGGTGGCGCGGATGTGCGCGGCACCAGTCGGAGAGCGAGAGGTAGAGCGACTTGGAAATCAGGAGCGGCTGCTCGGAGAAGTTCACGATCTCGGAGTCGACGAGAAAGTAGTCCCCTTCGCGCGAAATCCACTGCGGGTAGACCTGCTCCGGATGCGCCTCGAGGTGGATCGCGGCGATCACGCGGCGGCGCGCGCCGAACGGGCGCACGAGGCGCAGGAGCCGACGGCGCAGGGTGTCGCGCCCGGCGTCCGGCGGCAGCTGCGGGTCGAAATACTTCGCCGCGCGCGGATCCACCTCGTGCACCGGCCAGTAGCCGTAGAAGCGGCGGAAGGAAATGCCGTCGCCCTGGTTGAAGCGGTGCCGCAGGCGGATCATGTCCGCCTTGCCATCGCGGATCAGCCGCACTCCTTCCTCAAGATAACGCGTCGTCTCCTCCGGCGATGCGACGACTGGGCAGTCGTTCTGGAGCAGCAGGACGACGTCGCCGGAAAGCGCCTTCGCGCACGCGTCCATCCCGCCCCAGATGCCGAGGTTGCGCCTGTCGCCGCAGCACTCGACGCCGAACTCCGCGGCAAGCGCGCGGTCGGCGTCCGAGATCTCGTTGAAGAACACCTTGAACTCGGCGGCGTTCGCGGCGAGACGGGCGCGCGCGTAGGACTCGAGCGTCCGGCGCAGCGTCTCGTGGGCCTTCCAGCTCAGGAGCCCGATGGAAAGCCCCTCGATCATCTGCCCGTCACCTTCCATATCGCCCAGTCCGCAAGCCACATCAGATTGCGCACCAGCCAGTTGGACTTCGCCAGCACCTGGTTCTCGCTGCCAAAGCGCGCGTCGTCCTGCCGCGCCGTCGCCGGCAACGCGCGGTAGAGCTCGAGCCCGAAGCGGCGGCGCCAGCGCTTGAAGGAGTCCGCCACCGTGATGACCGGGTCGTTCGCCTTCAGGATCAGCCGCGCGGCCTCGCGGGTGAGGACGTAGGCGTCGGCGCACCAGGCTGACTTCTCCGCGCGGATCTCCTCCGGCAGCGACTCGGCGTTCTCGACGCCGTAGCCGGAGAGGAGCACGAGCTGCGCGCGGCCGGGCGAGAGGAACGCCTCCACCCGCTTGAGCGCCGCGGGGAATCCGTCGGCAAGCACCACGTCGTCCTCCAGCACCAGCGCATACGGCTCCTCCTCGGCGAGGACGCGGCGGCAGCAGGCGACGTGAGACATCGCCACGCCGACCTCGGCGTCGCTGAGCCGCTTCTTCGAGGCGATAAAGGAGCGGACGCGGGAGAAGCCGCGGACGCGCTCCTCCGGCGTGAGCGCCCTGCCGTCGACCGCCGGCACGCGCTCGTAGTCGACTCCGAGCCGCTTCAGCTGCTCGTCCATGAACGCAAGCCGCTCAGGCGACCGGTCGAGGTTGATGAGATAGGCTTTCAAGATGGAGTGTATTATACCATAATCCACGAGCCAGGAGATTTGGAAGTGTTTCAGCAATCAGCAGCCAGTGTTCAGCAACCAGTAATAAGGATAGTTCGTCCTTACTATTGGAAGCTGAAAACTGGTTGTTGGTTACTGGCTACTGGTTACTGGCTGCTAAGACACTTCGCGCGAAGCGCGCGTCACGAATTTGGTATAATACGCAACCTATGTTAGCCGCCGCCCTTCTAATCTGCTCGATGGCGTTCGCCGAGACGAAGACGCTCGCGCTCCAGATCTGCCTGGACCGCGAGGCGTGCTCTTGCAGCACCATCGACGGGGTGTGGGGCCGCAAGAGCGAGCGAGCGCTCGCCGAATATGCCAGGAGGACGGCGCCGGGCGCGGCGGTTCCGTCCACCCCCGACGCCGCCTACGACCGCTTCTTCGCCAGTTCCGGCAACATCTTCCGCATCGAGACCGTGACCGCCGCGGACCTCGCCGCGCTCGTGAAGGTGCCGGAGTCGCCGGCCGGGAAGTCCGCGCTCGCGCGCCTCGGCTACGAGTCGATCAAGGAGATGTTCGCCGAGCGCGGCCACCTCTCGGAGCGCGCGCTGGAGCGCATGAACCCTGGCGTGGACTGGGAGCACGTCAAGCCCGGGCTCAGGCTCGTCATCCCGGACTTCCCGACGATGGAAAGCTACCTCGGGTCGTGGAGCGGGCAGCGCCCGGCGAAGATGCCGGTCGCCGACCGCGTCGAGGTGTCGCTCTCCAACTTCGAGATCCGGGTCTTCGGCAAGGCAAACGAGTGCCTCGCGATTTTCCCCTGCTCGATCGCCCGCGACAAGGCGAAGCTGCCTCCGCACGGGAACCTGAAGATCGTCAACGCGATCGCCAACCCGAACTACACCTACACGCCTGACTACACGCCGCCCGGGCAGCGGCCGCGGCGGTACGTGCTGCCGGAGGGGCCCAACTCGCCGATCGGCGTCGCCTGGCTGGGGCTTAACCTGCCCGGCTACGGCATCCACGGCACCCCGCGCCCGGCGACGATCGGCAACGCCGAGTCGCACGGCTGCTTCCGCCTCGCGAACTGGAACGCCGCGCGCCTCTACGCCATGTGCCCCGTCGGCACCAGCGTCCTCATCCTGCCCTGACCCCGGGTCAATTTGGTATAATACGCAATCCATGCAGAGGACAGCGAGAGACGCGGCCGCCGCCCAGGCGGACAGGCCCGACCACAACCGCCAGCGCAAGGCGGCCGTCATCAACGACTTCACCAGCTTCGGGCGCTGCTCGCTCGCGGTCACGATCCCCATCCTCTCCGCGATGAAGGTGCAGTGTTGCCCCGTGCCCACCGCCTTTTTCACCAACCATACCGGCTTCGAGTCGTTTTCGTGGACCGACAACACCGCCAGTCTCGACGACTACATCCGCGAGTGGAAGCGCCTCGGCCTCAGGTTCGATGCCATCCAGTCCGGCTTCCTCGGCTCGCGCGAGCAGGTGGACTTCGTCAAGCGCTTCATCGCCGCCTTCCGCGACGAGCGGACCGTCGTCTGCGTCGACCCGGTGATGGGCGACTACGGCCGCCTCTACGCCACCTACGACGACGCGCTCGCCGAGTCGATGCGCAGCTTCCTCGACGTCGCCGACGTCCTCACGCCCAACCTGACCGAGGCGTGCATCCTCGCCGACGAGCCCTACCGCACCGATTTTTCCGACGCCGAGCTGGAGTCGATCTGCCGCCGCCTCGCCGAACGCGGCACCGGCCGCGTCGTCGTCTCCGGCATCCCCCGCGGCGAAACGCTCGTGAACTTCGTCTACGTCTCGGGCCGCGCGCCAGTCCTCTGCGCGGAGCGGAAGATCGGCGGCGACCGCAGCGGCACCGGGGACGTATTCGCCTCGGTGATCCTGGCGGACGCGGTGAACGGCGTCGACTTCGCCGAGTCCGTCCGCCGCGCCAGCGCCTTCACCGCGAGCGCGGTGCGCCGCTCGGTGGAGCTGGGGCTGCCGGAGAAGGACGGCCTCGCGATCGAGGAAGTCATTGGGGAGCTCGTGAAATGACCATCACCTACCAGGTCAAGTCGTCGGTCTACGTCAACCTCACCAACCGCTGTCCCTGCGCCTGCACCTTCTGCCTCCGGAACAACGCGAGCGGCGTCTACGGCTCCGGCTCGCTCTGGCTCGAGCGCGAGCCGACGCTCGACGAGGTGACCGCAAGCCTCGACGCACAGGACTGGACGCGCTTCCGCGAAGTCGTCTTCTGCGGCTACGGCGAGCCCACCGAGAGGCTCGACGTGCTGCTCGCCGCCGCCGCGCACATGAAGGCGCGCGACCCCTCGCTGCGCGTGAGGGTGAACACGAACGGGCTTTCCGACCTCGTCAACGGCCGCCCCACCGCCGCGCTCTTCGCAGGCAAGGTCGACTGCCTCTCCATCAGCCTCAACACCGACGACCCGGCCGAATACCTCGCCGTGTGCCGCCCGAAGTTCGGGGCCGACGCCTACCCCGCCATGCTCGCCTTCTCGCACGACGCGGTGCAATGCGTCCCGGAAGTGGTGATGACCGTCGTCGGCGAGCCAGTCACCGACGCGGCCAAGCAGGCGCGCTGCCGCGCCATCGCCGAAGGCCTCGGCGCCCGCCTCCGCGTCCGCCCCTGGGAAGGCTGACCCGTCTGCATTTTCTGTTCTTCAATGAATTTTGTGGAAGCATTGGAGGCGTAGTGTATGAAACTCCGATCCGTGCGCTCTCGCTAACGCTCCGCAGAATTGTAATGGCTTCTCGACTAACATTCATTAGCTACGGCCACGATGACCACTGATTTTATCTGCGGCTTCGCCGCAGGGGGTCTGGGGGATGTGCCCCCAGATATAAAACAGGTAATACAAAGAAATGAATTGTGGTTGTCAGACGCGAAGCAGTGAAGCGTTAGCGAGAACCCCAACCATCGGAGTTTAAAACCGCACTAACCGCCATGCACCGACCTGACGGCGGCGTCGACCGCGCGGGAGGCGGTGATCGGCAGCACGTGCTCCATGCCCGGCACCCAGGTGAGCGACGCCTGCGGGAAGATTCGCTTCAGAAACTCGGCGTTGCCGCGGGCGACGATGCCGTCGCGCTCGCTAGCCACGACCGCCACCTTGAGCGCGGCGGCGCGAGGGTCGGCGGAAAAGTCCTCCAGCCGCCGCCGGAGGTCGACTCGGCGCAGGAACTCGAGCCCGCGGTCGAGGTTCGCGTCCGCATAGATCGGCGAGGGGTCGCGGGCAAAGACCATCCTGGTGCCGAGCCTCAGCGCCGCGAGGCGCCGCTCGCCCATCCCCTTCCACACCACCTCGCCGCGCGGAAACTCCGCCGTGGGCTCGAGCCGCTCCTCCATCATCCGCACCGCGGCGGAGACAAGGACGATCCCCGCGACTTTGTCCGGGAAGTCCAGGAGCGTCTCGAGCGCGGACGAGCCGCCCATCGAAAAACCCACGAGCACCACGCGGTCGAAGTCGGCGATGACGCGCGCCGGCAGCCCGTCCAGCTGCTCGACGTAGCTGAACGTCCAGTCGCGGCGGAAGCGCGTCAGCGCCCACGCCTCCGGACCGGCAGCCCAGCCGTTGAAGGCGAGCGTTCTCGTCGGACCGCGACCCATGTCCGTCGTGGCGTCAGCGGCCGGCGGCCGACTTCTCGCGGGCGCGGAAGTAGTCGATCGTCTTGGCGAGCCCTTCGGCGAGCGGCACCTTCGGCTCCCAGCCAAGCAGCTCCTTGGCGAGCGAGATGTCGGGGCGCCGCCGCCTGGGGTCGTCGGCCGGAAGCGGACGGCTCACCAGCTTCGACTTCGACTCCGGAATCAGCTTCAGCGTCTCCTCGGCAAGCTGGCGGACCGTGTACTCGCCCGGGTTGCCGGTGTTGATGACCGGCGCGCCGAGATTCTTCGCGGCGAAGAAGGCGTCCACCTTCTCCCGCGGCAGCTCCATGTAGCGGCGCATTGCCTCGACGAGGTCGTCGCAGTACTGGAACGAGCGCGTCTGCGAGCCGTCGCCGTAGATGGTGATGTCCTCGTTGCGCAGCGCCTGGAGGATGAAGTTGGAGATCACCCTGCCGTCCTCCGGGTGCATGTTGGGCCCGTAGGTGTTGAAGATCCTCACCAGCCTCACGTCCACCCCGTGCGCACGGCGGTAGTCTGCCGCAAGCGTCTCGGCGCAGCGCTTGCCCTCGTCGTAGCAGCTGCGCACGCCGATGGTGTTCACGTTGCCCCAGTAGGACTCGACCTGCGGATGGACGAGCGGATCGCCGTAGACCTCGCTCGTCGAGGTGTGCAGCACCTTCGCCTTGGTCTTGAGCGCGAGGTCGAGCATGTTCATCATGCCCAGGACGGAGCTCTTGAGCGTCTCGACCGGGTTGTGCTGGTAGTGCACCGGGCTCGCCGGGCAGGCGAGGTTGTAGATCTCGTCGAACTGTCCCCAGAACGGCTGGGTGACGTCGTGCAGCACGAAGGAGAAACGCGTGTTGCCGAGGAGCGGATAGATGTTCTCCTTGGTGCCGGTGAAGAGGTTGTCGACCGCCGTCACCTCGTAGCCGTCGGCGAGCAGCCTCGCCGAGATGTGGCTGCCGAGGAACCCCGCCCCGCCGGTTACCAGCGCCTTCTTCATGCGTGGATCCTTTCGTTCGCAGCGGCGACCTTGGCCTTAAGCGTCTCCTTGTGGGCGCGGAACTTCTCGCGCAGCGCGGGATCGGCGGTGCCGAGGATCTGCACCGCGAGGAGCGCCGCGTTGACCGGTCCCGCCGAGCCCACGGCGACAGTCGCCACCGGCACGCCGGAAGGCATCTGCACCGTCGCGTAGAGCGCGTCGAGTCCGTTTAGCGCTCCGCCTGCGACCGGCACGCCGATTACCGGCAGCACCGTGCCCGCGGCGAGGACGCCGGCGAGGTGCGCCGCGCCGCCGGCGCAGGCGATGATCACCTTGATCCCGCGCGCCTCCGCGCCCTTGGAGTAGGCGATCGCCTCCTCCGGCGTGCGGTGCGCCGAGATGACGCGCGTCTCGTAGGGGACGCCGAACGACTCCAGGGTGGCGCAGCCCTTCTGCACCAGCGGCCAGTCCGAATCGGACCCCATCACCACGCCTACCATAGGTTTGTTGTCGCTCATGACTCCCTTGCCTCCTTGTCTTTCTCCGATTTGTCGACGACCGCGCAGATGCAGCAGTCGCTCCAGACGTTCTCGGCCGTCTCGATCATGTCGATGATGGTGTAGATCGGCAGGATCACCCCGAGGATCATCAGGTTGCCGCCGACCCCGGCCATCAGCGAGAGCGTCAGGAAGTAGCAGCCCATCGGCACGCCGGCGTTGCCGATCGCGCAGACGGTGGCGATGAGGCACCACGCGAGCATCGTCGGCAGCGTGAGCGCGATGCCGCACTCCGGCGAGCTGCGGATGACGAAGAGCGAGGTGACCAGGATGAACGCGGCGCAGCCGTTCATGTTGATCGTGCAGCAGAGCGGCAGGATGAAGCGCGCGATCCACGGCTTCGCCTTCATGTTCTTCTCGGCGGTGGCGACGGTGACCGGCAGCGTCGCCGCGGACGACTTGGTGAAGAGCGCCATCAGGAGCGCCGGAGTCATCTGTCGCATCACCTTGTAGCCGTTGACCCCGCGCAGGTAGCAGAAGAGCGGCAGCACCACGAAGAACTGGATCACGTTGCCGCCGATCACCACCAGGACGTACTTGCCGATCGAGTCGGCCACCACGCCGGCCGACATCTGCGCGGACAGCTGGGCGGCGAACGCCACGATGCCGGCCGGCAGCGCCCAGATGAGGCCCTTGATGAGGCCGAAGAACACCTCCTGCAGCCCGATGAGCGCCCGGTGGAGCGCCTTCACGTTCTCGCTCTTCTTGCCGAGCACGGCGATGGCGACGCCGATGCCGGCGGAGATGAGCACAATCGAGAGGACGTTGCCGGAGAGGAACGGGTTGACCAGGTTGTTCGGTATCGCGCCAAGGATGTGCCCGTAGACCGTGTCCGGCGCGGCGGCGAGGCTCTTCACCTTCTCCGCCGCGTCGGCGCCCACCGCCGAGATCGCGTCAGGCGAGAGCGCCCCGGGGTCGATCGCGAGGAAGAGCCCGAGCCCCACGAGCGCCGCGATGAACGACGTGAGGCAGGTGCATGCAAACGTCTTCGCGAACACCTTGCCCATCGCGTTGCCGTCGCCAAGCGAGGCCATCGCGGTGAGGATCGCGAGCGCGACCGTCGGAATGGCGACGAACTGGAACGCGCGCGTGTAGGCCGACGCCACGAAGTCCATGAACCGGTCGAGCGGGGCGCAGCCGAGCATGCCGAGTCCCGCGCCCACCACGAGCGCCACCGTCCAGATAATAGCCTGCTTTGCCTTCATTGGCGTTTTTCCCTTTCGTTGTACTGGCTGAAAAAACTACTTCGCGCGGAATCGGTCCTCCACCGCCTTCTCCGCGCGCCATTCGCCGGCGAGCGCCGCGCCCCGCCCGCCGTCCTTGCCGATGTCGAGCGTGAAGTAGCTCTCGAACGCCTGCGCGCCGTTGAGCCCCTTGAGCGAGAACGAGACCTTCTTCTCGTCAATCGGCACGCGCCCCACCAGCTCCACGCCGCGCCCGCGGTAGAGGTTGCGCAGCAGCCGCGGATACGCCTCGGCACGCGAGTCGGAGGCGAAGACGAGCCTGAGGTCGCTCTGCACCGGGTCGCGGAAGCGCTCCGAAAGCGCCTCCAGCCCCTCGCCGGCGCGGAAGCGCGAGCCCTCGAAGACGAAGCTCTCGCCGCGGTTGCCGCGGGTGAGGATGTCGATGAGCTCGCGGTTGGCGGACTCCTTCACGCCGTACATGTAGACGCTCACCAGCCCGTCGTTGAGCGCGGTGAAGCGCGAGAGGATCGAGGCGGTGTCGCTCACGCCGGCGTTGGCGTCGCCGTCGGTGACGACGAGTGCGACGAGCGGGCGCTTCGGGTCGCGCGGCAGGGTAAGCACCGAGGAGATGGTGCGGAAGACGTCGGTGCGGCCGTATGGCGCGACGCCGTTGAGCCAGCGGTCGGCGGCGTCGAAGGTCGCGGTGTTGAAGTCCTGCCAGGACTTGAACGCGTAGGAGTAGCGGTCGCGGAAGGCGACGAGGTTGAAGCGGTCGCCGGTGTTGGCGGCCGAGCGCAGGATCCGCTTCGCCGCGCTGCGGATGGAGCCCATGCGGTCCTTGCCGATCGAGCCGGACGCGTCGATCAGCACCACGAGGTCCTTCGGCACCGTCTCCAGCGACTCGGACGGATCGAGCTTCACCTTGAAGTAGCGCCAGCCGCCGTCGACGCCGCTCTCAACCGATGCCCTGACGACGGAATTCATCTCCTTCGCGTCCTCGGCGTCGACGAGCGAGCGCACCGCCTCCTTCTCCTTCTCCACCACCGCCTCGTCCACCTTCGGCATCACCGCGTCGGAGGCGTCCTCGCCGGATTCGGCGCCTTCGTCCTTCTCCCCGGCGTCGATCTTCGCGACGGCGCCAGGCTCCACGACGGCGGCGGACGAGAAAACCGGCGCCTCGAAGACCGGCGCAGGCGGCAGCGCCACGCCAAGCAAAGACGGCGCAGGCGCTTCTGCCGCGGGCGCGAGCTTCGGGCTCTCCATCGCCATCTTCGGCGGCGCGGCCGGCGCGGAGAAGCCGTCTTCCGCCGCGGCCTCGGGCAGCTCGCGGGAACCCTCGGGAACGGTGCGGACGAGCACCTCGGGCGGCAGCTCGGGCTTAGGAACGGCGATGCGCTCGCCCTCGGACGGCGCCGCAGCCTCCACCGCCGGCAGCGAGGCCGTGGCCTCGGCGGCCTCGGGCGCGGACTTCTCCGCGGCGAGGTCCTCCACCGCCTCGAACCGCACCGGCTCCGGCGGCGCCTCGGCCTTGACGACCCGCATCGGGCCGCGTCTGTCCGACCGGCGCTGGATCGTCGAATGGGTCATCACCTGTGGACGCACCCAGAACATGAGCCCCGCGTGAAGCGCCGCGGAGACGATCAGCGCGGCGATTATGATGTCCAGCGAAAAACCGCCGCCCTTCATTGCGCCTCCTCCAGATTGGACTTGAGGATCTCCTCGGCCCGTTTCGCGAACGGCGAGTTTTCGAAAAGCGTGGTCACCACCGTCGCGTAGCCGCGCGCCTTCTCGACGTCGTGGCGCTGGAGCGCGGCCTCGGCGAGCGCGAGGTACGCCTCGGCGCGCGCGGACTGGTCCTTGGCGTTCAGCTCCACCGCGCGCTTCAGCGCCTCCTCTGCCTTGACCGGGTCGCCGCCGCGAGACTCGAGCACCCCGAGCCGCAGCGCCACCTTGGCGAGCGACTCGGTGGAGCACTTCTCCTCCATCGCCTTCGAATAGGCGTAGACCGCGGCGCCGTACGCGCCAGACTCCTCTTCCACCGATCCGAGCAGCGCGTAGCCGGCCTGGCGCCACTCGGCGGAGTCGCTCTTCACCAGCGACTGCGCACAGAGCCTCGCCTCCTCGCCGCCGAGCAGCTTGCCAACCGACAGCGTCTTCGCCGCGCCCATCCGCTCGAGCGCGCCCTGGCTGATCAGCTCCTTGTACGCCGCCTTGGCCTCTTCAGTGCGACCGGCGTTGAAGTCCGCGTCGGCGATCATCAGCCGCGCCTCGCGCGACTCGTCGAGCGGCAACCCCGCCTTGACCGCGTCCTTCAGCAGCGCCACCCCCTCGGCCGCGTGGCCAGACCTCATAGACGCCACGCCGCGCCAGTAGAGCGCCAGCGCGCGCCTCTCGCCGTCAATCCCGGACGCAAGCGCCTCGGCGAGCGAAAGCTCCGCCGCCGCCCACTGCTCGCGCCGGAGGAGCGACATCGCCCGCCGGTACATCGCCTCCGCCGCGTCGCCCTTGCCGGGAAAGTCCTTCGCCACCGACGCGTACTCCGCCTCGGCCTTCTCCACCTCGCCGGCGAGCTCCAGCGCCCAGGCGTAGCGGAGCCGGTCGGACGCAACCACGCCCTTGCCGAAGGCAACGGCGCGCTTCGCCGCGTCAAGCGCCTTCGCCTTGTCGCCGGACTTCGCCGCGGCGTCGAACTCCATCCTCGCGCGCTCCAGCTCGAGCGCGTCGCGGTGACGTCCCTGCGGAAACTCCTCGAGGTACTTCCGCGCCAACGCAAGCGCCTCGTCGCGGTTGCCCATGCGCTCGTTGGCGGTGGCCTTCACGAAGACGAGCGTGTCGTCCTTGTCGTCGGTGCAGCAGGCGAGCGCGGCGGCGTAGTGTCCGCCCATGAGCTCGCTGAGCGCGACGAGCCGCCGCACCTCAGGCAGTCGCGCGTCGCCGGGATAAAGCTTCTGGTATCGCTTCAGCAGCGCGGCGCTTTCGCCGTACTTCGCCTCGCGGTAGCTGTGCACCGCGGCGAGGTAGAGCGCGTCCTTCGCGAGCGCGGCGTCCTTGCCATAGACGATCTCCATCAGCTCCGCGAGCCCGCGGCGGCGCGCCGCGGCGTCGGCGCTCTCCAGCGCGGCAGAGGCGTGGTAGAACGAGGCGTAGGCGGCGAAACGCCCCTTCGGGTCGAGCTTGCGGCAGCGTTCGTAGAGCGAGGCGTCGTTGGACATTTTCGCGAGGTGGAAGAGCGCCTCGGCGCGGAGCGACGGATCGGCGTCGTCGCGGTCGAGCATCCTCAGCTCCTTGCGACGCTCCTCGCCCTCGCAGACGAGCGCGCGCATGAGCCGCACGCGGTCGGCGAGCCGATGGGCGGCGAACTTGGCGAGGAATGCGTCGGCATCGGCGCGGACGGCCTTCGCGTCCTTCATCCCCTCGGACGCCGCCGCGAGCCGGTAGAGGACGTCAGCCTCGTCGACCCCCTTCTCGCCCTTGAGCGCCAGGTACTCGCGCCGCGCGGACGCATAGTCGCCGCGGTTGAAGAGCCGGTCGGCCATGGCGAGCCGGTCCGACGGCGCCACCGTGAGCGCCGCCAGCATCGTCGCAAAGACTATGGCGGGAAAAGTCATTTTGCGTATTATACCATATTCGCCCGACCTCCGTAGAAAGTCATGGCGAATGATGGCGACCGGAGGCTCGGCGGCAAGCTACTGCAGAGTGGCGGGACTCATGTCGTCCGGCAGCTTGGGCGCGGCAAGGTCGAGGATGCGGTCGAGCTTGGACTCGATGCGGTCGAGCTTCGCGTCCGCAGCGGAGGCCTTCGCCTCCAGCGCGGCGATCCTCGCCTCGATGGCGTCGGCTCGCTCGTCGACGCGCTCGCGGACCGACACCGCCTCGGAGCGCACCGCCTCCACCACCTCGCGGTGCAAGACGCCGCCGCAGAACAGCCACCATATCCAGGCCGCGAACAACAGCACCAGCAGAGCCAGCAGCACACAGGCCCGGAATCTCCACTTCCTCATGGCCGCACCCATTTTCACAGCCTGTCCAGCATCGAGCGGATCGAGCGTTCGCGCGCCTCGACCGACTCGCAGAGGCGGAACTGCACGCGGGCGCGGTTGAGGTTCTGCCCCGGCGTCGAGGTCTTGAAGTAGACGTCGCCGGCGAGGAAGTCCTGGAAGAACCTGAGCCCCAGCTCGAACGGCAGCAGGCGGATCGAGTCGTAAAGGTAGGCACGGTCGGCGTCGGTCATGAACGAGCCCGCCTCGCGCATGTAGCCCTTACAGAACGCCGTCGCGAGGTCCTCGTCGAAGACCACCTGCGAGAGGTTCGTCGCCTCCTCGCCGGCGGGGTTGCAGATCGAGCGCAGGGCGTCGCCGAAGTCTATGTGGACGAGCCCCGGCGAGACGGTGTCGAGGTCGATCATCGCCGTGCCCTTGCCGGTCACGTCGTCGATCATGATGTTGTTCACCTTGGGGTCGCCGTGGAACATCCGCTTGACGAGCTCGCCGGACGCCTCCGCCTTCTCGAGGCAGGCCGCGAGGCCGCGGCGCTCCTCCACGAACTTGGCCATCCGCCGCGCCTCCATCGACGAGTCGAGGAGCTCCTTCGCGCGCGGGGTGGCGAGGGTCTCGTCGTAGGCGCGCATGTAGCCCGCGGTCACATGGAAGCCGGGCAGCGGGTCGATGATGCACTTCGGATCGAGGTCCGAGATGAGATGGTGGAAGTGGCCGAGCGCGGAGCCGCACTCGAGCGCGTGTTCGGGACCCTGCGCGACGTCGAAGGCGTGGGCGGACATGATGCGGGTGATCACGCGCCATACGTCGCCCGACTCGTCGACCACGTAGTCCTTCGCCTCCTTCGACTTGACGATCCGCGGCATCTGCCAGACGCGGTCGTCGCGTCCGGAGGCCGCATCGGCCTCGAGCTTTTCGTGGCAGTGGCGCGTCACCTCGTGCATGTTCGCCATGATCGCCTCTGGCTGCGGGAACACCTTGCGGTTCACCCGCTGCAGGATGACCTGCGTCTCGGTGAAGGTGTTGCGGTAGATCGCCAGGTACGTGTCATTGATGTTGCCGCTCCCGAAAGGCTCGAGCGCCACCAGCCGTCCCTTGACGTTAAATTTGTTTACCAGCACCGTAAGGTCCATGTCATACCCCTTTCCTGATTTCTGTTTACTATGTCTGCCAAATCCGCTTCAGATGCGCAAGCCCCGCGCGGAGCGAGTCCTCGGAGACCGAATGCGCCGGCTCCAGCACGAGATGCCGCGTCGAGTGCGCGAGCGCGGCGAAAGCGGCGAAGTCGACGTCGCCTTCGCCCGGGGCGAGGTGGTCGTCGCCGCCTTTCGAGTCGTTGATGTGCATTCCGACGGGTGGAAGCGCGGCGTCCGCGCCTGGCGCCAAGTCCTTCCAGCCCCGCAGCGCGCGGACGTGGTCGTGGCCGGTGTCGAGCCACGGGCGCACCCACTCGCCGCAGACCTGGACGAGCTCCCACTCCGCAGGATATCCCTCCAGGTACGGCAGGTTCTCGAGCCCGAGCACAACGCCGTTCTTCTCGAGCGCCGGCGTTATCGCCTCCAGCTCGCGCTTAAAGACGTCTGTCAGGCGCCGGCCACGGCGGACGCGGCGCTTAGTCTTCCGCCTCTTCAGCCAGCCGCCGCAGTCGACGCGGCCTGCGTGCAGCACCACCGCATCGGCGCCCATGGACGCCGCGAACTCCACGTTGCGAACGACATGGACGCGGGCGATGCGCCGCGCGTCCTCGTCAAGCGAGGCGAGCTGGTAGAGCTCGGGATAGCCCTCCGGCGCGCTTACCGGCACTGGGCAGAACGCATGGACGCTCCCCACCCTGATCCGGCCGAGCGCGCGGCGGAAGCCATCCGCCTGCCCCGGCGTGGTGCGGAACCCGAGTTCGAGCGCGTCGAACCCGAGTTCCAGCGCCTTGTCGGCGATTGCCTCGCCGGACTCGAGGCGCTGGCTGCACCAGTTGGTGGAAAGCGCGAACTGCATCGTCCGGCCAGGCGGCCTACTTCGCCTCGGTCGCCTTGATGCGGTCCCAGGCCTTGTTGTAGAGGGCCTGCACCTCGGGCTGGCCGTCGAAGCCGGTGATCACCTGCCCGAGCGCAAGCTTCTCGGACGGGAGCGTGATGAGCGCGCGGTAATCGTCGTCGAGGAGCTCGATGCCCGGCTTGACCGGGTTGGGGCCGCAGATGTACTCCATGTTCGCGGCGGCGACCTTGCCCTCGTAGATGTAGTTGATGAAGGCGTAGGCGAGGCCGACCTGCTTCGAGTTCTTCGCCACCACCATCTCGTCGAACGCGATCGAGAAGCCCTCCTTCGGCAGCGCGAAGCCAACGTCGTCGCGGGGCGGCGCACCGGCCTCCTCGTCGCCGACGATCACCTGGGCGACGTCGGTCGAGTAGCCATGGCCAATCCAGGTCGAGCCGCCGGGAACCTCGGTCTTGTAGCTCTCGCCGTCGAACTTGCGGATGTTCGCGCGCCACTTGAGCACCTGGTCGACCGCCGCCGAGATCTCCTTCGCGTCGGTCGAGTTGACCGAGTAGCCGAGGTACATGAGCGCACAGCCGATCACCTCGCGGATGTCGTCCAGCAGCGTGACGCGACCCTTGAACGCGGGGTTCCCGAGCACCGCCCAGCTCTCGACGTCGACGCCCTCGGGGATCTTGTTCTTGAGGTAGGCGAGGCCGGTGTAGGTGACGGCGTAGGGGATGCTCCAGGCGAAGGACGGGTCGATTACCTGGGACGCGAAGGACTGGTCGAAGTTCGCCTTGACGTTGGGGATCCTCGCCTGGTCGATCTTCTCGATCATCCCCTCGCGCGCCATCGTAGCGATCTGGTAGGAGCTCGGTGTGATGATGTCGTAGCCGGTGCCGCCGGCCTTGAGCTTGGCGTACATCGCCTCGTTGGAGTCGAAGGTGTCGATCACCACCTTCACCCCCAGCGCCTCCTCGAACGAGCGCTGCACGTCGGGCGAGATGTAGTCGCTCCAGGTGTAGACGTGAAGCTCCGCCCCCTTGACGGACTCCAGGTCGCAGCCGGCCAGCTTGGCGGCGGCAACCGCCTCGGCCGTGAGGTCGATCCTGTCGGCGTCGCCGCTCTCGGAGCAGCCCAGCGCGACCGCAGCGACCACCGCGGCCGCCGCATGCTTCACTTTCAGATGCATCATCTCTCTTTTCTCCTTCTGTGTTTCCTTTCCGTCCGCGCCACCTGGAGCGGACCGATAAAGCGGATTATATCACAAATCGGGCAGCATGAGGCGGGCAAAATGCGGCGGGAGGAGAATTCCGTCCGCCTCGCGGCGCTCGTCAGCGAGGCGACGGACCCATGATCTCCAGCGTCCGGCGGTCGGTGTTCGAGAGGAGGATGTCCCCGGCGCGACGCCGGAGGCCGCCATTCAGCACCAGCCACGCCTCGGGATGTGCCTTGATCGTGGTGTGCGAGCCAACGCGCAGGGTCGAGGTGACGTTGTAGACTCCCTTCGGGATCACCACCGTGAGCGGACGCTCCTGCGCGTCGAGTGCGCGCTGGATCGCCGCGGAGTCGTTGCCATCCACCACCACCGTCCGTCCGCGCCAACGCGCGTCTGCGAAGTCGAGGTACCGCCGCCAGTCTTCAAGCTCCAGGCCGTGGCCGCCCTCGCGCACGCCGTACTGCACGTTCTCCGGCGCGCCGTCGCGCCACCATGCCGCCTCGGCGGACTTCACTGCGGCGCACTCAGCCTCGGGCCCGGCCCAGTCGTCAGCGGCGGCAGAACCGACGCAGAGGATGCGCGGCGAGACGAGGGCGAGCCAATCGTCCTGGTCGTAGGGGGCGGACTTGTCCGCGCCGTTGCAGAACACGCGCTCATAGCCAGCCGCGAACCAATAGCCCACCCCCCAGTGGCGGAAGGCGTCCCATGGCTCGCTCTTCGGCAGATTCATCTTATTGAGCTTCGCCCCGCCGCACCCGGAGTCGTTGGCGCACACCATCGCAAAGCGCTCGTCGGCAATGCCGGCGACGAGCGCGCACTTGCCGCCGCGCGAATGACCGACCACCATCACCTTCTTGGCGTCCAGCTCCTGCGTCCGCTCAATCCAGTCCATCACCCTGCTCGCCCCCCACGCCCAGGCGGAGAGGACGCCCCAGTCGGACGGCTTCCGCTCGGCGTACTTCGGGCCAAAAGCCTTGAAGACGCCGCTCGTGAGCGCGGTCTCGGACCTGTAGGTCTCGGAGGCGAGGTCGCTCAGGTAAAAGGCTATCGCCGCATAGCCGCGGCCGAGGATCTCCTCCCGCGGCCAGAAGGCTGAGGTCTCCTTGCCGTCATCGTCGTCGAGCGGCATCACTCCCGGGCGGTTGCACAGGAGAATCGCCGCGGGAACCGGCGCCGCCGACTTCGGAATGTACGCGAGAAACGTAAAGGAACCGGATCCAAGAGGGCCAGTGTAGTCGACCTTCACCCGGCGGCGAATCGCCGCGCCGTCCTTCGTCTCGCGCGGCGGATCGGCCTCGCTGAACCTTGCCTTCGCCTTCTCGGCGGCTGCGGGACGCCGCCCGTAGACGTTGTCGAAGAACCAGTCCCGCGCCGGCGCCCGGTCCGCAGGCGCTGCGGCCTGCGCGACGATCGCCGCGAACAAGACGGCTGCCGATGCGATTCTTGTCATTGTCGTAGCTCCTTGGTGTTTTCGATCAGTCGAGTGCGGTCAGCACCACGCCCTTGAGGTAGGCTCCTTCTGGGAAGGCGAGCGCGACCGGGTGGTCGGACCCTGCGCGGGTGCGCGCCGTCACCTGGAACGAGCGATGCGCGTCGGCCGCGGCCTCGGCGAGGACAGTGTCGAAGAACTCCGGTGAAACCGCGCCCGAGCAGGAGAAGGTGGCGAGGCGGCCGTAGGGCTTCAGGAGCTTCATCGCAAGGAGGTTGATGTCCTTGTATCCGCGCGCGGCCTTCATGAGCTGGCCTTTCGTCGCCGCGAACTTCGGCGGGTCGAGGACGATCAGGTCGAACCTGCGCCCGGCATCGCGGCACTTGCGGAGGTACTGGAAGACGTCCGCCTCTACGTACTCCATCTCGGTGCCGCAGAGGTGGACGAGCCCCTCGTTGCGCTTCGCGAGCGCAAGCGCGTCAGCGGAGACGTCGACCTGCGTCACCTTCGCCGCGCCGGCGGCGCGCGCGAAGAGCCCGAAACCGCCGGTGTAGGCAAAGCAGTTGAGGACGTCCGCGCCGTTCGCGAGCGAGCCGACCGCGGCGCGGGCGTCGCGCTGGTCGAGGTAGAAGCCGGTCTTGTGTCCCTTCCTGACGTCGACGAGGAACCTGCACGGACCTTCTGCGATCTCAACGAGCTCCGACGGCTCCGCGCCGGCGAGGACGGAGAACGCCGGCTCCGTCGGCAGACCCTCCTTCGTGCGCGAGTCGACGTCCAGGCGCTCCGAGACGCCGGCGCAGCCGGGCGCGAACTTCATCAGCGCATCGGCGATCTCGTCCTTGCGCGCGTCGGCGCCGGCCGAGGTGAACTGGCAGACGACGTGGCCGGCGTAGTAGTCGGCGACGACGCCTGGCATGAGGTCGTTCTCGGCGTTCACGAGCCGCACCGCGTTGGTGTAGGCGTTGGCGAAGAAGTCGCCTCGCCGTCCGACTGCCGCCGCGACGAGTTCCACGATCGGCGCGTCGGGGACGATCCTCACGCGGATCTGCGATGACGGGGAATACCATCCGCTCGCGATCTTCGCGCCTGAATGGTCGCAGATTTCGACGAGCTCGCCCGCCGCGGCCTCGCCGCGCTCCACCGCGCCGGAGAACACCCAGGGATGGCCCTTCGCGACGCTCCGCTCCCGCCCTTTCCTGAGGATGATCCGGTTCATCGCTCAGCGCACGCGCTTGATGGCGCCGAACTTGCAGACCTGGCTGCACTGGATGCAGCCGGCGCAGAGGTCGGGGTCGATCTTCATCTGGAACGCGCCAGGGCGGATCTCGGCGCCGCGCGTCATCGCGGGACAGCCCATCCTGAAGCACGCGCCGCAGGCCCTGCACTCGGCCGGGTCAACCTCGCAGAGCCCTTCCTTAGTGAGCTTGGCGGCGATCCGGCAAGGCGCGTAGGCAACGACGAGCCACGGCTCGCCGGAGTCCATCGCGGTGGCGAGCGTCCGCTCGAGCCCGGCGAGGTCGTCGGCCGAGACCTTCGCGACGTTCTTGTAGCCGCAGGCCTTGGCGATGTCTGCGATCTCGGTGACCGGCGCCGGGTCGCCGGCAAGCGTCTTGCCGGTGCCGGGGTTGTCCTGGTGGCCGGTCATCGCGGTGATGCGGTTGTCGAGGACCACCGTCGTCACCGGCGTACCGTTGTAGATCGCGGAGAGGATGCCGGTGATGCCGGAGTGGAAGAAGGTAGAGTCGCCGAGGACGGCGCAGATGCGCCCCTTCATCCCCGCCTTCTTCATGCCAGCCGCGTTGCCGATCGACGCGCCCATGCAGATCGTGGAGTCCATCGCGCTCAGGGGCGGAAACGCGCCGAGCGTGTAGCAGCCGATGTCGCCCATGACCGTCGCGCCGAGCTTGTGGAGGACGTGGAAGACGCCGCGGTGGCCGCAGCCGGCGCAGAGGACCGGCGGACGCGACGGCAGCCCCTCCGGCACCTTCTTCGCCTTCGCCTTCGGGACGTCGCCGAGGACCTCGTGACGCAGGTTCTGGACGCGGTCGGCGTTGAGCTCGAACATGTTGAGCTCGGTCTTGTGCTCCACCACCTTGATTCCCATCGCCTTGATCTGGTCCTCGAGGAACGGGTCCAGCTCCTCGACGACGAGGAGCTTCTTCACCGTCTTCGCGAACTTCGCGACCAGCGCCTTCGGGAGGGGGTTGGTCCAGCCGAGCTTGAGGATCTGGCAGTCGGGGAATATCTCGCGCACGTACTGGTAGGCGACGGCCGAGGTGACGATTCCAAGCGACTTCGCCTTGGCGGAGACCTTGACGCCCTTCGCCGGCTTCACCACCCGGTTGAACTTCGAGCGGTTCGACTCCTTCTCCATCGCGGCGGTGCGCTTCTGCGCGTTCAGGCGCTGGGCTGGCGCGAACGCCGGCGCGGGAATGTTCCGCGCGATGTCCTTCTTGTAGGGGATAAGCGGATGCGGCGCGGGCCTGAAGTCACCGAGGTCCACGAGCGAGGAGCTGTGGCTGGTGCGGGTGGTGAGCCTGATCACCACCGGCACGCTGAACTTCTCGGAGAGCCCGAACGCCGCGACCGTCATGTCGTAGGCCTCCTGCGAGTCGGCGGGCTCCAGCAGCAGCGCGCGCGCGAACTTGGCGAGGTTGCGGTTGTCCTGCTCGTTCTGCGAGGAGTGGGTGCCGGGGTCGTCGGCGGAGACGAGCACGAAGCCGCCCAGCGGGCCGACGTAGGTAAAGGTCATGAACGGGTCCATCGCCACGTTCAGGCCCACGTGCTTCATCGCGGTCAGCGCGCGGGCGCCGGCCATGGACGCGCCGACCGCGGTCTCGACCGCTACCTTCTCGTTCACCGCCCACTCGCAGCGGACGGTGTCCTTGAACTTCGCGATGTTCTCGAGGATCTCCGTCGACGGGGTGCCGGGATACGCCGAGGCGACTACGCACCCGGCCTGCGCCGCGGCGTGGGCCACGGCTTCGTTTGCGCTGAGGAACTTCTTCATCTTCTTGCTTCTCCTTGGGAAATCAGTGGATGTTGCCACGGCTCGGATGGCTCTTCGCCTTCGGCTTCTCGAGCTTGAGGAAGGTGGCGAACCGCTCGATCGCCTCGGCCGGCACCTCCTCGCCGGTGGTGTCGGGCATCTCGGAGAGGTCCGGCGCCTGGGCGTGGGTATGGTGGAATCGGGTCTCGGGGCGGACGACCTCGCGCAGCCTGGCCTTGAACTCTTCGAGCCCCTCACCGGTAGTACAGGACACGAGGATCGGCGCAACGCCGGTCTCGGCCACGAAGCGGTCGAGGTTGACGCGCGCCTCGGGGAGGTCGACCTTGTTCGCGACCACGATCTTCGGGCGCTCGGCGAGCTCCGCCGAGTACGCATCCACCTCGCGCCGCAGCACCTGGTAGTCAGTCCAGGGCTCGCGCGCGTCGACGCCGGCGAGGTCGATTACGTAGACGAGCGCCCGCGCGCGCTCGAGGTGGCGCAGGAAGGCGTGGCCGAGGCCGACGCCCTTCGAGGCGCCCTCGATGATGCCGGGCACGTCCGCCACCCTGACCTTGGCGAAATCATCGTAGACAACGGTGCCGACGATGGGGTTCAGGGTGGTGAAGGGATAGGATGCTATCTTGGGAGTTGCGGAGGAGAGCGACGAGAGGAGCGAGGACTTGCCGGCGTTCGGGAAGCCAACGAGCCCCGCGTCGGCGATGGTCTTGAGCTCCAGCCTGAGCCTGCGTTCCTCGGCGGGTCCGCCGGGGGTGTGCTCGGTCGGCGCCTGGTTGACCGCGCTCTTGAAGTGGACGTTGCCGTAGCCGCCGGCGCCGCCCTTGGCGACGACCACCTTCTGCCCCGGCTCGACGATGTCGGCGACGAGCAGCCCGCTGTCCGCGTCGAAGACCTCGGTGCCGCAGGGGACGTCCACCACCAGGTCGCGCCCGCGCTTGCCGAACATCTTCTGGCCCTGGCCGGGCGCGCCGTCCTGCGCGAAGCACTTGGGGTCGTAGTAGAGCGAGAGGAGCGAGTTGACGTGCTGGGAGGCGCGGAACACCACGTCGCCGCCGCGCCCGCCGTCGCCGCCGTCGGGTCCGCCGAACGCGACGAGCGCCTCGCGACGCATCGACATCGCGCCGTCGCCGCCCTTGCCGGAGCGGACGATCACCTCAACCTGGTCGATAAAGGACTTGGACTTCATTGCTGGCTACAGGACTATGTTCTCGAAGTCGAAGACGTGCTCGGCGAGCCAGGCGCGGCAGCGGTCGTAGATCTCGCGGGCAGTGACGTCATTCCCCATCTCCACCGGAATTCGCGCATAGGCGTCGAGGTCGGCGCGGGTCAGGCGCGAGAGGACGGCAGAGATGACGGGAATGTAAGTGGCAGACATGGAGAGGATGTCCACCCCCATCGCCGCCCAAAGCACTCCGACCACCGGGTCGGAGGCCGACTCGCCGCACACGCCGACCTTGATGCCGCGGTGCCGCGCCGCGTCGATCACGTGGCGCATCAGCCAGAGGACGGCGGGGTTGGTGGGCTGGTAGAGCGAGGCGACCGACTCGTTGCCGCGGTCCGCCGCCATTACGTACTGCACCAGGTCGTTGGTGCCGATGGAGAAGAAGTCGACGCGCTTCGCGATCGCGTCCGCGTTGATCGCCGCGCTCGGCACCTCGATCATCGCTCCGACCGGCATCTCGCGGTCGTAGGCGACGCCGGCGGCGTCAAGCCCGCGCTTGACCTCGGCAAGCACCTCGGCGGACTCGTCCAACTCCTCCACGCAGGAGATCATCGGGTACATCAGCCGCACGCGACCAAAGGCGGACGCCCGGAGGATAGCGCGGAGCTGGGTCTTGAACATGTCGCGGTTGGCAAGCAGGTAGCGGATGGAGCGGTTGCCGAGGAACGGGTTCGCCTCCTTGTGCGAAATGCCGCGGACGATCTTGTCGCCGCCGATGTCGAGCGCGCGGATGGTGATGGAGGCGTCGTCGCCGAGCTGGGCGGTGAAGCGCGCGGCGTCGCGGTAGGCGCGGAACTGGTCTTCCTCGGTAGGCTCGTGTCCGCGGTTGAGCCAGAGGTATTCGCTGCGGTAGAGGCCGATGCCGCGCGCGCCGTGCTCGCGGAGGCCGCCTACCGGCACGCCGGGATGGAGATTAGCGAAGATCGGCACCTCGCCGCCGTCCTTAAGCGTGCCCGCCGGCGCGCCGAGAACGGCGCTTTCGGAGATCTCGCGGTCGCGCTCGACAAGGTCCATGAACTCGCGGATCGAGGCGGCGTCTGGGTGGAGCGTCACCGTGCCGTTGGTGCCGTCGATAAGCACCGTCTCGCCGGCGCGGACGCGCGAGGTGATGTCCCCGAGACCGGTGACGGCAGGAATGCCCATTGCACGGGCGAGGAGCGCCACGTGGCTCGTGGTCGACCCGCCGTTGGTGGCGAAGCCGAGGACCAAGTCGCGCGGCAACTGGACCGTCTCGGAAGGAGTCAGGTCGTCGGCGACGATGATCGACGGCACCTTGAGACCGCGGTGGACCGGCGCCGAGAAGCCGGTAAGCGCGGCGAGGAGCCGGCGCTCGAGGTCGTCGAGGTCGCGCACGCGCTCGCGGAAGTAAGGGTCGTTCATCCGCTCGAACTTCGCCCGCGACTCGGCGTAGACGCGCTTGACGGCGGACTCGGCGTTGACGTGCTCCTCGCGGATGCGACGCTCGACGGCACCGGAGAGCTCCGCGTCCTCGAGCATCATCAAGTGGCACTCGAAGACCATCACGTCGTCCCGCCCGGTGCGCTCCTTGAGCGAGGCGACGATGCCCTCGAGGTCGCGCCTGGCGTCGCCGACGGCGCGGCGGTAGCGGAGGACCTCCTCCTCCTCGCATCCCGGCTCGAGGACGTACTCGGGAACCGGCACCGAGCCGTCGCCGCGGCAGATGAAGACCGGACCGACCGCGAAGCCGCGGGCAGTGGCCAGGCCTTGCAGCGACCTCATCTCGCCGGAATCCGACACCTACTACTGCTCGTCGGGGATGTCGAACTTGCGCAGCACCAGCTGCTCGAGCTCGTCGAGCGCCTCGGCGGCCTGCGGGCCGGACGCGGTGACCTTGAGCACCGTGCCGCACACGGCCTCGAGCGTCATCAGCGCCATGATCGACTTGCCCGAGACGGCGTTGCCGTCCTTCTCGACCGTTATGTCGGCGTCGAACCGGCTCGCGACCTTGGCGAAGAGCCCGGCCGGGCGGACGTGCATACCATAGCGGTTGAGCAGCGTGAACTCGCGGGTTATTTTATCTGACATGGGACGTCTCCCTTGTTGACTCCTTTGCGTTTGGAATGTTCAATGGCCCGCCTCCGCAGGCGTTCCGAAAGCTCCCCTACCGGGTCGCAGCCGGAGAGCAGCAGCTTCTCCTGCAGCGCGGCGGTCTCCACCAGGTTCACGAGGTCGCGGCCCTCGGAGACGGGGATCACCACGTTTGGTATCTCCACCCCCAGCACCTTCTTGACCTGGCGCTTCTGCCCGATGCGGTCGATCTCGCCCTTCACGTCCTCGAGCCGGCGGAAGGTGATGATGAGCTCAAGCCGCTTTTCGCCGCGGACAGCCGCGACGCCGAAGAGGCTCGGCACATGCATGATGCCGATGCCGCGGATCTCCATGTAGCCGGCCGTCGAGTCCGACGCAGAGCCGTAGACGATGTCCTTGCCGACCTCGCGCCGCACGCAGGTGAGGTCGTCCGACACCAGCGCGCAGCCGCGGCGGATGAGTCCCAGCGCCGTCTCGGACTTGCCGAGACCGGGCTCGCCCTCGATCAGGACGCCGAGGCCGGCGACCTCGACCATCGTGCCGTAGATCGTCGACTCCGGCGCGCCGAGGCGCTCGAGGACGAACGCCGACTCGCGGTAGATGACTCGCGTCTTCAGCGGCGAGACCATCACCACCGCGCCGTGGACGCGCATCAGCGCCTGCGTGTCCGCCCCGGGCTTGCGCCCGTTGGCGAAGATGAAGCAGTACGCCCCGTGTTCCAGGAGCGCCGCGTAGCGCGAAAGCCGCTCGGCCGGCGAGAGGCTCTCGAGGTAGGCGGTCTCGGCCTTGCCGATCAGCTGTATCCGCCGCCAGCCGTAGTGGCCGAAGAAGCCGGTGAGCGCGAGGCCGGGACGGCTGACGATCGGCTCGTCGATCTTCCGCCCCAGGCTCTCGCCGCCCTCGATGAGCGTAAGGCGCAGCCTCTCCTGGGCGGCTTCGAGGAAGTCGCCGACGGAGAAGACCCTGCCCTTCTCGCTCGTCTTGCCCGGCAGTCCGCGCATCTCAGTTCTTCGCCGAGGCAGCGCGCTGCTTGCGCACCGTGCCCTTGCGCGCCTTCACGCGCATCTTGAGGAGCTGGCGCTCCGCCCGGGCCGCCGCCGCGTCGATGACGCTCTTGGCGCTCTCGGAGAACTCCTTCGCCCCGACCGCGGTCTCGCCGAGGCGGTTCGCCACCACTTCGGCCATATACATGTGCTTCTTGGCGTCGACGTCGATCACGATCGACGCGCTGGTCACCTTGGGAAAGCGCTGCTTAAGCCGAGCCATGCGCTTCTCGGCGTACTCCTTGAGGGCTTCGATGCGAACGTCGCTGTGCCTCATCGTAACTTCTATGCTCATTGCCTTGTCTCCTTTCGTTTGGGTTACCTTATTACATCCTGAAATTCTCGCCGAGGTACTTCTCGCGCACCTCGGAGTCCGCCACCAGCTCCGCGCTCGTGCCCTCCTTCAGGAGCCGCCCGTCGTAGACCAGGTAGGCGCGATTGACCACTGACAGCGTCTCGCGCACGTTGTGGTCGGTGATGATGATGCCGAGCCCCTTGGACGCGAGGTCGCGCACGATGTCCTGGATCTCGTTCACCGAGAGCGGATCGACGCCGGCGAACGGCTCGTCGAGCATCAGCACCGACGGGTTGCGCGTCAGCGCGCGCGCGATCTCGAGCTTGCGCCGCTCGCCGCCGGAGAGCGTGTACGCCGGCTGCTTCGCCACCTTCATGAGGTCGAACGGCTCCAAGAGCTCCTTCGCCCGCGCCTCGCGCTCCTTGCGCGACATCGGCAGCGTCTCGAGGATCGCCATCACGTTGTCCCACACCGAGAGCTTGCGGAAGACCGACGGCTCCTGCGCGAGGTAGCCGAGCCCGCGCCGCGCGCGCAGGTAGACGGGCAGGCCCGTCACGTCCTCGCCGCGGAAGACCACCCGCCCGGCCTCGGGCTTCACCAGCCCCACCACCATGTAGAAGGTGGTGGTTTTGCCCGCGCCGTTGGGACCGAGGATGCCCACGATTTGCCCGCAGGAGCACCTTACGTCCATCCCGTTCACGACAGTGCGGTCGCCGTAGACCTTCACGAGGCCGGTCGCCTCGAGGTCCGCGCGCGATTCCCCGCGCTCCGCCGCCATCGCGTTCATCGCATCCAAAACCGGGTCGCTCATTTGGCCTCCTCAATCCCTATGAGGGCGCCGCGGTCGCGGTCGTCCGTCTTCACCTTGATCACCGGCCGGTCTACCTCGACCTGCTCCGCGCCGGTGCGGAAGGCGATGCGCTCGCCGAGGAGCTCGCCGCCCTTCTCGCCTTCGTCCACCAGCCGCGCAGGCTCCTCGGCCCCGCGCGCGTACATCGTAAGCATCCCGCTCCGGCGCTCGTACACCGCCCGGTCGCAGCTGCCGTGCCGCAGCCCGTTCGTCACCGCCACCGAGCCGACCGCGACGATCCGCCTCAGCTCGTTGGTCCCGGCGAGGAACACCCAGGCGCGGTCCGCGGCGAGCTTGTACTCCTGGTCGACGAGCCGCACCGCGCCGTCCATCATTATCACCCCTGCGCGCCGGTCGTAGTCCGCCCGCGACGCCGTCACGGTCGACACCGCGTTGGTGCGCTGACCCGCGGCGGACACGGCGCCGCGCGGACCGAAGTCGCGCGACCTCACCTCCGCGTTGGTGGTGATCATCACGTAGTCCTCGGCGAATGACACGTAGACGCGCGAGCCCTTCACCAGCGTCTGGCCGTGGATCGCTCGAGCCTTGCCGTCCACCCAGCCGGACTTCGTCTCGCGGTCCACCACCAGGCTCTCGGCCTCGAGCCGCGAAATCTCCTTGCCGTCCGCGTCGTATTCGTGCGCCGTCACCCCGTCCGCCCAGACCGCGCCCTGCGACTGGAAGAACTGCGCCTTCTCGGCGGTGACCAGCGACTTCACCGCGCCGCTCGGGAACGTGTCGATCGGCAGCGTCACCTTCTCGGCCGGATTGTCCGCCTTCTCCGCGCACTTGGCGTACAGCTTCTCCAGCCGCTCCGCCTCGCGCGTGAGCAGTTCACGGCGCTCGAGCCAGGAATCCGGGTCGAACGCCGCCGCGGCCGCCGTTGCCAGAAGCGCCGCCGAAACTGCCGCGACAATCCTCAAGAAGCCACGCCTCCCCTCTTCTTCGCGCCGCGCACAACGTCGTCGATCGCCATCAGCATGCGCCAGAGCGGTTCCACGTCGGCAAGCTTGAGCGCGTTCGCCGCGTCGCTCTTCGCCACCTTCGGGTTCGGGTGCGTCTCCATGAACACCGCGTCCACGCCAGTCGCCACCGCCGCGCGCGCCAGCGCCGGCGCGTACTTGCCGTCGCCGCCGGAGCCGGTGCCCAGGCCGCCGGGGCGCTGCACCGAGTGCGTCGCGTCCATCACCACCGGGTAGCCGAGCTCGCGCATGATGAGCAGCGAGCGCATGTCGGCCACCAGGTTGCGGTAGCCGAAGCTCGCGCCGCGCTCGCAGAGCGTGATCCGGCGGTTGCCGGTCGACTCGATCTTGCGCACCACCGCCGCCATGTCCTCCGGCGCCATGAACTGGCCCTTCTTGACGTTGACGACCGCGCCGGTCTCGCCGGCCGCGACCACGAGGTCGGTCTGCCGCGCCAGGAACGCCGGGATCTGCAGAATGCCGCAGACCTCCGCCACCGGACGGCACTGCCACGGCTCGTGGACGTCGGTCAGCACCGGCACCCCGAACGTGGAGCGCACCTCGGCGAGGATCTCCAGCCCCTTTTCGATGCCCGGCCCGCGGAACGCGTCGACGCTCGTGCGGTTGGCCTTGTCGAAGCTCGCCTTGAAGACGAACTTCGCGCCCAGGCGCGCCGCCGACTCGACGAGCCGGCGGGCGATCCCGAGCGCCATCGAGCGCGACTCGATGACGCACGGGCCGGCGATGAAGACGAGTCCTCCGTCGCCGAACACAACACCCTTGTCTACCAGTACCTTTCTCATGCAGTGCACCATCCCCGGGACGAAATCCTCAGACGAGGCTCGCGTAGAGGCGCTCGATGTCCTTCACCGAGCAGTCGCGCGGGTTGCCCGGACGGCACGCGTCGGCGTAGGCGCTCTTGGCGAGGAACGGGATGTCCTCCTTCTTGAGGATGCCCTTGAGGTTGGCCGGGATGCCAACGTCCTTAGAGAGCTTTTCGACCGCGGCAATAGCCGCCTTGCGCGCCTGGACGAGCGTCATCTTCTCGACGCCCTTCACGCCCATCGCCTTGGCGATCTCGATGTAGCGCTTGCCGGTCTTCGCGGCGTTGAACTTCATCGCCGTCGGCAGCAGGATCGCGCAGGCGACGCCGTGCGGCGTGTTGTAGAGCGCCGAGAGCCCGTGCGCCATCGCGTGGTCGACGCCGAGGCCGACGTTGGAGAAGCCCATGCCGGCGATGTACTGGCCGAGCGCCATGCCCTCGCGGCCCTTCGGGTCGTTCTTCACCGCGGCGCGGAGGTTCGCGGAGATAAGGCGGATCGCCTCGAGGTGCATCATGTCCGTCATCGGGCAGGCGGCCTTGGTGATGTAGCCCTCGATCGCGTGGGTGAGCGCGTCCATGCCCGTCGCGGCCGTCAGCTTCGGCGGCATCGACGCCATCATGCCCGGGTCGACGAAGGCGACAACCGGGATGTCGTGCGGGTCGACGCAGACGAACTTGCGCTTCTTCTCGACGTCGGTGATCACGTAGTTGATCGTCACCTCCGCCGCGGTGCCGGCGGTCGTCGGGACGGCGAGGATCGGCAGGCACGGCTTCGTAGTCGGCGCCACGCCCTCGAGCGAGCGCACGTTCGCGAACTTCGGGTTGGTGAGGATGATGCCAACCGCCTTCGCGGTGTCCATCGACGAGCCGCCGCCGATGGCGATGATCGCGTCGGCCTTCGCCGCCTTCGCCGCCTTGACGCCGTTCTTGACGTTGGCGATGGTCGGGTTCGGCTTGATGTCGGTGTAGAGCGCGTACTTCACCTTCGCCTTGTCGAGGAGCTTCGTCACCTTGGCGGTGACGCCGAACTTCACGAGGTCGGGGTCGGAGAACACGATCGGGCGCTTGAGCGCGCGCGCCGCGAGCTCGGCGACGATGGCGTTGACGGCGCCGGCGCCGTGGTAGGAGGTTTCGTTGAGGATTATCCTGTTCATGGTTGTTGCCCTTTCTGGTTTTTCGTTTACGTTCACTTGCCGACGCGCTTCATCCGGTAGCCGTTGAAGCGGTCGGTGTTGTAGAGCTTCTGGCCAGCGGCGAGCGGCAGCCCGAGCGCCTTGCGGATGGCGAGGAAGTCCTTCACCGACTGCGGCCCCACCTGCTGGAGCCTGCCGCCGTGGCCGGCCGCGAGCAGCAGCACCTGGCAGTAGGCGTCGGCGTTCTCGGCGAACCACTCAGCCTCCTCGATGTCGCGCGCGCCGCAGACAATGCCGTGGTTCTCCATGAAGACCACGTTGGACTTCTTCGACATCTTCGCCACGTTCGCCGCCACCTCGTCGGTCCCCGGCGTGCCGTAGGGCGCGAGCGGGATCTGGTTGAAGAAGATGTCCGCCTCGGGGTTGATCCCGTTCGGCGGCACCTGCCCGGCGAAGAGGAAGGCGTTGCAGTGCGGCGGATGGCAGTGGACGCACGCGTTCCAGCCGGCGGTCTTCATCATCGCGATGTGCACCTTCACCTCGCTCGTGCGCGGACGCCGCCCGCAGAGCTGGCCGGCCGACATGTCCACGAGGCAGATGTCCTCGCGCTCCATGAAGCCCTTGCAGCAGAGCGTCGGCGAGCAGAGGACGAGGTCCTCGCCCACCCGCACCGACAGGTTGCCGCCGTTGCCGTCGGTGTATCCCTTGTTGTAGATGCGCCTGCCCATCTCGCAGATCGCGTCCTTGACCTTGTTGATCGCCGGCGAGTTGAAGAACCGGTCGAGCTCGCGGCGGGTCTTCGGCTGCGGACCCTTGCGCCAGTCGTAGACGCGGTTCGGGAGCGGCGGGTTGATGTAGAGCTTCTTGTCCATTTGCTTCTCCTTGAAACACTTAGCGGACGATCGCCGCGCGCGCCGCGGCGAGGTCGGCGAACTCGCCGCCCGCGATCATCTGCACGATGAGGTTGCCGATCGCCGTGCCTTCCGTCGGGCCGGCGAAGACGTCGAGGCCCGTCGCCTCGGCGGTGAGCGCGTTGAGGTAGCGGTCCTTGGAGCCGCCGCCGACGATGTTGACCGAGGTGTACGTCTTGCCGGTGATCTCCGAGAGGCTGCGGATCGCGTCCGCGTAGCACGCGGCGAGCGACTTGTAGACGCACTGCATGAGCTCGCCGATCGTCGCCGGCGGCCGTCCATCGGACTCGGCGGCGGCCAGCACCTCGCCGATCATCGACTTCGGGTTGAGGAAGCGCGAGTCGTTGACGTCCACCGTGAGCGTGTAGCCGCCGGCGCCGCGAGCCGACATCTCCAGGTCGGCGAAGGAGTAGCTTTTGCCCTTCTCGTAGTCGGCGAGACGCTTGAGCGCGTCGATCGTCTCGTCGCGGTCCGCGCCCTCCACGTAGCTCACGCCGTTGAGCTCGCGGCGGATGGACTGGATCATCCACAGCCCCATGATGTTCTTGAGGAAGCGGTAGCGGCCCCACGCGCCGCCCTCGTTGGTGAAGTTCGCGCGCATCGCCTCGGCGGTGGTGATGGGCTTCTCGTTCTCGACGCCGAGGAGCGACCAGGTTCCGCTCGAGAGGTACACCGCCTTGTCGTCGCGCGCCGGCACCGCCAGGTACGCCGAGCCGGTGTCGTGCAGCGCCGGCAGCACCACCTTGACGCCGCGGTACTCGCCCACCTCTGCGCCGGGCATCTCGAGCTTGCCGAAGATCCGCCGCGGCAGCCCGAGCTTCTCGATGAGCTCGAAGTCCCAGTCCTTCTTCGCCGCGTCGAGGAGCGCGGTGGTGGATGAGTCGGTGTACTCGTGGACGATGTTCCCGGTCAGGCGGTAGTTGATGTACTCGGGCACGGTCAGGAAGTGCGCCGCCGCCTCGAGCTCCTCGGGATGCTCCTTCTTGAGCGCCCAGAGCTGGTAGATGGTGTTGTATGGTGCCTTCTGCAGGCCGACGCGCCGGTAGAGGTCTGCGAAGGAGATGACGTCGCGCTCGATCTCCGCGTCGGCGCCGGTCGTGCGCGCGTCGCGGTAGGCCACGGCGTCGCCGATGCGCTCGCCCTTCTCGTCCAGGAGCACGAAGTCGACGCCCCAGGTGTCGATGCCGATGGAGCCGATCTCGGCCTTCTCCATCGCCGCGTCGATGCCCTTCTTGACCGACTCGACGAGCGCGTCGATGTCCCAGCAGTCGTGGCCGCGGCGGCGGATCTGCGAGTTGTCGAAACGATAGACCTCCTCGAGGGCGATCTTGCCGTCCTGCACCCGGCCGATGATGTGCCGGCCGCTGGACGCCCCGATGTCTATGGCAAGATAGTTCTTCATAGAGTGTATTATACCATATTTTCCGCGCAATCTGCCGCGGACTCACTTTGCCGGGACGTCGGTGAAGGTGCAGCCGTCGAAGCGCACCCCCTTCAGTCCGCGGAACTCATCCCTGCCCTCGTTCCACCAGTACGCGGCACCCTTCTGCTTCCAGCGCCCGGGGAAGGCACCGTCGGCGCAGCGGGTGAACGCGCAGCCGCGGAAAACGACGTCCTCAAGCTCACGTCCCTTCGCCACGCGCAGGTCGGGGAACTTGTAGGCGCGGGCGCGGATGTCCGAGAAGGTGATCGCCCTGATCCCCTCCATGCGCGTGAACTCCTCGCCGGTGATGTCGAAGCGGACGGGCGAGGAGTAGATGCGGTCCATCACGATCGACGAGAAGACCAGGTTCTCGTAGAGCGACGCCTCGACCCCGTAGTCGTCCATCCCCTTCTCGAACGGCGGCAGGTCGATGCCGATGCCGCAGGCGGAGTCGGTGATGGCGAGCCCCGTGAAGGTGCAGTTCCTCACCACGCCGTCGTTGAGCCAGCCGATGCGGATGGCGTTCGCGTGGCTGGTGAGCTGGCAGTTGGCCACGGTCACGCGCTCGCATACGCGGAGGCGCCCGTCGCGGAACGGACGGTTGTTGCACCGCACCACGATCGCGTCGTCGCCGGCGAGGATGCGGCAGTTGGAGATCGAGACGTCCCTCGACGCGTTGAGGTGGATGCCGTCGTTGTTGGGGAGCTCGGGGTCGGCGAGCACCTTGACGCGCTCGAAGACGACGCGGTCGCAGTCGGTAACCCAGTAGCCCCAGCCGGCGGCCGGGTGGACGAGGGTGACGTCCTCGACCAGCACGTCCTGGCAGCCGGCGAAGAGGATCATCCGCGGAGGTCCGAGCTTGCCGGGGATGCGGCGGTACTTCCAGTTCACCCACTCGTCCTCGCCGAGCGGCTTCGCGTCCGCGCCGGCGTTGCCCTCGTTCTCGTAGCCGTAGGAGAGGCTGTTGGAGAGCTTGACGAACGCCATGCCGTTGCAGTCGATTTTGCCGCGGCCGGTGAGCGCGACGTTGCGGCGGCCGTCGGCGACGACGAGCGCGGTGGTGCGGCCGCGCGTGGTCTTGCCCGGGTCGAGGACGGCGCTGGGAACGTTGGTCGGGAAGTCCGAGTCGTCCTTCGAGCCGAGCAGCGTGGCGTCGACTTCGATGTGGAGGTCGACGCCGTCCCTCAGGAACACCATCCCGGATAGGAACGTCCCCTGCGAAAGCACCACCCTGCCGCCGCCGGCCTTGGCGCAGGCGTCGATCGCCTGCTGGATCGCGACTGTGTCCTTGGCCGCGCCGTCGCCCTTCGCGCCGAATGCGCGCGGGTCGAAGTCCCTGGCCGACGCGGCGGCGACGAGCGCGGCGGCAAATGCTATGGTCATGGCTGCTTTCATGGTTGTGCTCCTTGTGGTGGTTGAAAGTTCAGTCGTCGATCGTGGTGCGGTCGAAGGTGAATCCGCGGCAGTTGCGCAGGACGATTCCCTTGCAATCACTCGTATTCCTTCATCTGCTCCTGGACGCGGAGCTTCGTCTCCTCGTCGGGCGCGACCACCACGCCGCGCAGCTCGCACGGCGCCCAGTGGTTGGTCCAGGAGGTGTCGCGGAACGGCTCGTCGAAGCTGAGCTGGTCCGGGAGGACATCGTCGTCGGTGCCGGCGCGGCCGTCAGGGCCCTTGGAGTAGAGGATTGGATTGCCTCCTTCCGGACGCGGCTCGTAGAAGTAGTCGTTGCCCCACGGATCCTTGACCACGTGGTTGATGTAGGGGCCGTCCCAGCCGGGATGCTGCCGCCGCACCGTCATTATCTCCTTCGGCTTGCGGTAGGCGAGCGGGGCGAGCCCCTCCTCGGCCGACGGATACTCGCCGACGTGGAACTTGTAGCGTCCCAGCGCCACCGACAGGGCGTCCATCGACTTGCGGGCGTTGAGCTCGTTGCGCTCGATGCGCTTCTTGCCGAGGGTCAGGTCGCCGCGCATGATGGCGGGGACGACCAGCGAGCCGGCCACGACGAGGACGAGCACCACCATGCCGTAGAAGAGCGGCCCCTTCTTCAGGTCCGGAGCGCCGCCGGCGATCTCCGCCTTCTTCGCCTCGTACTCGCGCGCGATCTTCTTGATCGCCAGCTGCTTCTTGCGGCGCTTTTCGTCCAGCTGCGGGTTCTTCGCCTTGAACTTCTTCCTGAGCTCGGTGTAGTCGACCATGTTCCGTGACCTCCAAGATGTCGTTGTCAGCCGATGCGCTCGAGGACGAGCGGCTTCGCCTCCGGCGGCGTCGGCGAGACGGTGAATGCCTTGAGGAGCTCGGCGGCGGCGCGCTCGAGCGCGTCGGGGTCGGAGCTGTTCTCGAGCGTCGCGAGCGGCGAGCCGATGGACACCTTGTCGCCGCGCCCGACCGCGAGGCGCACGCCGGCGAGGTGGTCGATGCGGTCGCCCGGCTGCCAGCGCCCGGCGCCGAGCGAAAGCGCGACGCGGGCGACGCGCTCGGCGTCGATCGACTCGACGTAGCCCGAGCGCATGGACTGGATGCGGTACTTGACCTTCGGGCGCGCCACGAGCCGCGCGAAGGCGTCGAGGTCGCCGCCCTGCGCGGCGACCATCTCGCGAAACTTGGCGAGCGCGGAGCCGTCGCCCAGCCGCGCGCGGCACTCGGCGCGGGCGTCGTCGAGCGGAACGCCGCGGGCGAGCGACACCATCAGCGCGGCAAATTCGACGGAGAGGCCGACGATGCCGGCGAGCGGACCCGACTCCGCGCCGGGCGAAAGCATCGCGAGCGCCTCCTCGACCTCGCAGGCATTGCCGACGGCGAAGCCGAGCGGGGCGTCCATGTCGGTCACCAGCGCGGCGGCGCGGCGGCCGGCGGCGCGGACGCCGGAGACAAGGCTTTCGGCGAGGGCATGTGCCTCGGCCTGGTCCTTCATGAAGGCGCCGCGGCCGCACTTGACGTCGAAGACGATCGTCTCGGCGCCCTCGGCGAGCTTCTTGGAGAGGATGGAGGCGGTGATGAGCGGAATCGAGGCGACGGTGCCGGTGACGTCGCGGAGCGCATAGAGCTTGCGGTCGGCCGGGGCGATCTCGGCCGTCTGGGTCGCCATCGCAAGGCCCGTCTCGGCGACAACGCGCCTGAGCTCGTCGATGGAGAGCGAGACCTTGTAGCCGGGGATGGACTCGAGCTTGTCGGCGGTGCCACCGGTGAGCCCGAGGCCGCGGCCGACGAGCGAGGGGACGGCGAGGCCGCAGGCGGCGGCGAGCGGCTGGATGACGAACGAGAGCTTGTCGCCGACGCCGCCGGTCGAGTGCTTGTCGGCAACTGGCCAGTCGACAACGCCCTTCCAGTCGATCGACGCGCCGGAGCGCATCATCACGTCGGTGAGGTCGGCGGTCTCGCGCACCGTCATGCCGCGGCAGCAGATGGCCATGGCGAGCGCGCTCATCTGGCAGTCTGGTATCTCGCCGGCGGTGAAGCCATTAACGAAGTCTCGGATCTCGGCGGAGCCGAGCGCGCGTCCCTCGCGCTTCTTGTCGATAATCAGTTTAGCTGCGGTCATGGGCGTATTATACCATATTCGTGGTTCGTGGTTCGTGGCTCGTGATTCGTGGTTCGTGGGGAGTCAGTGGACCACCAGCAGCTCGTCCCAGCAGGTGGTGGCGCGGCGGGAGAGCTTGGAGCGCTTCGCCGCCCACGCCTTCGCGCCCACGCCCTCGGACGCGGAGAACACCCTTCCCGCGCCGTACTTCGCGTTGAGGCGGTCGACCGCGCGGTAGAGCGGCGAGGACTCCGCCGCCGTGACCGTGGTGAAGAGGTCGAGCTGGCGCGCCGTGCCGGCCTTCTCGAGCCCGAAGAACACCACCCCGGTCTTGCGGTAGCCGAGTCTCGGCACGAACAGCGCCTCGGCCGCCGGACGAACTGCCGCGATGATCTCGTTGGTGGCGTCGGTAGGCGAGGGGAACACCGCCGTCCGCTCCACGAACTCCCCGCCGCCGCCGGTGCGGTGCACCTGGGCGAAGACGTTGCAGCCGGAGGCGAGCATCGCGTGGCGGCGCAGCTTCTCCGCCGCCTGCGCGGCAAAGGACGCCACCGACTCGACAATCCCCTCCTTCGTCGTCACCCACTCGCCGAACGAGCGCGAGCAGGTGATGCTCTCCGGGTCGGCGTCGTAGTCGCGCTCGTCGAGGCAGCTTTCGCCGCGAAGTTCCATCGCCGTACGCAGGAGCGTGACGCCGCCGACGGCGCGCAGCAGGTCGTCGGGTGCGTCCCTCAGGTCCCTGGCGGTGAAGACCTGCTCAGCGCGGAGCCGGAGCACGAGGTGGCGCCCCACGCCCCAGACGTCGCCGGCGGCGAGCGACGCAAGCGTGTCCGTCGGGTCGTCCGGCAGCTGCCAGACGCCGCCAGGCATCTTCTTCGCCTTCTCGTTGGCGATCTTCGCCAGCGTCTTCGTGGGCGCAAAGCCGATGCCGCAGGGAAGCCCGGTCCAGCGGAGGACCTTGGCGCGCAGGCGCCGCCCGAACGCAACAAAGTCGCCGTCGGCGAGGTGCGGCGGGTGGATGAACGCCTCGTCGATCGAGTACTGTTCCACCTCCAGCGCATCGTCGCGCAGGACCGAGATGAACCGCCGCGACATGTCACCGTAGAGCTCGTAGTTGGAGGAGCGGAAGACGAGCTCGCCGGACGCCTCGCGGTTCTTGAGCTGGAAGTACGGCGTGCCCATCGCGATGCCAAGCGCCTTGAACTCGTTGGACCGCGCGACGCAGCAGCCGTCGTTGTTGGAGAGGACGGCCACTGGACGCCCGACGAGACTGCGGTCGAACACACGCTCGCAGCTCACGAAGCAGTTGTTGACGTCAACGAGCCCGATCATCGCCGGTCAAAGTCGATGCCGCGAACCTCGGGCTCAAGCGAGACGCCGAAGCGGAAGAAGACGAGGCTGCGCATGAGCCGCGCGAGCGCGAGGACGTCCGACGCGGTCGCCCCTTCGCCGCGCACGATGACGTTGGCGTGGCCGTCCCAGACGTACGCTCCGCCGACCCGCATCCCCTTCGCACCCGCGGCCTCGAGGAGACGTCCCGCGAAGTCGCCGGGCGGGTTCTTGAAGAAGCTGCCGTAGGTGCCGGCGGGGAAGCGCACGCGCCGGGCGAGATACGACTCTGGCGGCTCCACCTCGGCGTCAGTGGGCGGATCGTCCTTCCAGCGAACGTCCTCGATCACGCCGTCGATGGCGCTCGTGCGGTAGCCGAAGCCACACTCCGAGGCGGAAATCCAGCGCCCGGACACCTTCACCGCGTCGACGACTTCGGAGACGGAGTGGCCGAACGCGCCGGCGTTCATCCTCACCCAGCCGCCGACGGTGCCGGGGATGCCGGCCATCCAGGGACAGAGCCTCGGACGCGCGGCGACGATCTCCGCGCCGGGTCGGCCGGCAGGGCCTTCCGCGCGGACGTAGTCGATCGGCAGGTTGAGGTCGCTCCGCCAGGTGTTGGTCATCGCGCCGACGACGACGCGCCGCCGCGGCAGCGGAACGCCTGCAGCGACATCGTGCCGCACGCGGTCGACAAGGTCGACGATGTCGCCAGCGCCGAGGAGCAGCGTCACGTCGCCGGGCGCGGCAGAGGAGTAGGCGTGCTCCCACGCCTCGGCGCAGGACTGCGCGAGGAGGCACTTTACCTTTCCGGCGGCGCGGAACTCGCGATAGAGGTCGGCAATGTCCCCGCCCTCCACGGGCGGCTCGAAGGCGGCGTAGACGGGACAGAGCACCACTTCGTCCGCACCCGCGAACGCAGCGGGAAACTCCTTCGCAAAGGTCCGGGTGCGAGAATAGCGGTGGGGCTGGAAGAGGACCCGCAGCCTGCCCTTCGCAGCGACGCGCGCCATCGCGACGGCGCAGGCGATTTCGGCGGGATGGTGGGCATAGTCGGTCCAGACGCCCTCGGCGACCTTTTGGAAGCGGCGGTCGGGAAGCTCCGCGACAACGTCCGCCAGCGCAGCGGCGACGGCGGCGACAGAGTGGCCGCGGCGGATTGCGACCTCGGCGGCGGCGCGGGCGTTGCGGCGGTTGTGGGGCGCGAGCGTGGCGAGGACGGGAGCGAGAGCGGGGTCGTCGGCAAGCGCCTCCGACTCGACGACGTCCTGCGCAGCGCGGCGAGCGGTGTCAAAGCAGGCGAGATAGGCGGCGCGGCTCGGGAAGTGGTCGGGGTGGTCGAAGTCGCAGCAGGTGACGACCAAAGTCTTAGCGCGGTAGAGCGCGAGGGTGCCGTCCGACTCATCCGCCTCGACGACGAGAACCTCCTCTTTCCCTGCGAATGCGCCGCGTCCGGGCGAGAAACCCGCCACTGGGAACGCGCCGGTCTCGCCGCCGATCGCCCATTCCACCGGCTCGCCGAGCGCGGCAAGCAGGCGGGCGGTCCAGGTAGCGGTGGTGGTCTTGCCGTGGGAGCCGCAGACGGCGATGGAGTCGGACGCGGACGAGACGATCTCGGCCAGCACTTCGCCGCGGGAGCGGATGCGTCCGGCGAATGCAGCGACTTCGGGATGGTCCGCAGGCACGGCGGGGGTGACCACGGCCGAGTCCGCGGCGGCGGCGTGGGCGGGGTCGTGTCCACAGGCAACCTTCACGCCTTCGCCCTCCAGCCAGCGCGTGCGCGCCGAGAGCGAACAGTCGCAGCCGCTCACTTCGAAGCCGCGGCGACGGAGCAGCACGGCGAGCGCGGCCATGCCGACCCCGCCAACGCCAATCAAGTGTATGGAACTGCCAATGCTCATTGCTGCGTATTATAGCAAAAATGTGAGGTCGCGGCGTCGCGGGGAGCGGGTGTTCGGTGTCGTCGCCAGCAATCCTAGATTGCTAGACATCTAGGTTTCTAGGCATCTAGGCTGACAGCGCGAAGGCACAAAAAAAGCCGGCATATCCCCCGAGCGCGGAGCGCGAGCTTTCGCGGAGCGAAAGTCGCTAGAGGGGTGCGTCCGCAGGACGACGCCGGGTTTTTTTGTGCCCTCGGGGGCACAAAAAAAGCCGGCGGCGTCCTACTCTCGCATGGGCGGGTCCCACACTACCCTCGGCGATGGAGCCCTTGACTGC
>CACWVU010000023.1 GCA_902764415.1 uncultured bacterium | reverse complement strand
CATCAAGGCGTTCTTTCCTGATGATCGCGTGAGTGTGGATTATCTGGGCGCATTCTTCGATGTCTTTGGCTCGCGGTTGCTGCCGCTGGTGTGCAAGAGCGGTGCGACGGTTCAAAGTCTCAATACCGAGCAGTTGATGGATTTGTCCATCCCCCTACCGCCCTTGTCAGAGCAGCGGAAGATCGTTGCCGAGCTTGATGCGGCATACGCGGCAAAACGCGCGGCGGACGAAAAGGCGACGAAGCTTCTCGCCTCCATCGACGACATGGTGCTGCGCGAGCTCGGCATTGTCAAGCTCCCCAAGCCCGACACATCGCTTTCCTCTCGCATCTTCACCGTGCCCGCGAAGGAAGTCCTTAACGATAGGTTTGATGCACACTACAATCAAAATTTCTTCCGCGATTTGGCGGATTTGATCCGGGAGGACAAACGGTGTTGCCGATTGGGTTCGGTTGGGACATTCGTCAGAGGCGTGACATATAAATCCGAGGACGAATCAGATTGTGGCCATGCCATTCTTCGGGCAAATAATGTTTCTCTCGAAGAATTCGACCTTGATCTTTCTGATTTGGTGCATGTAAGTTCAGATTTGGCGTTTAGCCCTGCACAGCAGATTAAAGACGGTGATATTTTGATTTGCGCGGCAAGTGGAAGTAAGGAGCACGCCGGCAAGGTTGCGTACGTTAGAAATGCTCCCGATGACACTTATATCGGTGGGTTTATGATGGTGTTGCGCACGGATGCGGGGGTGAACCCTGAATACGTGGCCGCATACATGCAATCGTCGATTTTCAGAGGACTAATATTCCGACATCTTGGTGGCACAAACATCAACAATGTTTCGCTGGAGTTGCTGAATAAGTTGCCCTTGATACTTCCTGATGTTGCTATGCAAGATGGAATAGCTTTAAAAGCATCATCCATCCGCGCCGAAGCCCGCAAGCTGAAAGCCGACGCAACCGCCGCGCTCGACGCGGCGAAGAGGAAGATCGAGTTGAAAATCATTGAGAAATAGTTTGAGAAAGGAAGGATAGACATGGGATATGCATTCTTAAAGGAGTCTGCCGCTACTGAGGATTTGTTTGACAATCAGCCGCACCAAAAAGTTGCAGTGGCTTTAGCTAAGGTTATTCGTTCGTCTGATGCTGGAATGACAATCGGACTTGAAGGCGAATGGGGTAGTGGAAAGTCGACCGCAATTAAGTTATTGCAACAGGAGCTTGGCAAAGAAGCGGATTTGTTTTTGTTTGATGCATGGGCACATGAGGGCGACGCTTTACGACGATCGTTTTTGGAATCATTGTTGAGACATTACGTTTGCCAAATTAACAACGGCTTGCTTAAGGGAGATGTTGCTGAACTTGTGAATGTAAGTAAAGAAGTTGCAAATCAAAGAAGGATTACGACAACTGAATTAAAAGGGAAGCCGACAGGACTTGGCATATGGGCCTTTGTTTCGGTGTTAGGGTCGACATTGGGCGTTGGGCTGCTCTCCTGTTGTCGGCCAATGACGACTTTGTTGTCGTGGGTGGCGTTAGTTGTTGGAGGTGCGTTAGTTTCGTTGCCGTTCGCTGTTGTCCTTTATAATATATGGCGCATTGTAAAGTCGGGAAAGAATATCCGGGATCCGGAGCAGTGGTCATTTCTTGAAACTAGTGGCACTGCCACAGAAGATGAGAAAATCACCCGAGAGGCCGAACGCACGTCTATTGAATTTGAGAACTTATTTACGACTTATGTGTTATCAATGCTTGATGGCAATAAGGACAAGAAGTTTATCATTGCAATAGATAATCTTGATCGAGTCAATCCAAAAGATGCATTGAAAATTTGGTCGACACTTCAGACATTTTTGCAGAATCGAAATAATTGTAGTGGACTGCCAGGGGATTTGTATAAGCAGTTATGGATTATTGTTCCGTATGATGAGTCGGGATTAAAACGCCTGTGGGAAGTGTCAAGTGGGAACGGAGACTCGTCTGATGTCTCAGTCGCTAAGTCATTTTTTGAGAAGTGTTTTCAGTTGCGAGTTGAAGTGCCAACGCCAGTTATGTCCACATGGGTTCAATATGCTAGGGGGCAGGCTGAGAAGCTATTTGTTGGGTGGGCGAACGAAAAGATATCACAGGTTATAGATGTCCTATGCCTCGTTCATGATTCATTAACGGATTCTCCGACTCCACGAGAGATAAAGACTTATCTTAATCAGGTTGCAGTCACGCACTTGATTGCGGATTCGGGTATTGATCTGCGAAGTGTGTGTTATTATGTGCTGTTACGCTTTCTGGATTCTAACATTGTTGAAGGTGTCAGAAAAAAATTAATGGACGCAGGTTGGCCTCCGGCAACAGTTGCTGCAGGGTTGCCGGAACATGTTAAAGACGATATTGCAGGGCTTACGTATGGGGTTGGTCCCAAACTAGGACGGCAGTTGCTATTGGTTGATCCAATAGAAACGACCATTAACGATGAGAATGCTGACGAATTTATAAAGATGCAGAAAGGTTATGGGGATGGCTTTTGGCATGTTGTGGATTACATTATCAATCAACGAGTAGGGTGGTTTGATCGGCAGAATCCTCAATTGTCGTTAGAGTGTTTGCGCTTTGCAAATATAATGTCGAAAGCAAAAGTTAGCAAAGTGCATTTACAGGCGCTTTATCAAAAGTTGGTTAAGGTCTTAGAAATGTGGTGGTTTGCGGAAAAAGCAGGATTGGCCTTGCCTTCGGTTTCCAATCATGTTGAAATGCAGCAAGTTGTTGGACTGTTGGATGTTTTGTCCACGATGGGAGATGTTGAGCGGGCGAGAAAAGTGTTAAGGGTCTTGTATAATGTGCTAAACTCGCAATTAAATGAAGTTAATAGGGGACAAGGCGAGTTGACGGATGAGATGGTTGCTGACTTTGCAGCGATCCTCACCAGCGTATCTGATGAAGTTAAATCACGAGTTGTTCTCAATGCCTTAGACGGTAATGCGCTTTTGCGTTTTGTCGCGTTGATCAATGGGGATTTGTTCGGTTCATATTATCAGTGGGTTCGTCCCCCAGAGAGTGCGATAACAACACTGGCAAAGATGATCGGGACAAACAATGACATCCCTCAGTATGTGTTTTTGGTTGCTCATTATTTGTCAGAGTGTGATGTAAAACAGAATTGGTCGATTGTTATTGACGCCATTTGGGCGTGGTTGCGACAAAACATTCGCAACGCTCGAATCACTCAGCCCAATACTGCTCAGTTGGTTCAGGTGTTGTTGGAAATTGTTTATGCCGGAGGAGCTGCCATTGAGAAGTTGAAAGAATTGCTGGCCTCATACGAAATATATTCTTATGTGGGAAGGAACACAAATCCCGAGGTCGCTTGTCGTGTTGCGATTTTGATGGAGTTGGTTGAGCCCGGTTCTGCTGTAACGAAACGACTTCAACAGGATGCGTTTAATGCGGGTGGCGGATTGCAAGCCATTCGTAATGTCCTGTCAATTAAAGATGGTTCATGTGATGATGTCTTTGTTGGTATAATTGACGCACATTATTTACATGATCGTTTCTGGAACCTTGCGGTTTGCAAGGACAATAAAATGCTGCTGACGTTGGTGCCTAAGATTTTGGGAATGGATGATTGGGGTGATTATGTTTGTCCGCGTAAAGATCTGTTGCCGCATATGGCACTTTACCGTGCTATTTGTGGTGAGGATGTTGAGACCTATAGAAAGACGATGGTGCAGTTGTTGAATAAAGCTAAGAAGGATAATGTTGTGTTGGCGGATATATTACAGAACGATGGATCTTTTGTTGAGTATTGGCCAGAGCTGGAAGTCTTGCTTGATAATGAATGTGAATATCATAATGAAGCTGCGGCGGTCGTTGCCATAGTGGAGAAAATGAACTGTGAAGATTTTGTTGATTTGTTTACAACGAAAAACCATGCAGTTCGAGTTTTGAAGCGGCTTGTTGATTTGGTTCCTGATTTTAGGTTGGGTGTTGAGGTGTTGCGTGCTTTAGAGAAGATTATGCTTGGAGCGCGAGAAGAACATTTCGAACGTCTGAGAGCTAACGTAGAGGTGGAATCTTTCAGGTGCATTATAGAGATGTTGGATCCAAGATTCGCATTTGAGTTTGGAGAGAAATTGACGGTTAAAGTGATGGATATGTCTTGGCCTGAGGAGGTGGACAGCCATTATTTGGATTATGCAAAGTTTGGTTTGAATTCTGCGGCTATAGATTCTTCGAAGTGCATGCAACGATACAAGGATTGCATCCTTTCGAGTCAATTTGGACAGTTGGTGGATTGGTTGCTTGCCGTATACCAAAAATGTGTGGAAGCAAATTTGTGGATGCCAAGTGCAGAGGATAAGATTCTTGTGGAGGAGCCTTTGTCTCGAGCATTACAGGATGGTTCTGGGGAATGTCGTGATGCGGTTGGCAAAATCGCAAGGGCATATGGTTATGACCCAGATGTCCTTCAAAGGCATGCGGATTCGCGGGCAGAGGAAGATTAAAGTGCCCAAACATAATGTGGTAAGGCAGGTGCTATGAAGAGAGACATGGAGTTAGTGCGGAAACTTTTATTTCTTGCTGAAGCCGATGGCAAGGACGACGAGCTTTGTGAAGAATATGGGCAAGATGTGGTGGCGGGGCATGTCGCGATTTTGCTTGATGCAAAATTGATTGTCGGCGAGGTTGTATGCAATGCAGTTGGCGTACCGGTTGCTTCAGTGATTCTTCGGTTGACTTGGGCGGGGCATGAGTTCTTGGATAATGCGCGGAATGATACGATATGGAGGGGTGTTCTTTCTAAGATTAAAAGTGCTGCGCTTACTGTGTCTTTTGATGTGTTGGCGGAGTTGTTGAAGAGCGGCGCGATGTCGGCAATTGGAAATCTTGGATGCGCAAAATGAAAAAACGGGAGTAGAAATGAACGGCTCTAGTGAAAAGAATCTGATGGAGCGTTTTGAAAGCTCCATACGGAATCCACTTGATGACAAGACGGGGCAACCTTATTTCGATGAATTTAGTAAGTGCACCAAGGATAAGCTTTCTGAGGTGAATGTTTTGCATATAACCAATTTTCATATGTTTATAAAGGCGCTCGGATATTGCAAGTATTCACTGTGTAAGGATTTAAAGACCAATTGCCGTGTATTTTTTCGTGGGCAAGAGCGACTATATGGTGATTCATTTCAGCCGGCGTTATACAGAGGGTGTACTCAAGCAGGGGCGATTGTTAAACGGAATCAACGGATCAAGGCAATGATAGCCCAGGTTCGGAAAAGTTCAAAAGTACTTCGAACATTGCATCCTGCTGTAGTTGAAGGATTGTTGCAACATTATGGGGCGAAAACAAGATGGATCGATGCAGTGGACAATCTTTGGGTGGCATTATGGTTTGCGTGTCATCATGCGTGGTGTGAAAATCTTTGTGGGGAGGAACATCTTCATTATTCGTTAAGAGATCCTAGACATGAAGAAGCGGATAGAAGATTCGCTTACATATATGTTTTAGCGATAAATATGTATCGGGATAAGGAAAACGGACGACGATCATTATATAAGCAATTTATTCCAGGGCTAAATTTTGGAGAAGAAGGCGAAGTGCTTGACCTCAGATATGCGCTTCCTTCGCAATATATTCGTCCGCATGTCCAACATGGAGTTTTGCTCAGGACTTACGATGCATCAACGGGGTTTGAGGTTGACATGTGTCGGATGGTTAAGTTAATAATACGGATTGACATAGAAGATGCTTTGTCGTGGTTGGGAGAAAGTCATGCACTCTCTACGGTGAGTATGTTTCCGCCGGCTATATTTGATACCGGTTACCAAGAATTGTTAAGGTTGGAAAAGGAATTATTGTCAAAGTCTTCGAAGGACGACAATATCAAGCCGGTGGAAATTTTCCACACGCAGCGAGTTGAGTAATTGATGCATGGTGGGCAGAGTTAAAGGACACTCAAAATTAAGAAGGATGAGTTATGGCAGACATCAAGTTGTTCAAGGTTGGGCAGAAGATTGAGGAATTGAAGTCCTCGGCGGTGGAGCTGGAGAAGAAGCTTCAGACGCTGATCGAGAAGAACATGGATCGGTTCTTCAATGTCCAGTTCTTGGCGTCGGAGTATATTATCCCGGACGGACGCATGGACTCAATCGGGATCGACGAGAACAAGGCGCCGGTCATTTTTGAGTACAAGCGTTCGAAGGACGAGAATGTCATGAGCCAAGGCCTGTTCTACTTGGCCTGGCTCATGGATCACAAGGATGCGTTCATCGTGCTGTTGCAGGAGCGGTTACACAAGAAGATGTCCAAGGATGATATCGCTTGGGATGGGGCTCGTGTAATTTGCGTGGCGAACGATTTCACGAAGTTCGATCAGGGCGCGATCAAGCAGATGAATGCGAATATATCACTCTATCGATATCGTATGTTCGGGTCTGAATTGCTGTATCTCGAGCGTGTTGATGAGCATGATGTCACGAATGTGAAGCGCAAGGTTGAGCGGGCCTCCGGTTCTGCCGCAGTGCAGCAGACATTTGCCAGCAAGCTTGCCTCGGCACCGAAGCCGATCAAGGAACTCTATTGCGATGTCGAGAACTTTATCATGAGCTTTGGTGACGACATCACACCCGCGCTGCTGAAGTTCTATAAGGCGTTTCGCAGGAGCTCGAATTTCGTCTGCGCAGAGGTTTTCAGCGACCATCTGATTTTGCATCTCAAACTTGAGCCGAAGACATTCCCGTTTGAAAAAGGATTTTCTCGTGATGTGTCAGAGAAAGGTCACTACGGCACTGGCAATGTTGAATTGCGTCTTCAGTCTGGTGCGGATTTTGAGAAGTCCAAGTCATTTTTGCGTCAGGCCTATGACGCGAACTAACGCTAAGTAGTTGCAAAGGTTGGAGGACTGATAATATGGCTCAAAAGGTAGAATTGCGCGGCGTCTTGGATCAGTTCCTTGGTGCGCGTTGGTGCTTGCGTGGATTTGCGCCGTTGGGTGTTTTGGCTAAGATATCCCAGCTTGATGACGATTATCAGCGGAGCCCAGATAACGTGCATGTACAGGATCTGATGAATTTTTACACCAAAGATAAGGAAAATCTCTTTTTCCCGGAATTGATCTTGTGCTTGCCTCTAGATGTCGTTGATGCATCAGTAGAAGAGGATGCGTGGCTGCAGAATGGACCGCTCGCCAAAAACAGTGGAAATTATGGGAAGTATTGGCAGCATAGGATAGGAAAGGTTTTTGCGAAATTTTATACAGTGCAGGACAATGCATTTCGTACCGCGTCCTTTGTCATCCCAGATGACTTAAAGTGTTTGTATCGAATTGACGGCAATCATCGTCTTGTTGCGGCGGAAAGGGTGTTGGAGGAGTATGAAAAAAGGAGTCGGGATGGTCTTCCCTGTGCAGGTGACTTTGTGATGCGGCAGATTCCATTTTGCATTATCATCTTTCCGAAAGGGACGCCATGGAAGGAAAAGTCGGCCAAATACTTTTCCAATATCAACTTCAAGGCCTTGCCGCTTTCAAAGGAGCTGAATATCAAAGGTATAATTAAGAACAGGGCTACTTATTCTGATGAAATGTTATTCTCGGATGATGCGTTTGGAGCGAGCTTTGTGTTTTGCCGCGAAATGTATGAGAGTGCGATGGATGACTTAGTGGTTAAGGATTTTATTTGTGATAGTGAATGCTATTGCTTTTTCCAAGAGCTGGGCGAATCCCTGTTAAGCAAAGAAACCACTTTTGCTGATGTTCAATCCCTGCATGATTTTTGTGTCGATGTTTACAAGGAATTGAAAATTTGGATTAGTGGGCATGGAGCTGCTTGCGCAAACTATAGCCGCGTAGCCAAAGCTGCGGCATTTTATTATCATTGGCAAGATTGCAAGTCGTTCAGTAAGCCTGCGGAAGTGGAGCATTGCGGCGGAATAATTGCGAAAGGTACAAGTACTCGTTGTGTTCGCTTTTGTTCATGGATAGAAAGTTTTGGCATAGAGAAAACGCTTGTTGTATCATTGAAGGAGGTGCTGAGGATATTTGATTCTGTTTATGAGAATTTACCAAAGAAACTGTTTCTTGCGAGGTGGTATCCTGAGTCAGGGGTCGAGAAGAGAAGGGCGGACGCGAGATTTGAAGCATTGCAGAGTGTTGCGAAGGCGGAGAATCTTGAGCTTATAGATATGGAGCATATGCGTCGTGGATCTTTTTCAATTCGGGATGCTATTGACCAAGAGCTCCCCACTAGTGACTTGTTTGTTGCAGACATGACAGGTCTTCGCCCAAATGTCATGGTTGAAATTGGAATGGCTCTTCATCATTTGCCGAAGAATAGGGTTTTGTTTTATATGCAAAAGGCTGAAGATGTCCCAGGCATGAAAGGACCTATTGAAGATCCGCCATTTGATTTGAGCGGTTATTCGTATGTGAAGATTGTCGATTCGGCGGAAATTGAGTCATTGGTTCGGCCGCGCATTAAGGGAATTCTGAATGGAATGCGTGGCGTGGATGTGGTTGGGGCAGAGAGCCGTATCAATCTGGACGAGAACGGCGTCGACTTGGAGACGGTTGTCGCCGTACCTGTCGAGGCGGATGGAGTGCCTGCGTCGGAAGACGGTGCCTCTGCGCGTCAATCGGAAGATGGTTTATGAAAGCATTGTCGAAATTAAGTGATGAAATGAATGCCGAACAGTTTTCTGGCAGGCTGAATGACATTTATAATAAGTTGTTGAATTTGCTTGGTGTTGACCGGTCAAGGGCACAGAGTCTTATCTGTGCCGCGCTTTCATTTAAAAAATGGGATGAGGGCAGTTATCGATGCAATTCTATTTTGGAGGAAGGTAATCATGCCTTTGATGATGCATGTTGGAAAAGGTTCTTAGAGTGGGTGGCTGAAAAGATTGAAGATGTTAGTCTTTGGAAGGGTTTGGACGAAGTTTCTCTGGGACGTGTTGATGACTTGGTCGTGAGCATGGCGAAGTACGTAACTCGTTGTCATAGGAACAAAAGGGTCAGCCCCTTCTGTATATGTCTTACTGTATATGCTTGGATGAATGTTACTGGACTCCGCGGCACCTTGCGCGGCAGTTTGCGCGGCAGAATGCGCGGCGGTTAAACAGGTTGAAAAGTTGAAAGGTTGGGCGGAGCCGGTTGAGAAGTAGAAAAGTTGACTAACCACCAAACCATTCACTGCCGCGAAGGTTAACGCGGAGCGCGGCAAAAATGGTATAATACCATCCAACATGAAAGGAGCAAAAATGAAGAATTCGATCCCGACGTTGTGCACCGCGCTCTTTGCGCTGGCCGCGTTCGCCAAGACCTCAACGCCTGAGGGATGGCTCGACGACTACGATGCCGCCCTCAAGAAGGCCGCCGCCGAGAACAAGCACGTCGTCATCGACTTCTCGGGGAGCGACGACTGGTGCGGATGGTGCAAGCGCCTCGACAAGGAGGTGTTCGCGACCGACGTGTTCCGCAGGGGCGCGGCCGACAAGTACGTTCTCCTGATGGTCGACTCTCCCAGCGACAAGTCGCTCCTCACGCCCGAGGCCGCGAAAAGGAACCCGGAGCTTGTCAAGAAGTACGATGTCCATGGCTTCCCGACTGTCGTCGTCCTCGATCCCAATGGCAAGGAGGTGCTGAGGACCGGGTACAAGAAGGGCGGCCCCGAGAAGTATCTCAAGATGCTCGACGAGGAGATTCGTCTTGGACTGGAGATAAAGAAATACATCAAGCCGATCGAGGATGTCTTGAATCGCCATGAAGAGCAGATTAGAAAAGACTCCAACGCGGCGATGGCGAAGGCCCAGGCGAAGTTCCCGAAGCCCGACAAGAAGATGTCGAAGGCCGAACGGCGGAAATACCAGCAGGATGTCAGGGACTATGCCGAGAAGATCATGCTCGAGGAGGTTCTCCCAAAGTACATCCCTCTTCTTGAGAAGGCTTTCGGCGAGGCGAAGGAGATGAAGGTTCCTGAAGCCCTGGAAGAGCGCAAGAAGGAACTTATCAAGGAAAGAGAAGATCTCCTCGACATGCTGCGCAATGCGCTCAAGGAGCACGCGGAGAAGAAGGGCGAGAAGTAGTGCCATGTGCAAGGTGATGGGAATCGTCAACGTGACGCCGGACTCGTTCTCCGACGGCGGCAAGTTCAATACGCCCGAGGAGGCGATTCGCCGCGCCAAGAACCTCATTGAGGAAGGCGCGGCGATCATCGACATCGGCGGCGAGTCGACGCGTCCCGGCGCGACGCCGCTTAAGTGGGACGAGGAATGGGCGCGGGTGGAGCCGGTTTTGCGGGGACTGTCCCCACAACTCAAGGGGTCTGTCCCCATTTCAATCGACACCTACCACCCGGAGACGGCTGAGCGGGCGATTGCCCTTGGCGCCAGCATCGTGAACTGCGTCTTCAAGGAGCCGATCCGCGACATGGCGGCGATATGTGCGAAAAATAACGCGGAATTGGTGATTCCTTGTAGAATTTCCGATTTCACAAAGGGGACTGTCCCCATTTTCGCGGGGACTGTCCCCCTGGATATGGGGCGGCTTTACCTTGATCCGATGATTGGCTTTGGCACGACCCGCGAGGAGGACCTGGAGATCCTGCGGTCGATATCCGAGCTGGCGAAGAGGGGGCGCGTCCTCGTCGGCGCGAGCCGCAAGCGCATCGTCAAGCGGCTGACTGGCGAGAAGGCGCACGGCAAGGACCTTGCCGGCAACCTCGCGATTGCGGTCTGGGCGGCGATTTCCGGCGCGAGCGTGGTGCGGGTGCACGACGTGCGCGAGACGGTGCAGGCGCTGAAGGTGACAGCCGCGCTCACCGGCGCGGACGAGGCGAATTAGGAGGGTGCTTCCGTGAGATACACGTTCGATTCGAGTGAAGTGAAGCCGGGCATGGGCTTCGTGGCGCTCAAGGGCGAGAAGGTCGACGGGCGCGAGTTCATCCCGATGGCGCGCGAGCGCGGCGCGGCGGAGATCGTCGAGGGCCTCGACGCGCTGCAGCGCAAGGCGCACGAGCGCCGCCGCGCGCTGAAGGCGACGGTGGTGGCGCTCACCGGCTCGGCCGGCAAGACGACGACCAAGGAGCTGCTCAGGGCGTTTCTCTCCACGGCCGGCCGCACCTACGCGACCGAAGGCAACTTCAACAACCACATCGGCCTGCCGATGACCATCCTCAACTGCCCGGACGACGCCGAGTTCCTGGTGCTGGAGATGGGCACCAACCATCCCGGCGAGATCGCCGCGCTCTGCGACATCGCCGAGCCGGACGCAGGGCTCATCGTCGGCATCGGCACCGCGCATCTCGAGTTCTTCAAGACCCGCGCCGGCATCGCCTGCGAGAAGGGGACGCTAGCCGCGCGCGCGAAGCGGTTCTGCGTGTATCCGGAGGGTGACGACTTCGCGTCCGTCCTCAATGGACTCTGCGCCGAGGCGGTGCCCGCGCCCGCGTCCGTGCCGGGGCTCGTTGACGGCATCGCCGCACCGCCGCCGCACTTCGCCGCCAACGCCGCGCTCGCCTTCACCCTCGCCGCGCGCTTCGGGGTGACACTCGAGGCGGCGCGCGGGGCGCTTGCCGGCTTCTCGCTCCCGGGCGCGCGCTGGCGCATTTCCGAGCGCTGGGGCGCGACATTCATTGACGACACCTACAACGCCAACCCGGACTCGATGATCGCCGCGCTCGACGCGCTCGCCGCGACGCCGTGCACCTCGCGGCGGATCGCGGTGCTCGGCGACATGTTCGAGCTCGGCGAGGACTCTTTCGCCCTGCACCGGAAGGTCTTCGACCACGCGATGAAACTCGGCATCGACCTCGTGATCGGCGTCGGCGAGACGAGCTCGAAGTGTCTCTCGCACCTTGCCTACAAGGACCTCGCGTCGCTGAAGAAGCGTTTCCGCGCCGACGTCTCGGCGGGCGACGTCGTCCTGCTCAAGGCCTCCCACGCGATGAACCTCGGCTCGCTCGTAGAGTAGCGAACCACGAATATGGTATAATACGCACAAACACCTCATCAAACCAGACAAAGGAAAGGACGGCAGAAATGGCGGTTACCGAGACGACAACGCAGTCGTGGACCTCGAGGATGGGCGACGCCGCGAAGGGCGTGATCGTGGGGTTGGTGCTCTTCCTCATCGGCTTCCCGGTGCTCTTCTGGAACGAGGGCAACAGCGTGAAGACCGCCAAGGCGCTCGACGAGGGCGAGAGCGTCTGCGTGCCGGTGGAGTCGATCGCCAAGATCGACCCGGAGATGGAGGGCCAGCTCGTCCACATGACCGGCAAGGCCGACACCAAGGATGTCCTCTCCGACGACGAGTTCGGGATCTCGGCGACGGCGATCGCGCTGAAGCGCACGACCGAGATGTACCAGTGGGTCGAGCACTCCAAGACGACCGAGAAGAAGAACCTCGGCGGCAGCGTGACCAAGACCACCACCTACACCTACTCCAAGGAGTGGGTGGGCGAGGCGATCGACTCGAGCTCGTTCCACGAGCCAGGCCACGACAACCCCGGCGGCATCGAGTTCCCGTCCCGGGAGACGCGCGCGGCGAACGTGACCTTCGGCGCGTTCCGGCTCAGCGAGCGCCAGATCGAGCGCATCGGCCGCTTCCAGAGCTACGCGTTCCCGTCCGGCTACGTCTGCCGGGTGGCGCGCGCGAAGGTGCAGGGGCCGACGATCTTCATCCCCAACGCCGAGACGCGCGAAAACGAGAAGAACGTGCGCGACGTCATGGCGCAGCCGCGCGTCGGCGACCTGCGCGTGAACTTCACGGTGGTGCTGCCGCACGACATCTCGATCGTCGCCAAGCAGCACGGCGACACTTTCGTCGGCTACCTCGCGAAGTCGAAGAAGAAGGTGGACCTGCTCAACGACGGCGTGCGCGACATGGCGGAGATGTTCGAGTCGGCGCGCTCGGCGAACACGGTGATGACGTGGCTCGTGCGCATCGGCGGGTTCCTGCTGATGTTCATCGGCCTCGGCATGGTCCTGAAGCCGATCTCGGTGCTGGCGGACGTGCTGCCGATCCTCGGCGACATCGTCGAGATCGGCACCGGCATCGTGGCGTTCGCGTTCGCGCTCGTCTGCTCGCTGGTGACGATCGCGGTGGCGTGGATCTTCTACCGGCCGCTGCTGGCGGTGGTGCTGCTGGCGATAGCCGGCGGAATCGTGTACCTCGTCTGGAAGAAGCGGCGCGCGGCGAAGCAGGCGTGAGCTGGTCCGAGAGGCTCAGGAACTTCAACTACCTGGCGTTCGCCGCGATGCTCGCCCTGGTGGCGGTGGGCACGGTGGCGATCTGGTCCTCCGGCAACGCGCGGGCCGAGGCGGTGTTCCACGGCAAGTGGGTGGCCAATCTGACGGCCGCGGGCGTGGGGCTCGTCCTCTACTTCGTGCTCGCGTTCGTGGACTACCGCAAGACGCTCGGGCTCTTCGCGGTGCCGGCGTATGTGGTTTCGCTGGCGCTGCTCGTGGCGGTGCTGGTCTTCGGGTCGACGGTGTTCGGCGGCAGGAGGTGGCTCTGGTTCTTCCAGCCGAGCGAGGTGGCGAAGCTCTGCGTGGTGGCGCTCGTCGCGGAGGTGTTCGGCGCGGCGAAGGGACGCATCGCCGCGTTCAAGGACTCGTTCCGCGGCTTTCTCGTCGCGGCGGCGCTGGTCGGGGTGCCGTGCGTGCTGATTCTCGCCGAGCCTGACCTGGGGACGGCACTCACGCTGGTGCCGGCGGCGGCGCTGATGCTCTTCGTCGCCCGCGTATGGCGGCGCGGGCTGGTCGTCGCGGCGGCTGCGGCGGCGGTGGTTGCGCTGGCGGTGCTTGGCGCGGTGTACGAGGCGGAGAAGCCGGGGGTCCTGCCTGAACGCCGCGAGCGCATCCTCAGTATGCTGCCGCTAAGGCCCCACCAGGTGAAGCGGGTGAAGGTGTTCCTGTTTCCGGAGCAGGATCCGCGCGGGGCGGGCTACAATCTGATGCAGGCGAAGATATCGATCGGCTCCGGCGGGCTGGCGGGGAAGGGAATCGGCAAGGGCGAGACCAGCCGGCTCAAGTACCTGCCGCCGGCGATCTCGATGAACGACTTCATCTTTTGCGTCTGGGCGGAGGAGACCGGGTTCGTCGGCTCCGCCGCGCTGCTCGTCCTCTTTGCGCTCCTGCTGGTGCCGTGCTGCTGGATCGCGTTTGTCTGCGAGGACGGGCGCGGGCGGCTCTTCGCGCTGGGCTTCGCGACGCTCGTCTTCGCGCACGTGTACATCAACCTCGCGATGTCGATCGGCCTCGTGCCCATCACCGGGCTGCCGCTGCCGTTCGTTTCCTCGGGGCGCACGTTTTTGGTGGTGGTGATGTGCGGCCTCGGGCTGGTCCAGAGCGTCTCCATCCACCGCCGGGCGGAGAGGCGCCGCACGTTTGCGGGCGACTGAGCCGGGGCAGTTGCAAAGACAGGGGTTCTTTTGGTATAATTGCGGCTAATCCGGCGGACGGTTCCGCGTGGACGTGTGATTTCACGAAAACAAGCAAAAGGAAAATCGACAAATGAAGATCAATCGCAGAAACTTCCTGTTGGGTTCGGCGGCCGCGGCCGCAGTCGGCGCCGCCTACGGCAACACGCCCGCGCGTCCGCGCAAGGAGGGCGAGCCGCTTAACGTCGCCTGCATCGGCTACGGCATGCAGATGTGGTCGGCGCTGCTGCCGCAGCTCGTCGGCACCAACTCCGGCATCGGCGGAGAGGTCGCGAGCACCTATTCGCTGCCCGACCTCTGCCGCGTCACCATGGTCTGCGACTGCGACAAGATCCGCGCCCAGACCGGCGCGAAGCACGTCGACGAGGAGTACGCCAAGCGCGTGCAGGAGCTGAAGGACGGCAAGGCGTTCGTAAAGGACGCGAACTGGCCGCAGCCTGCCTGCCGCTGGTGCACCGACTTCCGCGACGTGATCAAGGACCCCTCGATCGACCTCGTGGTCATCGCCACGCCAGACCACTGGCACGCCTACATCGCCGTCGAGTGCATGAAGGCGGGCAAGGACGTCTACTGCGAGAAGCCGCTCACCTACAACGTGGACGAGGCGCGCAAGATCATCGCGGCGCAGGCAAAGTACGGGCGCATTTTCCAGTGCGGCTCGATGCAGCGCAGCTGGGAGGTGTTCCGCACCGCGGTGATGGTGGTGCGCAACGGCATCATCGGCGACGTGATGTACGTCGACGCCAACTACGGCACCAAGGGCAAGCTCTCCGGCACTTCGCACCCGATGCGCTTCTGGGAGGACCCGGCCGACGCCGACAAGGAAAGCGTCCCCAACCCGAACATCGACTGGGACATGTGGCTCGGGCCCTCCATGTACCGTCCCTACTCCAACCGCCTCGCCCCCGCCGACTACGAGAACCAGAACCGGCCCGGCGTCCACAACTGGTATCCGATGTTCTGGCGCTTCGACGACCAGACCGGCCTCGGCTACAACGGCGACTGGGGCGCCCACCACCTCGACATCGCCCAGTGGGGCCTGGACGAGGACAAGGGCGGCCCGTACCGCGTGATCCGCTCCGAAGAGCCGTATTCGACCGACCTCTACCACGGCGGCCGCCGCCAGTGGGGCATGAAGATGCTCTTTCGCAAGCCCTACGGCGACGTCGAGCTCTACCACGGTCCGTTCGGCGTGTGGGGCACGGTGTTCTACGGCACCAAGGGCGTCGTCGCCGTCAACCGCGGCAAGATCGCGGTCTGGCGCGGCGGCCTCGTCAAGCCCTCGGCCGAGGTGCGCAAGGGCCTCGACGAGCTCCAGAATGTCGCCGGGCTCGAGCTCGTCGCCGGCTACACCGGCAAGGACTACGGCACCGACGCCGCGGTTAAGAAGGACGCCGGGCTCGAGGGCACGATCGCCAAGATCGTCAAGGAGTTCGACCTCGACAACGCCAAGGTGCAGCTCTACAAGTCGCCCAACCAGGTGCGCAACTTCGTCGACTGCGCGGTTTCGCGCCAGCCCACGATCTCGCCCGCCGAGGTCGGCGCCCGTGGCGCCGTGCTCTGCCAGCTCTGCAACATGAGCTACGTCTACGACACCGGCTTCGACTGGGATCCGGTGAAGATGGACTTTGCCAACGGCACCGGCAAGGGCATCTCGCTCAAGCGCGACTTCTGCCGCAACGGCTGGGAGGTCGTGGTCTGATGAAGCCGATCTGCGTCGTCTCCGTCTCTATCGCCATCGTTTCCGCCGCAATTACCGCGGCGGTGGTGAGCGTGAGCCGCGCCTCCGCCGCGCGTTACGCGGCGGAGGCGAAGAACGCCGCGGCCGACAAGGCGGAGGCGGATCGCCGCGCCGCTCGTTCCAGGGAGGAGGCGGCGGCGGCCGAAGCCCGTACCGCCGAGGCGTCGCAGAAGGCCGCCGAGGCGTCCGAGAAGGCAGCCGCGGCGAATGCGGCCGCCAAGGAGGCCGAGGAGAGGACGGCGGTGGAGAACCGCAAGGCCGCCGAGGCAACGGCGGCCGAGGCCAAGAGCCGCGCCGCCGAGGCGAAGAGCCGTGCGGAGGAGGCGAAGGCCGCTGCGGCCGCCGCCCGCGACGCGAAGGACGCCGAAGCCGCGAAGGCCGAGGCCGAGGAGGCGAAGGCCAAGACCGCGGCGGACAAGCTCGCCGCCGACAAGCTCAAGGCCGAGAAGATCCTCGCCGAGGCGAAGCTCCTGGAGCTGAGGCGGATCGACTTCGAGACCATCGAGCGCGAGCTCGCCGAGTGGCGGCGCGACCTCGAGGAGCGCGAGCGCGCGCTTACGCCGGAGAAGACCATCGCCGACCTCGCCTGGGCCGGCGGGCAGGAGGATTCGGTGCTGGACGAGAACGGCAATGTCACCAAGAAGGTCAAGGAGCCGTACCTCGCCGAGAACGACCGCACGCTGCCGAGGGCGTCCCGCAGCCTCGCCAAGGCCGAGCGCGAGATGCGCGAGGAGCTGACCGCGCAGGCCGAGGAGACCCGCGACTCGCTCGTTGCGTCGCTCGAGAAGCTCTACATTGCCGCGATCAAGGAGGACCGCGTCACCGACGCCGACTTCTACCGCCGCTCCATCCGCTCGCTCTCCCCGACCTGGAAGCTTGGCGTGGACGCCGTCAAGTCCGAGGAAGGCGGGCAGGCGGAAGGCAAGCAGGGGCCGGAGACGGGGAAAGATGGCTGAGCTGCTTGAGTTCGGGATGCTCTTCGCGTTCGGGTTCTCGTGGCCGTTTGCCATCGCGCGCACGTACCGGGCCAAGCGCGTCGACGGCAAGTCGCCGATGTTCATGGTCATCGTGATCCTCGGCTACTGCTGCGGCATCGCGTCGCATCTGGTGGAAGGAACGAAGCTGTGGCTGGTGGCGGTGTACCTCGTGGACATCGCCCTCGTCTCCACCGACCTCGCGCTCTACTGCGTATATTCGCGGCGGAATTCTGCCGCCGCCGTCAACTGACCTTTGGGGCACAATTCCGGCCCCGAATTTGGTATAATACTCAAACCATGAATGGATACACGTGCGTAGTCTGCGTCAAGCAGGTTCCTGACACCAAGAAGGTGACCGGCCAGGCCATGAAGGCCGACGGCACCATCAACCGCGCGGCGCTGCCCGCGATCTTCAATCCCGAGGACAAGAATGCCCTCGAGGCGGCGCTCTCCGTCAAGGAGCGCTACGGCGGCAAGGTAATCGCGATCGCGATGGGGCTCCCCGCGGCGACGGCCGTCCTCCGCGAGGCGCTCGCGTGCGGCGCCGACGAGGCGGTGCTGGTCACCGACCGCAAGGCCGCCGGCTCCGACACCCTCGCGACGAGCTACATCCTCTCGCAGGCGGTGAAGAAGTTCAAGCCCGACCTCGTCTTCTGCGGGCGCCAGGCGATCGACGGCGACACCGCCCAGACCGGCCCCCAGATCGGCGAGAAGCTCGACTGCGCAGTCGTCACCTACCTCGAGAAGCTCGACCTCGACGGCGACACCGCGACGGCCGTCCGCGACATCGGCACCGGCGTCGAGACCTGCCGCGCCAAGCTGCCCGCGCTCTTCACCGTGACCGAGAAGTTCGGCGAGCTCCGTCCCTACGAGATGCGCCGCGTGATGAAGTACAAGAACGCCGAGCCGACCATCCTCGACTGCGCCGCGATCGGCTGCGAAGACGACCGCTGCGGCTTCGCGGGCTCGCCGACGAGCGTCAACAAGATCGAGTCCGTCGTCCTCGCTGGCGGCGAGTTCAAGGAAGTCGCCGCGACCGACGAGGGCATCGGCGCGCTCGTCTCGGAACTGATCAAGGACCACACCATCGGGTGAGGACAGCAAGCGTACAACAGCAAGGATTTGGAAATTTTATGAAGAATACACAAGGTGAAGTCTGGGTATTCGCGGAGCAGGAGGAAGGGAATCTCTCCGAGGTTCCGTTCGAGCTGCTCGGCAAGGCGCGCGAGCTCGCGGGCAAGCTGGGCGTCAAGGTCGGCGCGGTTCTGATGGGCTCTGGCGTTGAATCGCTCGCGCAGCCGCTCTTCGAGGCCGGCGCCGACATTGTGCATCTGGTCGACGACCCGGCGCTCAAGGTCTACCGCAACAAGGCGTACCGCCACGCGATGGTCGAGCTCGTCAAGGAGGTCAACCCCCAGATCGCGATCTTCGGCGCGACGCACATGGGCCGCGACCTCGCGCCGTCCGTCGCCTCCGCGCTCCGGTGCGGGCTCACCGCCGACTGCACCGACCTCCAGATCGGCGACTACGAGGACAAGAAGACGAAGGAGTCCTTCACCAACGTCCTCCACCAGATCCGCCCCGCATTCGGCGGCAACATCATCGCGACGATCGTCAACGCCCGCAACTGGCCGCAGATGGCGACCGTCCGTGAAGGCGTGATGAAGCCCAATCCGCGCGAGGAGGGGCGCAAGGGCGAGCTCGTGAAGCACCCGGCTCGCCTTGACGGCGTCGAGATCCCGGTCGAGGTCGTCGAGATCGTCCGCAAGGCGTCGACGGTCAACCTCAAGGGCTCGCGCATCATCGTCTGCGGCGGCGCGGGCGTCGGCTCGAAGGAGAACTTCAGGCTCCTCCACGACCTTGCCGGCGTCCTCGGCGGCGCGGTCGGCGGGTCGCGCGCGGCGGTCGACCTCGGCTACTGCGAGCACGAGCGGCAGATCGGCCAGACCGGCGTCACCGTCCGCCCCGCGCTCATGATCAGCTGCGGCGTCTCCGGCGCGGTGCAGCACCTTGCCGGCATGAAGGACTCCGCGAAGATCATCGCGATCAACACCGACAAGGACGCGCCGATCTTCAAGGTCGCGCACTACGGCATCGTCGGCGACCTCAACGTCGTCATCCCCAAGCTCATCAAGGCCATCCGCCAGAAGGGCTGAGCTTGGCCACCGATATTAAACAACAAACTACAACCAAGGAGTCAGAGGAAAATGTCGCAGGTTTTCGAATACACCGGAGTGGTCGAGGAGATCTTTCCCGTGCAGACCTTCTCAAGCGGCTTCACCAAGCGTGAGTTCATCGTCGGCAACGACGTGGACAGCCCGAGCAAGTACCCCAACCCGGTCAAGTTCAGCTTCAAGAAGGACAACTGCTCGCTGCTGGACAGCGTGCAGAAGGGCCAGCGCGTGAAGGTGCGCTTCGTTATCGACGGCCGCCGCTGGGAAGGCCAGCGCGGAGTGCAGTACTTCATCGACCTGACCGCGCTCAAGATCGAGGTCCTCGAGGCCGACGGCTCGTCCACCGAGCCGGTGCCGGCTCCGGCCGAGCCGGACGTCCCGGCCGACGCGGGCGACATCGACGACATGCCGTTCTGACGGCCCTGCGGCCGCGGGATGGAAACGACAGGCGAGTCGCGGCAGCTCACGTGGCGCGAGGTGGTCGGCAAGTCCGCCGCCTTCCTCGCGTCGAAGGGCGTGCCCGATCCCGCCGTCGCCGCGGAGCTGCTTGCGGCGCGGCTCCTTGGCGTCGGGCGCGGGCTCCTCGCGAGCGCGTTCGACCGCGCCGCCGAAGAGCGTCATCTCGCGGCGATGCGCCGCGGCATGGCGCGCCTCGCCAAGGGCGAGCCGCTGCAGTACGTGCTCGGCGAGTGGGACTTCCGCACCCTTACGCTCAAGTGCGACCGCCGCGCGCTGATTCCGCGCCCCGAGACCGAGGGTCTGGTCTCGCTCGTCCTCGAATGGCTCCGCGGCTCCGGCCGCCCCGGCGCGCCGCTCGTCGTCGACGTCGGCACCGGCACCGGCGCCATCGTCCTCAGCCTCGCGAAGGAGTACGTCGGCGAGGCGACGTTCCTCGGCACCGACGTGAGCGAGGATGCGGTGGCGCTCGCCAGGGAGAACGCCGAGCGCTGCTTGCTGGCGGACCGCGTCGGCTTCGCGGTGATGGACGGACTCGACGACTTCGACGAGCCGCAGTGCGTGGATGCGATCGTCTCCAATCCGCCCTACATCGAGAGCGCTGTCGTGGACACGCTCGACCCGCGCGTGCGCGACTTCGAGCCGCGCCTCGCGCTTGACGGCGGCGCCACCGGGCTAGACTTCTACGACCGCTACATCGCCGATGCGCTCAACCTGCTTAAGGTCGGCGGCGCGGTGTTCTTCGAGATCGGCGACACCCAGGGCGAGGCGGTCCGCCGGATGATGGAAAGCTACGGCTTCGGCGATATCCGCATTTCCAAGGATCTCTCGGGACGCGACCGCTACGCGTCCGCCACGCTGACATGAGCGCCCAGGACGCGATCATCGGCGCCCGCGCCGTCCACATCCGCGAACTCAAGGCCGAGATCGCGAAGCTCCGCGCCGAGAACCAGCAGCTGAGGGACGAGGCGCAGTCGCTAAAGACCCATTTCGACCTGGCGCTCGTCGCCGCCCGCGACCTCGACTCGCTCGGCGAAGGCGGCAGGATCGTCGTCCTCGACGGCTGGAACATGATCCTCGGCTCGCAGCGGACGGCTATGAGCCGCGAGGAGCTCGTCCGGCAGGCGAAGGCAATGGCCGCGGCGAATCCGAACGACCGCGTCTGGATCGTCTTCGACGGGCCGCACGCGTCTTCGGCGGTCGAGGACGGAGTGCGGATAACCTATACCGGCGGCACCGGACCCCACCGCGCCGACCGCTTCGTCTGCGACTTCCTGCGCATGGCGCGCTGGCTCGGCGCGGCGGACCGCGTCGAGGTGCGCACTGGCGACCGCGACTTCCTCGCCGAAGTTCGCCGCCTACAGCGCTGAGATAGGCGCGGCGGTGAGCTTGCCGGACTCGGCAGCGATGACGCGGACGCGGCGGATTGACTTGCGCGGGAAGTCGCCGCGTTTTGCATGGGGCACTTTGCACCAGAGGTATTCGCTCGTCCAGCCGGAGACGTCCTCCTCGTCCTCCACCACGATCTCGACCTCGCGGTTGCGCAGTGCGGCGGCGAAATCGGCGCGGTTGCGGCGGGCGATATCGGCGATCTCGTGCGCGCGCTTGGACCTCGTTTCGTGGTCGCACTGCCTCGGAAGCGAGGCGGCGACGGTGCCGGGACGGCGGGAGAAGGGAAAGGCGTGGACGTTCGAGAACCGGTGCCGCGTTACGAACGCGGCGCTCAGGCGGAAGTCCATCTCCGTTTCGCCGGGGAAGCCGGTCATGATGTCGCAGCCCAGTCCGCAGTCCGGCAGCAGCGCACCGATGTGCGCGAGCAGGGCCTCGAGCTCCTGCGCCCCGTAGGTTCGGCGCATGGCGTGCAGGACCGTGCTCGACGCTGACTGCACCGAGAGATGGAGCGAGCGGCAGACATTCTGGCTTTCCGCTATTGCCGAGACCGTCTCCTTCGCCACCGCGCCCGGCTCGATCGACCCGAGCCGCAGGCGAAAGCCGCCGAGCGAGGCGAGCGCCGAGACGAGGTCCGGGAGCCGCTTGCCGCTGCTCTCGTAGAGCGAAAGGTTGCAGCCGGTGAGTACGATTTCGCCGTAGCCGCCTTCGTCCCGCAGCCGTTCGGCGCGGCGGAGGAGATCGTCGAACGGTGTCGACTGCGGTTCGCCGCGGAACTGCGGCACGATGCAGAACGAGCAGTGGCACGAGCAGCCGTCCTGGGCCTTGAGGAAGGCGCGTGCGGTGCGCTTCGGCAGCGCGGAGCCGTCCGAAGGAGGCAGCGGGTCGCCGCCGCCCTTGTCGCGCAGGCAGCCCTCGACCAGGACCTTGGCGTCGGGACGCTTGCGGCGGATGCGCGCGACGAGGCGTTCGCACTCCGCCTGCGCCTTTGAGGTGACGCTGCAGCCGCGCACGACCACGAGGTCGGCGTCCATGAAGTCGTCGACTCGCTCCCAGCCGGCTGCGAGGAAGTCGGCCTCGCGCTGCAGCGCCTCGGCCCGATTGAGCCGGCAGCCGAAGGTCTCGAACCTGACTTTCATGCGCCGATTATCAGCAGGAGCACCACATTCGTCAGGTTGAAGAGGGCGTGGTTGAGCATCGGGCACCAGATGCGCGCGGTCCTGCGGTACAGCCAGCACTGGGCAAGCCCGAAGAAGAACAGCGCGATGAAGGCGGCGTCGGGCCAGGGCTGCGCGATGTAGTGCACGGCGGAGAATAGCGCCGAGATGACAACCCACCAGGCTGGATGCCTCAGCCAGCGCGTCGGCAGGCGGAAGATCAGCTCCTCTATCGCAGGCAGCAGCAAGACTACCTGTGCAAGGAAGAACGCGGCGGAGAAGAAGTGCCTGCCGGAGTCGAACGCATGCAGCAGCAGCTGGCGGGCAACGCCCACGTTCTGCTGGTCGGGGAGGTCGATTCCGAACCAGCCGGCGACGAGCTTGGTGAGAAAGCACAGGCCGATTGTCGCCGCCGCGATCGCCGGCCATGCTTTCAGTGTCTGCTTGAGTTTTTCGTTCATGTGGCGGGTATTATACCAAAAATCAGCGCAGGAGCGCGGCGGTCCAGCGGGAGGGACAGTCGCACGCCGGCGGCTGGATATGGTATAATTCACACCAATGAAAAATGTCATAAGCATGAAATCGGTGCTCGCTGGCGCTGTGCTGGCGGCGGCTGCGGCGGCCTCGGCCGGGTCGGTGGCCGTAGGCACGGCGGACGAGCTTGAGCAGGCGCTCGCGGCCGCCGCGAAGGATCCGGCCGCGCCGCACGAGATCGTGGTCAAGGCGGGGCGCTACCTTCTGGAGCGGCCGCTCGAAGTCGCCGCGGTGACGGGGCTCGTCCTCCGCGCCGAGCGTCCCGGCGCGGTCGAGCTCTGCGGCGGCACGAAGGTGACCGGCTGGAGACGGGTCGAGGGAACGCCGTTCTGGGCGGCCGACGCGAAGGGCGCGGACCTCAAGCCGCTCTTCTTCCGCGCGCTGGTGAAGAACGGGCGCTGGGTGGAGACGGCGGTCGTCCCCGGCGGCACCAACCGCTTCGAGCATTCGGCGCGCTTCGGCGCGTTCCTCCTCCCAAACCTGGCGGGACACTGGTCGCGTCCGCCGACCGACGACGAAAACCGCGTCATGCCCTACGACGCGAAGGACATCCCCGACTCGATGGATCTTGCGAGCGCCGACATCCACCTCCTGCACATGTGGTCCGACTCGCTCTGCACCGTCGAGAGCATCGACCGCGCGGCGAAGGTGGTCAAGGTGAAGGAGAAGCCCGACTGGCCGATGGGCGCGCAGGGCAAGTTCGAGTACGAGATCTTCAACGTCCGCGAGGGCATGGCGCCTGGCCGCTGGTTCCTCGACCGCCGCGAAGGGCGTGTCTACTACCAGCCGCTGCCGGGCGAGGAGGTGGAAAAGCTCGACTTCATCCGTCCGGTGCTGCGCCATGTCCTGGTGGTGAACGGCGGATGCGACGTGAGGATCGAGGGGATCGTGTTTTCCGGCGCGACGCCGCCGTACGGCGCCGGCGCCGGCTTCGGCGGCATTTCCGCGCCGGCGGCGGTGGTCATCCGCAAGGTGGACCGCCTCGAGCTCCGCGGCGTGGGGATAAGGAACACCGCCGGCGTGGGGCTCAACATCGGCGGCAGCCGCGACGTCCTGATCGACGGCTGCTCGATCGGCTCCTGCGGCGCGTGCGCGGCGTTCATCTCCGGCGGGAGGGTCGTCGTCAGACGGACGCTCGTGGGCGACGCCGGGCTCGTCCACCGCGCCTCGTGCGGCGTGTTCGCGAGCGGGTCGGATGTCGTCATCGCCGAGAACGAAGTCAAGAACGTCCCCTACAGTGGACTCATCGTCTTCGGCGAGCGCAACCGCGTCGAGACCAACTTCATCCACCACGTGATGCAGGTGCTGCACGACGGCGCGGCGGTCTACGGGCTGTTCGTGGACGGCGCGATGCGCGGCAATGTGGTCAAGGACGTCGTCGCCTGCGGCCGCGGCTTCGGAGTCCACGCCTACTACGCCGACGAGAACTCGCGCGACACGGTGGTGGAGGACAACTACGCCGAGGGGATGCCGGTGCCGATCCACAACCACATGTCGGCTGGAATCGCGGTGAGGAACAACACCCTCGTCAACGAAGGCGGCGACATGGTGGTCTCGTTCGAGCGCAGCGTCGGCTGCACGTTCTCCGGCAACCGCATCTTCTGCGGCGGCAAGCTCGACACCGTCTGGCTCGACGGCGTTTCCGATTGGCGCGGCAACGTGGTCTCGAACGGGCGTGACGCGACGTTTGAATGGAATCCGCCGCGGGTGCCGCAGCCGCGGCGCGGTCCGGTGGCGGTTGCCCGCGCGCCGAAGGCGCCGGCGGTGGACGGCAAGTTCGAGAACGGCGAGTGGGAAGGGGACTTCTTCCACATCGACCGCCGCGGCGACGGACACCAGACCGGGTTCTCGTCCGCGCTCGCGCGCTTCGCCTGGGACGACGACAACCTCTATGCCTCTTTCCTCGCGGCCAACTTCGCGAACGGCAAGATGTCCTTTGGATCCCGCTGGGGCGTGGACGACGGCATCGAGCTCGACCTGGGCGAGGGGCGGAAGATCCGCGCGTTCCACGACGGCACGACGGAGACGCTGCCCGCCTCGCTCGGCGCCGCCGTGAAGGTGGTCGCGCTCGGCAAGGGCAAAAGCGGCCATCCGAATCCCAATCTTGTGCGGGTGGAGCTGTCGGTTCCCTGGAAAGCGCTCGGCGTATCGCCGCAGGCGGGAATGAAGGTGCCGTTCGCAGTGCGCGCCTACCAGAGCGAGTTCGACCAGATGAAGACCTACGACTCGGATGCGGAGCCGTGCGAGCTGCTGCTGAAGTGAGGGCTGGCCGCTATGCTTGAGACCATCGCATCGCATCTCGACACCATCGCCGCGCTCGCGCCGACGTGGGGGCTTGTGTTTGTTTTCGTCTTCATGGCCATCGAGTCGAGCTTTGTGCCGTTCCCGAGCGAGGTGGTGATGATTCCCGCCGGCTTCCTTGCCGCGCGCGGCGAAATGGGGCTTTCCTCGCCGATGCTGGCGGCGGCGGTTGCCGTCGCGGTCGGCGTCGCCGGTTCGCTCGCGGGCGCGTACGTCAACTACTTCCTGGCGCTCAAGGTCGGCAAGCCGTTCCTCGAGCGCTATGGGCGGTGGTTCTTCCTGAAGCCAGCCGCGCTCGATCGCGCCTGCGAGGTGTTCAACCGCTACGGCGCGGCGACGACCTTCGTCTGCCGCATGCTGCCGGCGATCCGCCAGCTCATATCCATTCCCGCCGGCATCGCCAGGATGCCGCTTGGCGAGTTTACGCTCTTCACCGCGCTTGGCGCTGGGGTATGGACCGCCATCCTCGCGGCGGTCGGCTACGCGATTGGCCGCTCCACCGCCGACATCGGCTACCTCGAGCTCTGCACCCGCGGCAAGGAGATGGCGACCGCCCACCTGCCGCTCGTCGTCGCCGCGGCGGTGGTGCTTGCGCTCGCCTACCTCGTTGTCTCCAGGCTGGTCATGCGCCGTTCCGCCAAGTCGTAAACCACGAGCCACCCTCCTATGCCAAGGCTTCCTCCTTCGAGCTGTGTGCTACGGAGGACAAGACGGCGGGCAAGCGAGTCACGAGCCACGAAATTTGGTATAATACGCGGCATGAGAACTGGTTTAGTCATGCTTGCAGCCCTGGCGGTCGCCGTGCAGAATCTCTTCGCGGCGGACCGGCATCTTGAGCTCGACGCGGCTGCGCTCAACGAGATACTGCCGCTTGTCGTCCAGGCGCTGGTCATCCAGCAGCGCGCCGAAGCGCGCGAAGCCGAGCACAAGGCGAAGCTGCGCGCGAGGGGCATCGCCGAGGTGCCCGCGAGCCCCGGCGCCCGGCATGTCGTCGACGTGGACGTCGCCGGCATCGCGGCGCAGCTCGGCCTCAAGCAGATCGAGTTCGACGACTTCGGCCAGCTCTACGTCGACCGGCGCTTCGTCACCGACGAGGAGATGAAGGTGGTCTACGCGATCGAGGATTGGATCCGCCGCCATTTCCCTGGGGAGATACATCCTCACCCGAACAAGAATTCCAAGGTGCCGGTCTTCCGCGGCTTCGAGGATCCCCGCTACCAGCTGCATGACGGACTGATCGTCCATCTGGTGGAAGAGTTCAACGCCGACAAGGCGAAGGCATGCGGCGGCACGGCGGAGCAGGCGGCGAAGATCGAGGACTTGACCCCGGCGATCGTCAAGGCGCACATGATCGAGGAGTCGGGCGGCAACGGCCCGCGCTCCAAGGCGGCGTGGGCGGTCGACCCGCTCCAGGTCAACGTGCCCGGCGACTGGGGCGAGGAGAAGACGCTCGTGGGGCTCAGCAAGCCGGCGAAGCGCAACGAGGGGACGGCGGAGGACAACGTGCGCGCCGCGATCATGTACCTTTCGCGCAAGGGGTTCTCCGCCTCCGCCAAGCCTGCCTCGCTCCGGCCAAACGGATTCTTCGACGGTTGGCTCAAGGCGCTGCAGCGCTACAACGGTCGCCGCGACCGCACCGACACCGACCGCTACTACTCCGACGAGTACGCCGACAAGATCGTGCGCCGGGCGAAGAACCCCGATCTTTTCGTGCCCATCGAGATCAAGCTCAAGTAATTCCAAAGGAGAACGCAAATGGAAACCAAGATACTCCAGTTCGGGGAAGGCAACTTCCTCCGGTGCTTCATCGACTGGATGGTCCAGAAGATGAACGACAAGGCCGGCTTCAACGGCCAGGTGCAGATCATCCAGCCGATCGGCGATGAGCTCTCGCCGCCGTCGAGGATCCTCAACGAGCGCGGCGGCAGGTACCACACCTGCCTCAGGGGCGTCATCGGCGGCAAGACCGTCGAGGAGATCGAGGAGATCTCGTCCGTGAATGGCGTGGACCTCGCCGCCAACCTCGAGCAGTACGCTGCGATCCCGTCGCTCCGGTTCGTCGTCTCGAACACGACCGAGGCGGGCATCCAGTACGTAAAGGGCGCGGACACTTTCCCCGCCAAGGTGCTGCGGCTCCTGCGCTCGCGCTTCGCCGCGAAGCTCCCTGGCCTCGTCTTCATCCCCTGCGAGCTCATCGAGCACAACGGCGACAACCTGAAGTCGTGCGTTCTCCAACACCTCGCCGACGCGCCGGACGCTGCACTCGGCGAGTGGATCGAGAAGGAGTGCGTCTTCTGCTCGACCCTGGTCGACCGCATAGTCGCCGGCCGTCCCGACCCCGAGTCCGCCGCGCGCTACGCCGAGCGGCTCGGCGAGAAGGACGAGGTGCTCGTCTGCGGCGAGCCGTTCCACTTCTTCGTCGTCGAGACCCCGGCCGGCTTCGACCTCGAGAAGGAGCTGCCGCTCAAGGCGGCCGGCGTGAACGTCGTCTACACGCCCGACATGCAGCCCTACCGCACCCGCAAGGTGCGCTTCCTCAACGCGACGCACACCACGATGGTCTACCGCGGGCTCGAGAAGGGCTTCACCGAGGTCGCCCAGTGCATCGCCGACCCGGAGTTCAACCAGTTCGTCCGCAAGGTAGTCTTCGACGAGATCTACCCGACCGTCAACCTGCCCGAAGCCGAAAAGACCGAGTACGCCAACTCCGTCCTCGAGCGCTTCGCCAATCCCTTCGCCCACCACCAGCTCAAGTCGATCGCGCTCAACACCATCGCCAAGTGGAAGACGCGTTGCCTGCCGGTCGTCTGCGACTACTACAAGCTCTACGGCAAGCTCCCGCCGGCGATGATCGAGGGCTACGAGGCCATCGCCCGCCACTACGACGCGGCGAAATAGCGAGGCGGTTTTTGGTATAATACGGCCATGGACGAAAAGACGATCGTGTGGGCGGCGTGGATCCTCGGCGTGTATCTCGTCGGCGGGATACCGTTCGGATACCTCATCGGCAGGATGCGCGGCGTGGACGTGCGTACCGTCGGCTCGAAGAACATCGGGGCGACGAACGTGTTCCGCACCGTCGGCAAGAAGTGGGGGCTCGTCGCCTTCGCGTGCGACGTCCTCAAGGGCCTCCTCCCGACCCTGGCGGCGCGGCGCTTCCTGCCCGAGGCAGCGCTCTGGGTCGGCGTCGCCTGCGTCGTCGGCCACATGCTCACTCCATACATGAAGTTCAAGGGCGGCAAGGGCGTGGCGACGGCGTTCGGCATGCTGCTCGGCCTCGCGCCAGCGCTCGTCGGCTGCGCGTTTGCCGTCTTCGCGCTCGTCTTCGCGATTACCCACTACATCTCGCTCGGCAGCTGCCTCGCGGCCGCCTTCCTCGCGGTCATGGTCTGGTTCCCTGTCCTCGGCGTGCGCGGCGCGGCGGATCTGCCGCAGTGCGTGCTCGTCACCCTGGTCGCGCTCTTCGTCATCTGGAAGCACCGGTCGAACATCAAGCGCCTCGCCACCGGCTGCGAAAGCAAGATCTACCTCTTCGGCCGGCGCAGGGACGGCTGAGCCGTGGGCTGGAAGGGGTTCGTCATCGGATCGATCGCGGGCGGCGCCCGCGGGAGCTGGGTCGGCGCCATCATCGGCGCCCTCGCCGGCGACTGGGTGGAGCGCCGCTGGTTCGCCGGCCGCCGCGGACCCGCGCCAGGACGCGCCTCGCCGTTCCCGGTCGACGACGACACGCTCCTCAAGGCATACGCCGAGCTCGGCGTCGCACCGGAAGCCGAGAACGAGGTGGTGCGCGCCGCCTACCGCGAGCTCGCCAAGAAGCACCACCCGGATGCGCTCCGCGCCGCGGGGGCGGACGACGCGGCGGTTGCCGCGGCAGACGCGAAGATGGCGCGGGTCAACGCCGCCTGGAGCGAGATCCGAGACGCAAGGGGGCTTAAATGAGCGTATCTCGCATGAGAGTGGTGGTGACCGCCGGTCCCACCCGCGAGCACCTTGACCCGGTGAGGTTCCTTTCCAACCCCTCCACCGGCAAGATGGGCTTCGCCGTCGCCGCCGAGGCCGCTCGGCGTGGGCACGAGGTGGTGCTGGTGGCGGGGCCCGTCGCGCTGAAGACGCCGCGCGGAGTCAAGCGCGTGGACGTGGTGTCCGCCCGCGAGATGCTCGCCGCGGCGACTGCGGCGGTCGATTCCGCGCCGCGCTCCGCGCCGCTTGCGTTCGTGGGCGTCGCCGCTGTGGCCGACTGGCGTCCGCGCCGCCGCGCCGCGAAGAAGCTCAAGAAGCGCGAGATGTCCGGCACGCTGGAGCTCGTGCGCAACCCGGACGTCCTCAAGTCCGTCGGCGCGCGGCTTCGGCGCGCTGGGCGCAAGGACGCGGTGCTGGTAGGCTTTGCCGCCGAGACCGGCTCGCCGATTGCCGAGGCGGCGCGCAAGTGCCGCGAGAAGCGTCTTGCGTTCACGGTGGCGAACGATGTCGCCGAAAAGGGCAGCGGCTTTGGCTCGGACTCGAACCGGGTCGCGTTCGTCCGCGCCGACGGCTCCTACATCCGCCTGCCGCTGATGTCGAAGAAGGCGGTTGCTCGCCGGATCGTCAAGGAGCTCGAGACGCTTGCTGCGGTTTGAGTGTTTTACACACGGATTTGTTCGCGGCTATGTCGTTCACCGATGAGGGGGCGTAGACCTGAGCAAATCCGTGTGTTATCACGAACCACGAACCACGAACCACGAACCACGAACCACGAACCACGAACCACGAACCACGAACCACGAAATTATGGTATAATACGCATCAATTTTCCAACCACAAGAGGAATGAAATGAACAGAGCAATCAAGAAAATCGTCGCGCGGGAGATCATTGACTCCCGCGGCAACCCCACCGTCGAAGTCGACGTCGTCCTCGAGGACGGCTCGCTTGGCCGCGCCGCTGTGCCCTCCGGGGCGTCGACCGGCGTCAACGAGGCGCTCGAGCTGCGCGACGGCGACCCGAAGCGCTACCTCGGCAAGGGCGTCTCCAAGGCGGTCGCCAACGTCAACAAGGTGATCGCGCCCAAGCTCGTCGGCCACTGCGCCTGCGACCAGCGCGGCATCGACCAGCTCATGCTCAAGCTCGACGGCACGCCCACCAAGTCGAAGCTCGGCGCCAACGCCATCCTCGGCGTCTCGCTCGCCGTCGCCAAGGCCGCGGCCGCGTCCTTCGGCCTGCCGCTCTACCGCTACATCGGCGGCACCAACACCTACACCCTGCCGGTCCCGATGATGAACATCATCAACGGCGGCGCCCACTCCGACGCCCCGATCGCGTTCCAGGAGTTCATGATCCGCCCGGTCGGCGCGAAGAGCTTCAAGGAAGGCCTCCGCTGCGGCGCCGAGGTGTTCCACAACCTGAAGAAGGTGCTGAAGGCCCGCGGCCTCTCCACCGCCGTCGGCGACGAGGGCGGCTTCGCTCCGGCGCTCGACTCGATCGAGGACGCGCTCGAGTGCATCATCAAGGCCATCAAGCAGGCCGGCTACAAGCCGGGCAAGGACGTCACCATCGCCCTTGACTGCGCCTCCTCTGAGTTCTACAAGAACGGCCGCTACGACTACACCTGGAAGGAAGGCAAGAAGGGCGCCAAGCGCACCTCCGCCGAGCAGGTGAAGTACCTCGAGGGCCTCGTCGCCAAGTACCCGATCGACTCGATCGAGGACGGCATGGCCGAGGGAGACTGGGACGGCTGGGTGGCGCTCACCAAGGCGATCGGCGGCAAGTGCCAGCTCGTCGGCGATGACCTGTTCGTCACCAACGTGAAGTACCTCGAGAAGGGCATCAAGCTCGGCGCGGCCAACTCGATCCTAATCAAGGTCAACCAGATCGGCTCGCTCTCCGAGACGCTCGACGCCATCGAGATGGCGCACCGCGCCGGCTATACGTCCGTCACCTCGCACCGCTCGGGCGAGACCGAGGACGCGACGATCGCCGACATCGCGGTTGCCACCAACTCCGGCCAGATCAAGACCGGCTCCATGAGCCGCACCGACCGCATCGCGAAGTACAACCAGCTTCTCCGCATCGAGGAGCAGCTGGGCGCGAAGGCCGTCTACGGCTACAAGAAGGTCCGCTAAGGGCCAGCCACGGCATTACGCCAACAACGAGCCGCGCGGCCATCCGTCCGCGCGGCTCGCTTGTACCATCCCCGAACCACGAACCACGAACCACGAACCACGAATATGGTATAATACGCCTCAACTATGAGCGAAGAATGCAACCACGACTGCGCAAACTGCGCGAAGAAGAAGGAAGGCGGCTGCTCTGACCCGAAGAGCTTCCAGGTAGCCGCCAACTCGAAGAGCCGCATCGGCAAGGTCATCGCCGTCATGAGCGGCAAGGGCGGCGTCGGCAAGTCGCTCGTCACCGAGCTGCTGGCGGTGGCGGCGTCCCGGCGCGGACTCAAGACCGCCATCCTCGACGCCGACGTCACCGGACCGTCCATCCCGACCGCCTTCGGCCTCGCCGAGCGCGCCGTCGCCGACGGCGAAGGCGGCATCCTGCCCTGCCGCACCCAGGGCGGAATCGGGGTGATGTCGCTGAATCTGCTCGTCGACGACCCGAAGTCGCCCGTGGTCTGGCGCGGACCGGTGATCGCCGGCGCGGTGAAGCAGTTCTGGAGCGAGGTCGTCTGGGGCGACGTCGACGTGATGTTCGTGGACATGCCGCCGGGCACCGGCGACGTGCCTCTCACGGTGTTCCAGTCGCTGCCGGTCGCCGGCGCGGTGGTGGTCACCTCGCCGCAGGACCTGGTGCAGCTCGTGGTCGAGAAGGCGGTGCGGATGGCGGACATGATGAAGGTGCCGGTCCTCGGGCTTGTCGAGAACATGAGCTCCTTCAAGTGCCCCGACTGCGGCAAGGTGCACGAGGTGTTCGGTCCCTCCAAGGCCGCGGAAATGGCCGCCGCGCACGGCATCAAGGCCGTCGCGTCGGTGCCGATCGACCCCGCGCTCGCCGCGGCGGTTGACGCAGGGACGGTCGAACTTGCCGACGTCTCGTTCATGAAGTCGATCCTCGATGCGCTCGTCTGAACGCCAGACCTCGGGCGAGGAGGTCGCCAACGCCGTCACCCACGTCGTCGGCTCCCACCTCGGCGCGGCGATGCTTGCGCTGCTCGTCTGGCAGGGCGCGGTGAGCGGCGTGGACGTGGCGTGGAAGGCGACTTCAGGAGCCATCTTCGGCGCGTCGACGATCTTCCTCTACGCGATTTCGTCCGCCTACCACGCCGTCTCCTACGAGCCGGCGAAGCAGGTGCTGCACAAGATGGACCACATGGCGATCTTCTTCCTCATTGCCGGCAGCTACACCCCGTTCTGCCTGGTGACGCTGCGTCCTACGCATCCCGGCCTCGCCTGGACGATCTTCGGGGTGGAGTGGGGCGCGGCGGTCGTGGGGACGGTCTTCAAGGCCTTCACCACCGGACGCTTCCGCTACATCTCCACCTCGGCCTACGTGGTGATGGGATGGGCGGCGCTCGCGGCAATTGCGCCGCTGATAAGGTCACTCACTGGCCTCGGCGCGATGTGGCTCGTGCTCGGCGGTGCGCTCTACACCGCGGGCTGCGGCTTCTATCTCTGGAAGCGGCTTCCCTACTCGCACATGGTGTGGCACCTCTTCGTGCTCGCCGGCACGGTCTGCCACTTCTTCTGCATCCTCTGGTACGTGATGGCGTGAGGCGCCTTGCCATGTCCTTCGAGAAGCGAGCGTACCTGATCGACATCACCCGCCGCGCGCCGACGACGCGGGCGATGCGGTTCGTCGTCGACCTCCTCGCCGGCTGCGGCTACAACGAGCTCTTCGTCCACCGCGGCGAATTCAGCTCCGGCTTCGAGGACGACCCTCCCGCGCTCGAGGATCCGCGGCGGCTCGCGGCCTACTGCGAGATGCAGGGGATCAAGCTTGTCGAGATCGACCCCGACGGCTACGACCGCCTCCTGCTCGCCGGCGACACGGTGGCTGTCTCCACCGAGTCGCCGCGCTCGCTCGCTGGCCGCGTGGAGGAAATGCGCGAGCGCATGGGACGCGCCGAGGAGACTGCCCGTCTCCGCAAGGCGCGGCGGTTCCTCGTCACCGACTTCGCCGACGAGTGCGCCTGGCAGCCGCTCGCCGCCTCGCTCCCCGGGATCATCCTCGGCGGCAACTTCGCGAGCGACGGACGCAAGGCGGCGAAGATGGACCTCGAGCGCGAGCTCGACCGGGTGCTGGACGCGCCGCTCGGCGGACTCCTCCTCAAGCTCGGCACCCTGTATCTGCGCGGCGGCGCGGTGCGGGACGACTCCTCCGAGTTCTTCAACATCCTCGCGAACGAAATCGGCTACTCGCGTCATCCCGGCATCACCGAGACGGTGCTCGAGGACGTAGGCGGAGTCGCGCGCGGCGTGCGCGTCGCAGCGGAGCGCTGGACCGACCGCAGCGACTGGGCCAAGGAGATCGTCCACATGGCGAACCTCCTCGACGCCGCCTGCCACCGCCGCGACGAGCGGCGACTCCGCGCGCTCCGCGACGAGCACGGCCGCGTCTGGGCGCTCAGGTTTCGTCCCGAAGGCCGCGTCGAGTCGCTCTCCCGCCTCCCCCGCTTCTAGGCACAGACCGCGGCCGTCAGTTCACTTTGTAGAAACTCCGATGGTTTGGGCTCCCGCTACCGCTCCGCAGCTTCGCACCTGCCAACCCTGAACCAGTTCCAGGCAGTTTTTGCTCACACAGAGGCGCAGAGACGCAGAGGTTTCTTAACTGGGGCTACGCCCCAGACCCCGTTTCATCCCTGCGGCGAAGCCGCAGATACAACCCATAGTCAACATGGCTGTGGTAGATGAATGAATTTTGCGAAGCATATATCATTCTGCGGAGCGGGACAGCCGAGCGAAGCGAGACAGCCGAAGGCCGCGAGAGCCCCACAGATCGGAGTTAATACCTCGCCCCCAACCAACTAACATAGAATATGATATAATTAACACCAATTAGTCGTATGCATGGGATGAAGAGAATCGGCAATGGCCTCGATGAGCTGGCGGGCGGAAGCCTCGGGCGGCTGCTCGCGAAGTACTCGTGGCCGGCGCTGGTCTCGATGAGCCTCAACGCGCTCTACGCCGTGGTCGACCGCATCTTCATCGGCCAGGGCTGCGGCGTGGACGCGATGGCCGGGCTCCAGCTCGCGATGCCGGTGATGATGCTCCTCACCGCGTTCGGTCCGCTGATCGGCGTCGGCCACGGCTCGGTGCTTTCGATCAAGCTTGGCGCGCGCGACCGCGTCGCCTGCGAGAAGCTCGTCGGCGAGACGGTGGCGCTGAAGGTGGCGGTCTATGCGGTGCTCATACCGGCGATCTACGTGTTCCTGGACGACGTCCTCGCCTGCTGCGGCGCCGACCGCATGACTCCCGGCGCCTACGCCGCGGCGAAAGGATACCTTGAGATCGTCCTCTGCTCGCATCTCTTCTCGCACCTCGCCTTCGGGCTTTCCGCGCTCCAGCGCGCCGAGGGCGGCGCCATCCGCTCGATGATGTGCATGATCGTCGGCTTCGGTGCCAACCTGGTCCTCGACCCGCTCCTCATCTTCGGCGTCAGAATGCCGTTCGCGGCGGACGGGTGGCTCGTCGCGCCGATGGGCGTCGCCGGCGCGGCATGGGCGACGAACATCGCGATGCTCGCCTCCTGCCTCTGGGCGTTCGGCTACTACTGGCGCGGGCAGACCGTGGTTCGGCTCCGGCTCCGGCGGGTGTGGATCTACCACTCGCTTCTCCGCCGCACCCTTGCAATCGGCCTCGCGCCGTTCCTGCAGCAGCTGATGGGCTCGGTGATTGTCGCCTCGCTCCAGTACGCCTTCGCCCACTGGATGCCGGACGAGGCCTCGTGCACCGCCGAAGTCGCCTCGCTCGGCGTCTTCACTGGCGCGCTCATCCTCGTGTTCATGCCCATGCTCGGCTGCCAGCAGGGGCTGCAGCCGATCTTCGGCTTCAACTGGGGCGCGAGGAACTACCGCCGGGTGCTGGACGCGCTCAAGCTCGGCTTCTGGGCGACGACTGCGCTGACGGTGCTCGCCTTCGTCGTCCAGGTGGTGCCGCCGTTCCCAGGGCTCATTGCGCGGATGTTCGTCTCCGCCGACAACCCGGAGATCATCGCCCTCGCCGCCCACGATCTGATGGTCTCCAACTCGATGATCTGGTGCATTTCCGTCAATGTCCTCGCCACCACCTATTTCCAGTCCATCGGCCATCCCGGCGTCGCCATTGCGCTCTCGATGCTGCGCCAGGGGGTGATCCTGCTGCCGATCGTGTGGCTGCTGCCGCATTTCATGGCGGACAAGGCGCTGGCGATATGGCTCTCGATGCCGGTTTCGGACGTCCTCTGCAACGCGGTGACGCTCGTCCCGCTCTTCCTTCATGTCCGTTTCCTCGCCCGCGTCCGATCCCGCGACGCTGTGGCGAACCAATCCGCCCCCGGAGACGTTTAAATTATTATGAAGAACACCGCCAGAACCGCACTCTTCCTCGCCGCCGCGCTCGCCGCGGCCGCATCCCCCGCCGCCTCGCCGCTTGACGACGCCGTCGCGCGCGGGGCGAAGTTCCTCCTTTCGCGCCAGTCGGAGGACGGGCACTTCTCCGATCCGCACATGCCCGCCCTGACCGCACTGCCGCTCTGGGCGCTCGTTGGCGCCGGCGCGGAGCGCGCCCCGCTCGAGAAAGCGGCGAAGTTCGTCCTTTCCACGCAGCGTCCGGACGGCGGCTTCTACGTGCCCAAGCCGGGCCGCGGCGGATCTGGCCTCGGCAACTACAATACCTCCGTCTGCCTCAGCGCGCTCTTCGAAAGCGGACTCGCCCCCAAGGACGCGATGCTCAAGGCCCGCGAGTACATTGCCTCGTCGCAGCTCACCGGCGACGACACTCTCGCCGGCGGCTTCGGCTACGACAAGGTCTCGCGTCGCCGTTACGCCGACCTCTCCAACACCTCCTACGCGATGAGCGCGATGGCGAAGACCGCGTCGCTGGAGGAGTTCCGCACCGGCGGGAAGCGGGTGGACATCGACTGGGACCGTGCGCTTGCATACGTGGAGGGACTGATGGAGAAGGAAGGGCCCAACGCCGGCGGCGCGGCCTACAACGACCGCACTCCGCAGGCCGGCGCGTCCACCAACGCGCAGGGACGCGTCGCGCTCCGCGCCTACGGCTCGATGACCTACGCCGCCGTCCTCTCGATGTGCGCGGCGAAGCTCGACCGCGGCGATCCGCGCGTGAGGCAGTCGCTGGAGTACATGGAGCGGAACTGGTCGGTGGACGAGAATCCCGGCATGGGAAGCCAGGGGCTGTACTACTTCTACGACATCATGGCCCGCGCGCTCTCGGCGGCGGGGGTGGACGATGTCGGCGGCCACCGCTGGCGCAGCGAGCTTGCGTCCCGTCTCCTCGCCCTGCAGAAGCCGGACGGCAGCTGGGCGAACGACAACAACCGCTTCTGGGAGGCGGACCCGGTGCTCTGCACCTCGTTCGCGATGATTGTCCTCGAGCTCTGCCGTGAGCCGGCCGCGGCGCCGGCGCCGAAGGAGATGCCGAAATGAAGGCGTGGCTTAGGCTCTTCCGCGTCGTCAATCTGCCGACGGTTCCTGGCGACGTTCTCGTCGGCGCGGCGGCGGCGCTGACGGTAGGGAGGCATTCGGAATTTTCGGGCTTGGACTATGTTTGGTGCGCGAGACTGCTTGCGCCGGTCTGGTGGGCGGCGGGTGCCAGCGTGTTGCTCTATATGTTCGGGCTTGTGCAGAACGACATCATGGGGGCGAAGACGGATAAGGACCGCCCGATTCCTAACGGGGAGATTTCGATGGATTCGGCATGGGCGGCGGCGACTGTCTGCATAGCCGCTGCCTTTGGCTGTGCGTACATTGGCGGGCTTTTCGATGGCGACTGGACGGGAAGGTTCTGCTGGCCATGGTGCGCGATTGCTCTCGTTGTGGCGATTACGGTCTACAACCGCTCGAAAGCGTGGTGGATGATGGGGTTCTGCCGTGCGATGAACGTCCTGCTCGGCGCGGCGGCGGTTGTCGGCGGCGGATTGAAGCAGGCGGAATGTATCGGACTACGGCCAATGTGCGTTGCTGTTCTTTGGTGGCTTTACATCTCGCTCGTGACTCTCTATTCTGAGGGCGAGGAGAACGACCCCGTGAAGAAGCGCCGCGTCGGGCTGCTCGTCGGCGGCATCGTGTACCTTCAGCTGACGGCGCTGATTGTGCTGACGCTTGAGTTTCCGCAGGTGGCGGCGATGAGACCGCTTCTCGTGGCGGGCGCGGTGCTGCTGGTCTTGCTGAGGCTGTTCAAGAAGGCGTTCCCGGAGGTGAGCGCGTCGTGAAGAGCCTTACTGTAGTTGTGGCGGGCCTTGGCTACCGGTTGCTTGAGCGCAACGGGATGCTCGAGATGGCGGGGCTCCGTTTCCATTCCGCGCCGAGCGTGTTCCCGGCGGTCACCTGCGTCGCGCAGGCGTCGCTCCGGACGGGGCTGACGCCCGCCGAGCACGGCATGGTCTCGAACGGCTGGTGGTCGGAGGAGCTGAGGAAGCCGCTCTTCTGGGAGCAGAGCGCGCGGCTCGTGAAAGGACGGCGCGTGTGGGCGGAGCGCCGCGCGCATGGCGGAACGGTGGGGATGTTCTTCTTCCAGCAGTCGCTTGGCGAGGAAGCGGACGTCATCGTCTCGCCTGCGCCGATCCACAAGCACGGCGGCGGGATGCTGATGAGCTGCTACGCCAAGCCGACCGGCATGGCGCCGATCCTGAGGAAGCTCTGCGGCAGGTTCCCGCTCTGGCGCTACTGGGGGCCGCTCGCCTCGCCCAAGGTCGGACGGAAGTGCATCGACTGGTTCGAGGCGATGACCGATGCGCACGACGTCGACGAGGCGTACCTCTATCTGCCGACCATGGACTACGCGGCGCAGGCGCAGGGGCCGGAGTCGTCCGCGGCGACCGCGGCGCTCAAGGAGTTCCGTCGTCAGCTCGAGCGGCTCGCGGACATCTCAATGCGCCGCGGCTGCGCGCTCAGGGTAGTGGGCGACTACGAGATCACGCCGGTCACGGAAGAGCCTCTCCGCCCCAATGTCGTCTTGCGCCGCAACGACCTCTTCCGCACGCGCACCGTCGCGGGCATGGCGTATCCCGACTTCTACCAGTCGACGGCATTCGCGATGTGCGACCACGAGTTCTGCGTCGTCTACGGCGAGGAGCGCGAAAAGGCGGCGGAGCTGCTGCTCGCCACCGGCGGCTACGAGCGCCCGGATACGAACCACGAGCCACGAGCCACGAACCACGTTATCCTCCTGGCCAGGCCGGGCTCGTGGTGCGAATACAAGTGGTGGACGGACAGGCGCGAGGCGCCGGACTTCGCGTCGCATGTCGACATCCACAACAAGCCGGGCTTCGACCCGAAGGAGCTTTTCTTCTTCAACAGGGGGATTGTCAAGGGAACGCACGGACGCAGATGCTCCGTCGCACAATCGGAGGAAAAATGAAATTGAGGAACTTTTCGCCGGCGGCGGGCGGCACGGCGGACGCGGAGGCAATCGCTGACATGAAGCGGACGCTTGCAGTAGGGCACTTCCTCAACGCCGACTTCCAGGGCGCGTGCGCGCGCCATCTCGGACGCATCCGCGAGACGTTCTTCGCGTGGCCGGGCGTCCTTTCGTGCCGCCCCGCGCCGGACTTCACGCCCGAGGTCCGTGCGCGCATGGTCGCCGACCTGAAATGGGCGCGCGAAAACGGCATTCTCCTCGACACGCTCTTCAACTGCAACTGCTACGGCGACATCGCGATCTCCGGCGAGCTCGCCGACTTCGCGGAGCGTGTCCTCGGCGAGATGGACGCGGAAGGGCTCTTCCCGGACATCGTGACGACGACTTCGCCGTTCCTCGCGACGATCTTCCGCCGGCGCTTCCCCTCGCTCAAGCTACGCCTCAGCGTCAACATGCGCGTCCACGGCACCGTCGGCCTCGAGCCGATCATGGACCTCTTCGACTCCTTCTACGCCTCGCGCGAGCGCCACCGCGAGCTCGACTGGCTCGCCGCGCTCTCGAAATGGGCGAAGGAGAACGGGAAGATCCTCGGCATGCAGGCGAACTCCGGGTGCATCAGGCAGTGTCCGTTCCAGCAGTTCCACGACAACATGCACGGACACAACCGCATCGCGCAGTCGAAGGAAGGCGAGAAGTTCGGCTTTTCGGTGTTCCTGTGCAAGGAGAACTACGCGCGCGGACGGTACGAGGACTTCCTCCGCTCGACGTGGATACGCCCGGAGGACCTTCCCGAGTACGAGGAGCTGGTAGACGTCGTGAAGCTCGCGACCCGCCGCCATCCGCACCCGGTCGAGATCCTCGACGCATACGCGACGTATTCTCACGACGGCAATCTCGCGGACCTGATGGACGCGTGCCATTCGTTCCCGAAGAGCTTCGACAACCGGTCGTTCGACGGCTGCCGGGAGCTCTGGCGCGAGGTGCGCGGCTGCAAGTCGGCGAACGACTGCACCCACTGCGGCCGCTGCGCCGCGCTGCTCGCCGCCGTCTTCAGGTAAAGGCCAGATTCGACACCGCGGCAGTTTCCGCGGCAGTTGAAAAGTTGAAAGGTTGAAAGGCCGCGGCGGTTTGCGCGGCAAGTTGCGCGGCGGATTACGCATATCCCCCGACCAAAGGTCGTCCGCAACGCGGATGCACTGGCAGGGGTGCAGTTTTGATTAACACGCGGATTTGTTCGCGTCTAACGACGCTCACTTTTCGCGGCCACGGAAATCTGCCGCGAAAGACAACACGGCCCGCGGCAAAAATGGTATAATTCACGCGATGAAACCCCATGCCAAGACCGCGCTTTCCCTCGCCATCGCTATCGTGGGCGGAATCGCGGCAGGCATGCACCCCGCGGCACCTTAAAGGTAAAGTCGAATGAGCGCGAGCGAGAACCAGATAGTCGTCTATCAGCCGAACGAGACCGTCCGGCTGGACGTGCGGCTTGAAAATGAGACGGTGTGGCTGACGCAAGCACAGTTGTGTGACTTGTTTGGGGTTGTGAAGTCGAATGTCTCATACCACTTAAAGAACATTTTCGGGACGAATGAACTTGACTATGGGGCAACTGTTCAAAAAATTCGAACAGTTCGAACAGAGGCCGGGCGTACTGTATCTCGAGACATTGAATACTTCAATCTTGATGTGATAATTTCGCTGGGATATCGCATCAATTCAAGGTTGGG
>CACWVU010000022.1 GCA_902764415.1 uncultured bacterium | reverse complement strand
TGGCGAGCTTCCGCACGCAGCGACAGAAGAATTTGCCAAAAGTTATCGGATAAACTTGCGTTTACTTCCAGAACTTGCATTCAGTTTTGAACACGACGCGTTGGAAGTGCTTCAGCAATCAGCAACCAGCCGTGCAACAACCAGTGAAGAGGTGATTCGTGTCCACTTCCAACTGGCCGCTGAACACTGGCTGCTGGTCACTGGAACACTTCCCCCACTCCCTTCTGAAGCGACGCGCGGCGAATAAGCCGGATTCTGTTCCCCTCCAGGGCCCCGCAGGGCGAAGGAGGGTCCGATCATTCATCTCAGCGATCAACCCGGAATCTTAGCGCGCCTTGCGGCGCGCGCCGGACGGGCAGCCCGTCGATTCCCTATTTGATCTTGCTCCGAGGAGGGCTTGCCGTGCGCCCGTCGTTTCAGCCGGGCCGGTGAGCTCTTGCCTCGCCTTTTCACCATCACGGGATGCGAACACCCCGCTGTCTGATTTCTGTGGCGCTTTCCGTCGCGCCGGCTTTCCCGGCGCCCCCCGCCCTTGACAGGCGGGTCCTCCGCCCTGCGGAGTCCGGACTTTCCTCTGCCGGTTAGGGCAGCGACCGGTCGCGCGCGCGTCGCTTCAGAAGGGAGATTTCAAAGAACCCTACAGCCGGTAGAGGATGCGCCCGCACATCGTGCAGGCCACCACCGACTGCTTCTTGCCTTCAGCGCCGTTCTTGGCGTTGGCGTCGGCCAGCTGGCCCACGCTCGGCGGCTGCACGAGGTGGCACCCGTCGCAGACTCCGTCGTGCGTAAGCGGCACCACCACCGGCCAGCGCTTGGTGCGCAGGCGCTCGTAGTAGAGCAGGAACTTCGGGTCGTCGACCTGCCTGGCCTTCGCCGCGCGCTCCTCCTGGGCCTCTGCAAGCTCCTTCTTGACCGACGCCATGCGATCGTCGATCTCGGCGCAGATGGAGTCGATGCCGCCCTTGACCGAGTCGTACCGCGCCTGCGCCTCGTCGATGCGCGCCTTGGCGCCGGGGATCTCGTCCATCGCCGCAAGCTGGTTATTCTCCGCCGCCTCGAGGTCGTGCTGGACGAGGTCGATCTGCACCGAGTACTGCTGGTACTCCTTGTTGGACTTGAGCGAGGCCTGGGCGGTCTTCAGCTTCTGGACCTTCTCCTTGAGCGCCTTGGCGTCGTCCTCAAAGCCCTTGACCCGGCCCTGCTCGTACTCCAGCCCCGCCTGGGCGGCCTTGAGGTCAGCCGAGACCCCGGAAAGCCGAGCGGTCTCGAGCGCGCGCCTCCGCGGCAGGTCCTTCAGCTCCATCTCCAGCTCGCGGATCCGTCCGTCGACGTCCTGCAGTTCGATCAGCGCTTCAACAATTGTCACAGCCTTTGCCTTTCCACACCTGGGGCAGGAGACGGGACTCGAACCCGCAACCCACAGAATCACAATCTGTTGATCTAACCAATTGATCTACTCCCGCCATTTTTTGGAGCCAGGTAAGGGACTCGAACCCCCGACCTGCTCATTACGAATGAGCCGCACTACCAACTGTGCTAACCTGGCCTTGTTACTTGGATGGGTAGTATATCAAAAAGGGCGAAATCGCGTCAACCCCGCGCGGCAGTCAGATGACGCCCTTCGAGGACGGGACGCCCTTTTCGAGCGGATCTATCGCCTTGGCCGCCCTGAGCGCGCGGGCGAAGCCCTTGAAGAGCCCCTCGCAGACGTGATGGGCCTCGTCGCCGTAGATCTGGCGGAGGTGGATGTTAGCGCGCGCCTCGACCGAGACGGCGCGGAAGAACTCCTCGACGAGCTTCACCTCGAAGTCCTTGACGAACATGTGCTTCATCGCGCACTGCATCACCAGGAACGGGCGCCCCCCGAGGTCGAGCGAGGTCTCGCAGAGCGCCTCGTCCATCGGAATCGAGGCGAAGCCGTAGCGCACGAGGCCGACGCGGTCGCCGAGCGCCTGGTCGAGCGCCTTGCCGAAGACGAGGCCGACGTCCTCGACCGTGTGGTGGTAGTCCACCTTCAGGTCGCCGGAGGCCCTGACCGTCAAGTCGACGAGCGCGTGCTTCTTCAAAAGCTCAAGCATGTGGTCGAAGAAGCCGATGCCGGTCTCGACCACGCCCTCGCCAGTTCCGTCGAGGTTCAGCTCGACGGAAACCTTCGTCTCCTTGGTGTTGCGTTCGATCTTCGCTGTTCTCATGCGCGTATTATACCATATTCGTGGCTCGTGGTTCGTGGTTGATTAGATTACCGCGCAAGGAGGGAGGTCGCCGACGATTGGGCGCGCATAGTCGATGAACGCCTGGGTGACGTCGTGGCCGTTTTTGGCGATGAACTCGCGCGGCAGCGAGCGCGTCTCCTTCGCCGCGTCGGCGATCGGGCGCGCGGCGTAGGCGACGCGGTAGGCGCGCCCTTCCTCGCGCAGGATGCCGATGGTGCCCTTGGTGACGCCGGACTCGAGCGCGGCGCGCACGGCCGCCGCGCCGGCGAAGAACGCCTCCTCGGCGTCGGTGCGCGAACGGACGCCCGGGAACGAGCGCTGGAGGTAGCCGAAGGTGTCGGCGCGCACGCGCTTCACCCCGGCCTTCGCCTTCACGAGCCGCGCGAGGGCGTCGCCGAGCGCGCCGGTGCCGGACATCTGCACGTTGCCGTGGCTGTCGACCTCGCCCGAGCCGAGCTTCGCGCCGATCGCCACGCCGTCCCTGCCGCGGATGCCCTCGGAGACCGCGATCACGCAGCGGCCGAACTTCTTCATCGCCGCCTTGACGTCCTTGACGAACCGGTCCTCCGAGAACGGCACCTCCGGCAGGTAGATGAGGTGCGGGCCGTCGTCCGGGCGTTCCCGCGCGAGCGCGCTCGCGGCGGTGAGGAAGCCGGCGTCGCGGCCCATGACGACGTCGATTTTCACCCCGCCGAGAGCGCGGTTGTCGAGGTCGTCGCCCTTCACCGCCGAAGCCACGAACCTTGCCGCGGAGCCGAAGCCGGGCGTGTGGTCGCAGGAGCGCAGGTCGTTGTCGATCGTCTTCGGGATGTGGAAGCAGACGAGCGGGTAGCCGTCCTTCTCCGCCTCCTCGGCGACGATGCGCGCGGCGTCGGCGGAGTCGTTGCCGCCGATGTAGAAGAAGTAGCCGACCGAGAGCCGGCGGAACTCCTCGAAGATGCGGCGGCAGTCCTCGCGCGTCGGCTTGAGGCGGCAGCTGCCGAGGGCGGAGGACGGCGTCGCGGCGATCGCCATGAGCTTCTTCTCGGACACCTTGCGCAGGTCGACGTAGTCGCGCGCGAGAATGCCGGCGATGCCGTGCACCGCGCCGTAGATGCGGCCGATGCGCGCGCCGGTGCGCTTCGAGCGCGCCGCCAGCACCGCGCCGACGAGGCTCTCGTTGATCACCATCGAAGGTCCGCCCGACTGGGCGATCACCATGTTGTTCGCCTTCTTCATCGCCTGGTTCCTTTCTGCCGCGCGCTCAGCGCCCGAGCACCTTGCGGTAGCGCTCGATCAGCGCGTTGGTCGAGGAGTCGTGCCTGAGCTCCGGCCTCTCGGCCGTGAGGTCCTTGAGCACGTTCTTCGCCAGCACCTTGCCGAGCTGGACGCCCCACTGGTCGAAGCTGTAGATGTTCCAGATCACGCCCTGCACGAACACCTTGTGCTCGTAGAGCGCGACGAGCGCGCCGAGCGTCTCGGGGGTGAGCTCGTCGGCGAGGAGCGTGTTGGTGGGCTTGTTGCCCTCGAAGGTCTTGAACGGCACCAGCTCCTCCGGGTCGCCCTCGGCGCGGCACTCGTCGGCGGTCTTGCCGAAGGCGAGCGCCTCGGTCTGGGCGAAGAAGTTCGCCATCAGCTTGTCGTGGTGGTCGCCGATCGGGTTGTGCGTCTTGCAGAAGCCGATGAAGTCGCAGGGGATGAGGTGGGTGCCCTGGTGGATGAGCTGATAGAACGAGTGCTGGCCGTTGGTGCCCGGCTCTCCCCATTCCACCGGACCGGTCGAGTAGTCGACGCGGCGGCCGTCGCGGTCAACGCACTTGCCGTTGGACTCCATGTCCATCTGCTGCAGGTACGCGGGGAAACGGCTCAGGTACTGATCGTAGGGCAGCACCGCGTAGGACTCCGCGCCGTAGCCGTTCGAGTAGAGGATGCCGAGGAGCGCGAGCGTGACCGGCAGATTGCGCTCGAACGGGGCGGTGCGGAAGTGGCGGTCCATCTTCCAGTAGCCCTTGAGCAGGCGGGCGAAGTTGCGCGGACCGACGAAGATCATCAGCGAGAGCCCGATCGCGGACGGCAGCGAGTAGCGGCCGCCGACCCAGTCCCAGAACCCGAACATGTTCTCGACGTCGATGCCGAACTTCGCGACCTCCGCGGCGTTGGTGGAGAGCGCCACGAAGTGCTTAGCCACCGCCGCCTCGCTGCCGAGCCTGCCGACCAGCCACTCGCGCGCCGAGAGCGCGTTGGTCATCGTCTCCTGGGTGGTGAAGGTCTTGGAGGCGACGATGAATAGCGTCTGTTCGGCCTTGACCTCGCGCAGCGTCTCGGCGAGGTGGGTGGAGTCGACGTTGGAGACGAAGAAGCACTTGATCGAGCGCTTGCCGAACGGCGTCAGGGCGATGTTCGCCATCACGGGGCCAAGGTCGCTGCCGCCGATGCCGATGTTGACGACGTACTTGATGCGCTTGCCGGTGAAGCCGCGGTGGACGCCATTGCGGACGGCGTCGGCGAAATCGCCCATCTTCGCGAGCGTCGCCCTGACGTCCGGCATCACGTCCTTGCCGTCGACGAACACCTTCGCCGACGGGTCGACGTTGCGGAGCGCGGTGTGGAGGACGGCGCGGTTCTCGGTGCGGTTGATCTTCTCGCCGGTGAACATCCGCTCGATCTCGTCCTTGAGGCCGGACGCCTCGGCGAGGCCGCGCAGCGCCTTCATCACCGCGGCGTCGACGCGGTTCTTGGAGTAGTCGAGCGTCCAGCCTGCCGCGGAAATGGTGTACTTGCGCGCGCGGTCCGGGTCGTGCTCGAAGAGCTGCTTGATCGTCGTGTTCCTCGAGGCGGCGACAGCCTCCTCGACCTTCTTCCATGCTTCAGCGTTCATTATTCACCTTTCAGGGTTGATGTTTGTGGGTAATTATACCAAAAATACGTGGTTCGTGGTTCGTGGTTCGGGGCTCGTGGTTCGGGGCGAGTCACAGCAGCGGGTCGGCGGTGTACTCGTCTCCCGGCTCCGGCGGCGGCTCGGAGGTGGTGGCGTTCTCGCTGGAGGACTTCGGCGGACGGTCGACGAACCGGGTGAACTTGCGCAGGAAGTTCACCTCCACCTCGCCCGTCTCGCCGTTGCGGTTCTTGGCGATGTCGATGATCGCGAGGTTCTCGTCGGTCGACTGCGGGTCGTTCGAGTTCTTCGACGGCCGCCGCAGGAGGAAGACGACGTCGGCGTCCTGCTCGATCGCGCCGGAGTCGCGCAGGTCGGAGAGCTTCGGCTTCTCGAACTTCGCGTCGCGCTTCTCGTTGTCGCGCGAGAGCTGCGAGAGCACCACGACCGGCACCTTCAGCTCCTTGGCCATCGCCTTGATCTGCTGGGAGATCATCGACACCTCGATCTGGCGGCTCTGGCGGGCGGCCTCGCGGCAGCAGCAGAGCTGCAGGTAGTCGATCACGATGAGCTCGATGTTGAAGCGCTTCTTCATCCGCCGCGCCCGCGCGCGGAGGTCCATGATGTCAAGCGCCGCGGTGTCGTCCACGTAGATCGGCGCGCGCTTGAGCTCGTCGGCGGCGCGGCAGAGCCGGTCGGTCATCTCTTCGCGCTCGTGCCTGGGCACCAGGCTGCGGTTGAGCCGCCACATGTCGATGCTCGCGCGGCCCGCGACCATGCGCTTGGTGAGCGCCTCGACCGGCATCTCGAGCGAGAAGATCGCCACCGGGTGCTGCTTGCCGCCGTCGTACTTGACCGGCACGTTGTTCATGTCCCGCCCGAGCGCGCAGCTCTCGGCGATGTTCATGGCGAGCGAGGTCTTGCCCACCGACGGGCGCGCGGCGATGACGATCATCTCCGAGTCCTTGAGCCCCTGGAGCTTCTCGTCGACGTAGGTGAGGCCGGTCGAGAGCCCCTCCATGTACTTGCCGCCGCTCTCGAAGAGGCGGTCGATGCTGCGGAAGCTCAGGTTCACCGCGTCCTCCCACGGCATCGTCGACGCGCCGCCGCCGCCGATCTCGAGAAAGGACTTCTCCGCCTCGCCGAGCAGCGCCTTCGGGTCAGGGTACTCGGCCTCGTCGTAGCCCTTGCGGATCACCTCGCCGGCGCGCTCGATGAGCGTGCGGCGGAGCGCCTTGGAGTTGACGATGCCGATGTAGTGCTCGGCGTGCGCGGCGGTCGGCACCCGGTCGATGAGCCCGGTCACGTACGCCTCGCCGCCAACCGCCTCGAGCTTGCCGGCGGTCGACAGCTCCTCGACCAGCGTCAGCGGGTCGAGCGGGCGCGACTTGCGGTTCATGTCGACCATGGTCGAGTAGATCGCGCGGTTGCGGGGGTCGAAGAAGCTCTCGGGCACGAGGCGCGAGGTGAGGCACAGGTCCATCACCCGGTCGCCGTTGCGGCTGGTGGTGTCGAGGAGAATGGAGCCGAGCACCGCTCGCTCGGCCTCGATGCTGCTGGGTGGGGTCTTTACGTCGTTCATGGAAGCGGATTATAGCAAATCGGGCCCGCCGTGTGGCGGGTCCGATGTCTACAGATGCCAAACAGTTGTCTACCGGTTGTCTACCGGATGAGCGAGAGGAACTCCTGGCGCACCTTTTCGTCGGAACGGAACGTGCCCAGGACGGCGCTCGTCGTCATCTCGCTGTTCTGCTTCTCCACCCCGCGCATCATCATGCACAGGTGCTTCGCCCTGACCACGACCCCCACGCCCTCGGCGCCGGACTCCTCCATCACCGCGCGGGCAATCTCCTCAGTCATCCGCTCCTGGATCTGCAGCCGCCGCGCGTACATGTCGACGATCCGCGCGAGCTTGGAGACGCCGAGCACCTTCCCCTGCGAGATGTAGCCGATCGCGCACTTGCCGAAGAACGGCAGCATGTGGTGCTCGCAGAGCGAGTAGAGCTCGATGTCCTTCAGGATCACCATGTGGTTGGTGCCGCTGGCGAACTTCGCGCCGTTCACGACCGCGCGCAGGTTCTGGCGGTAGCCGCGGGTGAGGAACGTGAGCGACTTCGCCACCCGCTCCGGCGTCTTCACGAGGCCGTCGCGCGCAGGATCCTCGCCCAGCTCGGCGATCAGCTCCTTCACCAGCGCGGCGATTCTCTTCTCGTTGGGCTCCTTGCGCTTCATGCCTGCCCCCCTTCTTAGATATGGTCCGGCGTCTCGATGCCGAGCAGCGAAAGGCCAAGACGGAGTATGTCGCCGAAGAGCGCGCAGAGCGCGAGGCGCGACGAGCGCGTCGGCTCCTCGCTCTTCAAGACCGGCGTCGACTGGTAGAAGCTGGAGTAGAGCTGCGCGGTCTGGAAGAGGTAGTCGGCGAGCACCGAGGGCTTGTACGCCTCGGCCGCGCGCACCACCGCGCCCGGGAACTCAACGAGCTGCAGCGCGAGCCGCCGCTCGGACGGCTCCGCGACCGCGAACGCGCGTTCCGCCGGCGCGCCGCCGGCCTTCGCCAGCAGCGAGCGGACGCGCGCGTGCGCGTACTGCAGGTAGGGACCGGAGTTGCCCTCCAGCGCCAGCGCCTTGTCCCAGCTGAAGTCGATGTCGGTGATAGGGTCGTGGGAGAGGTCGGAGTATTTCACCGCGCCGTAGCCGATCTGCTCCGCGAGGCGCTCGTCGCCGCCGCGCTCCTTCACGATCTCGAGCGCGCGGCGCTTCGCCTCCTCCAGCAGCTCGTCGAGCCGGATCAGGTTGCCTTCGCGGGTCGAGATCGCCTTGCCCTGGAAGCTCATGAGCCCGAACGGCACGTGCACGAGCGTCGTGGTGCAGCCCATCTTCGCCGCGATCGAGAACCACTGGCGGAAGTGGAGCTGCTGGCGCGCGTCGGTGACGTAGATGATCCGCTCCGGCGCGTACTCGGCCACCCGCGACTTCACGCAGGCGAGGTCGCTCGTGGTGTAGTTGTAGCCGCCGTCGGACTTGCGGACGATCGCGACGCCGAGCTTCTCGGATTCGAGGTTGACGACGAGCGCGCCCTCGCTCTCGACGGCGAGGCCGGCCTTGACCAGCTCCTCCACCACGCCGGGCATCATATCGTTGTAGTACGATTCGCCGCGGTAGGTGTCGAACTTGACCCCGAGCTTCGCGTACATGCGCTCGAACTCGCCGATGGAGATGTCGATGAACCTCTTCCAGAGCGCGAGGTTGTCGGCGTCGCCCTGCTGGAGCTTCACGAGCTCGCGCTTGCACTCCTCGCGCCAGAGGCCGTCCTCCTCCTTCGCCTTCGCGGCGGAGAGGACGTAGCACTTCTCGAGCGTCGCGACGGTGAGGTTGGCGCGCTCGTCGTCGGTCAGCAGCTCGCGGTAGCCCTTGATGAGGATGCCGAACTGGGTGCCCCAGTCGCCGAGGTGGTTGTCGGCGACGACGTCGTAGCCGAGCGCGCGGAAGATGCGGTCGATGGCGCCGCCGATGACGGTCGAGCGGATGTGGCCGATGTGCATCTGCTTCGCCGCGTTGGGCGAGGAGTAGTCGATCACGACGCGCTTGCCCGCGCCGGTCTGGGGAATGCCGAACTTCGGGGCGGCGGCGAGCGCGGCGAGGCGCTCGTTGAGCCACTTGGCGGAGACGGTGAGGTTGAGGAACCCCGGCCCCGCCACCTCGACCTTGTCGAACACGCCCTCGCCGGCGAGCGCCGCGGCCACGGCCTGCGCCGCCTCGCGCGGATTGCGCCGCAGCCGCTTGGCGAGCTTCAGCGCGTCGTTGCACTGGTAGTCGCCGAACTTGGGGTCCGTCGCCGGCACCACCCTGACCACGGAGTGGTCCTCGCCCGGGAACGCCCCGGCAAACGCACCACGCACGATTTCAGTCAGATCCATCTTCCCAGATCCTCCAATTCACGCCAGCGCCGCCGCGATCTCCGCGACGTCGGTCACACCCACGAACTCGGCGGCCTTCGCGCCGTCCTTGAAGCAGAAGAGCGCGGGGATGGACATGACGCCGAACCCCGCCGCGAGCTCCGGCGCCTCGTCGACGTTGACCTTCACCACCTTTATCTCCGGATGCGCCGGCTCGAGCTCGCTTTCGATCCGCGCGCCCATCATCCGACAGGGCGCGCACCATGTCGCCCAGAAATCGACCAGCACCAGGCCGGACGCGATCGCCGCGTCCAGCTCCGCCTTGTTCTTGACCTCGATTGCCATCTTCCTGTGCCTTTCTTTTTTGCGTATTATACCAAAAACGGCCGCGGTATTATTCCATCTCCATGCCACGAAAACGCGAATGGTCAGGCGCGCTCGGAGCGGAGGGCGGGGTCGAAGCGGTCGCGGAGGTAGTCCGCCAGGTGGTTGAAGGCGAGCACCAGGACGAAGATCGCCAGGGTGGTGAACGCCATCTCCCACCACACCCCCTGCCAGAGCCGGGTGCGGGCGTTGTTGATCATCACTCCCCAGGAAGGCTCGCCCTGGACGCCGATGCCGAGAAAGGAGATGAACACCTCCGTCGCCACCGCCGAAGGGAAGCGGATCGACAGCTGGATGAGCGCGACGTGGGCGACGTTGGGCAGGATGTGGCGGAACATGATCCTGAGGTGCGAGTAGCCGAGCGTGCGCGCCGCGAGGACGTACGCCCGGCCGCGGTGCTTGATCGTCTCGGCCCGGATCGTGCGGCACGTTCCCACCCAGGTGGTGAGGCCGATGCCGACAATCACCCCGGCAAGCCCCTTGCCGACCACCAGCGCAATCGCGAGGATGAAGAGAAGCCCCGGCATCGAGGCGACGGTAGCGCAGAGCCAGACGACGAAGGAGTCGGTTTTCCCCCCGAAGTACCCGCCGAGCAGCCCCAGCACCACCCCGAGCGGAATCGCGATGAGCGAGGTGAGCACGCCCACGTAGAAGGCGATGCGCGTCCCCTGGACGAGCCGAAGCGCCACCGAGCGGCCGAGGTTGTCGGTGCCGAGCCAGTGCTCGGCCGACGGCGGCAGGTCGCGCGCGGCGGTGTCAACGCGGTTGTACTCCGGCGTCACGTCGCGAATCTGGGCTACACGGTACTGCACCTCGCCGAACACGGCGGCGGCGAAGTAGACTGCGAGCGCCGCAAGGCAAAGCCTAACCGAAAGCCTCAAGCCTTCCCCTCCACGGCGGCGAGCGCGCCCTTGAGCTCCGCGAGCGTGTAGGGCTTGGCGAGGAACAGGTCGTAGGGCTCGGCGCGGAAGAGCTCGCGGATGCTGTCCTCGGAGCTGCCGCTCGACACCACCACCGGCACCCCCGGCGCCGAAATGCGCAACGACGCGAGCAGCCTCACCGAGTCGGTGGCGCCGAGGTCGGCATCGAGCACGATCGCCCCGAGCGACTCGGCATGGCGGCGGACGACGGCCAGCGCCTCGTGGTGGTCCTTGGCGACGTGGGCCGTACGTCCGAGCCCCTTGAGGAGGATCGCCGAGGTCCTGCGGATGCCGGGGTCGTCGTCCACGACCAGCACCTCGCCTGCGGGGCGCACGGCGCCATCTGCCGCGGAGGCCGATCCCTGACCGCCGCGCTCCGACGGCTCCTTCGGCAGCCTAGACTCCGGCAGGAAAATGCGGAACACGGTGCCGCGGTCGGGCTGGCTGTCGACGGCGATGCCGCCGCCGTGGGTCTCAACGATAGTGCGCGCCGTAGCGAGCCCGAGGCCGCGGCCGATTGCCTTCGACGAGACAAACGGGTCGAAGAGCCGCGGCAGCAGCGATGCGGGTATGCCGGGACCGTCGTCGCGGATCTCGAAGAGGGCGCCGGCGCCGGGCTGGAGCGGCGCGGCGGAGATGAAGCCGGAGGCGACCGCCTCGGTCATCACAAATGGCTTCACCGACACCCTGATCGTGCCCGGACGCTCGCCGATCGCCTCGCCCGCGTTCTTGATGATGTTGAAGAACACCTTCCAGAACTGCCCCGGGTCGGCGTCGACGTCTGGCATGCCGCTGCCGGGATCGAAGGTGACGATCACATTGTCGCCGACGGTGTGCTCGGCAAGCGGCTTCGCGTCCTCGAAGAGCAGGTTCGGGTCGACGCGCACGAGATGGATGCGGCTCTCGCCCGCGAAGGTCCTCAGCTCGCGCATCATCTCCGAGCCGCGGCGCACCGCCTCTCGGATGGTCTTGAGCGTCTCCGACGAGTCGCCGGACGGGTCCGCCCCGTCGGACTCCGCGGCGTTGAGGACGATGGAGAGGACGTTGTTCATATCGTGGGCGATGCCGGCGGCGAGCTGGGTGAGCGACTCGCGCTTCATCGAGTCGTGGGCGCGCGCCTCGGCCGCCAGTCGCAACCTGTGCTCCGACGCCTCCTCGGTGACGTCACGCACCACCGCGAGCGCGAAGTACTCGTCCATCCGCGTCACCCTGAGGTCGAAGTGGCGGACACCGCCGCCGGCCGCGGATGCCTCGAACTTGATCTTGCCGACCTTCCGTCCGCGGAAGATCTCGCCAAGCGTCCTGAGGAAGCTGTCCACCGGCCCCTGCCCGAACACCGCGGCGTCCGGCACGTCGCCCGGGGTAAAGCCGGGAATCGGGTCCGCCGCCTCCGGCTGCTTGGTGATCGCCACCACCCTCCCCACCGGGTCGAAGATCGCGAGCGCGTCCGGAAGGCACGCGATGAGCGCCTGGTGGCGGGCGTCGGCCTGGGCGATGGAGACCGTTCGCGCCGAGATGGTCTCGAGCATCCGGTTGACGGACACCGCAAGGAGCGCGAACTCGTCCTTCCCCCGCCATTCCAGCCGCGGACAGTCGACGTCAGAGTTGCGTCGGCCGAGCTCCGACACCTCCTTCGTCATCTTGGTGAGCGGGTTGAGGAGCACCCTGCTCTGGAACCAGAAGAGCGGCAGCACGAAGAGGATGCCGCCGACGGCGATGAAGCACGCAAGCCGCCCGACCGCGGTCTCGGTGACGCTCGTGAAGCTCTTTGGAAGCGACACCGTGACCATCGAGATCGCGTTGCCGACGATGTCCCGCAGGGTGAAGACGGCCTCGAACGGATTCGCCCTCAAATCCCAGAACCCGCCGGAGTAGAAATTGAGCGCCGACGAAAACATCGGCACGATGCCAAAGCCGTCGGTCTGCGGCGCGCGCCCGTTCTCGGCCGGTAACTCGCGCACCGAGATCTCCGCCTTGCGGTCGGTGACGCGCACCTCGAGCCCCGAGAGCGAGTCGTTTACCTGCAGCGTGAACGCGGCGGAGTCGAACGGCATCCCCAGCATCAGCGCACCGCCGGCTCCGGCGGGGACCAAGGCCACGAAATGCGAGACGCCGCCGACGCGCACTATGCCGGTCGCGGCCTTTCGCGCCTCCGGCGACGTCGAGGTGCTAATCCAGCGCGAAAGCGCCTCCGCGTACGGCGCAAGCTCCTCCGCCGAAACCGGCCGCGCCGCCCCGTCCGCCCCGCGAAGCGAACCGCCGGCGAACTTGCCGTCGGCCGCGAACTCTGCCGCCAGCGAGAAGCCGCCCGTCTCCACGCACTTCGCCGGGTCAAGCCGCCCGCCGTCCGCTGCGGCGAAAGCATCCGCCGCGGCCTGGCGCACCGCGTCCGCGCGCCGGTAGGCGAGGCGCGAGACGTCGACCCCGATCTCCTTCACCTGGCGCTCGGCGTCGTGGACGAGGTGGACGAGCACGATCCTGCCGCCGATGTAGAACATCGCCAGCGCCAGCAGCAGGAAAACCGCCGTCGCCAGCGAATAGCGGGTGCGTATCGAGTGGAGCGCCCACGAAATCGGCCCCTGGCGCTCGACGTCGGCAAGCGGGTCGCGCTCCTTCGCGCCCGCGGCAGCAGCTTCGTTCATCTCCCTCCGCCTCCTCTCCTAAATGAAATCCACGCCCACACGAGCGTCAGCACAATCGCCAGCGCGAAGCCGGCCTGCGCGACGCGCAGGCTCGCGCCCACGTCGGTCGGCGCCGCCCCCTTCGCCGCGGCGACTTCCTGCGCCGCCGTCGGCACCGGCACCGCAAGGGAGGACGCCTCCTCGCGCATCGCGCGCCGCGCCGCCGCCTCCTCGACGGTAAGGACGCCGCGCGGACGCCCAAGCTGTACCCCGGCAGACTCGCGCCGCAGCGCCTCGCGGCGCTCGCGGTCGACCTCGGCGCGGCGGTCGCCGGCCTCGCCCTCCTGGTCTATCCTCTCGTCAGTCACCGGACCCCTCCTCCGGATTCGGGTAGACCGGGTTCGACGCGTCCGGTATCTCCATCCAGCTCGCGGTGTACGGGTCGCCGGCGCCCTTGGGCAGGCCCATCTTCGCCACCACCTCGCTGTCCTTCTTGCGCCTGAGGCGCATGTCCCAGTTGAACGAGCCGCCGTTCGCGGTAAGGCCCTCGTCGCGGCAGACGAGCGCACCGTTGATCTGGAAGCTCGCGCCGAGCTTCCCGAAGACGCCGTGGTTGTTGTACATCACCGCGTCGATGCGCGAGACGGTGCCCTTCAGGCTGTTGATGACGGCGTCGTCGATGATCGTCTCGTAGTAGTGGCGGTCGTAGGAGGTGGAGGCGTTGGCGACCTTGCGGGACTGCCGCCTGCCGTACTGGTCGTAGTAGTATTCGGTCTGCGAGGTCGAGCGCACCTTGCCGAACTTGCCCGAGGACGCCTGGTAGCCGCCGGGGGCGGTCGACGAGAGCTCGGCCGAAAGCGAGTTGATCTGCTCCACCGCGGAATAGTCGCCGTTGAAGGTATTGCTTGTGGTGATCCTGCCGTAGACAGTCTTGGTGGTCGAGAAGGAGGTCGAGGGATACCCGATCGACGAGTCGTTCGCGTCGCAGGCGTAGGCGATGTCGGTGCCGGAGTTCACGTTCGCGGCGATGGTGCTCGAGGTGCAGTCGCCGACGACGATGTTGCCCTTGGCGACGATGCCGAGCATCGACTTCTGGTCGTTCGCCGCCTGCTCGCTCGCCGCCGCCTCGCCGGTCTTGCTGTGGGTCCAAGTCGGCGAGTCGACGTAGGCGATGTCGCCGATGATGTGGACGTTGCGGCCGGCGTAGATGGTGCCCTGCCCACTGACATAGCCCTTGATCACCACGTCGCCGGCGACCACCACCGGACCGTCGATCACGATCGGGTTCGACTGCGTGCCCACGAGCAGCAGCGAGCCGGCGTCGGCGAGCGAGGCGTCGCCCGAGGGACCGGCCTGGGTGGACGGGTTGTAGGCGTTCACCTGGCCGGAAGGCACGGTGTGCGAGTTGCCGGCGACGTCGGTGTAGGTGACGGCGGGGTAGCTGAGCGTGCCGCCCTCGTCCTGCGCGTACTCGATGTAGGGCTGGAGCTCGGAGACGAACGGCATCTCCACCGGATCGGACCGTTCGTTCACGATCGGCACGTTGTCCGAGGTTTTGGTGCCGCTCCTGAGCGAGCCGTCGGCGTAGAAGCTCGGCTTGGAGATGGTACCGGTCGCCGTCGCAGGGTCGTAGGAGCCGATGTCGTCAACGTTGCCGGTGTCGTAGCGGGCGCGGTTGCCGACGGAGCTGCGGTACTTGGTGCGGTTGTAGATGTTCGCGTTCTGCACCGTGACCGTACCCGCCGCGCCGATCTCGGAGTTGGGCGCGGCGTAGACGAAGCCATTCACCGTGCACCCGCCCTTGAGGCTCACGTTGCCGTTGGCGCGGAACTCGCCGTTGATCACGAACCCGCCGTTCATCCAGCCGTAGTTGTTCACGAAGTATGCGTTGTCGAAGACCTTGGACTGTCCCGTCCCAAAGACGATGCGCTCCTCTATGGTGGCCGTCGCCCGCAGCCCGTCGGGGTACTGGAATACCGCGGTCGCGATTACCGGCACCACTGCGACCGCGGCGTTATTCTCGTGCTCGACGTTCTCGCCGATCCCCACCCACACGCTGCATCCGTTGCACGAGACGGGATAGTCGATCCCCGCGAAAAGCGTCGCCGGGTTCGACGAGCCGATGGTGCGGCGGTCGGCGCTCACAGTGTCGAACCAGTTGTACGCCTTGGCCTTGCCCGGCGCGATCTGGATGGAGGCGAAGTTCGCCGCGATGTAGCTGATGAAGCCACGCTGGATCTCGCACTTTGCGTTCTCGATCGCCGACTGCGCGGCGAAGCGGCAACGGTCCTTGGCGAGGTGGTACCTGGTCGTGCGCGCAGCCTGCGCGACGTACGCCCCCACCGAGGCGACGATGATCCCCGCCACCAGCGCCAGGATGAGCGCCATTGGCAGGATGAAGCCGGGTCTCGCATTCAGTCTCTTCATGGCGTGGCAAGGAGGTTGTCGTGGAAAACCGAGGTCGTGTTCTTCACCTGTCCAACCCCGAACACCGGCACGGCGATCCGCTCGCCGTGCTCGACGCCGCCCATGGACGCGCAGAGGTTGAGGAAGTAGATTCCGTGCGTGACGGCGACCCCGTCCTCGAACACGTCGTCGCCGAGATAGCACAGCCCCGACTCCGCGCCGCCCTCGACCGAGCCGCCGAAGCGGAACCAGAGCGTCCGCCACGGATCGGTCGTGCCGTCGTTCTTGAAGCGGCCGGAGTCGTTGAGGAGCTGGATCTCGCCGAGGGACACCGCACCACCATCCAAGGTGAAGACCGGCGCGTCAACGAGCACCTTGATCCCCGCCTCGATCGGCGAGGAACCGCGACTGACGCCGGAGAGCAACCCTGACCAGACCACGCCGTCGCCGGCCGGCTGGGCGTGGAAGAGCAGTTTCTCCCTCATCTCGCGCATCGCCGTCGACAGCTCCGCCGTCGCCATCGCGCGCCGCGAAAGCCGCTGAACGCCGATGAAGAAGGTGGCAACCGACGCGGCCACGATCGAGAAGATGGCTGTCGCGAACATCACCTCTAAAAGGGTGAAGCCGGCTCTTGGCCCGCGCGTCGTCACGGTGCCCTCCCCATGTCGCCGCGCCAGACCTGCACCGCGTGGCCGGAGCCAGAGAGCGACCGCCGCCGCGCCTCCGGGCCCCACTCGACGTCGGCAGTTACTACCTTGAGGTCCGCGAGCCACCCAGTCTCGGCCACGGCGGAGACGTCGACGCACAGCTTCGCCGGGGTATCGTAGACGCTCAGCACCGGCACCGCGTTCGATGAGAGGTTCTGCCAGCCGGTAGTCTCGTTGAGGACGAGGTCCCTGTAGTCCTCGTTGAAGCGTTTCCACGCCGCGTCCCAGGCGACCGCCTCCGCCGCCAGGAGCTGCGCGTTGTCGTCCGCGATCCGCGTGGCGACGGTCACCCCGGAGAGCAGCACCAGCACGAGCAGGCCGAGGACGGCGCTCGCGACCATGCATTCGGCGAGGGTGACTCCGCGTCTCATGCGCCCTCCACCTCCTCCGGCCAGAGCTTGGCGACGGCCGCCTCAACGTGCTGGGGGTCGGCGAGGTAGAAGCGGACATTCTCGCCGAGCGCGTCGGCGACGGCGCGGCGCAGCTCCTCGTCGCCGGGATTGAGGACGGCGACGAGCGAAGTGCCGGCGAGGCGCGCGAACGGGATGGTGCCGCGCAGCTTTACGAGCCGCTCGCCGAGCTTGGCGGCGGCCTCGCGGTCGGGCTCGAACGCGTCGAGCGGCACCGGCGGGCAGCCGTGGGCGTCGGCGAGGCGCGCAATCGCCGGCTCGAGGGCGTCGGGGCGCTCCCTGGACATCGTCGCCAGCGCGGAGACGAGGAAGAGGCGGCCGTTGTCCGGCAGCGACCGCAGGTGCGCGGCGATCTCGGCCTCACCGAGCGAATCGGCGAGCAGCGCCTCGGCCTCCACCGCGTGCGCGAACTCGGCGGCGGGCGGCACCACCGGCTCGGCGGACGCGGCCTCGGGCACCAGCTCGGGCTTCGGCTCGCCGAGTGCCTTCACCCTCACCGCCATCGCCTTGGCGGCGGGCGACTCGCACTCCTCGAGGCGAGGCAGCAGCGCGAGGGCGCTTTCGGAGTCGCCCTCCTTCACCAGCACCCTGGCGAGCTCTGCGAGCGCGTGCTCGGCCTTGGCCTTCTCGCCCATCTGGGGATAGACGACCGCGAGGAACTCGAGGGTGGTGCGGTCGTCGGGCATCATCGCGAGCATCTGCTCGAAGTAGGCTACGCCCTCCTCCAGCTTGGCGTCGAACTTCCTCTTCTCCTCCGTGGCCATGGTCCAGAATCCCCCTTCCCGCCCTGTCTCAGTGGTCCCAGTCGAACCGCGGCGGCGCCTTCTCGCGCCACTCCTTGAGCGAAATCATCGTGCCGGCCTCCTCGTTCGCGGCGAGGTAGGCCTCGTTGGCGTATTCGCGCTTCTCCTTCATCTGGGCGAGCAGCGAACGGATCTCGATAACCGCGTCGTAGCACATGTCGAGGATCTCCTTCCGGGTATCCTCGTCACAGCCCATCCTCAGGAGCTCCACCGAGCTCAGCAGCACTGTCGCCGGCTGGCCGAGCGCGTGGCAGAAGCCGGCGAGCGACTCCATCACCACCTTCGAGCGCTCCGCCCGCGCCTCCGCGAGCGCCAGGCGCCGGTTGAGTTCGTCGTTCTCTATTCTCTCTTCCATCGTCTCCTTTCGCGAAGCGTCGGGTTTCAGCTCGAAAGCGAGCCCATGTTGAATATCGGCAGGAACATCGCCATCACGATCGTGCCGATGATCGCGCCGAGGAACACCATGATGAATGGCTCCATCAGCGAGGTCAGGGTGGCGAGCATCGTCTCCACCTCCTCGTCGTAGGCGTCCGCCACCGAGTCGAGCATGTCCTCGAGCCGGCCGGCCTTCTCGCCCGCCGCGATCATCCTCACCATCAAAATCGGCATGAAGGGCTTGCCTTCGAGCGCGGTGTTGAGCTGGTTGCCCTGCTCCACCTCGCGCCGCGCGGCGATCACCGACTTCTCCAGCACGTGGTTGCCGAGCGAACCCGCGACGACGTCGAGCGACTTCAGGATCGGCACCCCGCAGCCGATCATCTGCGAGAGGAGGCGCGCGAAACGGCCGACCGACGACTTGAGCACCAGCTGGCCGAAGACCGGCATCTTCAGCTTGAACGCGTCGAACTTGCTGCGGCCGGACTCCGTGGCCTTCCACTTGCCGAAGGCGAACAGCACCGCGACCACGACCACGATGATCACGTACCACCACGACTTGATGAAGTCCGCGAGGTTGACGAGCGACTGGGTCAGCGCCGGCAGCGGCTTGCCCGCGCCCGCGAACATCTCCGCGAAGATAGGCACCACGAACTGGATGAGGCCCCAGCTCATCAGGAGCGCGATCGAGACGATGACCGTGGGGTAGGTCATCGCGCTCTTCACCTTCTTCTTCAGCCGCGCGCCGCTCTGCAGGATCGTCGCCAGGCGCTTGAGGATGCCCGCGAACTCGCCGGACTGCTCGCCTGCAATCACCATGTTCACGTACATCTCGTCGAAGATCTTCGGAAACGCCGCGAGCCCTCGCGAGAGCGGGTCGCCGCCCTCGATCGACTTCAGGAGGTGGTTCAGCACCTTCTTGAACTCCGGGTTTTCCGCCTGCTCCTCCAGCGTCTGCATGGTGGAGAGGATCGACATCCCCGCGCCGGTCATCGACGCAAGCTGCTTCGTGAACGGCACCAGCTCCTTGTTGACGATGCCGCGCACGCCCTTGACCTTGATCTCTGCCGTGTCCTTCGCCACTTCCGTTCCCTCCGCAGTTCCTATTCGCCGCCCGACACCGCGAGCGCCGCCTGGAGCGAGGTCAACCCCGCCCGCACCTTCATCATCCCAGCGTCCTTCAGCGTCACCATCCCCTCCTCGAGCGCATACTTCCTGAGCAGCTCGGCGTCGCCGCCGCGCTCGATGACGCCGCGGATCTTCGGCGAGATCGGCAGCACCTCCATCATCGCGCCGCGCCCCTTGTAGCCGGTGCCGTGGCACTTCGGGCAGCCGACGGGACCGAACACCTCCACCCCCTCGAACGGAGCGGGGTCCACCTTGTTCGCCGCCAGCACGTCCATGTCGAGCTCCACCGGCTTCTTGCAGAACGGGCACAGCCGCCGGAAGAGGCGCTGCGCCTGCGCGAGGATGAGCGAGGAGGCGAGCATGAACGGCTGGATGCCCATGTCGAAGAGACGCGCCACCACGCCGCAGGCGTCGTTGGTGTGCAGGGTGGAGAGCACCAGGTGGCCGGTCAGCGCCGCCTTCACCGCGATGTCGGCCGTCTCTCCGTCGCGGATCTCGCCCACGAGCACGATGTCCGGGTCCTGGCGGAGCACCGAGCGCAGGATGCCAGCGAAGGTCAGCCCCTGCGCCACGTTGACATGGCACTGGTTGACGCCGGGGAGCTCGTACTCCACCGGGTCCTCCGCCGTCACGATGTTGACGTCGAGCCGGTTCAGGTCCTGCAGGCAGGAGTAGAGCGTCGTCGTCTTGCCCGAGCCGGTCGGCCCCGTCACCAGGATGATGCCGTGCGGCTGGTCGATCGCGAACTTCATCGCCTTGTAGGCGTATTCGTCGAGCCCGAGCGACGAGAGGCCGGGCGCGAGGTTGGCCTTGTCGAGGATACGCATCACCACCTTCTCGCCGTGCACCGTCGGCAGGATCGACACGCGCACGTCAACCTCCTTCTTCAGCGCGCGGATCTTGAACCTGCCGTCCTGCGGCTTGCGCCGCTCGGCGATGTCGAGGTTGGACATGATCTTGATGCGCGAGACGACCGCGTTGTGCAGCGCCTTCGGCGGCGACGGCCGCTCGATGAGCGCGCCGTCGATGCGATACCGGAGACGCGAGGTGCGCTCCATCGCCTCGAAGTGGATGTCCGACGCCTTCGTCTTCAGCGCCTCGATCATGATGGTGTTCACCATGCGGATGACCGGCGCCTCGCCGGCCGCGTCCACCGTCGCGTCGATGGAGTCCGCCGGGGCCGACTCGGACGAGATCTCGACGTCCGCCTCCTGGCCCTTCATGATGTTCTCCATCGCGAGCGCGGGGTTGGCCGCGTCCTCCTTCGCCTTCAGCCGCCCGATTGCGTCGGCGATCTCCCCCTCCGGCGCGACCGTCGCCCACACCGAGCCGCCGCACACGCGCACCACCTCTTCCCGCGAAGGCAGGTCGAACGGGTCGGCGAACGCCACCGTCGTCCGCCCCGCCACGCGGCAGAGCGGCAGCGCCTTCGCCGACGCCCAGAAGTCCGCCGTCTGGCCCGCCAGCAGCGACGAATCTGGCGCAAAGCCCGGCGGCACCGTCATCGGCGGCATCGAGAAGTGGTCTGCCGCCGCCAGCGCGCGCTCAGCCGGGTCGGTAATCGACCGGATTTCCTCGATCGACCGCCGCGCCGCAGGTTTTATTAGATGAAGTTTCGCCATACCTCAAAAATTTTTAGCAGAAGGCGTGCCAGCCGCGCCGGCCAGCCGGTCCTCCTCGATTTTCCTCAGATATCCCAGGATAAATTGGTAGATTTGCGAATCGTGTTCGCTCAAACGCGAAAGGTCGCCGCCGCAGGACCGCTCCCCGAGCGCCTTCGCCTCGAGGAAAAGCGTCTCCGCCGCCGCCGCGTCGCCGCGCCCGCCGTCGTACGCCTCGCACCCCGCCGTGAACGCCAGCTCCATCGACTCGGGATTTGCCCGGCGAGCCTCCGCCAAGATCTCCCGCGCAAGCGCATGGTCCTTCGCCATATGCGAGGCAACGTACCACGCCGTCGTCCAGTTGGCGATGTTGCGCGGATCCGCCCGCACACCAGCCCAAAGCCACGGCATCAGCTCCATCGTCTCGGCGCCCTCGAGATGGCGGTGGACGCCCGGCGCGCGCACGTGCGAGTCGATCCACTCCCAGAGGTCGAACCAGCCTCCGTCCTGCTCATGTCCGTCGATGTCGTCGTGATCATGGTCGTGCTCGCCGTGCTCGTGCGCGTGCCCATGCGCGTGCCCATGCGCGGCGTGGCAGTCGAAGTCGATTCCTCCGTGGAAATAGCTGTCGGCGCGGTGGACGAGGGCGGAGGCTAGCTCCTCGCGCGCGTCGGAAAATGCCACGGAGAGGACATCCCCGTCCGCCGCCTGCTGGGGCAGCGCATCCCCGAACGAGGCACAGAGCTCCGCCGCGCCGGCGACCGCCGCCACCGCCGCGACGAGGACCAGCGTCTTCGCTGGCGCGCTCACACGCGCCTCCTTTCGAGTGCCCACCTCGCCAGCAGCAGCAGCACCGCCGCGTAGACGAGCGCATACCCGGCGACGACGGCGACCACCGCCGCGTCCACCGCGCCCCAGCCGTGGACCAGCCGCTGGCGCATGTCGAAGAACTCCGCATGCGGCGCGATGGCGTAGATCACGCGCAATATCCAGCCAACCGGCGCTGCGGCGCCTTCCGCGTACCGCGGCAGATCGCGCCCGAAGAAGAACATCCCCGCAAGCAGCGTGCCCGAGAAGGCCAGGGCCGCGCCCCGGGAGAGGACGAGCGACATGAGCAGCGCAAGCGCCACTGCCACCGCGGCGAAGAGGAGGTGCAGGAACACCGCCTGGAGCATCGCCGCCGTCGCCGCCGCCCCGCCGCGCAGCGCCACCGAGGCGGCGAAGAGCGCGTAGAACACCATGAGCGCGCTCCAGGACGCCAGCACCCCGCCGAAGTACTTGCCGAGCAGGATGCGCCCACGCGAGAGCGGACGCGAGAAAAGCGGCAGCGCGGTGCGGCTCTCGAACTCCGGCGGAAACAGCCGCGAGCCCGCCCCGAGCGAGATCGAGAGCGAAAACGCCCAGACGAGCAGCAGCGCCACTTCGTCGAGGTAGCGTGAGGCGCCAGACGCGCCGAACGGACGCGCCAGCGCGAGCGGAACGACGAGCGCCAGCGCGAGGAGGAGGAAGGCGAACACCTCGTGACGGCGCCAGAGCTCCAGGAGCGAAAGCCGCGCGAGCGCGGACAGCTGGCGGAACGCGGCCTTCATCCCCGCGCCTCCTCCCCATCGCCGGCGAGCACCCTGAGGAAAAGCCGCTCGAGGTTGCCCTCGCCGTCGCCGGCGAGGTCCTTCACCGCGCCCTGGCGGACGCACCGACCCGCCTTCATGATCGCGATGCCGTCGCAGAGGAGCTCGGTCTCGCCGAGCTCGTGGGACGAGAAGAAGATCGTCCGCCCGCGTCCGCGCAGCTCGCGCAACAGCTCCCGGAAGCCGACGCGCGCGAGCGGGTCGAGTCCGGTGAACGGCTCGTCCAGCACCAGCAGCTCGGGGTCGGACAGGAGCGCCTGCGCGATGCCGGCGCGCTGGAGCATGCCCTTGGAGTAGGTGCGGAGCGGACGCTTCGCCGCGTGCGCGAGGCCGACGCGCTCCAGGAGCTCCGCCGCGCGCGTGCGGACCGTCCGCCGGTCGAGCCCGCAGAGCCCGCCGTAGAAGTCCATCAGCTCGAAGGCGTTGAGGTAGGGGTAGTAGTTGGCGATCTCCGGCATGTAGCCGATGTGTCGGCGCGTCGCCGGGTCGGCCGGGTCGCCGCCCATCACCGCGATGCGCCCCGAGGTGGGCCGGTCGAGCCCGAGGATCATCTTGATGGTCGTCGTCTTGCCCGCCCCGTTGACGCCGAGGAATCCGAAGATCGTCCCGCGGCCAACCTTGAGCGAGAGCGAGTCCACCGCCTTCACCGCGCCGAACGCGCGCGTGACGCCCTCAAGCTCGATCGCCGTCGTCATCGCAGCTCCCCCATGCAGTACTTCCGCCACTGCGCGGCGAAAAGCCGCCGCTGGTCCTCGTTCTCGAACGCCGCGGCGGTGGCGCGGCGCATGTCCTTGGTCTCGAAGAGCGCCTCGACGTAGCGTCCCTTGAGCCCCTTGAAGGGGTCGAACCGCACCCTCGGCGCGCCGCGCTCGAGGAAGCAGGCGACGGACAGCGCCAGGCGGTACTTGAGCCGCCGCTCGGCGTCGGAGCCGGAGTAGAACTCGCCGTAGTCCATGTCCATCAGCGGCGCGACGGCGGCGGAGTACCCGGCGAGGTCGGAGAAGTCAGGCGCGTCCGGGCCGTCCGGTCCCTCCTCGAAGTACTGCGCGTAGCCCTCGTTGAGCCAGGGCGAGGCGGCGATCGTCGAGCAGGCGTAGGTTAGGTACTGGTGGAACGCCTCGTGGCGCACGGTCTTCAGGAGCTCCGCCGCGCCCTCCCGCGGCAGATAGCCCACGAGCTCGCGGCGCGACGGGCTCCAGTAGGCCGCCGTCCACGTCATGTTGGTGAGCCCGTCGGCCTCGAGCGCGTCGAGGTAGCGGTCGCGCGAGGCGAAGATGCGGGCGACGCAGAGGACGTTGGTGCCGTCGAGCGGCGTCGGCACCGCGGCGGCGTAGCGCCGGCGCATGACCGCGAGCTCGTTGGTGAGCGAGGGGATAAAGGCGTATCCGTCGGGAAGCTCGTCGAGCACGGTGAACTCCTCCGCGTCGGTCGCGTGCCATGACGGATACGCCGCCACCGAATGGCGCGCGTCGGCGCGCAGCAGCTCGCGCTCGAAGGCCGGCGAGTCCGGCGGCGGGCCCTTCTTCGCGCGGCCGCGGCGCTTCGGATCCTTCTCCGGCCGGTCCAGCCGCGCCTTCAGCTGCGACCAGGTCGAATCACGCCAGGAGAACATCTCCTCCTCGAACGCCTCCTTCGCGGCGTCGAACTCGTCGCCCTCGGCGAGCAGCCAGGTGGCGATGCGCCAGGTCTCCTCCTTCTCCGGCAGGAAAGCGCAGACGACCGCGGCCTCGTTCGTCCCCTGCCAGTACTCGACGTCGCGGAAGCCGCGCGGAATCTGGCGCGGGCGCTCCGGCTCCTCGGCCGGCTCGACCGGCGAGAGGAGCTCCACCGCGCGGCGCCGGCGCTCGACGTCGTCGCGCTTGACCGGGCCGACGGAGCGGACATAGTCCGCGCGGGTAACCATGGTATCCTCGGATATCTCCTGCGGCGGGCACTCGCGCAGGGCGGAGCAGACGAACACACGCCCCTCGTCGTCGAGCCAGCGGCCGTCCACCGCGCGCGACGACCAGAGGTCGAGGCGGTCGAAGCGGTCCTCGAGGTAGCGGCGCCCGCCTTCGCGCACGAGATACGCCTCCGCCCTCGGCATGTCGAGCGGCATGGGATCCGCCATGAGCACGGCGGCGGCGCTCGCGGCGAGGAGCAGCATCAGAGCGCCCCGGTCGCGAGCGACGTAAAGGTCGAAATCGGCGTCGTGTCGCGGTAGTTGTCGACGACCTCGCGGACGTCCTTCATGAGACCCTTGACCTCATCGTAGAGCTCCGTGTCGTTCGAGAGACGCCCGAGCGTGCCTTCGCCGTTCTTGAGCCGCTCCGCGACCACCCCGAGGTCGGCCAGGAGCGCGGCTCCCTTCTCGGACATCCCCTTCGCGTCGAACTCCTCGGCCGCCTTCCTGAACGCCGCGATGCCGGCCTCGAGGTCGTCGAACACCTTGTCGCGGTTGACCTTCGCCGAGATCTCCTTCGCGTTGGCCATCGTCTCCTTGAAGTCGTCGTAGACGGTGTCGTCGGACGAGAGCAGCTTGCCCACCATGCCCTCGCCGCGCTCGACGCGGTCAGCCACCGCCACCGCCTTGTCCGCGAAGTGGTTCGCCTTGTCGATGAACGCCTTCACGTCGTCCGCCATGCGCTTGGCGTCCTCGGCGAGCTCGCGGGCCTTCTCCGACGCCTCCACCGCGTTGGTCACGATGACGCCGATCTCCGGGCCGGAGACGAATCCGTTGACGGTGCTCGCGATCTGGCGCAGGTCCTCCATCCAGTCGGTCGGCGTCACGCCGTGGAAGAGCGTGGTCTCCAGGTCGAGCGACTCGCCCTCGCCCTCGTCGAGCCGGAGATACGTGCCGCCGAGCATCGAAAGGCTGCAGACTGTCGCGCTGTAGCCCTCGCGCAGGATGACGTTGGAGTCGATCCGCGCGGTCACTACCAGGTTGGACGGCGTCACCTCCACCCGCTCCACGACGCCCACCTTGGTGCCGCGGTACATCACGTTGTCGCGGTCCTTGAGCCCGCCCACCTGGGAGAAGGCGACCCTCACCGGCACCCGGTGGCGGCCTGACAGCACGTCCACCCCGGAGATGACGATGGTGAAGTAGCCCATGAGCAGCAGCACCGTGAGCATGAACACCCCGACGACGCCCTGCGTGAACGCCTCGCTTTTCCTGTTTTTCATTTTCTCTCCCCTTTCGCGGCGCCGACGAACTCGGCCACCTCGCGCTCTCCGCAGCGCATGAACTCGTCCGGCGGCAGGCACGCGACCGACCTGCCGTCCTTGATCAGCATTATGCGAGAAGATATCCTCGCCGCCATCGCAAGATCGTGGGTGACCACCACCGAAGTGACGCCGCGCTCGCGGTTGAGCCCCACGATGAGCCGCTCGATCACGGCGGAGGTCACCGGGTCCAGCCCCGAGGTCGGCTCGTCGTAGAGCACGATCTCCGCGTCGCGGACGATCGCCCTGGCGAGCCCGGCGCGCTTCTGCATGCCGCCGGAGAGCTCGGCCGGGTAGCGGTCGGCCGCGTCCGAAAGCCCCACCGCCTCGAGCGCCGACGCGACGCGGCGCTCGATCTCGGCGTCGGGAAGCCGCGTCGTCTCAACGAGCGGCAGCGCCACGTTCTCCCACACCGTCTTCCAGGCGATCAGCGCCCCGCTCTGGAAAAGGTAGCCGACGCGCGCGTCGGCGACGCGCACCTCGCCAGAGTCGGGCTCCTCGAGGCCGACGATGTGCTTGAGCGTCACCGACTTGCCAGTGCCCGACGGACCGAGCACGGTGAACACCTCGCCGCGCTCGACGGCGAAGGAAAGCCCGTCCAGCACGGCCCGGCCCTCGAACCGCTTGACGACGTCGACGAACTCTATGACCTTCTCGCCCATCAGTAGAACGCCCTCGAAATCATGTACCCGGAGATCAGGATCGCCAGGAAGGAGACGATCACCGCCCGCTGCGTCGCCTTGCCCACGCCGGTCGCGCCCAGCGACGCGCCCATCCCCTCGCAGAAGGAGACGTCGCCCACCAGCACCCCGAACACCGCCGCCTTGGCGATGCCCACGAAAAGGTCCTTGTCGGCCGCCATCCACAGCGCGCTCGACATGAACTGCCCGAAGTCGACGTTGAGCTGCGTCGCCCCCACGATGCCGCCGCCGATGGTACCCATGATGCAGCAGTAGAACGCCACCACCGGCGACATCAGGAGCAGGGCCAGGATTCGCGGCGCCGCGAGGAAGCGCACCGGCGGTATGCCCATGATCCTGAGCGCGTCGATCTCGTCGTTCACCTTCATGGTGCCGATCTCGGCGGCGATCGCCGAGCCCACGCACGCCGCCATGCAGATGCCGCAGCAAAAAGCCGCCATCTCCCTCAGCAGCGTGAGCATCACCGCCGCGCCGAGGTAATTCTCCTGGTTGAAGCGCGCGAGCTCCAGCCCCACCTGCAGCGCGAGGATCATCCCCATGAAGATCGACACCACCGTCACCACCGGCAGCGTGCGGATGCCGGTCGCGTAGAGCTGGCGGAAGAGATCGCGCCGCCCGTCGCTGCGCAGGAAGACCGAAGGAAAATAACCCACCGACTGCACCAGAACAATTCCGGCGTAGCCTATCGAGGTGATGAACTTCGGGAAACGTGTCATTAGATAGTGAATTATACAAGATTTACGGCGTCGATGTCAATTGCGACCCTCAGCGCCGCAACCGGCGGACGCGCCGACGATATCCACCGCCACGCCCGGACCGCCGCCGCCGCAGAGGTCGAGCGCACCACCACCTGCCAGCGGTAGTATCCGTCCGCCTTCTCGAGCGCCGACGGAACCGCCTCCGAGACGAGCATGCGCCCCTGCCGGAGCCGGGCGGCGTAGAGCTGGAGCGACTTCGCGTACATCGCCGCCCAGTCCGCCGCGAGATGAAGGTCCTTCGACTTCAGGTTGACCACCGAAAGATGGCAGAACGGCGGGAAGAACGCCTCGCGCCGGTCCTCGAGCTCGCGCGCGGCGAACTTGGCGAAGTCACCCGCCACCACCGCGCGCAGCACCGCGTCGGCGGGGTTGCGTGTCTGGATCAGCACCTCGCCGGGCAGCTCCGCCCGCCCCGCCCGTCCCGACACCTGGGCGAAGAGCTGGAACGCGCGCTCGGAGGCGCGGAAGTCCGGCATCGACAGCGTGCTGTCGGCGTTGAGCACCCCGACCAGGGTCACGTTGGGGAAGTCGAGCCCCTTGGCGATCATCTGGGTGCCGACGAGGATGTCCGCCTCGCCACGGCGAAACGCGCCGAGGATGTCGTCGTGGGAGCTGCGCCGCGAGGTGGAGTCGGCGTCCATCCGCAGCACCGACGCGCGCGGGAAGCACTTCCTCAGCGCCGCCTCGGCGCGCTGGGTGCCGATTCCCTGGCAGGCAAACTCGACGCCGCCGCAGTCGGGGCACTTCGCCGGCAGCTCGGTCCAGCCGCCGCAGACATGGCAGCGGAGGCAGGAGTCGGCGCGGTGGTAGGTGTAGGCGAGGTCGCAGGCGGGGCAAGTCGCCGTCCAGCCGCAGGCCGCGCAGACATACTGGCGCGAGAAGCCGCGGCGGTTGAGGAAGAGGATAGTCTGCTCGCCGCGGTCGAGCCGGAGCGAGATGGCGTCGATGAGGTCGCGCGAGAACATCGCCCCGCCAGCGCCGCCTTCGCCGAGGTCCACGAGCCGCACCCCGGGGAGCGTCCCCGCGCCCGCGCGACGCGCGATCGACGCGAGGCGGTACTTGCCCGTCTCGGCGTTGCGCCAGCTCTCCAGAGACGGCGTCGCCGAGCCGAGCACCACCTTCGCGCCCTCCACCGCGCCGCGCAGCACCGCCACGTCCCTCGCGCTGTAACGCGGATTGTCCTCCTGCTTGTAGCTCGGCTCGTGCTCCTCGTCCACCACGATCAGCCCCAGGTCCTTCACCGGCGCCCAGACCGCCGAGCGCGGACCCACCGCCACCCGCGCCGCGCCGGAGCGGATGCGGTGCCACTCGTCGTAGCGCTCGCCGTCGGAAAGCGCCGAGTGGAGCACCGCCACCCTGTCGCCGAAGCGGGAGGCGAAGCGGCTCACCGTCTGCGGCGTGAGCGATATCTCCGGGACGAGCACGATCGCCCCCCGCCCCGCCTCCAGCTCCTTCGCGATCGCCTGCAGGTACACCTCGGTCTTGCCCGAGCCGGTGACGCCGTAGAGGAGCAGGGTGGACGGCCCGCCGCCGCCGAGCTCGCCGACCGCCGCGAGCGCCGCCGACTGCTCGGGGTTGAGCGCCAGCGGCTTCGACGGCAGTATCCGCCGCCCGGCCAGCGGATCGCGCCGCCGCGCGCGCACCGAGACGCCGACGAGCCCCTTGAGCCCCAGCGCCTTCAGCGCAGCCGGGGTGGTGCCGAGCTCGCGCACGAGCTGCGTCATCCAGCCGCCGCCAAGCCGCACCACCTGGTCATAGAGCCAGCGCTGGCGCGCGGTGAGATCCACCGGCGAAGGCGCCAGCGCCGGCTCCACGAAGAGCTGCTCACGCGCCCTCGCGTTGCGGCGCACCACCGCCGCCGGAACCGCCGCCCTGAGGACGCTCTCGATCGGCGAGGCGGTGTACTCGGCCACCTTCCTCGCCAGCTCGATCAGCGACGGCGAGAAGAACGGCGTCTCGTCGACGATCGCCGTTATGGGCTTGAGGGCGCGGACGGCGCTGTCCGCCGATCGCGCGACCTCCATCACGAAGCCACGCGCCTCGCGGTGCCTAAACGGAACGGAAAGAAGCTGGCCGACGGCCAGCTTCCCTTCCAGCGCCTCGGGCACTTCGTAGTCGAAGAGCCGGTCGAGCGCAAGGTCAATCGCGACCCTGGCGACCACGCCTTACTTGTCGGTCGGCTTGAGGTAGTCGATCTGCGCGCCGTCGGTGAAGGTGACGGTCTGCTTGTCGTAGAAGTCGCAGAGCGACTGGTAGCGGCCCTTGTAGACGCCGGCGGCGCCGCCCTTGTGGATGATGACCGTCGCCTTGTTGCCGAAGGGCTGGGTGTAGGTGGTGTCGGTCGACTCCTGCTTCGTCTGCGAGAGCGTCTCCTGCGAGCTGCTCTTGATGAAGTTGTCGGTCGAGATGTTGCGCGAGACGAGCACCGGGATCACGTCGGGCATGTCGTCGGTGAGGTCGGTCACGATCTTCCACGCGATGCAGCCCTTGAGGGACTTGTTGCCCTTGTAGGCCGAGACGCCGGCGCCGGAGACGAACTTGATGTCGACGTCGACGTAGGGGCTGCACTCGGGCGTGCCGTAGTTCTGCATGTCAAAGAGATCGTCGAAGTAGTCGTCGGCGCTGCTCGAATAGCCCTTGTAGGCGATGTCGTCGCCCTGGCCCTCCTCCTTGTTCTTGTTCTTCGGCCACACCGAGCTGCGGCCGTGGCTCTCGCGGTCGACGTTCGCCTGGGTGATGCCGATGAAGAGGTTGCGCCCGTGCATCGCCAGCGCGTTCGTCTGCGCCGAGAGCATCGCCGACGAAATCGCCGGGAAGAGCGCTCCCATGAGAATGCCGAGAATGCCGATCACGACCAGCAGCTCGACGAGGGTAAATCCGTTCTTTTGCTTCTTCATTTTAACTGCTTCTTTCCTTTGGGTTTTGGGGGTTTCCTGTTTGTGGTGTGTATTATCTCATATTTTTCATTTTCGCGCAAGTGCCATCTTGAGGCTTGGCAGGTACGCGAGGGTGTACGTCCAGAAGCTCCAGAGGGTCAGCGCGACGAGCAGCGCCTCGACAGCGTAGCAGCTCCAGGTCCACGGCACCTGCCATGAATCGGGCGCGTAGCGGCGGAAGGCGAGGAACGCGTAGACCCAGCCGGCGCCGGGGAAGGAAAGCGCCGTCCTCACCTTGCCGAGCCACATCGCCGCCACATCCGCACCGAATGCCGCGCCCACCGCGCGGAGGAATGTGACCCAGGTGTCGCGGAGCATGTAGAGGATGGTGAACGCCAGCATCGCGAGCGCGTGGAACTCGTTGCCGCCCTGGTGGAGAATCTGCCAGGAGAGGGTCGGAAACGCGACGATATAGAACGCCTTGTCCATCAGCGGGTCGGCCATCTTGCCCAGGGTCGACACCACCCCCCAGCGGCGCGCGAGCATACCGTCCCAGAGGTCGGTGAGCCCGGCAAGAAGCATCGCGGCCGCGGCAAGGACCGCGAGCGCCAACGAACCGGTGAACTCCTGCCATACAGCAAGGGCCGCCCACCCGAGGATGAGCGGCACCCGCGCGAAGGTGATCGCGTTGACGATGCCGACTCTCAGCGAACGGCTCATCGGCCGGCGATGCCCTCCGCCACCACCTCCTGCATCACCCCGAGCGTCTCCTGCAGCTGCACCAGCCGCGCCTTGAGCGCCGCGATCTGCAGCTCCGCCTTCTGGAAGTTCCGGCGGGTGGCGAAGAGCTGCTTGAGGATCTCGCCCGGGTCGAGGTCGAGGTCGTTGAGCTCCATCCCCTCCGGGATCGGCACCAGCACCGTCTCGCCGCACTGCGAGCAGGCGACCTGCAGCCCAGCGCCGCGGTAGTCGATCACCATGCTGTTGCCGCAGTGCGGGCAGCTGAACTCGATGTCGGTGTCGCGGATGTCCGCGTCGTCGACGTCCCTGGCCTCGATGGCCGCTCCCGCGGCGTTTTCCTCGGCGATCTCTGCCATGTCTGTGTTCTCCGTGGTGTTCGTGGTTTTCGCTTGGTAGCTGAATTATACCAAAAGCCGCCCCCTGCGCGCAAGTGCCGGCAAGCTTCACCCCACCGTGCTGGCGGGGAAGAAGGTGCCGACGCTCTTGCCGGCGAAGATCGGCACCAGCGACGCGCGCCGCCCGTTCGCGATCCAGGTGTCGATTCCGCTCGCCACCGCCGCGCGCACCGCCTTGAGCTTGGACGACATTCCGCCGCGCGAGAGGTTGCCCTTCTCGCCGGGATGCACCAGCTTCGCGACGTTGCGGAAGCGCGAGATCTCGCGGATGCGCCGGCCGTCGGGGCCGAGCAGCCCGTCCACCGTGGTCAGCAGCACCAGCGCGTCGGCCCGCACCAGCTTGGCGATCAGGTAGGAGAGCCAGTCGTTGTCGCCGAAGGTCTGGCCCTTGAGCTCCTCGTCGGCGACGACGTCGTTCTCGTTCACGATCGGCACGATGCCGGACTCCAGCAGCCGCGCGATCGCCTGCTTTACGTTCTGCGCCCGCGCGTGGTCCTCGAAGTCGTAGTGGGTGAGCAGCAGCTGCCCAATCTTCACCCCGTGCTCGGCGAAAAGCTTCTCGTACTCGTAGATGAACCGCGCCTGCCCCACCGCCGCGCACATCTGCACGTCGTGGACCGAGGCGGGGCGGGACGAAAGCCCCAGCGCCTCCACGCCCGCCGCCACCGCGCCGGAGGAGACGAACACCACCTCGTGGCCGTCGCGCCGGAGCGCGCAGATCTGACCGACGAGACGCTTGAGCGCCGCGTAGTCGGGACGCCCCGACTTCGCGGCAATCGCGTGCGTGCCTACCTTGACAACCGTTCTCACCGTTTCACCGCCCTCAGAAAAGCGCCGCGGCGGCATCGAGCCCCGCGAGGTCGGAGACGTTCGCCGTGGCGAGCGCGGGGTCGATCTTCTTGACCAGACCCGAAAGCACCTTGCCGGGGCCGAACTCCACGAACAGCTCCGCCCCCATCGAGCGCGCGCACTCCACGTCCGCCGCCCAGTTGGTGGTGCCGGTCACCTGCTCGAGCATCAGCGCCCTGATCGCCCCGCCGTCGGCGGGATGCGGCTTGCCGGTGACGTTGGAGAGGACCGGGAACCGCGGCGCGCGGAACTCGACCGTGTCAAGCACCGGCGCGAGCTTCTCGCGGGCGCTCGCCATGTACTTGGAGTGGAACGCGCCGGCGGTCGCGAGCGGAATCGCGCGCTTGATGCCCAGCTCCTTCGCCGCGGCAACCGCCGCCGCGACCTCGTCCTTCGAGCCGCTCAGCACCTGCTGCGCCGCCGAGTTGACGTTCGCCACCGTGCAGCCGCTTTTCTCGCAGACCGCCGCGAGCTGGTCGGGCGTGGCGCCGACGACCGCGACCATCCCCGAGGGCGTCGCCTCACACGCCTCCTGCATGAAGCGCCCGCGCGCCTCGAGCACCTTCAGCGTCTCCTCGAAGTCGAGCGCACCCGCCGCGCAGAGCGCCCCCCATTCGCCGAGCGAAAGGCCGGCGGCGACGGCGAACTCCGCCTTCGTGCGCTTCTGGAACGCCGTGTACGCGGCGTAGCTCGTCACGAAGATCGCGGGCTGGCAGACGTTGGACTTGGTGAGCTCCTCCGCCGGACCCTCGAAGCAGACCTTCATGAGGTCGAAGCCCAGCACGGCGTTCGCCTTCTCGAAGAACCCCATCGCCTCGGCGTCGGCCTCGGCGAAGTCACGCCCCATGCCGGGGACCTGCGCCCCCTGGCCGGCGAACATGCAGCAACTCTTGGACATTTCCTTTTTCTCCTTTCAAAATCAGAACTTGACGCTCTTGCCGTCCTTCGCGAGCCGTCCGCGCATCCGCGGGCGCGTCTTCCCCGCGAGAACCAGGTCGGCGAGCGGATCCTCCACATACTGCTGCACCACGCGGCGGAGCGGCCTCGCGCCGAGGGCGCTGTCGTAGCCCTTCTCGACCAGGAAGTCCTCGGCCTTGCGGTCGAGCGAAAGCTGGATATGCTGGCCCTTGAGCCGCTCCTGCAGCTTCGCGAGCTCGAGCCTCAGGATCGCCTTCACGTCGTCGCGGTCGAGCCGGCGGAAGACCACCGTCTCGTCGAAGCGGTTGAGGAGCTCGGGACGAAACGCCCTCTTCGCCTCGTCCATCAGCTTGCGCTTCAGCACCTCGTGGCTCGAGGACGCCGTCTCGGTCGAGAAGCCGAGCGAGCGTCCCTCGCGCGCGAAGTCGAAGCCGAGGTTGGCGGTGCAGATGACGATGGTGTTGCGGAAGTCGACTATCCTGCCCTGGCCGTCGGTGAGCCGCCCCTCGTCGAGGATCTGCAGGAGCATGTTGCAGACGTCGGAGTTCGCCTTCTCGAACTCGTCGAAGAGCACCACCGAGTATGGACGCCGCCGCACCTTCTCGGTGAGCTGGCCGCCCTCGTCGTAGCCGACGTATCCCGGGGGTGCGCCGACGAGCCGCGAGGACGAGTACTTCTCCTGGTACTCCGACATGTCGAGCGCGACAAGCGCCTTGTCGTCCCCGTAGACGCGGTCGGCGAGCATCTTCGCGAGGTGGGTCTTGCCCACGCCGGTGGGGCCGAGGAACAGGAACGATCCGATCGGGCGCTTCGGGTCGGCCATCAGCGCCCGCGAGCGCCGGAGCGCGCGGGCGATCGCGCCGATCGCCTCCGACTGGCCGACCACCGCCTCGCCGAGCGTCTTCTCCATGCCCACCAGCCGCTCGGCGGTGGTGGCGCTGATCTTCTCCACCGGCACGCCGCTCATCGACGAGACGGTCTCGGCGACGTCGTTCTCGGTGGCGTCGATCGTCTCCTCGGCATGGTCGCGCCGCCAGTCCTCAAGCGCCTGGCGGAAGGCGGCGGACGCCTCGCGCAGCTCGTCGCGCACCTTCGCCGCGCCGTCGAAGTCTCCCGCCTCCACCGCGGCGTCCTTGCGCGCCCTGAGCGCGTCCAGTTCCTCCTGCATCGAGACGAGCTTCTTCGGGCGCGCGCTCGCGCCTGCGCGGAGCCTCGCGCCGGTCTCGTCGATCGCGTCGATCGCCTTGTCCGGCAGCTGCCGCGCGGGCAGGTAGCGGGCGGTGAGCTCGGCCGCCGCGCGCAGCGCCGCTGGCGAGTAGCGGACGGCGTGGAACTCGGAGTACTTGGGCGCAATGCCCTCGAGGATCGCCACGGTGTCGGCCACCGTCGGCTCCTCCACCATCACCGGCTGGAACCTGCGCTCGAGCGCGGCGTCCTTCTCGATCGACTTGTGGAACTCGCGGAGCGTGGTGGCGCCGACGCACTGCAGCTCGCCGCGGGCAAGCGCCGGCTTGAGAATGTTCGCCGCGTCCATCGCGCCCTCGGCGCCGCCGGCCCCGACCATGGTGTGGATCTCGTCCAGGAAGAGGATGATGTTGCCGGCGCGCTTCGTCTCGTCGATGATCTTCTTCAGCCGCTCCTCGAACTGGCCGCGGTACTGGGTGCCGGCGACCACCCGCGCCATGTCGAGCGCCACCACCCGCTTGCGCTGCATCTTCTCCGGCACCGTGCCGAGGTGGATCGCCTGCGCGAGGCCCTCGACCACGGCGGTCTTGCCCACGCCGGCCTCGCCCACCAGCACCGCGTTGTTCTTGGTGCGCCGCGAGAGCACCTGCATCAGGCGCTTCAGCTCCTTGTCGCGGCCGATCACCGGATCGAGCTTGCCCTGGCGCGCGAGGTCGGTGAGGTCGCGCCCGAAGGTGTTGACGGTCGGGGTCTTCTGCGCCTTGCCGTTCTCGCCGTGCTTCGCCTTGCCCTCGCCGTCCCCCTCGGCCTCGCCGGGCTCGCCTTCGGCGGGCGCGGCGGCGTCCGCCTCGCCAGCGTTCGCCTGCGCGCCGGCGGCGACGAACGCCTGCAGGGAGACGCCGGCGTTGAAGAGCAGCTGCGCGGCGGCGTTCTCGCCCTCCTTCAGCATCGCCTGCACCAGGTGGACCGTGCCGACGGGCGCGTCTTTGCCCGCTTCGAGCGCGGCGATTTCCAGCACCTTGCGGGTGCGGGAGCTGAGCGGCAGCGGGCCGCGCTGCATCACCGCGTCGGAGACCGCGCCGGAGACCGTCTGGCGGAGCGACTCGGAGAGCTCCGCCGGGTCGAGCCCCATCGACCGGAAGCGCTTCACCGCCTGGCACTGCGGTATCGCCAGGATCGACAGGAGGATGTGCTCGCTGCCGATGTGGTCGTGGCCGAGCTGCCTCGCGCAGCTCGCCGACGCGTTCATCGCGTCCGTCGCGTTCTTCGTAAGCCTCAGGTTCACAGGAACTTCTCCTCCGCCCGCTCGTTCAGCATCACGTCCTCGAAACGCCGGTTCACCGCGTCGGCGCGCTCGGCGTCGACGCGGTCGCGCTCCTCCTGCTCGAGCTTGGCGTCGCCGCCGGAGAGGTCCAGCTTCGCCATCATCTTCTCGATCTCGGCGAAGGTGATGCCGTCGAGCATCTTCTCCTTCGCCGCCAGCCTCAGCGGCGAGAGGAGGTCGAAGTACTCGCCCTGCGACAGCAGGCGGCAGTTCTTGAGGATCGCGAGCGCGCGGCAGAGCGAGTCGCCGTAGACCCGCGGCAGCTCCTCGAAGAGGCGGACGCGCGCGTTGCGCTCCTCGCGCACGAGGTCCTTGGCGACGCGGCCGGCGCGCTCGGCATCGCCGTAGTGGCCGATGCGGTAGACGTGCCCGGCGTCCTTGACGCCGTCCGCCTCAACGCCAACGAGCTCCATATCCAGCGCGTGCAGGGCGCGGCGCACCGCGTCCAGCTCGCCGATGAGGTGCAGTCCCTCGAGGTGGAAGCCGCCGCGCAGGCGGTAGGCCGCGTCGGCGCCGTCGGCCCCCATCTCCACGAGCTTGCGCTCGTCCTTCTTCTCCTTCTCCTCGCCGCCCTTGCTGGCGCGCTCGAGGTCGTTCACCATGTCCTGGAAGGCGTTGATGATCGCGCCGAAGATCGGCGGCGGCTCGCCGCCGCCATCGCCGTCGCCGGAGATCTCGGTGACGCTCATCTCCACGCCACCGTTGAGCCCAGTCACCTTGCGGGTGCGGGAGCTCTTGCGCTGGCGGCGCTGGCGCTCGGCGCGGGCGCACGCCTCGCAGACGTAGAGCTCGTCTTCCTCTCCGTCCGCGCCTTCCCGCCGGATCGCCTTCGCCGCGTCGGCCTGATGGCAGATTTCGCACTTCATCCTGGCTACTGGCCTCCGGTGAAAAGCTGGGTCGAGGCGTAGAACGGGTCGGAGGTGTAGCGGCAGGCGAGGCGCCTCAGCCCCGCCTCGTCGCCCGGCGTCACCATGTGCGTCATGTGCACCTCGCAGGTCGAAAGCTCGCCGAGCTTCTCCATCGCCAGCGCCGCGGCGGGGTTCGTCGTCGCCGAGATCGCCAGCGCGATGAGCGCCTCGTCGAGGTTGAGCGAGGTGTAGCCGCCCTTGAGGATGTCGTGCTTCATGTGCGCGATCGACTGCAGGATCGACGGCGCGATGAGCGGCAGCCGGTCGGGGATGCCGGCAAGCTTCTTCACCGCGTTCAGGATCACCGCCGAGCAGGCGTGCAGCTCGTCGGAGTTGCGGCCGGTCACGATCTCGCCGTTGTGCAGCTGGAGCGCCGCGGCGGAGACGATGAGCCCGCCCGCCTTGCCCTTGCCCTGCTGGCGCGCGGTCTCCGCCGCGCCGCGCGCGGCGAGCGCGACGAGGCGGTTCTCGGTCTTGAGCCCGAGCGAGTCCATCAGCATCTTCGCCCTGCCCACGCTCTCGACGTCCGTCGCGCCCTCGGCGTAGAGGCACTGGTAGCGCATGTAGCGGCGGATCACCTCCTGCTTCGACGCCTCCTGCACCACCGCGTCGTCGACGATTCCGAAGCCGATGCGGTTGACGCCCATGTCGGTCGGCGACTTGTACGGGCACTCCCCCTTCGTCATCCGCTCCCAGATCGCCTTCAGCAGCGGATACGCGTCCACGTCGCGGTTGTAGTTCACCGCCGTCTTCCCGTACGCCGCGAGGTGGTACGGGTCGATCATGTTCTTGTCCTTCAAGTCGATCGTCGCCGCCTCGTAGGCGATGTTGAGCGGATGGTGGAGCGGCAGGTTCCAGACCGGGAAGCTCTCGAACTTCGAGTAGCCGGCCACCCGCCCCTGACGGTACTCGTGGTAGATCTGGTTGAGGCAGGTGGCGAACTTGCCCGAGCCCGGCCCGGGCGCGGTGACGACCACGATCGGCCGCTCCACCGGAATGTGCGGATTGCGGCCGTAGCCCTCGTCGGAGACGACCGTGTCCACGTCGGCCGGATAGCCGAGCGTCTTGCCGTGGAAGTAGCACTTCACCCCGCGCGACTCGAGCTTCTTGCCGAACTGCTGCGCCGCTAACTGCCCTTCGTAGCGGGTGATCACCACCCCGCGCACGACCAGCCCGAGCGAGGAAAGCTCGTCGATGAGCCGGAACGCGTCGTCGGCGTAGGAAATGCCGAAGTCGGCGCGCATCTTCTTCTTCTCGATGTCGCCGGAGTAGATGCAGAGGATGACCTCGGCCTGGTCCTTGAGCGACTGCAGCAGCCTCAGCTTCACGTTCGGGTGGTAGCCGGGCAGGCACCGCGCCGCGTGGTAGTCGTTCATCAGCTTGCCGCCGAACTCGAGGTAGAGCCGCCCGAACTTGCTCGCGCGGCGGCGGATCTCCTCCGACTGCTCCTTGAGGTACTTGTCGTTGTCGAAGCCGATCTTCATTTCGCGCCACCGTTGATCTCGTCGAGGATCGCCTGTATCTTCGGCCGGCATCGCCCGCAGCCGCCGCCCGCCTTGGTGAAGTTGGTCACCTCCTCGACCGAGGTAAGCGAGTTCTCGGCGATTACCCGCCGCACCTCGTTTTCGGAGACGTCGTAGCAGGTGCAGAGCTTCTCGTCCTCGAGGTTGCGGTCGGCGTTCTCGCCCGTCTCGTAGTTCTTGATCGCCGCCTCCATCGCCTCGCGGCCCATCACCGAGCAGTGCATCTTCTGCGGCGGCAGCCCGCCGAGGTAGTCGGCGATGTCCTTGTTGGTGATCTTCTTCGCCTCCTCGAGCGTCTTGCCGACGACCATCTCGGTCAGCGCCGACGAGCTCGCGATCGCGCTCGCGCAGCCGAAGGTCTGGAACTTCGCCTCGGCGATGCGGCCGTCGGGGCCGAGTCGGAACTGGAAGCGGAGCGCGTCGCCGCAGGCGAGCGACCCCACCGTCGCCGTGCCGTCGGGCTTCTCGATGGACCCCACGTTCCGCGGATTCCGGAAGTGGTCCATGACTTTTTCTGAATATTCCCACATAATGGGGGTTAATTATACCAAAAATCGGCCCCCCACTTCAACCGCCCTACTTCTGCCCGACCGACCCCGCAGGGTAGCCGATGTGGTGGTTGAGATGCAGAACAGTCGCGTCCGGCAGCTTGAGCGCCTTCTTCAGCGCATCGCGGTCCATCGTACCGCGGCAGACAGTGGCAAGTCCGTTCGCCGCGCAGTAGAGGTGGATGTTGCCGGACACGATGCCGGCGTCATAGTGCGAAAGCGTGCTCCAATTGCCCTTGTACACCGGATCGCTCACGTCGGCTGTTATCAGCAGCGAGACAGGGGCGGTCGCGCGGCGATGGAGCTGCCGACTGCTACGGGCGCATGACCTTCATGGAGAGGAGGCGTACACCGGCGCCGTTGAACCTGAACTTCCCCTCCTTGACTCGGCGCAGGAACTTCGCGCACGCGTCGGACTCGAGGACCGCCTTCTCCGCGCCGTCGACAAAGAGGGACACCTCACCGTCCTTGTACACGATCGCGAGGCGCACATTTCCGTCCGCATGCCGAAACGGAACCGGCTCTCCGTCGCCGCCGTCCTTGACCTCGTTCCACTCGCCGAACATCGCCGTCGCGCCGGACTTCTTCGAGAAGCGCAGCACCAGATACGGATAGTCGCCGCTGTCCGCAAGCGCTGGATCGGCCGGCTTCTCGTAGAACTCGAAGCGCCATTCGTCGCGCTTCCCGTCCGGCGCGATTTCGACCTCAACCCGGAACTCGCCAGGCGCGAGGACGTCCCATTCGAGGCTGCCGGACGACTTGTACTGTCCGGCGGGGAAGGCATACTCCCCGTTCATGCGCCAGCGCCCGTTGTAGGTGAGCCACGACGTCTTGTCGCCCGGGAACGTCGCCGCTATCGCCTTGCCCGCAGGAAGGTCGGCCTTCATCCGCGCCGCCAGCCCCATCACCGCGAGATACTGGCTCTCGGCGCGGTCAGGCTTGACGCCGCGCACGCGCATCTCCTCGGCGCCAGCAAGGAACCCGGAGAAGTCGCCCGCGGCAAAGAGCGTCTGCAGCCGCCGCATCTCCTTCTTGTTCCTCCCCGAAATGCCGTCCCAGATCATCCACCAGTGGCTGAGGTCCTGGACGATGCTCCAGGTCTCGTTCGGAAGCGTCCCGTGCCAGAACGAGGCGAAGGTGTCGCCGGCCTTGTCCCAGTCGCCCTTGACGGAGTAGGCGAACGCCGCGAACACGCCGGCCTCCTGGCTGATGTCGCCAAACGTGTTCGCGTTCTTGATCTGCGGAAGGCAGACCTCGATTATCCGTTCGAGCTCGTTGGTGTGCTCGCGGAAGTACTCTACCTGCTGCGCGCCGGAATCCTTCACCATCCGCAGGATCGCCTCGGCGTACATGTACGGAACCATCGTGTCGTGGCGCTTCGTCTCGTAGCAGCGATCGGCGAACGCCTTCATTTTCGCAAGCGACCCGCACCAGCGCGGATAGCAGTTGTACCAGAGGTAGCTGTCGAAGAAATTCTCAAAGTCCGCCTGCACCGCCGTCGCGCCAACGAAAACCTCGTCGTCGAACGGACCGAGCCCCGCGAAGAGATACGCCGCCTCGGGATACTTGTGCAGCTCCCAGGCGCGGCTGAACGCGGCACGGCACGCCTCGCCGTGGTCGCCGTAGCCCTTCCAGCCCGCTTCCGTGACCGTGTTCGCGTAGCCGCCGCCGCGCGCGGACCATGCCGCGGACTTCTCGATGTTGATCCTCAGGACGAGCTGCAGCCATTCATCCGCAGACTCCTTCTCGAGACGTCCCGCTATCTCCTTCGCCCACGAGGTGCCAAACACACCGTTGTTGCGCATGGTCCAGAACACACACCGCATATCCTCGCCGGAGAACTTGCCGTCGACGATCCAGTCCGCCAACGCGCCGGGGGCATTCTTGTTGTCCACGAGCGCCTTGACCATCGCCGCAAACGGCTTCTTCGCCGTGCGGCCGAGGATCTCCACGAGCCGCCTGCGGTCGCCGAAGCGCCCATAGCCGCCGGTTCCCCAGATGTACTGGACGGACGCCTCCATCACCTTGCGCTCGGGTTCCGTCGCCTGTCCCCCAGGATCCATCTGCGCCATCAGGAACGGCTTGAGCTTCGTGTCGCGGAATGACGCGCACGTCTCGATCGACGTATTCGTGCGGATGTTCTCGCTCCAGTCCTTCAGCCAGGTGTCGAACCCGCGGCTGGCCGGCCGCTCGTCTTCCGCATCCTCCTCTTCGTCGTCCTCCTCTTCTTCGTCCTCTTCGTCCGCGCCGGCTGAGGCTTTCCGCTCCATTTCCGCGCGGTAGGCGTCGCGCGCCCGCCTGAACTGCCTGAACCGATCCTCCTGCTCACCGACGAGGCTCGCCTTGCGCTCCTCCAGATGCGCGGGCACGGCCATCGCGTGCGCCTCGGCGAACGCCTTTTCGTAGAGCGGGATGTACTTGTCGGCGATCCGCCCGAGCACAATGGAGTTCGAGTATTCCATCATCTCCCGGCTGCGCCGGCGCCGATCCTTCTTGGACTCCTTCCCCTTCGGCGCCGGGAACTTCTCGCGCGCCTCCGCCGCCGCGTCCGCGATTTCCTTCTGCATCTCGGCGTCGTGGCGGTTGAGGACGGCCTCGATGGGCTTGACGTACTTCTCGAGGTCAGGCGCGAGGAGGATTTCCTCTTCGAGCTTCGCGAGGTACTTCTTGGGCCCGCCGCGCTCGTAGCCGAGCGTCGTGACCGTCTTTCCGGACGCGTCCAGGACGAGCACCGTCGGAAACCCCTCCACGCCGTACTCCTTGGTCAGGCGGCGGTTGTTCTTCCTGCCGGTATCGGAGAGGAGGTTCTTGTCCATCGGGTTGTCGATGTAGACGAGTTCGTAGGTGTTCGTCGCGACCCCGAGGAACGCCTTCTTCGAGAGGACCTCCTTCTCAAGCCGCATGCACCAGCCGCACCAGTCGCTGCCGCTGAACACGGCGACGATCTTGCGTCCGTTGCCGGCCGCGCGCTTCATCGCGGCGTCGAGGTCGTCGGTGAACCCCTTCGGCGTGGACGTCGCCGCAGCGGCGCCAAAGGCCGCAGAGACAACCGCCGCGCAGGCGACGGCCCTGATTCCGCGCCGGACGGCGCACTGGGTGCGCATGGTATTGAGCAGTTTCATGATGGGCGTATTGGTTATGTGGTTCCTGGAACGGTTTTAGCGGCTCTAGCGGCTGATCGCCACCGCTGGGTAGCCGATGGGGTGATTGAGATGCAGAACCGTCGTGTCCGGCAGCTTGAGCGCCTTCTTCAGCGCGTCCTGGTCCATCGTACGCCGGCAGACCGTGGCGAGGCCGTTCGCCGCGCAGTAGAGGTAGATGTTGCCCGAGACGATACCCGCGTCATAGCTGGAAAGCACGCTTCGCGCGCCCGCGTAGATCGGATCCCTCAGATCTGCCGCGATGAGCAGCGAGACGGGGGCGGTCGCGGCGAAAGCCTGCTGCGCGGCAATCGCCTGGCGCAGGTCCTCGCCACACACCTTGACGAGAACATTCTCCTTCGCGTCGTAGCGGTAGGCGCCGGACTTCATTACGACATAGACCATTATGGTCTGCTTGTTCAGCCCCGTCGCGTTGGTGCGCTTGTCCGGGCGGTTGAATCCATTTGCCGCCCACAACACCCCGGACAGCACGTCCATTGGAACGTCCTTGTCCGAAAACGCCCGCTCCGAATGCCGCGCCTTGAGCGCCTGCATCACCGTCACGCCAGAATCCGCGTCAGGCGCAGGGAGCTTTATCGTCTCCGCACCCAGAACGCAAGTCGCAACCAACCCCAGAACAACCGACAGCATCGATTTCATTTTCCAACCTCCTTTGTTGTCTTGTGGCGCATATTATACCAAAAACCGCCGCGAACATTTCCATACAACTTTGCGTAACTTTGCCCATAGGCGTAAAACCGTAAATATGGTATAATATGTGCCGTAAACCGTAAAAGGATTGGTCGCAATGTGCATGCTTGACACGATATCCGCGAAGCGCGATGAAATCCGCGCTGCCGCGAATAGGCACAAAGCCGAGAGGCTTTGGGTGTTCGGCTCTTGCGCCCGCAAGGAGGAGCGCCCCGATAGCGATGTTGATTTCATCGTGGACTTTGCGCCGCATGCCACGGTCTTCGACTATGTGGACATCCAAGATTCCCTTTCCGGCATTCTCGGACGCAAGGTGGATGTCGTGGATTCGTTCGTTCTCGGACGCGACAGCCGCTTCACACGCCAAGTCATGAAAGAGAGGGTCGCGATATGATGCGGGACGGCGACAGAATCGACCATATGCTTTCGTTCACACGCCGCTGCATCGAAGTTCTCGATGGTGTTGACAAAGCGCAGTTCCTTATATGCTTGCTCACGAATATTTCCGCATAAACCCTGTAGTTCTATTCGAGACGGTGAAAACAAGTTTCCCCGACCTCGAACAACAATTGGTTGCCCTGCAGCAAGAATTCCCACTCTAAGCCCACGCCCCATCCGCTACATCCAATAGCCTTTGCGCCCTTTGCGCTCTTTGCGGCTGAAAACGCCTAGGACCGAAATCTGCTGCCGCTGCCTCGGTTCAGGCGAAGCAAAAAGTCAGACTGCCCGCGCCGCGCCAATGGACGCTGCCATAGCGCCATTTAGATTAGGTCGTCGCCCTTTTCCTGTTGGGCCGGTGTGTCGGCTTCGGAGAGCTTATCAAGTATCTTCTTCAGCATCGCGCCATGTTCCTCGACCATTTTGGCGATGGCCTCGTCCTGCCGCCTGGCGTCGCCTGCCTTGCTTCTTTCCGAATACGCCTCCATCAGTCCGGAAGAAATTATGCCCGTCGGAATGGCGACCGCCGCCAACCCCGAAAACGCGACGAATGCGCCCATGATCCGACCTGGAACGGTCACGGGATATATGTCGCCGTAGCCGACGGTCGTAAGCGTCGCGACCGCCCACCACAGACCGGAGAACGCATTGCAGAACATATCCGGCTGCGCATCGTGTTCGGCGGAATACATCAAAAGCGACGAGATCATCATCAATATGCCTACCACGAACAGCGAGCCCAGCAATTCGTTCTTTCTGGAGACGATGACGTCGCCGAGCAGCTTCATGGCGTCAAAGTAGCGGTTCAGCTTGAATATGCGCAGCAGGCGCACAAGGCGCAGTGCCCTTATGCCCAGCATTGTGCCCGGCAGAAGCATCGGGAGCCAGAACGGGAGAATCGCCGCAAGGTCCACAATCGCCATCGGCGACGTGATGTACTGGACGCGCGAGGCGAACACTCCGCGCTTGGGATAAAGGAAATCCGCCGTAATGATCCGCAGGACGTATTCGATGGTGAACACGATCGACGCGACGCCTTCAAGGACGTAAAGAACACGCCGCGTGCTTGGCTGAAGGTCATGAGTGCCCGCGAACACTATCACGACGCTCACAAGTATCAGTGCGGTGATCAGCCGGTCGAAGACCCGGCTCAGCGCCGACGTCCCGTTGTCCGGCTGGATAATCTCAAATATGCGCCTGCGAAGAGTCATGCAACAACCTCCTTGAAATATGGACAGATGGCGGCATACGTGCCGTCCTTCATGCGGAAGCCGCCGGGAATCGTCCCGAGCTGCGTGAAGCCGAGCCGTTCGTAGAGGTGGCGGGCGTGGACGTTCCCCTCGACAACGGCGTTGAATTGAAGAACCCGGAACCCGTGTTCCTTCGCCTGTGCGAGGCAGTCAAGGACAAGTTTCTCGCCGATGTGCCGCCCCCGGCAGTCGGAACGCACGGCATAGCTCGCGTTGGCGATGTGTCCGCAGCGCCCGACGTTGTTCGGATGGAGGATGTAGAGACCCACGACCTTCCCGCCTTCGTCCACTGCGACGCCCGTGTAAGTCTGCGCCGCGAAGAATTCCTTGCCGGTGTCGTGCGTCAGCTGTTCTTCCTGCGGGAACGCGTCTCCCGCCTCCACGATCTCGTTCCAGACGGCAATCATGCCGTCGATATCGTTGTTGTCGTATTTTCGGATTGTCATGTTGATTGGCTTTCCCTCGATTGGATAGTAGTCGAACAATGGCAGCGGCCGTTGGAGCGGCGAGGGCAGTTCGACTTGGCCGCTCCGCCCGTGCCGAGGCAGCGGTAGCAGATTTCGTTTTCAAGCGGTGCGCCGGCGAAGTAGTCGTCAAGGTTCTTGAGCGTTGTCGTGGCGATGTTGGCAAGCGCCTCGTGCGTCAGGAACGCCTGATGCGAGGTGACGATCACGTTGGGGAGCGACACGAGAAGCGACAGCGTCTTGTTCTGCCGCGTAACGTCCGAACGATCCTCGTAG
>CACWVU010000021.1 GCA_902764415.1 uncultured bacterium | reverse complement strand
TAATCTCCAACTCCCGGTTGTCAAAGAACGACGCCCGCCCGGATTTGGGCGAACAAATGCGTAGTATATCATATTTCCCTTGCGGAGCGCAAGGGGGTGGTTGGGGAACAGCTATGGGAACGGGAGACCGGCGCGGGACAGGGCGGACTTGAGCGAGTCCCACATCTTCCTCTTGCATTCCTTCTGCTCCTTCGAGCCATCGCTGAAGCGGAGTATGAATTCAGGCGAGTAGGTGACGAGCGCATCGGCACCCGATGGCGTCTTCGTCCAGCTGCCAGGCTGACACGCCCCGCCGGGCATAATCTGTCCCAGCGCATTGGAGCCCAGGACTACGCAAACCTTCGCCGGCGGCAGCGGTCCGCCTCCAAACACCACCTGGTACTGTCCCTCCCAGAGCTTCATCGCCTTGATGATATTGTCCATCAGCGCCTGGGCCCGCTCCGTGAACGGACGATGATGGACGAAGAGGATGTCTCGCGATTCGTGGCTCGCGGTTCGCGGTTTTGCGGGAGGCGGAGCTTCTAGGGCTTCTAGATTCCCTAGAATTCTAGATGAGGGCGTTTTGGCGCCGACACCAGCGAGCGGCGGCGAAGCCAAAACCTGACTCGCCTCCGCAAGCGGCGCGAGCAGCTTGCGGTCGCAGGGGACGATCCTGTTGCCGAGTTCGCGCTCGAGCTCGAGCGCGGATTCAAAGCCGTCGAGGATGGCGTCGAGCGCCGTCACTCCACCTTGCCGCCCTTCCCGGCGTAGCCATACGGATTCTTCTTCTGCCAGCGCCAGGCGTCGGCGCACATCTCGTCGATGCCGCGCTCGGCCTTCCAGCCGAGTTCCTTCGCCGCGAGCGACGGATCGGCCCAGCACTCGGCGATGTCGCCGGGGCGCCGCGGACAGATCTTGTACGGCACCGGACGCTTCGACGCCTTCTCGAACGCCTTTACGACCTGCAGCACGGAATATCCGTGGCCGGTGCCGAGGTTGTAGATCTTAAGCCCCAGCTTCGGCTCGCGCTCAAGCTTCTCGATCGCCTTCAGGTGGCCGATGGCGAGGTCGACGACGTGGATGTAGTCGCGCACTCCGGTGCCGTCTGGCGTCGGGTAGTCGTCGCCGAAGACATTGAGCTCGGGACGGCGACCGACCGCGACCTGGGCGACGTATGGCAGGAGGTTGTTGGGGATGCCCGCCGGGTCTTCGCCGATCAGCCCGGACTTGTGCGCGCCGATCGGGTTGAAGTACCTAAGCAGGACGACGTTCCACTCGGGATCGGCCTTCTGCACGTCCTTGAACACCTGCTCCATCATGAGCTTCGTCCAGCCATACGGGTTGGTGCAGCCGGGGGTGGGGAAATCCTCGCGGATCGGCACGGTCTTCGGCTCGCCGTAGACGGTGGCGGAGGAGGAGAAGACGATGTTCTTGCAGCCATGCGCGCCGAGGCGGTCGAGGAGGGTGAAAGTTCCGCCGAGGTTGTTGGCGTAGTACTTGAGCGGGATCTGGGTCGACTCGCCGACGGCCTTGAGCGCGGCGAAGTGGATGGCGGCGTCGAACGGTCCTTCGCGGTCGAGGACGGCGTCGAGCTTCTTCGCGTCGCGGATGTCGACGCGGTAGAAGGCCGGCTTCTTGCCGGTGATGCGCTTCACGCGCGTAAGCGACTTCTTCGAGCTGTTGCAGAGGTTGTCGACCACGACGACTTCGTGGCCGGCGTTCAAAAGCTCGACGACGGTGTGGCTGCCGATGTAGCCGGCTCCGCCAGTGACGAGAATCTTCATGTCTATTCCGCTCCTTACCTTAGCCGATCATGCCGCCGTTGACCGAGATGATCTGGCCGGTGACGTAGGCGGCGTCGTCGCCGGCAAGCCAGGCCACCGCCTTGGCGATGTCCTCGGCGGTGCCGAAGCGGCGGAGCGGGATGGTGTCCATGTACGCCTTCTTCACTTCGTCGGGCAGGACGTCGGTCATCTTCGACTGGATGAAGCCGGGGGCAACGGCGTTGCAGCGGATGTTGCGCGAGCCGAGCTCCTTGGCGGTCGTCTTGGTGAGCGCGATAACGCCGCCCTTGGACGCGGTGTAGTTGGCCTGGCCGGCGTTGCCCATGATGCCGACCACGGACGCGATGTTGATGATCGAGCCGCCGAGCTGCGCGCCGTCCGCCGCCTTGTTCTTCATCATCGGGCGCGAGACGGCGCGGGTGAAGAGGAAGGTGCCCTTCAGGTTGACGTTGAGGACGGCGTCCCAGTCCTCGTCGGACATGCGCATCAGGAGACCGTCCTTGGTGATGCCGGCGTTGTTGACCATGATGTCGACCTTGCCGAAGTCGGCGAGGACGGCCTTGACGCAGGCGTCGACCTCGGCCGAGACCGCCACGTTGACGCCGTAGCCCTTCGCCTTCACGCCCAGCGCCGCGAGCGCGGCGACGGTGTCGGCGCACCATTCCTCCTTGAGGTCGCAGATTGCGACGTCCGCACCGCGCGACGCGAGCTCCTTCGCGATTGCCGCGCCGATTCCGCGCGCAGCGCCGGTGACGATTGCCGTCTTGCCCTTGAGATTAGCTGCCATTTTCTTTTTCTCCGTTGTCTGTTGGGTTGATGGTTGTTGTTTAGTTTATGAAACTCCGAATTCGCCGCGGACGAAGTCGGCGAGCGCATCCTGCCAAGGAGGGGTGCGGTAGCCGAGCAGGTTGAGGACGCTTTTCCTGAGCGCCGAGTTGCGCGGACGCGGCGCCGGGCGCGGGAACTCCGCAGTGGTGCAGGGAACGATCTCGCGCTTGAGCCCCAGGAGCCGGAAAAGCTCCTTGGCGAAGCCGCACCAGCTGACCTGCCCTTCGCAGGTCGCGTGGACTACCCCGCTCACGTCCGGCTTGCCGAGCAGGAAGCGGATGGCGTCCGCGACCGCCTTGGTCGAGGTCGGGTTGCCGACCTGGTCGTCCACCACCTTGAGCGGGTCGCCGTCCTGCGCGCCGAGGCGCGCCATGGTGTGGACGAAGGACGGGCCGCCGGGGCCGTAGAGCCAGGCGATTCGCATGATGACCGCCTCGGGCATGATCATCTGCACCATGCGCTCGCCGGCGAGCTTCGACGCGCCGTAGACGGTGCGCGGGCGCGGGACGTCGGTCTCGCCCCAGGCCCAGGGCTCGCGCGGCGGCTCGCCGGAGAAGACGTAGTCGGTGGAAATGGCGATCAGCCGCGCACCGCAGGCGGAGGCGGCGACGGCGACGTTGCGCGAGCCCTCCTCGTTGAGGCGGAAGGCGAGGTCGCGCTTCTCCTCGCAGTCGTCGACGCGGGTCATCGCGGCGCAGTGGACGACGACGTCGGGCTTGACGGCAGCGGTCCTGGCGGTGAAGGCATCGGCGTCGAGGATGTCCCATTCCGGCAGGTCGGCGACGACAATTTCGTGGTCGGCGAGCTCATGCTGGAGCGTACGCCCGAGCATTCCCTTCCCGCCGGTGACGAGGATCTTCATTTGCCGGACGTCTCCTCAGACGAACGCGCGAACTCGCGCACCATGTTCGCGCCCAGCAGCACGATCTGCCAGCTCATGTAGAGCCAGGCGAGGACGATCGGCATGAAGGCGAAGGAGCCGTAGAGCGCCGAGGACTTGGCGATGCCGACCTGGGCGACGGCACAGGCCTTCATCCAGCAGCCGAAGAGGATCGCTGTCGCCGCGCCGCCGCGGACGGCAGCGCGGAACGGCACGCGGCAGTTGGGCATGAACCAGAAGATGAAGGCGAAGTTCAAGGTGGCGGTGACGAAGGCGATGGCGAACTTGACCGCCCAGGAGTCGATGAGCCAGAGGAGCGTGTCGCCGACCCACTTGGTGTAGTCGGTGACGCCGGTGGTGGCGGTGATGACGCTCTTCACCGCGCCCATGATAGGGAAGGACATCGCGACCGCCGCAAGGACGGGCATGACGATCATGACGAGCAGGTAGACCCAGGCGCGCTTCCACACCGGGCGCGGCTTGGGCACCCCCCAGATGCGGTTGAAGCTCATCTCCACCATGCCGAGCGAGGAGATGACCGTCCAGAGCAGGAGACCGAAGCCAATCCAGCCGAAGGTGGCGACGTCGAACGCGTCAATGCGCTCGAAGAGCGCGTTGGAAATGGTCCTGGCCTGGGTGGCGAACTCCTCGGCGGCGATGCGCTTCTTCTGGACGTCCTCCTCGCTCGAGAACGCGCCAGCGGCGGCGGCGAGCTCGTCGTCCTGCCCCTTCTCGATGTGGGTGATGAGCGCGTCGATGCGCTCGTTGATGTGGGTGCGGGCGTAGTCGTCGACCCCGACCGCCTTGGCAACGACGAGGATGCAGCAGAGGATGGGCATCATCGCCAGCATCGAGAAGTAGGTGAGGCCGGCTGCGTGCATCGAGCATTGGTTGTCGAGGAAGCCCTTGACGACTCCGCGGCACCAGGTCTTGATCTTGTTCATCATGGCTGTGTATTATACCAAATCACGAACCGGGGTGAACGGGCCTGGAACCTGCCTTGCACATCGGGCATTCCGCGGCGGTCCAGGTCTCGGGGGTCATCCGGACGAGCGGGAACATCGGGACGCGCCCGAACTTCGCCTTGCCGCCGGAGCGGTCGACCAGCACCACCACGCCGGCCACCTTGCCGCCCGCCGCCTTGACGAGGTCGATCGTCTCCTGGACGCGGCCGCCCTTGGTTACGACATCCTCGGCGACGACATAGCGCTCGCCCTTCCTGATCGCGAAGCGGCGGAGCGCGAGGACGGTGTTGGGCTTGCCGGTCGCGTCCACGCCCTTGCCCTGCACCTTCTCGGCGAAGATGCACTTGACGTTCAGTTCGCGCGCGACTTCGTGGCCGACGAGGATGCCGCCCACCGCCGGCGAGATGACGCCGTCGATGCGCTTGCCGAGCTTGCCGCTTTTGACCGCGCGGCGAGTCACCTCGCGGCAGAGCTTCTCGGCGATGCGCGGGTACCGAAGCACGTTCGCGCACTGGAAGTAGCGGTTGGAGTGGAGCTTCGAGCGGAGCTCGAAGTGCCCTTCGAGAAGTGCCCCGGTTTTGCGGAACGCGTCGAAGGCCTGCTTGTCGGTCATGGTATGTCCCCTTTCCTGTTTTCGATCGATAGAAGCTCTGCACGCGAAAACGCCGGCTCCGGCTTTGCGCGCGCGTCGGCCGGAATCGGCTGCGGCGCGGGCGCGGCGGCGGACGGACGCCAGGCGGACTTCCCCCACTCCACCGGCCGCGGCTCCTTTGCCGGCGGCAGCAGCACCTCGCCGCCGAGTATCGGCCCGCTCTCCATCTCCGGCAGCGCGCCAAGCGGCAGGCCGCCGCGGCCGCGGCGGCCGCCGGAGGCAAGCCACGCCGTCTTCGCGGCCCTGACCGCCTCGTCCTCCTCGTCCTCGGTGAGCACCACGAAGGCGGCGGACGGTTCTGCCGGGCGCGGGTCGGCGGCGGCGAAGCCAACCGCGCGGCGCGGGAAGATGGCGGCGACGGCGGCGACGGCGGCAAGCACCGGCGCGGCGCGCATCAGTTCGGCGGCGATGCCGGTCATTCGCCCTCCCCCGCCCGCTTCTCGGCGAACATCACCTTGCCCACGCCGCTGCGCTTCGCGATCGCCGCCATCTTCATGAGCTCGCCGCCGGCGACGCGGCGGTCCGCGAGGACGAGCATCGTCTTGCGGTCGGTACGGGCCGCGCGCTCGGCGAGGTGGCGCGCAAAGGCGTCGGCAGAAGCGCCGTCGGAAAGCATGTAGCGCGCGTCGTCGAAGAACACCAGCGTCTCTTGGTGCATCGGCAGGACGAGCGCCACCAGACCGGACGCCTCGCCCTCGGCGACGCCTGAGTCTGGCAGGTCGAACAGGACGCCCTTCGCGGCGACGAGCTCGCCGTCGAGCAGGTGGAACATCACCAGAAGCAGCATCACCGTGAGCCACGGCGCGGCAGCGACGAGCGGGCGCATCGCCGGCAGGCCGTGGCGCCAGATACCCTCGGTGCGCCCGGGTCTCCAGCCCCACGAGATCATCTGCGCTGTTCCTCCCTACGCGTCGCGAGGTAGCCGACAATCTGGCTCGCCGCGGCCTCGAGCTCCACGACGATGCGGTCGAGCCTGACGCGGAGCGAGCCGTACATCACCGTCACCGCGATCGCCACCGCGAGTCCCAGCGCGGCGGAGACGAGCGCCTCCATCGCGCCGCCCACGAGGTCGGCGCGGCTGGCGAGGTCGGCCCCGGAGACGCGCATCACCACCTTGATGAAGCCGACCACGGTGCCGAAGAGGCCGAGGAGCGGCGCGATCTGGGCCACGATCGCGAGCACCGCGAGCCGCCGGTCGAGCCGTCCCGCCGCGGCGCGCCCCTCGGAGTCGACCGCGTCCCTGAGGAGACGCGCGCTGCCGTTCGCGTGGCGGATCGCCGTAGCCACCACCGCCGCGACCGGAGCTGGCTCGTCCTCGCAGATCGCCAGCGCCTCCTCGTCATTGCCGGAGTCGAGCACGTTGATCACGCCCTTGAGGAAGTCCTGCACGTTGATCTGCGCGCGCCGAAGGTCGACGAGGCGCTCGAGCCACACGAACGCCGACGACGCCACCAGCGCCAGCAGTATCCAGAACACGGGTCCACCGGTGATTGTCATAGAAACCTGCCTTTCCTTGAAATCCGCTCCAGGCGGCGCGCCGCCTCCTCGGCGGCGGGAACGTCGCTCGCCGCCACCAGCCTCAGCACGCCGACGGCCTGCTCCTCGCGGCCGCGGCTCTCGAACTCGTCCGCCAGCCGGAACGCCGCTCGGGAGAACGCCGCGCGCGCGTCGTCGTCGAAGCTCTCGCCCTTCGCGCGTCCGTCACGGTATGGCACCACCACCTGCGCGTAGTACTGCTCCACCGCCTCGTCGTAGCGGCGCAGCTTCTCAAGCGTGCGGCCGATGCGGAACGCCACCGCAAGCCGCCCGCTCGCGTCGAGCGCACCGTCGAACGCGATCGCGCGGTATGCCTCGAGCGCCGTGCCGTAGCTCGCCGGGTTGTCCGCACCGAGCGCGAAGAGCGCGTCCGCCCGCAGGAGCCGTGCGCGCGCACGGTCCGCCGGACGCGCCGACTCGGCCTTGGCCACGCGGTCCAGCACCAGCGACGCCTCGCCGTAGCGCGCCTGCTCAATGAGCGCCTCGCCCTGCACCAGCAGCGCGTCGGTCCGCGACGGCGAGTCGGGGTACTTCGCCACCATCCTGGTCGAGGCGTCGATCGCTCCCTTGTAGTCGCCGTCGGCGAAGAGGGAGCGAGCCGCCCAGACCAGCGCCTCGGCCGCCGCGGCTGGACGGGAGGACATCGCCGCGCAGGAGAGGAAGAGGTTCGCGGCGTCCTTCCACTCGCCGCGGTTGTAGGTGAACTTCGCAAGCCACAGCGTCGCGTCCTCCTTCACCGCCGCGTCGGGGCAGCCATCGGCGAGGTCCTTTGCCTTGGCCCGCGCCGCGTCGTCGTCGCCTAGCCCGTAGAGACACAGCACCTCGAAGTAGTCCATCCGGTCCTTCCGCCGCGGATCCGCCGCCGCGACCGCCGCGAACGCCTTCTGCGCCTCGGCGAAGCGGTAGTCGCGGAAGTAGTCGCGCCCGCGGGACTCCAGCTCCATCACCTCCACCGCACGCTTCAGCTTCGCGGCGATCTCGGTCTTCGGATATTCGGAGAGCACCGTGCGGTAGCGCGCCATCGCCTCCGCGCCGCGGCCGAGGTCGGCGAGCACGTCGCCCTGGCGCAGCACTGCGACCGCGCGGGCGGACGGGTCGTCCTTCGACAGCTCCTCCGCGCGCGCGAACGCCGCCAGCGCGTCCTCGCCGCGCCCGAGCCTGAGGAACGCCTCGCCGCGCCCCTGCTGCACGTCGGCCCGAAGCGCCGCGGCCGGCCAGATCTCGATCGCGTCCGCCCAGATCTCCGCGGCCTCCTTCCACTGCCCCGCCGCGGCCTTGGCGCGGGCGAGCCCGAGGAACGCCTCCTCGGCGTCCGGCGCATCCGGCGACTCCTTGGCCACCGCGCGCACGATCCTCTCGCCCTCCTCCGCCGTCGCCGGGTCCTTCGCCAACGCCATCCCCAGCCGCACGCTCGCCAGCGCCCGGAGCGACGAGTTCGGCGCCGTGTCAAGCGCGCGCCTCAGCGCCGCCGCATCCCCGAGGTTGGCCGCCGCCACCGTCAGCGCTCGAGCCCCGGCGTTGGTGGACGACACCACCGCCCGCCACAGCCGCTCCGCCTTCGCCCGGTCGCCCTTGCGCGAGAGCGCGTCAGCCTCCAGCATCAGCGCCTCGTCGACCCCGGCGGCGGACCCGCTCGCCTTCAGGAGCTGCGCCGCCTTGTCCCACTCGCCTGCGACCATCGCGCGGTAGTAGCCGAAACCCGGCGACTTGAGCCCGTCGCCCCAGGACGAAAGCGCCTTCTTCACTTCGTCCCATCGCCCCTCGTCGGCATAGCTTTCCAGGACGATCAGCTTCGCCGCTTCGCTCGCGTTGGTGCGCGCGTGCGCGCGGGCAAGCTCCCAGAGCCCGTCTCGGAGCGCCTGCCGCGCCACCGAAAGCCCGTCGTCCGCGCCCGCACCAACGGCCGCGAAGGCACAGAGCGCGGCAATCGACGCGACAAATGCGCGGCGGCACAAGCCCCTGCGGACGGCTACGGCTATCTGGTTGTCGGACATTGACGTAGATTATACCATAATCCACACGAAGATGGCGCGGGGAAATCTCTTCAACGGCTGGACCGGGGGCCACGCAAGGCGAGGTACTCGGCGAGCCCGCGGCGGCGGAGAATGCAGGCGGGGCACTTGCCGCAGCCGTCGCCGGGCACGCCGTTGTAGCAGGTGACGGTGCCGGTGCGGATCAGCTCCAGAAGCCCGAGCCGGTCGGCAAGCGCCCACTCCTCGGCCTTGGTCTTGTGGAGGAACGGCGCGACGACGCGGACGGGCCAGTCGAGGGCGAGGCGCATCGCGCGCTCTTGCGCGCGCAGGAAGGCGCCGCGGCAGTCCGGGTAGCCGGAGAAGTCCGCCTCGCTCACGCCAATGTGCACCTCGGCCGCACCGAGGGTCTTGGCCCACACCGCCGCAAGCTGGAGGAAGACGGCGTTGCGCCCCTCGACGACGGTCGTCGGGCACTTCGCGCCCCTCCGACGGCAGATCTTCGCGCCGTGGTCGAGGAGCGCGTTGGTGGTGAGCTCGCCGAAGAAGCCGAGACGGACCACCTTGTGGCGCCGGACGCAGAAGCGCTTCGCAAGCCGCCGCGCGTACTTCGTCTCGACCGCGTGCCGCTGGCCGTAGGCGAAGGTGATGGCGGCGACTGCGTCGGCTCCGAACCTGCGCACGGCAAGCGCAAGGCAGAGCGCGGAGTCCTGCCCGCCCGACAGCACCACCACCGCCTTCACCGCGGCATCCTTTCCTTTCCCTTTTCTCATAGCGGGCGTATTATACCAATTTTTCTACTTTACCGGGAAGTCGAAGTACGTGTCGGGGTAGGGCTCGTTCGCGAGGGTGAAGTGCCACCACTCCTCCGCGAGCGGCTTGAAGCCGTGGGCGAGCATGATCTCGCGGAGCAGCATGCGGTTCGCGAACTGCTGCTTCGTTATGCCCTTGTAGTCGGGATGCGACTCCGCGCCGAACCAGTCGAAGGTTCCGCCCATGTCGACCTCCTTGCCCGTCTTCATGTCAAAGAGCGTGAGGTCCACCGTGCTGCCGCGGCTGTGTCCGGACTTCTCCGCGATGTAGCCCTGCGCGAAGAGGACGGACTTGTCCAGGTCGGGGTAGAACGGCGCCTTCATCCGCGTGTCGGCCGTGTCCTTCGCCCAGCGCATGAAGTGGCTGACGGCGCGCTGCGGACGATAGGCGTCGTAGATCTTGAGCCGGTAGCCGCGGCGGACGCAGTCGTCGCTCGCCGCCTTGAGCGCCGCGGCCGCCTCCTTGGTGATCAGAGCGCAGGGGCGCTCGTAGCCGTCGATGCGGTCGCCGACGAAGTTGTAGGTCGAGTAGTAGCGGATCTCCTGGATCACATCCGGCACCGCCTCCGCGATGTACACGAAGCCCCTGCGCCCGGAATAGTCGTCAACTGAAGCCTCGAACGGACCGAGCGGAAGCCCGGCCGAGGAGAAGACGTTGCCGGTCCAAGGCCGTTGGAAGAGATAGCGCACGCGCCGCGGAGCAGAAACGGCGTCGGACTTCAGGATCAGCTCCCTGCCCTTGACCACGCCGGTCGTCTTGTAGGCGACCGCGTCGCGCGTGCCGTCGTTGAGGTTGACGAGCCGCGCGGGGCGGAAGTCGCCGTCGGCGCCGGCGACCTCAAACGGGACCGAGGCGCCCCAGTCCGCGTTGTACACGTACCATCCCTCGGCATTGTCGAACGAAAGCACGAGGCTGTCGCCGTCCGCATGCACCTCGCGGATCGTCGGCGAATCGGCGACGAGCGAACCGAAGCCGTAGTCGCGCCGGAGCGCAAGCGCGGCAAGGCGTCGCCCGACCGGACCCTTGTCCGCCGGGTGGATGTCGAAGTTGTTTCCGATGTCGGCCGTGACGACCATCCCGGCGTTCGGCTCCTCGGCCGCGAACTTCGCCTGCGCGAGCTGGATGCCCGTTATGTCCTGGCTCCATGGCGCGAGCTGCACGAAGTAGAGCTTGAGTCCGGGGTTCTCGAACTTCGCCGACCACCCCTTGTAGAGCGCGTGCATCTTGTCGCAGTAGCGCTCGGGCTCGTTCCTGTTCGTGCAGCCCTGGTACCAGATGAGGCCCTTCATGGTCATCGGACACCACGGCTCGACCATCTCGTTCCACAGTACGGTCGGCTGCTGCATCGCGTTAAAGATCGGCCCCCTCGCCATGGTGTTAGTCCATGCGTTCATCTCGACGACCGGGAAGTCCGCCGTCTCGCGGATAGATTCCGGCGCACCGACATAGCCCGCGCGCGGCGTCCAGGCGTCGATGTTCGAGCCGCCGCAGTAGGAGCCGACGATCCCGATCGGGACGTCGAGCGCGTTGTGGAGCGCGATGGCGAAATAGACCCCCATGGCGGAAAAGCTCGGGGGGTTGCCGAGATTCTCCGGCGTGAACGGCCGCCAGGCGACCGGATAAGTCGCTTCGCGCCGAGGCGTCGCGCTTCCCCTGTAGTCGCTCGCGAACACGCAGCGCACGGTCTTGAGGTTCGTGATTCCGGCGAGGAGGATGCCCTCGCGGTCACGGTAGTGCGGATTGCCGAAGACGAGCGGCATGTCGGTGTTGGACTGTCCGCAGCAGAACCAGACTTCGCCGACAAGCACGTCCTTGACCTCGACGCCGTTCGCCCTGAGCGTCCGTCCTTCCTTCGAGGCGGCCATCGGCGCGAGGCGGACGAGCCACCGCCCCTCCGCGTCCGCAGTCGCCGACACGCTCTGCCCCGCGAACGAGACGGTCACCCTTTCGCCCGCGTCGGCAGTTCCCCAGACGGCGGTCTTCGCGTCGCGCTGGAGAACCATGCCGTCCGCAAAAGGCGTGGCGAGCTTCACTTCGGCGAAGGCGCACGCGAAACCCGCCCCCGCCACGATTGTCAGCAGCATTTTCCTCATGTCTTCAATCTCCATCCAAGGTTGTCAGCATATTATACCACATCCTCCCCGGCCATGCGTCGCGCACTCAGCAGTTCCCGACGAGGACGCGGGAGAGGCGGCGGCGGGCGACGGCGGCGAGGCGACGCACCGCCGCGACGGACGTCGGCGCGGAGCCAGTGAGCTGGAACCGCGGGAAAAAGCGCGTTACGTGGAGCGGAATCTCCGGCGAGACGGAAGCGATGAACGCCGCGACGGCGTCGATGTCCTCGTCGCGGTCGTTCCGCCCCGGCACAACGAGCGTCGTCACCTCGACGTGGCACCCGGCGGCGTGAAACGTCTTGATCGTGCGGCAGACCGCGGCGAAATCGCCGCCGACCCAGTCGTAGTATTCCTGCGACGGACCCTTCAGGTCGATGTTCGCCGCGTCGACGAGCGGCGCCAGCTCCTCGACGACCGACGCCTCGGCGCAGCCGTTGGAGACGAGGACGTTGAGCATCCCCCGGGCGTGCACCTCGCGCGCGCAGTCGCGCACGAACTCCCATCCGACCAGCGGCTCGTTGTAGGTGTAGGCAAGGCCGAGGTTGCCGCGCCCGCGCTTGGTCCTGAGCGCCAGTTCCGCCAGCTCGCCGGGCGTCGCGACCTGGAACTGGACGCCGTCCTCGCCATGCTGCGAGATGGAGTCGTTCTGGCAGAACGGGCACCGAAGGTTGCACCCGAAGCTCCCGACCGAAAGCACGTTCTCCCCCGGATGGAAGAACGCTATCGGCTTCTTCTCGATCGGGTCAAGCGCAATCGACGTGACCTTGCCGTAGTTCGCCGCGACGACGCGGCCGCCCTCGGCCCGGCGCGCGCAGCAGAACCCCACCGCACCGTCGGCAAGCCGGCAGCGGCGCGGACAGGTGTTGCAGACTGCCGGCGTCACAGCGGCCGCCTCCCGGACATGAGCACCGCGTAGATGGTGGCGGTGACGCAGACGGGGGCGATGAAGATCGCGGTGACGGCCATCGCCCAGCCCGGGACGCCAAGGGGAAGGAGAATGGAGCAGACCGTGAAGAGCGACGCGGTGTAGGCGATCTGCCCGGCCATTATCGCCTTCGGTCGTTTCGCCAGCGCGGCGAGTCCCTCCACGCGCGCTCGGACCGCGTGGATGACGGCGATGAGCGAATAGATCCCGATGGCGAGGCGCGCCGTCCCGACGATGCGCGGCGGAACGTTCTGGTAGGTGCCGAAGTACCAGCCGCCGACGAGCGGGGTCGAGAACACGAGCGGCACGACGCCGAGGAGAAGTCCCGCGGCAACTGCATACGCGAGCAGGCGCCTGTCGCCGGCGTACTCCGGCGGGAACTTGATCGCCACCGTCTGCATGCGGAGCGCGGCGAACGCCACAGGGTTCGCGACGCCGATGGTGACATAGTGGATGGCGAGCATGTCGTTGGCGTCGGCCGTCCTGCCGACGAAGGCGGCGATGACGAGCGGAGAGAGCATCAGCAGGAAGCCGCCGAGCGAAAGCGGAAGCGTGAAGCGGAACTGCTCGAGCGTAAGGCGGGGGATGCTCGGAAGCGACGGCGCGCCTTCGGACTGCGGCCGGTTGGGGAGCCGCGCGACGTATGGCCGCGCATAGAGCCAGGTGGCGACGAGCTCCATGCCGACGCCGAAGGTCAGCGCCGCGAGCCCCCACCACGGCCCGACCAGGCCCATCTGCGGAAAGGCGACGGCAAGCGCGAAGGTCACGACCAGACGGATGAACGTCGCATAGTTCGCCTTCGCGCTTTCGAGGTTGTCGAAGAGGACGACCATCGGGACGTTCCGGAGGAAGAAGAACCCGTTCATCACCACGCCATAGAGGAGCGTGCGCGACGCGATCTCGGCGAGCTCCGGCGGCAGCGCGAAGAGCCCCGAGAACAGCCAGTCCGAGAACGGCGGCAGCGCGGCAACGCACTGGACCGCCAGGAGCGCGGACATCATCAGCGTGTTGAGCCGCTTGAAGGCGACGTAGCCCATCCAGGTCTTCGCGAAGACGAGTCCGGTGGTGATGAGCCCGCCGCCGATCGCGCCGATCATGAACATGACCATCTGACCCTGGCTGAAGGCAGTGAGCGCGTCGACGCCATGTTCGCCGTGCGTGACGATGCCGGCGACAAGCGGATACGCGAGCGACTGCGAGAACCCCTGCAGCAGCAGCGGCACGTAGAAGCGCGTGACGCTTCCGACGCTAAACTTCGCCCCGCTGGCCGGATCGGAACTCATGCAGCTACGAGCCGTGAACCGCCGTCCAGAACTGGTAGGCGATGAATCCGCAGCAGGCGACCTTCAGCGCCACGCCGCACAAATATCCGAGAAATGCGCCGAACGCACCCTTGAGCGACCGCCCGAACGGCTTGCCGGAGAGCAACTCCCCGGCGAGCGCGCCGAGAAACGGCCCCAGGACGACGCCGAGCGGGAGGAAGAAGAGACCGACGATCGTGCCGATGAAACAACCGAGCATCCCGACGCGCGAGCAGTTGAACTTCTTCGCCCCCAGCGTCGGCACGATCCAGTCAAGCACCAGCACCGCCGCCGTGACCGCGCCGGCAACGACAAGCGCAGCGACGCCGGGCGACGAGTGGTCACCGCGCGCCAGCGCGAGGAAAAGCGCCGCGTACGCGATCGGCGGGCCGGGCAGCACCGGCAGAAAGCAGCCGACGGCTCCAATCGCAATCAGAATCCAGCCAATCCATTCGTAGACGATGTCCATCAGCACGGAGGCAGGTTCTGGAGCGCCTCGATGCGGTCATCGATCGACGGGTGCGTCGACCAGATGGAAGTGCCGCGCTTCGACGCCACGCCGAACGCCTTGAGCGAGTCAGGGAGGACGCCGGGCTGCAGGTTCCCGAGCCGGCGGAGCGCCGCGATCATCGGCCCGGGCGTGCCCAGGAGCCGCGCGCTGCCCGCGTCCGCCGCGTACTCGCGCCGCCGCGAGAACGCGAACACCACCAGCGAGGCGAGGATGCCGAGCCCGACCTGCAGCACGACCGCGAAGAGGACGTATGCGCCGCCGTTGCCGCGGCGGTTGCCCTTGCCGCCGGAAAGCACCGAGGCCAGCACCCGCGAGAAGAAGAGGACGAACGCGTTGAGGACGCCCTGGACCAGGGTAAGCGTCACCATGTCGCCGTTCGCGACGTGGCTCATCTCGTGGCCGAGCACCGCCTTGAGCTCCTCCTTGGTCATCTGGCCCATGATGTCCGTCGAGACGGCGACGAGCGCGTGGTTCTTGAACGCGCCGGTCGCGAAGGCGTTCGCCGCGCCGGGATAGATCGCCACCTCGGGCATGCGCACGTTCGCGCGCCGGGCGAGGTCCTCCACCGTCGCCACCAGCCAGCGCTCGGCCTCGCCCTCGCTGCCGTCGATGGTCTTCGCCCCGCAGGCGAACTTGGCCATCTGCTTGGAGAGCAGCAGCGAGATGATCGAGCCGACGAAGCCGTAGACTACGGCGAAGATCAGGAGATCCGCGTATTCCGCGCCGAGCTGCTTCTCGAGGTCGGCGCCGAAGAACGCGAAGATGAGCTGCGACACGACGACAAGCGTGAGCAGCACCGCGATGTTGGTGACGAGGAAGAGGAATATGCGCTTCATGGCTGTACTTTGCCTCCGTTGACGGGTGTGATCAGTGGCCGGCGCGGTCGTCGGTCTTCTCGGGGAAGGACACCTTCACCCCGGCCTCGTCGATCGCGTAGCGGATGTTCGCCTGGGCGATCTTCATCGAGTCGTACTTGAGCGTCAGCGTCTTCGCGGCCATATCCCAGACATAGGAGTCCTTCAGCACCCCCTGGTACTTCGCGAGCGACTCCGCCACCTTCGCGCGGTCCGCCTCCTTGAGCTCCGGCATCAGCACCGTCATCTCGCGCACGTCCTCGCGGCGGCAGCCGCCGAGGGCGGCCAGCGCGGCGAACAATGCCAGCACAATCGCACTTCTCATCTTGCTGCTCCCTTCTGTGTTCAGGAATAGGTGGTTACGTCGCTGCCCGGGCCGAACGGGGAAAGCTCCCGCAGGCCGCGGATCACCGGACCGATGTGACTGAGCGCGTAGTCGATGTCCTCGTCGGTGGTGTAGCGCGAGAGCGAGAACCTGACCGAGCCGTGGACCGCGGTGAACGGCACCCCCATCGCGCGGATGACGTGGCTCGGGTCGAGCGAGCCGCTCGCGCAGGCAGACCCGGTCGAGATGCAGATGCCGAGGTCGCTCAGACGGTAGGCGATTGCCTCGCCCTCGACGTACTCGAAGCTCACGTTGAGCGTGTTCGGGAGCCGACGCGACCTGTCGCCGTTAACGCGCACGTCCGGGCAGGTGGCGAGGATGCCCTGCTCAAGCCGGTCGCGGAGCCGCCCGAGGCGCTCGCCCTCCGCGGCCATGCCGAGCCGCGCCATCTCGCACGCCTTGGCGAGGCCCATGATGTAGGGGACGTTCTCCGTGCCGGCGCGGCGGCCGCGCTCCTGGTGGCCGCCGAGCATGAACGGCTTCGCCTTCGTTCCGCCGCGGACATACATGATGCCAATCCCCTTCGGCGCGTGGAACTTGTGGCCGGACATCGAAAGCATGTCCACCGGCACCTTCCTGACGTCCACCGGCAACTTGCCCGCCACCTGCACCGCATCGGTGTGGAGGATCGCCCCGTGCTCGCGGCAGATCTGGGCGATTTCCTCCATCGGGAAGACGACGCCAGTCTCGTTGTTCGCCCACATCACGGAGACGAGCTTCGGTCCCTTGGACGCGAGCTCGCGGCGGAGAGCGTCGAGGTCGAGGTTGCCGAGGCCGTCCACGCCCAGCTCCACCGTCTCGTGGCCGAGCGCCTTCAATCGACGCACCGGCTGGAGCACGGCTGGGTGCTCAACCGCGGTGGTAATCACCTTGAGCTCGCGGCCGAACCAGTCCGCCGCGCCGCGGATCGCCGCGTTGTCCGACTCGGTGGCGCAGCCGGTGAAGACCACTTCGTCCGGGTCGGCGTTCAAGAACCTCGCCACCTCCTCGCGCGCGCGCTTGACGAAGCGCGCCACCTTGCCGCCGAAGGCGTGCATCGAGCTGGGGTTGCCGTAGAGGTCGCAGAAAAACGGCAGCATCACGTCGCGCACCTCGGGCGCGACCCGGGTGGTGGCGTTGTTGTCGAGATATACCGTCCGCTCCATAGGTTGTGTATTATACCAAATATCGCCGCCCCGCTGATCCGTCTATCTCTCGTGCTTCTTCGTCGGGCTGTGGGGGCAGCCAAAGCCGGTGGAGGAGGATCCGCACCAGATGCACTTGTTGGCGCCGATGCCGTGGCGGTGCTTCTTTGTCGGGCTGTGGGGGCAGCCGAAGCCGTAGCTTGACGAGCCGCAGTATTCGCAGTGCTTCTCGTCGTCGCGGTGCTCGTGTTTCTTCGTGGGGCTGTGGGGGCAGCCGAAGCCGTAGCTTGTCGAACCGCAGTATCTGCATTGAGAGCTCATTTGTTCTCCTTTCAGGTCTACTTGAGCAAAAGGTCGGAGAGGCGCTTGGCGAACGCGGCGCCGTCGGCCACGGGCGAGCCCTCGGCGATCAGCGCGCCGTCGTAGAGGAGCGAGGCCATGTCGGCGAGCGCGGCGCCCTCGAGACCCTTCATCTTCTCGACCAGCGGATGCGACGCGTTGAGCTCGAGGATGCGCTTCTCCTCCGGGACGTCCTGCTTCATCGCCCGCATCATGCGCACCATCGACGGCGGCAGCGCGTGCTCCTGGCTGACGAGGCAGCACGGCGAGTCGGTGAGGCGGGTGGAGAGCCGCACTTCGCTGACGCGGTCGCCGAGTGCCTTCTTCACCGCCTCGAGGAGCGGCTTCAGGTCGCCGGCGGCCTTGTCGGACGCCTCCTTCTCCGCCTTCTGCTCCTCCTCGGTGCCGAACGCCACGTCGCCGCGGCCGACGTCGACGAACTTGTGGCCGTCGAACTCGCGCAGCGACTCGACGAGATACTCGTCCACAGGGTCGCACCAGAGAAGGACGTCGCACCCGTGCTTGCGGGCGGATTCGATCACCGGCGAGCGGCGCGCGTCCGCCTCGCGCTCGGCGAGGATGTAGTAGATGTCCTTCTGCGAGGACGGCATGTCCTTGACGTAGTCCTCGAGAAACACCGTCTTGCCGGCCTCGCCGCGCGCGGTCGGGTACTTCAGAAGCTTCTTCAGCCGGTCGGCGCGCGCGTAGTCGACGTGGACGCCCTCCTTGAGCAGGCTGCCGAACGCGCCGTAGAACTCGTCGTAGCGCTTCGGGTCCTTCTTCTTCATCTCCTCCAGGACGGAGATCACCTTGGTCGCGACGGCGTCCTTGATCTTGCGGATCACCGCGTCGTCCTGCAGCATCTCGCGCGAGACGTTGAGCGGCAGGTCGGAGGAGTCGACGACGCCGCGGACGAAGCGCAGATAGCTGGGGAGCAGCATCTCGATGTCGTCGCCGATGAAGACGTTCCTGACGTAGAGCGAAAGCCCGCGCTTGCGGTCGGGCATGTAGAGGTCCATCGTGGCCTTCTTCGGCAGGAACAGGAGCGCCTTGAACTCGACCGCGCCCTCGCCGGAGAACGGAATCGTCTCGAACGGCTCCTCCCAGTCGTGGGTGAGGTGGCGGTAGAACTCGGCGTACTCGGAGTCCTTCACGTCCTTCTTCGGACGCTTCCAGAGCGCGACCATCGTGTTGAGCGGCTTCGCCTCGCGCTCCTCGCGCGCCTTGCGGTCCTCCTCCTTCTCGTCGGCCGGAACGTCGACGCGGCGGAAGGTGACGGGATAGGCGATGAAGTCGGAATACTTGCGGATCAGCTCGGAGACGCGCCAGTAGTCGAGGTACTCGGCCTGGTCCTCCCGCAGATGCAGCGTCACCGAAGTGCCGGGGAAGTCGCGCTCGCCGTCGGAGACGGAATACGAGCCGGAAAGGTCCGACTCCCACTTGAACGACGCGTCGCCGCCGCGCTTGCGGGTCTCCACCGTCACCCGGTCGGCGACCATGAACGCGGCGTAGAAGCCGACGCCAAACTGTCCGATCAGCTCGGGGAGCGAGTCCCCGCCCTTCTCCTTGAGCATCTCGCGGAACTTCTTGGTGCCCGAGCTCGCGATGGTGCCGAGGCTCTTCTCCAGCTCCTCCGCGTCCATGCCGATACCGTTGTCGGAGACGGTGAGCGTGCGCTCGGACGCGTTCGCCGCGATCTGGATCTTCCACTCCGGCGAGTCGGCGGCGATCGACTTGTCGGTGAGGGCGAGGAACTTCGCCCGGTCGATCGCGTCCGAGGCGTTGGACACCAGCTCGCGCAGGAATATCTCCTTCTTCGAATAAAGCGAATTGACTACGAGGTCGAGCATCTCGGCGATCTCGGCCTTGAACTCGCAGGTCTTCTTCTCCATCTTCCCTCTTCCTCTCTCTTCTCGTTTTGAAAGCCGTCCGCCCTTCCCAACGCGCGCCCGGCGGACAGGACGCAAAAGCGAGCGGCCGGCGGAGAAGTCCCCGCCGGCCGCCTGCCGGTCGCGGCATTACATCATGCCGTCCATGCCGGGCTGGCCGTGGCCGCCGCAGCCGCAGGCATCCTTCTTCTCGGGGATGTCGGTGACCATGCAGTCGGTCGTGAGCAGCAGGCCGGCGATCGACGCGGCGTTCTGCAGCGCCGAGCGCGTGACCTTGGCCGGGTCGACGACGCCGTCCTTCATCAGGTCGACGTACTCGCCGGTGCGCACGTTGTAGCCGTTGTTGCCCGTCGCCTTCTTGACGTTGGCGATGACGAGCGCGGCCTCGAGGCCGGCGTTGTCGACGAGCTTGCGGAGCGGAGCCTCGATCGCGCGGGAGATGATGCTCGCGCCGACGGCCTCGTCGCCCTCGAGCTTGAGCGAGTCGATGGCCTTCTGGGCGCGGAGGTAGGCGACGCCGCCGCCGGGCACGATGCCTTCCTCGACGGCCGCGCGGGTCGCGTGGAGGGCGTCGTCGACGCGGTCCTTCTTCTCCTTCATCGCCGCCTCGGTCGCGGCGCCCACCTTGATGAGGGCGACGCCGCCGGCGAGCTTGGCCAGGCGCTCCTGGAGCTTCTCGCGGTCGTAGTCGGAGGTGGTGTCCTCGATCTGCTTCTTGAGCTGCTCGACGCGGGCCTTGATGTCGGCCGACTTGCCGAGGCCCTCGACGATGGTGGTGTTGTCCTTGTCGACCACCACCTTCTTCGCGCGGCCGAGCATCTCGATGCCGACGTTCTCGAGCTTGACGCCGATGTCCTCGCTGACCAGCCTGCCGCCGGTGAGGATCGCGATGTCCTCGAGGATCGCCTTGCGGCGGTCGCCGAAGCCCGGGGCCTTGACCGCGCAGACCTGGAAGGTGCCGCGCAGGCGGTTGACGACGAGCGTCGCGAGCGCCTCGCCCTCGACGTCCTCGGCGATGATCATGAGCGGACGGCCCGACTTCGCCACCGTCTGCAGGAGCGGCAGCAGTTCCTGGAGGTTGGAGATCTTCTTCTCGAACAGCAGGATGAACGGGTTCTCGAGCTCGCACTCCATCGACTCGGCGTCGGTCACGAAGTACGGCGAGAGGTAGCCCTTGTCGAACTGCATGCCCTCGACGACGTCGAGCGAGCTGTCGAGGGTCTTCGCCTCCTCGACCGTGATCGTGCCCTCCTTGCCGACCTTGTCCATCGCCTCGGAGATCATCTTGCCGATCTCGGCGTCGCCGTTCGCGGAGAGCGTCGCCACCTGGGCGATCTCGTCCGCCGACTTCACCTTCTTCGAGAGCTTGGCGATCGCGTCGACGACCGCGGCGGTCGCCTTGTCGATGCCGCGCTTCAGCGCCATGCCGTTGGCGCCGGCGGTGAGGTTCTTCAGCCCCTCGCGGTAGATCGCCTCGGCGAGCAGCGTCGCGGTGGTGGTGCCGTCGCCGGCGACGTCGTTGGTCTTCGAGGCGACTTCCTTCACCATCTGCGCGCCCATGTTCTCGAACGGATCGGGCAGCTCGATCTCCTTGGCGACGGTCACGCCGTCCTTGGTGATCTGCGGCGAGCCGAACTTCTTGTCCAGGATGACGTTGCGGCCGGACGGGCCGAGGGTGGACGACACCGCCGTCGAGAGCTTCTCGACGCCGGCGAGGATCTTCTGACGCGCTTCGGCGTCGAACTTGATCTGCTTAGCCATTTTCTTTAATCTCCAATTCCTTTGGTTACTTCTCAATCACTCCCAGGAGGTCCTCCTCGCGGACGAGCTGGAGCTTCTTGCCGTCGAGCTTCACCTCGGTGCCGCCGTACTTCGGCAGCAGGACGGTGTCGCCCTTCTTGACGTCGAACTTGATCTCCTTGCCCTCCTTGTCGACCTTCTTGCCGACGGCGAGCACCTTGCCCTGCATGGGCTTCTCCTTGGCCGAGTCGGGAATGATGATCCCGCCGACGACCTGGTCTTTTTCCTCGATCGGCTCGATGAGAACGCGATCGCCCAGTGGTCTGATGTTCATTTTTGCTTTTCTCCTTGGTTTCGTTTTCCGATTGCCGTCGATCGCCATCGAATGCTTTCGACCGCTTTCGACAAATTACTTCATCGTGAAGTCGGCGTCGACGACGTCGTCGTCGCCCTTCTTGCCCGCGTCGCCGCCGTTGTTGGGCGGCGGCGTGCCCGCGCCCGGAGGCGGCGTTCCCGCGCCGGCGCCCGCGGCGCCCTGGGCCTGCTGGGCCGAGGAGTACATCTCCTGGGCCACCGGCTCCATCGCCTTCATCAGCGCCTCCTGCTTCGACTTGATCTCGTCGAGCGGGGCGGGCGGCTGCTTGGCGAGCGCGTCCTTGAGCTCCTTGAGCGCGGCCTCGACCGGCGCCTTCTTGTCCGCGGCGATCTTGTCGCCCGCGTCCTTCAGCGTCTTCTCGACCTGGAAGGCGAGTCCGTCGGCCTTGTTGCGCTCCTCCACTTCCGCGTGGCGCCTCTCGTCCTCGGCCGCGTGGGCCTCGGCGTCCTTGCGCATGCGCTCGATCTCCTCCTTGGAGAGACCGCCCGCCGCGGTGATGGTGATCTTCTGCTCCTTCTGGGTGCCGAGATCCTTCGCCGAGACGTTGAGGATGCCGTTCGCGTCGATGTCGAACGTCACCTCGATCTGCGGCACGCCGCGCGGCGCCGGCGGGATGCCGTCGAGGTTGAAGTTGCCGAGCGCCTTGTTGTCCCTGGCCATCTTGCGGTCGCCCTGGAAGATCGCGATCGTCACCGCCGGCTGGTTGTCCGCCGCGGTCGAGAAGACCTGCGACTTCTTGGTCGGGATCGTGGTGTTGCGCTCGATGAGCGGGGTGAGGACGCCGCCCAGGGTCTCGATGCCGAGCGTGAGCGGGGTGACGTCGAGAAGCAGCACGTCCTTCACCTCGCCCTTCAGGATGCCGCCCTGGATCGCCGCGCCCATCGCCACCACCTCGTCGGGGTTGACGCCCTTGTGCGGCTCCTTGCCGAAGAGGCTCTTCGCCTTCTCCTGGATGAGCGGCATGCGGGTCTGGCCGCCGACGAGCACCACCTCGTCGACGCTCGAAAGCTCCGCGTCGGCCATGCACTTGCGGCACGGCTCGGAGGTGCGGTTGACGAGGTCCATCGTCAGCGTCTCCAGCTTCTGCTTCGTGAGCGTCACGGTGAGGTGCTTCGGCCCCGTCGCGTCCGCCGTGATGAACGGCAGGTTGATGTCGTAGGTGCCGGCGCTCGAGAGCGCGCACTTCGCCTTCTCGGCCTCCTCCTTGAGACGCTGGAGCGCCATCATGTCGTTCGAGAGGTCGATCCCCTGCTGCGCCTTGAAGTCGTCGATCATCCACTTCATGATCGCCTGGTCCAGGTCGTCGCCGCCGAGGTGCGTGTCGCCGTTCGTCGCCTTCACCTCGAAGACGCCGTCGCCGATGTCGAGCACCGAGATGTCGAAGGTGCCGCCGCCGAAGTCGTAGACCGCGATCTTCTCGTTCTTCTTCTTGTCGAGGCCGTAGGCGAGCGACGCCGCCGTCGGCTCGTTGACGATGCGCTTCACGTCCAGCCCGGCGATGCGGCCCGCGTCCTTCGTCGCCTGGCGCTGCTGGTCGTTGAAGTACGCCGGCACGGTGATCACTGCCTCGGTGATCTTCTCGCCGAGGAACGCCTCCGCGTCCTCCTTCAGCTTGCGGAGGATCATCGCCGAGATCTCCTGCGCGGTGTAAACCTTGTCGTTCACCTTGACCGCCGCGTCGCCGTTCGGCGCCGCCACCACTTCGTACGGGACCATCTTGATCTCGTCGGTCATCTCGCTGAACCGGCGGCCGATGAAGCGCTTGATCGAGTAGATCGTCGACTTCGGGTTGGTCACCGCCTGGCGCTTCGCCGCCTGGCCGACCAGCGTCTCGCCGTTCTTCGTGAACGCCACGATGGACGGCGTCGTGCGCGCGCCCTCCTTGTTGGGAATGACCGTCGCCTCGCCGCCCTCCATCACCGCCATGCAGCTGTTGGTCGTGCCCAAGTCGATTCCAAGAACCTTTGCCATTTTCTTTTTCTCCTTTCAGATTGTCGTTTCGATTGCGATCGGCAGTCGAAAGCAATCGCCCTTACCATAGCAGAGGGCGTGCCAATGGCAGACCAACTTGGGCAAATCCCAGGTTCTACGCGACAAACCTCAAGTTTTCAGGGTCTGTCCCCTTCGAGTGTGACATATTGTCGCGCCATAATGTCACATCTGCCGCGCAATCTGCCGCGCAGCGCGGCTGACAAAATCGCCGCGCCAACAACGAGCGCGGCGGTTTTAAGTCGTTTTCCGCTGCCTGACGGCAGCAATCTCTCCGCGCCATGAATGACGCGGGATCACGGACACCCAGCCTTACGCGCGTCAAGGTTGGGAATCCGGCGATTCATCGCCGGATCGCCCCAAAGCAATCAGCCGCGCCCAATCGTTGTTTAGGTGGCAGTTTCCGTAGTTGATCGGTGTTGACGGCACCGACTCCGGGAAGCCCGACAAAACAAGCGTTTTGCTCTCTGCCAGGCGTTTGACGGCTACGCCATGAGGCTTATACCCCTTGAGACCATAAGGCAGCAGGCAGATCACCTTTGCTCCGGCAATCTCCAATACACCCTTCGCGACTTCTTTCTCTCCGGGCGAAATAAAGCCGCCGATCAAGGTCGCGCCGCCCTGCGCCAGCTCAAGATAGCGCGACACCTCGGCCGCGCGCTCTTCTTCGGTGATTCGCCGATGAACGACAACCGGCTCGAGCCAAGGCGCGTCAAGAAGCGACCTGTCGCCGATTGCCGTCCAGGAAATATCGCGTGGCAAGCGCGAATGTCGAAGCGCAAAGTGCTTACGGAAGAAGTCGGGGTGGTCGCGTTTCCATTGCCAGCGAATCGGATTCGATTTAACATACTGCGTATAATGGTCAAGCTCATCGCCGGAGAAGGAAATGAAGTCATGAAAATTCTCCTCAAAGAGGCCGAGCGCTCTGTCCCCCGCAAGATCGCGCACAGCTTTCGTTGCCCGCGCCTTGAAGCGCCTTATGTGCCATCCAAGCGGATGCGCGCTCCGGCGGCGAAAGACGATTATGGCATGAAAGTGATCTGGCATAATCGCACAGACGCGCAGGTCGATCTCCGGCGAATCGGCGCTCATCTGAAGATACGCCTTCAAGACAATCTCCCCAAACGGCAGAAGTTCGACTTTCCCACCGACAATACGCGAGAGGCAGTTCCGCCTCGGAGCGGTGTTGATCGTCACGAAGTAAAATCCATCGTGATAATCATGTCCCGTCATCCGCGCATAATGCATAGCCAATTCCTTTTGCTGTTGTGTACGTCATATATTCTTGATTGGAGTATTATATCATATTCCAAATATGCGCCACGCAGCGGCAGAAGCCGCCGCGCCCACAACGAGCGCGGCGGTTTCAGGTTCGGCGCGTGTTCCGCAACTGCTGACGACTCTCCACTATTTCGCGTCAAAGACCAGCGGGATGCCAAGCCAGTCCTTCATCCCCGCCCAGCTCTTTGCATTCGCCGGGACGTGGATCGACTTGAGCTTGCCGCAGCTCTGGAATATGTCATTTGGCGCATCTGGACGTTCTCCGCGCATCGTCATCGATGTCAATCCGCCGCAATTGAGGAATGCACATTGGTCAATTTTCGTCACACTCTCAGGAATCGTCATCGAAGTCAACCCGCCGCACCCCTCAAACGCCCACGCTCCTATGCTCTTTACGACAGACGGCAACGCAACCGATGTCAATCCACTACACCCAATAAAAGCACCAAGCCCGATGTTCGTCACACTCCCCGGGATCGTCACTTCCTTTAGCCCATTGGGACACATCACCAATTCCGTCCGATTCTTTGTGTACAGTACGCCATCAACTGAAGTGTACTTCTGATTCCCGGCCTCGACATTGATTTGAGTTAAACCACCACAATACGCAAACAGTGCTCCGCCAATGTTCGTCACGCTCGCCGGAATTGTCACCGTCGTCAACTTATTCAACCCCCGAAAAGCGTTTTTACAAATCGTCGTCAAACCCTGCGGGAAAGTCAGGGATGTCAATCCGCCACACCACCAGAACGCACAGTCTCCGATGCTCGTCACCTTGACGCCATTCAAGGTCCCAGGGATTGAAAAATCGCCTGTCGGCGCTGGCGACACGGCACAAGAGAACCAGCCATCCTTCTCCGCCACAATCATCGCCTCACCGTTATTCACACGATATGACCATGTGTAGCCATCAACGGTCGCCTGCTGTTGCTCCGCCGCCCCGTCGACGACCTGCTGGACGACATCTTGGCTTGGGGCCTCCGCCTTGTAGAGCTCATTTATCTCCTTCTCCGAAAGCGCCTGGTTGAAGAGCCTGACATCGTCCATGTCGCCAATGAAATATTCAGAACTCCAAAATGGATCGTAGCCGATAAGAAGTCTGCCGTTGTTTGGCTGCAAATCTTGGCCGAACTTCCATGTGCCGATTTGAACGCCATCGCGGTAGAGACACAAGCTCTTACCACTTTCGTATGTCAGCGCAACCTGCTGCCATTTATTCAACTCCAATCCAAGTTGTCCGCACCTTGATGAAATATCGTTGCCACAAAGGTATACCCTATTGTCTCTCATTGCCATGCCGAACTGATAGTTACAATTACGTTTGTCGCCCTTCTGCATGATAATTGCCCACCCATTATAACCCCACCAACGATGAGGCTTTATCCAGGCGGTAAGCGTAATCGCATGCGTCATGTTTAAAGTCTCCGAGTGGGGGACTTCTATGTAACTGGATCCATTGAATCGATATGCTTTGTTGGCTTTGCCGTGGCGATCCTCTGCTGGCGTCACGCCGTGCAATGTCCCGTTGTTGCGATACCTTGTCGCATCGTTCGCGTTGCCGTCAAATGTCCAATACCCGACAAGTGCCTCCTCCAGCTCGGCGCTCAGTGATTCCGGAAGCAGATTAGCCGCAGCCTGTTCCCCGTCAAAGACTAGCGGGATGCCGAACCATTCTTTCATCCCCGCCCAGCTCTTCGCGTTCGCCGGAACGTGGATCGCCTTGAGGTTTCCGCAGCCCGGGAACAGGGTTTTAGGCGCTTCAGGGCGCTCGCCGAGCATCGTCACCTCGGTCAGCTCGCTGCACCGCTCAAACACGTGCGCCCCTATGCTCTTTACGCGCGACGGAATCGTTACCGACTTAAGTCCCGCACACCCAATAAACACAACTTCATCAATTCTCGTCACGCTCTCCGGGATCGTCACCGAGGTCATCCCTTCGCCGAACGCAAACGCCCATCCCCTTATTTTCGTCACGCCATCCGGTATCACCACCGCGTTCCGTGGGTTGGGCCACATCACCAGCTCAGACCGATCCTTCGTGTACAGCACTCCGTCAACCGCAGTAAACGCCTGATTGCCGGAATCGACAATGATCAGCTTCAATGCGTTGCAGCCTGCGAACACTCCCGTGCCTATGTTAACAACTCCGGACGAAAACGCCACCGACTCTAGTGCCGCCCAGGCGCAAAAAGCGCGATCCCCGATATGCGTCACGCTCTCTGGTATTACGAGCGACTTGACTTTGACGCAACCGTTGAACGCATCAGCCTCAATGTTTTCAACGCCATTCGGGATTGTAACCGACTCAAGCGCAATGCACCTTGCAAAAGTGCCGTACCCGATAGACTTCAGGCTCGAGGGAAGCTTCACGGACTCAAGGTCGGCGCACTCAAGAAAGGCGTAATCGATATGCGTCACTCCCTCGGGAACCGTCACCGATTTGAGGCCCTTGCAACCCCTGAACGACTCCCAGCCGATGCCCGTAACCTTGAATCCGTCCAATGTTGCGGGAATATTGAGATTTCCTGTCGGCGCTGGCGAAACGGCACAGGAATGCCTGCCGTCTTTCTCGGCCACAATAGTCGCCTCGCCGTTCTTGACGCGGTATGACCAAGAGTAGCCATCGACAGTCGCCATGCAGTCGCCGGATCCGGCAGGGCCGTTGTTTTTCGCCTTCGCTTCGCCGAGGAGCTTGCGAAGACGCTCGCCATCCACATTCTTTGGGGCTCCTTTGAGCGCCGTCTCTACCATGTTTTTGACGCTTTCCTGCGGAAGGTCAGGGATCGTCTTCTTGAGCACATTCATCGTCTCGGCGGCTTTTTCAAGGTTGCCGTCCTGCACATAAAGGGCAAACGCACCTTTCATCAGGAGCAGTTTTTCCGCCTCGGTCTTAGCCTCACTGGCTCGCTTCATAGCCAAAAGGGCAACGTCTGAGCGTGTCTTCCTGCCAGACCTAAGTTCCGTCCGTTGCTGTAGCAACAGCCTTTTGACGGCCGGTTCCGCCTGCCTTGTCTCTTGCTCTGTCGGCATCGCCGCCAGCTCATTAACCGCGCAGGCGACTGCCAATGCGCCCATCATCATCAACTTTGTTTTCATGTTTTGTCTCCTTGTGACGTTGTTTGTTTCTTGCGAACGCTCGCTGCGTTCACAAGCACTATACGCACGGCGCGGGCAAATCTCCCGCGGGAAAATCAGATTTTTTGTATATACCATCCAGATCCTCAAGTCGCACAACTGAGAGCTTTTCGTTCAGGGGGTACGGCTCTTCAACCGGAGCCACCACGTATGCGCAATCCGGCTGAATCGCATCGATGGCGTTGTACGTTCCCTTCCCTATGGACGGCGCGGAACCTGCCTTGCATTCTATCGCAACTGTCTTGCCGCGCATGGACACGACAAAATCCATTTCCGTTCCGTCGGCGGTTCGATAGAAGGAAACATCCGCATTCGGAAATAGACCCCGGATGTTCCCCAGCACCATCTGTTCCCACAAAGAACCGAATGCCGGGTGGTTGTATGCTTCATCGAACGAGGAAATGCCCAGAAGCGCACAGGCGACACCCGTATCGGCGATATAGACCTTGGGGCTTTTTACCAGCCGCTTCTTCAGGTTCGCCTCATACGGCGGCACGACATCAACCATGAACGTCTCCTTCAAGAGATCAATGTAGCGCCTTACCGTCATGTCGGATACGCCGAGCGATGACGCCAGCCGCGAGAAGTTGACCGTCTGCCCGTTCTCGTGCGCCAGCATCCTCCACAGCCGACGCATCGTCTCCGGTACAAATTCCCGCCAGAAGGAGAGGTCTCGCTCAAGGAATGTCGTGACGAAGGACTCAAGCCAGTTCTGGGCAGCCTTGTCGCTTCTGGCCAGATAGGCGCGCGGGAATCCGCCGCGCCAAAGACATCGCGTCCAGTCCGCGTCCGCCAGCTCGCAGAACAGAAATGGCGTGAGCCGGAAATACGCGATGCGTCCGGCCAGCGATTCCGAACTTTGCCGAAGCAATTCGCGCGAAGCTGAACCCAAAATCAGAAAATGACCATTATCGCCCCATTCGTCACAAAGGCTTCTCAAAAGGGGGAACAGTTCAGGACGCCGCTGTACCTCATCGATACACACAAGTCTATCCCTGTTCCTCGAAAGGAAGAATTCCGGATGCGCCAGCTTCTCAAGGTCAAACGGATTCTCCAGGTCAAGATAAAGCGAGGCAGGGAACTCCGCCCGAATCATCTTGGCCAATGTCGATTTGCCGCATTGCCTGGGACCAATAAGAGCAACGACTGGATTACACTCAAGACTTTCGCGCAATTCGCCGTAAATATGCCGTTTGATCAGTTCTTTCATCATTTTTGCCTCTGCATATTCAACAGTTGTTGTTGAATGTGCGGATAGTATAGCATATAGACTCGCCGACTGTCAACCAGCACACCACTTTCCGTTTGGCATCGTATTCCTTGACCCGTGGACGGACGGTGAAGTAGTTGACGCCGGACTTTTTATTCGGCGTATTCCATTTCGACCGCCTCGATCATCTTGTTTACACGGTTCTTGACCTTGTAAATGATGTCTGGCGATACGCCGAAGCTTGCAGAAACCTCTTCAATCGCGCGGTTTTCCAGCACGTAAGCACGATAAATGTCCCGGGACTGCTGTTTCATCGCCACTTTCGTAAGGACATGTTCGATGGCGGCCTCATGCTTGGCCCTTGCCCAGTTCAAGTCAACTTGCGACTGTTGTTCGGGTGGAACGGCAAGCTCTTCCGTCAAATCGTCAATTGAGCAGTGGTCGGCGACATGTCGCGCCTGATCCTGCCGATATAGCATAATCAACTGACGGCGTATAAGAAGCGCAAGGAACGTCCGAAACCGCGCTTTGTCGGGGTTGTACTTCCCCGAGCGGATAATCTCGACCAGCTTGAGGTAAACTTCCTGAACAACGTCGTCCGGATCGTGTACATGGTCGTTCCACTCCACGAACCGGCGGATGGCCGGCGTGTAGAGATTGAAGAAACGCACCCAGGAGGCCTCGTTTCCGCCCGTCACCTCGACGGCCAGCTTCTGCAGCAAGGTCATGGACGTTGGAGGGAAGAGACTCATTGCCGGGTTCCCTCGTAAATGCCGCCGACACTGAACGCCGCGTCAAAATCGTCGGTTGCGGAAGATGCGGGACGATGGGAGAACAAAAAGTAGCCAGCGATGGCGGCGACTAGAGCAGCGACCCCCGCAAGCGCGAGAAAAACGCGGCGTTTCCGGCGCGGCGGCGCTTTCGGCGCAACCGCCTTCTCCAGCTCGGCGGCAGGGGCGCTCTTAAGCGTCTCTACGAGTTTCGAGAGGTTCGTCGGGCGCTCCGCCGGGTTCTCGGCCAGGAGCCGCGGCAAAACGTCAATCCAGCGATATTCAAGCGTCTCCAGCAACCTGAACACCTTGGAACCGGGCTCATACCAGATTCCAGTCAGCAGATAGACGAACATGACGCCCAGCGAGTACGAGTCCGCCGCGGGCGTCGCCTCTTCGCCGCGGGCGATTTCCGGCGCCATGTAGCCCTGCGTCCCCATCATGAGACGAGCGGATGTCACAGCCTCCGACACCATCGTGTTGACGGCCTTGACGTCGGAGCGCAGCCGTTCCGAGAAAAGGCGCGAAACGCCGAAGTCGGAAAGAACGACATGTCCATCCGCAGAAAGAAGCACATTGCCCAGCTTGATGTCGCGATGGACAATGCCCTGCTTGTGGATGTAGTCAATTGCGGAGGCAAGTTCCGTGAACCACTGGCGAACGCAGTCTTCGTCAAGCTCCGCAGTCTTGACATCCGAAAGAGTACGCGGCGTTCCATCCTCTGACACGACAAGGTCCATCACGAAATACGGCGTCCCGGTCGCTTCATCGAAGTTCAAGTCGAAGACGCGCACAAGGTGCGGGTCGTGAAGGCGCGCGAGGACCTTCCCTTCGGTCAGGAACTTGTTTTTAAGGACATCGACATGTCCGTCCTCAAGCGTGAAGGTCTTCAACGCATAGTGAACGCCGAGCTGCGTATGCTCTACCTCATAGACGGCACCCATTCCGCCTTGTCCAAGCAGGCGGATGATTCGGTATGTTCCAATCTGCTGTCCGGGTACTAGTTCCATTACTGTCCTTTTATGTATCCGCCGTTCCAGGCGCCGATTGACGGGATGGTCACATATGCCTCGCCGTCGGTCCGTTCAAGCTCGAGCCTTGCCGGGGCGCGGCGCATCTCGTTCCAGGCCACCGCGCGCAGACCCCATCGTCCGCCCTCAGGCGCATCGACATGAGCGGGCGGTCGCACGGCGCCTGCCCGCACGAAGCAGAAAACGCCAACATCGCGGCCAAGTCCAACGCGACTATCTTGACTATGGCTGACATATCCATATATCTATGCTGCTTTTGGCGCATATTATACCATAATTTTCAATTCGTGACTCGTTCTGCCGCGGAGGATGGGGCGAGATAGGGCGGGCGGTCAGCCGAAGCGGTGGTCGACGAGCCTCTCGCCTTCGTAGCGGAGCTTGAGGGTGAAGAAGTCGGGGCGCTCATCGAGCGCGCGGAGGAAAATCTTGTCACCTGCCCAGATGTTCTTGGCGAGCAGCTCGGCCTTGGGCAGCCAGACAAGCTCGCCTTCGTCGCACTCGATCAGCTCGCCGGTGAACTCCGTGCAGGTGAAAAGGTGCATGTACTCGACGCCCCATTCGTCGGAGACGAAGGTGACGAGTCCGCGAAAGCGCGGATTCAGCATCGTGAGGCCGGTCTCCTCCTTCACCTCGCGCATGGCGCACTCCTCGGGCGTCTCGCCGTACTCGAACTTCCCGCCGACGCCGATCCACTTGTCGCGGTTCTCGTCCCCTTCCCGCTTCGTCCGGTGCATGACAAGCCAGCAGCCGTCCCGTTCGATGTAGCACAGGGAGGTCAGGCGAGGAGTCGCGATTCGATTTTTATAATCCATATTCAAGGCTCCTAGGAAGAGTGGGGACGTTTCCTGCGGCGGGAGTTGAGCAGCACCAGCGCCGCGAGGATCACGGCGAAGCCGAGCACCGAGAAGATGTCCGGCACCTGGGCGAAGAAAAAGTAGCCGAAGGCCGCGGCGAAGAGGACGCTCGAGTAGTCGTAGACTGCGATGTCCCGCGGCGCCGCGTAGCCGTAGGCGAGCGTGACCCCGAACTGCCCGACCGCCGCCGCCCCGCCCGCGCCAAGGAGGACCGCCACCTGCGCGAAGGTCATCGGCTTCAGTCCTGGAAGCATGAACGGCACAGCGGCAAGACAGGAGAAGACGCTGAAGTAGAGGATGATGTACGCGGGGTCCGCCCCGCGGCGACGAAGCGCGCGCACGCAGGCGTATGCCGCGCCGGCCGCGGCACCGCCGAGGAGCCCGACCGCCAGCGGAAAGGCCTCCGCCCCGGCGAAGCCAGGCTTCACCACCAGCACGGCGCCGGCAAACGCCACCGCGAGCGCGGCGGCCTGGCGGGGAAGCGTCCGCTCGCCGAGAAACGCCCACGCAAAGGCGACGGTGAAGAACGGCGCGGTCTTGTTGAGCATCTGCCCGGTCGCGATCGGAATGTGGGAGAGCGCGTAGAAGTTCGCGAAGATGCCCAGGGTGCCGAAGGCCGCGCGAGCGAGGAGGAGGAACGTGGTTCGGGGTTGTGAGCGTGGAGTTTGGACAGGATTTACAGGATTAACAGGATTGGGGGAGGGAACTTGGGGATTGGGGTTTGAAATTCGGGGGGAGCGGCGCCAGTAGACCGCGGCGGCGACGGCGAAAGCGACGAGGTTGCGGAAGAAACTCTTCTGGAAGGCGGAAAGCGGCTCTCCGTAGTCGTCGGCAAGCCGCACCAAGGCCGCCATCAGCGCGAACCCGAGCGCGCTGGCAACAATGGCCGCTATCCCCTTCGCCTTCACTGCTTCAGCATTTCCGCCGGCGCGCCGTCCTTCTTCATCAACAGCCGCCAGGCGTTGTCGCGGATGTCGTCCATCCCGTCGCGGAGGCGTCCGCACTCAAGCGGCGTGAACTTGACGAGGTGGGTGGCGTGGGCGGGCACGGAGCGCTCGTACTTGCCGAGGAAGACGCCGAGGTCGGCCTGGCGCCAGACGTCGCGCGCGCGCCACTTGCACTCCATACCGAGCGCGGACATGTCCATGACGATCGTCTGCTCGCGGAGCGACTTGTTGTAGAGGCCGGCGGCGATGGAGCCGTCCGCGAGCGGGCGCGCCCAGATCTCCCAGTCGTCGCCCTCTGCCACGCAGCCGGCGCCGAGCCCGAGCGGATCCTGGTCAATGTCGAGCACCTCGTCGTTGGTGAGGAGCGAGAGGGTGAACTCGTCGAGCTTCGTCATGTCGCAGCCGATCATCAGCGGCGAGGCGACGAGCGCCCAGAGCGAGATGTGGGTGTACTGCTCGTTGGGGGCGAGGCGCGAGCCCTTGAAGTCGTTGAAGCGGACGGGGCCGACGCAGAGCATGTCGGGGTCGTTGAACGCGCCGGGGCGGGAGTAGGGGAAGAGCCGCTTCTGGGCCTCGATCGACTCGGCGACCGACGCCCAGACGTCGAAGACGTCGCCGGTGGTGCGCCAGCTGTGGCCGTAGACGAGGTTGCCCCACATCCCCGGGGTCTCGAGTCCGTATTCGCAGAGCGAGAAGACGATGTCTCGCCGCTGGTGCGCGAGCGCGTGGCCCATCAGCCGGTAGGGGTGCATGATCCGCCAGGCGCCCTTGCCGAACTCCTTCATCCAGTAGGAGCACATGTCGTACTTGAGGAAGTCGAAGCCCCAGTCGGCGAAGGTCTTCGCGTCCTGCGCCTCGTGGCCGAAGCTGCCGGTGTGGCGCGCGCAGGTCCACGGCCCGGGCGAGGAGTAGATGCCGGCCTTGAGCCCGAGGGCGTGGATGCGGTCGGTCATCGCCTTCATGTCCGGGAAGCGGCGGTTGGTGGCGATGGTGCCGTCCGCGAGACGCCTGGGCCCCTTGAAGTCGTCCTGCTTGCACGGGAGGTCTGACTCTTCGCAGTAGTTCTGCCAGCAGTCGTCGACGTTGATGTAGCTCCAGCCGTGGTCGGCGAGGCCGCTCGCGACGAGCGCCTCCGCGGCGGCGACGACGTTCGAGGCGGCGACCTGGTTGCCGAAGGCGTTCCAGGAGTTCCAGCCGAGCGCGGGCGTGAGGCAGATTCTGTCGCCCACCCTGAGCGTCAGCGTGCGCTCGGCGGCGCCCTTCGCGTTCCTGGCGGAGAAGACGATCTCGTAGTCGCCGCGCTTGGCGACCGAACCGGAGAGAACCTGCGTCGCCGGGTCGAACTCGAGCCCTTCGGGGAGGTTCTTCGCCGCGAGCTCCATCGGGCGCTCGCCGGTGACGGGCAGGCGGTAGATGACGGGATGGCCGGGCCTGACGCCGTAGACCACAGGCCCGTTGATGCGCGGGGCGGGACCGGGCTTCGGGGTGAGGATGCCGAGCTGCCGCGGCGAGACGGTGCGCACATCGCCGGGCGGGAACTTGCCGTCCTCGTAGTAGAAGAACAGGTTGAACCAGTCGCCGTGGTCGCCGTTGATGCCGTCGCCGCCGTCGAGCACCTTGAAGGTGAGCTTCTTCGCGCCGCGCAGGTCGACCGCAAAGTGCTTCTTGCCCTGCTTGCGGCGGACGATGCCGGAGTCTGCCGCGACCTTGCCGTCGAGCAGGACCTGGAACTGGGCGTTGCCGTCGAGCCCCCGGTCGTCGACGGCGCAGTCCACCTCAAGCCTGAGCGCGCCCTCGCCGAGGTCGACGGTGAGGCTGGAGTTCGCATGCATGCCAAGGTTCTGCAGATGGCCGCCGTAGATGCCCTTGTCGTCGACGCACATGACGCTGCCGTCGTGCTTGGCGCCAACCCTCACCTCACCGAACTCGGCGACATTGTCGGAGAGGTCGAACTGGGTGATGAGCACCCTTTCCTCGGCTGCGGCCGAGAGGGCGGCGGCGAAGGCGGCAGCAAGGCAAATGGAGTTTCGCATGGTGGTTCTCGTAGCTTTTCGATTATGGTGGCGGAAGGTGAGGGATTCGAACCCCCGGAGGGCTTGCACCCTCAACGGTTTTCAAGACCGCCGCGATCGACCACTCCGCCAACCTTCCCTGGTTGCCGTATTATACCATAATCCGCGTTACTGCGCCTGGCTCGGCGACGGCGAACGGGCGACGCGGGATGGTGGCGAGGGCGAAGCGCGGGACGAGGTCCGCAAGCGAGACCTCCTCGCCCTGCTCGCACCAACCGCAGGAGGCGGCGAGGAAACCGACGATCCGCCGCGCGGAGACGCCGCGCCCGCGGTAGGCGGCGACGCGCGTGTCGCCGTGGCGCTTGGCGAGGCGAAGTCCGTCCGGCCCCACCACCAGCGGAACGTGGCAGTAGCCGAGCTCCCGCTTCGCGCCGAGCGCCCGCGCAACGAGGATCTGCGCCGGCGTGGCGACGAGGAGGTCGTCGCCGCGCACGACTTCGGTGACGCCCATTTCCAAATCGTCCACCACCACCGCGAGCGTGTAGCCCGCGCCGCCTTCGTCGCGCGCGAGCGGGAAGTCTCCGAGCGTGCGCGCGACGTCCGCCTCATAGTGCCCGGCGAACGCGTCCTCGAAGGCGACGACGGCATCGTCCCCGACGCGGAAGCGCCAGCAGGGAGCCGACCCCTTCGCCGCCTGCGCCTCGGTCCAGGTGCGGAAGCGTCCGCGGCAGGTGCCGGGGTAGAAGAGCTGTTCGCCGGCGTGCGGCGCCGACTGCGCGCTTTCGACGTCGCGCCGCGAGCAGACGCACGGGTAGGCGAGGCCGGCCTCGTGCAGGCGGCGGACGGCGTCGCGGTAGAGGTCGAGCCGCCCGGACTGGACGCATTCCTCGTCCCAGTCGAAGCCGAGCCACCTCAGGTCCTCCACCGCCTGCGCCGCCGCGCCTGGCTTGTCCCGCGGATGGTCGAGGTCCTCGATGCGCAGGATGACGCGCCCGCCGAGCGATCGCGCCCGCAGCCAGGCGACCATGAAGGTGCGCACGTTGCCGAGGTGGAGCGCGCCGGTGGGGCTGGGGGCGAGGCGCCCGATGTAGCCGGCGCTCATGCAGTGACGCCGAAGAGGTCCTTGAGCGCGGCGACCTGGTGCGGCTCGCCGAGCACGACGATGGTGTCGCCGACCTGGAGCTCCCAGTCCGGTCCGAGGTTGCGCACGAGCTTGCCGTCGCGGTACGCCGCGACGATGGTGGCGCCGGTCTTAGCGCGCACGCCGAGCGCGCCGATGGTGAGACCGACGGCTGGCGAGGCGGCGTCGAGGCTGAAGCGCGGCAGCTCGACGGCGGGCGAGGCGGCGGTCCGGGTGTGCTCGAGCACCTCGAGCCGCTCCTCGGCGGTGAGCGCCTCGTGGAAGCGGTCGGTGGCGCGGCGGCCGGCCTTGACGAAGAGGCGCCAGCCGAGCGCGCCGGCGACCGCCAGCACCGCGGCGCCTATCCACGGCGTCCAGCCCCGCGACGGCGTGATCGCGATGTTGATCATCGTCCACTCCACGAAGAACAGCGCCACCGCCGACGCAACCGCCACGAACTTGGCTATCTGGCGAAGCGCCGCGCGCCAGCGCGACGGCTCGTCCTCCGAGACGAGCAGGTCTGCCACCGCGCCGCCGAGCGCGCGCGCCGCCGCCACCACGAGCGGCAGCAGCACGAGCGAGAAGACGTTGGCGAGCGCGAAGAAGAACATGTCGTCGTTGCGCTCGAAGAAGGCTGAGAGCGAGCCGTAGTCGTTGCGGGAGAGGAGCGAGCAGCCGGTGGACACCGCGATCATCAGCACCGCGTAGACGCAGAGCCTGATCGCCGCCGCCTTGAACTCACCGTAGGCGCGGGACCCCTCGGAGGCGAAGATCTTCGCAATCCAGGCGCGGTAGGTGGCGAGCGCGTCACGCGCGCGCGCCGGGAGGCGCGCCTCGACGAGGTCGCCGGCGCGGTCGGAGAGGCGGATCATCAGCGGGTTGAGGACGGTGGTCACGAGCGACGAGCCGATCGCGACGGCGAGGAAGGCGCCGTCGCCGGGCCCGCCGGTGACCGAGGCGTAGAGGACGGCCACCATGAAGGCGAACTCGCCGGTCTGGGCGAGCGACATGCCGCTCTGGACCGCGGTCTTGACGTCGGTGCCGGCCGCGAGCGAGGCGAGGGTGACGTTCACGGTCTTGCCGACCAGGATCACCGCCGAGACGAAGAGGATCGCGGGCGCGTGCGACCAGAGCGCGGACGGGTCCACCATCAGCCCGATGGAGACGAAGAACACCGCGGCGAACATCGACTTGAGCGGCTCGACGAGCCGGGCGAGCTTGGCGCGCACCTCGCTCGCCGAGCCCACGAGCCCCACGAGGAACGCGCCGAGCGCGAGGGAGAAGTCGAACGAGTAGGCGAGGAAGGAGACGAAGAAGCACGCGCCGACGATCGTGAGCAGCAGCGCCTCGTCGTCCTGGCGCCGGTCGACCGACCTGAGGAGCCGCGGCAGGAACACCATCCCGAACACGAGCACCGAGAGGAAGAAGACGGCGAGGTGCCCGAGCGAGGCGGCGAAGGATCCGGCCGACACCGCGCCGCTCTGCGCGAAGCCGGTCGCCACCGCGATCATGCCGACGCAGACGATGTCCTCGCAGACCGAGGTGCCGAGCACGTACTTGGCGAACGGCCGCGAGGACCACCCGATCTCGTCCAGCACCTTCGCCAGCAGCGTCGTCGCCGAGTCGCAGATCGCCACGCCGAGGAAGAGCGACGCGGCCGGCGTCCAGCCGAAGACGCGCGTGCCTGCGATGTACCCGAGCCAGATCATCACCGCCGTGTCCAGCACCGCCGCCGGCAGCGCCACGACGCGGATGCGGCGCATGTCGCGGGCGGAGAACGACAGCCCCATCGCGAACATGAGGAAGACGACGCCGAGCTGACCGATGGTGCCAATCGAGCTCGGGCGCGCGAGCATGCTGCCGCCGAAGGTGTGGGAGCCGAGGACGACGCCGGCGAGGATGTAGCCGATCACCTTCGGCCAGCCGAGGCGCGAGAAGACAACGGCCACGAGGCCCGCGGCGGACATCAGCACCGCGAGGTCGCGGACGAACTCGCTCTCGCCGCTCAAGCGACCCTCCTCGCCGAGGCCATGGAGACGGTGACGGCGGCGAACGCCAGGAGCGCGCCGAGGAGCAGGAACGGCGCGAAGTGCTCGTTCCAGCGGTCGTAGGCGTCGGCCTCGATGCGCGTGGTCTCGAGCTTGTCGATCTCCTCGAGCGCCTTCTCCAGCGAGTCGCGGTCGTCGACCGCGAAGTAGGTGCCGCCGGTCTTCGCGGCGATGGAGCGCAGCTGGCGCTCGTCGAAGGTCATGTCGGCGTACTGCACCGTCCGGCGCCCGAAGAAGTCGCGGACGAGGATCGGGGTGCGGCGCGCCCGGGTGCCGACGCCGATTGCGTACACCTTGACCCCCATCTTCGCCGCGGCCGCCGCGGCCTCGTCCGGCTCCACCGCGCCGGTGTTGCTCACGCCGTCCGATAGCAGGATCACGATCTTGGACTTCGGCTTCGCGTCCTTGAGCCGCGCGAGCGCGGTGGCGAGGCCGTCGCCGACCGCGGTCATCGCCTCGTCGCCGGCGATGGCGCGGCCCTGCTCGTCGAAGGCGACGGACGGGATCTCGACGCCCTTGAGCACCTTGAGGAGCGCCTCGTGGTCGGCGGTGAGCGGCGAGCGGGTGGCGGCGTAGCCGCCGAAGGTGACGAGGCCGATGAGGTCGTCCGGGCGGCGCTCGACGAACTGCGCGAAGAGCTTCTTCACCACCGCGAGGCGGGTGGTGTCGGGCGAGAAGCGCTCGCCCTTCGGCGTCAGGTCCAGCGCGTCCATCGAGCCGGAGACGTCCACCGTCATCGCGATCGCGATCGCGTCCACCGACCTGCGCTCGTGCGCAAGCGGGGTGCGCGGGCGCGCGGCGGCGAAGACGAGCAGCGCAAGCGCGGCGACGAGCATGAACGGCGCGAGCGCGGCGACGCGGGCGCGGAGCCCGCCGGCGTCAGCCGGCAGCCGCGAGACGGCGGAGAAGCGGATCCCGGCGCGGCGCCCGCGCCGGAGGAGCCGCCACGCCGCGAACGCGAGCGGCGCGAGGAAGAGGAGCATCCAGGGGTTCGCGAGGCTCATTTCGCCACCTCCTCCGCCGAGTCGCTCTCGAGGTAGCCGCGCGCCGAGCCGGTCGCCGCGTCCGCCATCTCGGGCGTCGCCTCGACGCCGGCGAACTTCACCATGTCGGCGGACTCGAGGAACTTCGCGAGCTCGTCGCTCCGTCCGCGGCCCTCGCCGCGGAACTGGGAAAGGAACTCCTCGGTGGTGAGATGCGGCGCGCGGATGCCGTACTTGCGCTGCACGTAGCGACGGACCACCATGGTGAGCTCGACGTAGAAGTCCTTGTAGCGGCCGCGGCCGGGCAGCCCCTTCCTGAGCAGCCGGTCGAGCTCAGCCCAGGCGCGCTCGATCGGGCTCATGCGGTGCTCGCGCACCCGGCGCGCGAGGTACTTGACCAGCCGCCAGATCCCGAAGACCAGCGCGGCGAAGATGGCGAGCGCGGCGGCGGTCCAGCCGGCGAGCTTCCACGAAAGCGGCGGCATGTCCTTCCTCGGGTCGCACTCCATTTCGCCGGTGACCGGCTCGCGCGCCGGCGGCGGCTCGAAGTAGACCGGCCCGGCCACGACGTCGCCGACGGCGAAGGGGCGGATCTTGTAGACGTCGGCGCAGGGCTCGGGGACGAGCCGCCATTTCGCGACCTGCACCATCGAGCCGTCCTTGGCGGTCTCGGGCTCCTCGGCGTAGTCCTCGGCGAGCGAGAAGCCGACCACGCGGTCGCGCAGGTCGGGCAGCTGCACCGCCTTGCCCGGCGGCGAGACGACCTCGACGCGGAGGAACACGCTCTTCGCCGGGTCGACCACGGCCGATTCGGCGTCGACCTTCACCGAGACGCCGCCATTCGCCGTCTCGAACAGAACCACCGCCAGCATCAAAAACGCAGTCATGGCCTCAGCGCCGCAGCGCCCTCCTTCTGAACAGCGCGCGCACGTCGTCCACGTACGCCCGCGAAGTGTCGATCGGCAGGGTGTCGATGCCGGTCTTGAGGAAGAAGCGCGACAGCTCCCCGCGCTCGGCCGCCGCCTTCTCGGCGAAGGCGCGGCGGACGGACGCGCTCGAGGTGTCGACGAGCTCCAGCGCGCCGGTCTCGGGGTCCTCGAGCTCGACGAGGCCGACGTCGGGGAGGGACGACTCCGCCGGGTCGGCTACCGGCACGCAGACGAGGTCGTGGCGGCGCGCGGCGGCGCGCAGCAGCTTTTCGTAGCGCGACGCGTCATCCATGAAGTCGCTCACCAGGAACACCACCGCGCGGCGCTTCTGCACGCCGCTCAGGAACCGGAGCGCCGCGGAGACGTCGGTCGCGCCCTCGGCGCCGTCCTCGGCGGCCAGCACCTCGCGGACGAGCCGCATCACCGAATCGCGCCCCTTCCGCGGCGGAATGTACTTGACGATCCGGTCGGAGAAGAGGACGAGGCCGATCTTGTCCTGGTTGCGGATGGCGGTGAGCGCGAGGAGCGCCGTCACCTCGGCGGCGAGCTCCATCTTCGAGCGGCGCACCGAGCCGTAGCCCTGCGAGCCGGAGACGTCCACAAGGAAGAGGATGGTGAGCTCGCGCTCCTCGCTGTAGCGCTTGATGAACGGCTCGCCGGTGCGCGCGGTGACGTTCCAGTCGATGGAGCGCACGTCGTCGCCGGGGACGTAGGGGCGCACCTCGTCGAACTCGACGCCCTGCCCCTTGAAGGTCGAGTGGTAGTCGCCGGCGAGCTGGTCGTCGATCAGCCGGTTGGTGAGGATCCTTATCTTCCCCACCTTCGCCATCAATTCCTTTACCTTTTCGTCAGTCATACTAAACCTAGGAGGGGATATCGTGGTTAGTGGTTCGTGGTTCGTGGCTCGTTGGGGAACTTGGCTGCTTGGCGCCCTGGATTCGGTGCGTGGACATGCTGGATTTGAGCCTTGTGGAAAGTGCGTTTAGCATCATTCCCACACGAGCTACCTTGTCACAAGCGTCATCTGACTTCAGATTCCATAGTCTCTCCGCCAATTCAAGCTGCGTTGAAGTTTCATACAGCGACCCCCGGGCCATCGAAATGAAGTGGACAAAATCCTTCGTGGTTTCACGTCCATAGCCCTCGGCAATGTTTGAAGCTACCGAGACAACCGCCCTCCTGAGCTGGTCACTTAGTCCAAACCGTTCGTCTGCAGGAAACTTTCGCACGAAGGCATAGACATCTTCAGCCAGTTCCATTGAAACTCGCCAGACCTCCAGCTCTCTATATGACTTAACTTTCATTTTTCATTCTCAACCATACCACGAATCACGAACCACGAATCACGAACCACGAATCACGGCACCGGGACTTCTGCGAGGATCTTGTCGATGATCTTGTCGCTGTCCACCCCCTCGGCCTCCGCCTCGTAGGTGAGCAGGATGCGGTGCCTGAGGACGTCGTGCACGACCTCCTTCACGTCCTGCGGCGTCGCGTAGGCGCGCCCGCGCATCAGCGCGTTGCCGCGGGCGGCGAGGTTGAGCGCGAGCGTGGCGCGCGGCGAGGCGCCGTTCTGCACCATCTCCCCCTTCTCGCGCGTCTTGAAGACGATGTCGAGGATGTAGTCGCCCACCTTCTCGTCGCAGTACACCTCCTTCAGCGTCGCCCTGAGCGCCTCCACGTCGGCCGGCGTGCAGACCGCCTTCGCCTCCGGCGGCTGGGCGTTCTCGGCGAAGCGCTGCATGATGCGCCGCTCGTCCGCCTTCGTCGGCGGCTCCACGAGGCACTTGAACATGAAGCGGTCGACCTGCGCCTCCGGCAGCGGATACGTCCCCTCCTGCTCGATCGGGTTCTGCGTGGCGAGCACCAGGAACGGCCGCGGCAGCGCGTAGGTCTCGTCGCCGATCGTCACCTGGCGCTCCTGCATCGCCTCCAGGAGCGCCGACTGCACCTTCGCCGGCGCGCGGTTGATCTCGTCCGCCAGCAGCAGGTTGGTGAACACCGGACCCTTCTTCGGCGTGAACTCGCCGGTCTTCGGCGAGTAGACGAGCGTGCCCACGACGTCCGCCGGCAGCAGGTCCGGCGTGAACGAGATGCGCCGGAAGTCGAGCGCGAGCACCTTCGCGAGCGTGTTGCACGAGAGCGTCTTCGCGAGCCCCGGCACGCCCTCGAGCAGAATGTGCCCGTCGGTTATCATCGCGAGGACGAGCCGGTCGACGAGCTTCTCCTGCCCGACGATCACCTTGCCCACCTCGTCGCGTATCCTCGACACCAGCTCGCCCTGCGCGGCGATGCGTGCGGTTGCCTCCTTAAGGTCCATCTTGCTTTCCTCCGTTTTCCTTTTGGTTTTCGACTGTAGATCCCTTCGCCGCCGCGTGCGCGAGCTCCTCGCGCCAGGCGCGCACCAGCTCCTTGGCCTGCGGCCAGCGCGCGAGCGCGAGCCGCCGGCGGTCAACCGTCAGCCGCAGCTTGAGCTTCGCCGCCTCGCCGCCGGCCGCCGCGGGCAGCTCGCCGCGCAGCCGGTCCAGCCGGTCCTGCCAGATGAGCCGCACGAAGTCCTGCATCACCTCCGTCGGCTCCATCGACGCCGCCTGCGCCTTCTCCTGCTCGGCGAGCACCGCGTCGAACCACTGGCGTTCGGACTTCGGCAGCGCCTCGCCCCACGCCGCGAAGGCGTCCTCGCCGGTCACCGCCTCAGTCCGCCAGGTCTCGACGAACGAGCGCGTGAACGGATGCGCGAACGCCTCGGGCGGCAGAAACTCGCCGAGCATCCCGTCGATGAGCTTCGCGTACGCGCCGTATTCGTTCGCGAGCAGGAAGGCGCAGAGAGCGCGCTCGCGCGGCGGCGGCGGGATCGCCTTCGCGGCGTCCTCGCCCGGAATCGGCGCCTCTTCGTCCGGCGCCTCCTCGTCCACGTCAGTGAAATCCTCGTCGTAATCATCCGGCTCCGGCGGCGGCGGCGGCGCGGGACGCCTCGCGGCCGCCGCGCGCGCCTTCTCGAGCTCCTCGGAGAGCGCGGCCGCGGGTATCTTCAGGAGCGACGACGCCTCGGCAACCATCGACGCGCGCTGGACCGCGTTGGCGGCGCACGCGATGGTGGCGATGATCTCCTTGACGACGCGGTTGACGCCGTCCACGCTGTCGGGATGCGCCTCCTTCGCCCGCTCCGCGCGCACCTGGAAGGACATGATCGACTCGGCGCCGTCGAGCATCCGCCGGAACTCCTCGGCCGGATGCGAACGGAGGAACGAGTCCGGGTCGTCGCCGCCCGGCAGCGACACCACCCGCACCGGCACCTCGGCGGCGAGCAGCAGCCGCGCGGACTTCACCGTCGCCTTGTGCCCGGCCGCGTCGTCGTCGTAGACCAGCACCGCGGAGTCGGTGACGCGGCGGAGCATCTTCACGTGCTCGTCGGTGAAGGCCGTCCCCTGTCCGGCGACGGAGTTCGCAAAGCCGGCGAGGTGGAGGCGGATGCAGTCGATCTGCCCCTCGCAGACAATCGCCTCGTGGCGCGGCGACTTCGCGATCGCCGCGGCGGCGCGGTCGAAGCCGAAGAGGACCGAGCCCTTCTTGAAGATCACGGTCTCCGGCGAGTTCACGTACTTGCCGGAGCGCTTGTCCTCCACCAGCTGGCGCCCGGAGAAGCCGACCACCCGCCCCTGCCTGTCGCGGATCGTGAACATGAGCCGCCCGGCGAAGCGGTGATATCCCTTGTCGCCCGGGCGCGACGGCGCGCGCACCACGCCGGCCGCCTCGAGCTCCTCCGGCGTGTAGCCATACTTCTCGGCCCACTTGAAGACCGTCGCCGCGCCGGCCGGCGCGTAGCCGATCGTCCACGCCTCCTGCGCCTCGTCGCCCAGGTCGCGCGAGGCGAGGTACTCGCGCGCGGGCGCCGCCTCCTTCGCCTTCACGAGGCAGCGGCGGTAGAACGCGGCGAGCTCGGCCATCAGCGCGTAGAGGCGCTTGCGCAGCCCCGCCTGCGGGTCCTCGCGCTCCTTGATCTCAACCCCGCACTGCGCCGCCAGCTTGCGCACCGCCTCGACGAAGGTGAGCCCCTCCATCTTCTGGACGAACTTGATGGCGTCGCCCGACTCCCCGCAGCCGAAGCAGTGGTAGAAGCCCTTCGCCTCGTTGATGTTGAAGGACGGAGTCTTCTCGTGGTGGAAGGGACAGCACGCCTTCTTCGACGCGCCGGCCTGGCGCACCGCGACGCCGTAGGACGCAATGAGCTCGGCGAGGTCAATCCGCTGCTTGACCTCCTCCACCGTCGCGTCTGGTATGCCCCTTGCCATTAAAGGCGTATTATACCATAAATCTGCCGCGCAAGGTGCCGCGCAAGGTGCCGCGGAAACTGCCGCGGAAACTGCCGCGGAGACTGCCGCGGAGACTGCCGCGGAGGTCGCCAGCGATACTTACCAACACACAAAGACAAGCTTGTTTCAGGGGGGGACTGACCCTTTTTGCCCCACTCTTTTGTTCCTAAGAAGGCAATCTAAAACCGCAGCGACCCGTCCTCGCATCCTGATAAGCGTCCAATAAGATTTCACGGCTTGCACGGTCAGCGAATGCATAAACAAATAGTGCGACGACTACGGCAATAACAATCCAAATCGCCAAGAGCTTTCTGTCAAGTTTACGAATTTTCGGCGGTTGACCAATCGCCGCCTTTGCGCACTCAAGGTCTTCGGGACAGACCAAGATGCGAAGATACACGCCAAGGCCTCCCTGGTTGAAGTAGTTCATGACCATTCCGAGACCAGTAGCCCAGTTGTTCCTGCGGTCTTCAACTATGCCGGCCTCGGACTTGGACACCTGGCAAACCTCAAAAGGTATATGTGCCTGTTCAAGTCTATTACAGGCGAGCCAGGCCTCATGGACATAAGCCCCATCTTCGACAACCACTCTTCCATTTATGACTTCACCAACCATTTTGCACCTCGTTGTTTCCGTCAAATTGCCATCATCGCCAATATCATTCCGGCAAAGGCCGCTACTACAACTATAATAATTGCGATTGCAATCTTCATATGAACACTAACAGGACTACGCGAGGAGTAAGGAACGGCTTCCTCCTTCATCATAACCCACCGCTTAGTTCCAGACGACAAAAGCAAGGCAATAACGGCAACGTCTACTGGTACAGAAGGAATAAACCATTCCCAAACCGAAAATCCTTTGCCTATCGCAAAAAACGCAACGGCTATCAAAAGAAGCTCGGCGTAAAGGCACCAAGTCAAAATTCTGACCGCACCAGTCACGCCTAGCAGAATCTTAACTGCCTGCACAATCTCTAAAACTAGCAACAACAGCGCAATAACTGCAAATGCACATCCAATAATCACTGATTGATCATCTGCTGCGGCGGCTTCTCCCAAAAACAGGTCGACGCCTTCAATAAACCTAAGCGTCGCAGTTGAAAGGCCGCAATCGTGATCGCGGCCTTTGTTTTCAGTGAGATGATGTGTCTGCGGCTTTCACCATACGGGTGAAAAGTGA
>CACWVU010000020.1 GCA_902764415.1 uncultured bacterium | reverse complement strand
GCTTGCAGTGATGGCGTTTACCGGTGGCTTCCGCGGTGAGTTCAATCCTGCGAGGGAAGAGACCACGTCCCCAGAGTTCACGACGAACGGAATGCTCGCCAAGTGCTGGCGCAGACGCGAGGAGGGTGTGTTCCTGTTCAAAGGTGGAACAGAAGGTGCTGCCAATACCGGTTTCGAGCCGTATTCAGAATTCTATGCCTCGCAGATCGCCGAGGCAATGGGGCTCGGCCATGTCGCATACGGGCTTTCACGCTTCAAAGGCCGTCTTTGCTCTACTTGTCCGCTTTTCACCAGCGACAGGTACGGCTATGTGCCGGCGGGACGTGTCGTGTCGCGCGACGAGGCTCTTGCCGACCCTCGGTTTGCGGATATCTTCTTCTTTGATGCCGTAATCTTCAACACTGACCGGCACATGGGCAACTTTGGCTATCTCGTCGACAACGATACAAACAAGATTGTCGGAGCCGCGCCCATATTCGATAACGGCTACGGATTGTTTTCTCTTGCGCTTGACAGAAGGGGGGATTCGCATGACGAGTTCTGTGATCTGCGAAAGTTTGTTTCTCGCGTAAATCCCGCTCTTTATGTGAAGTGGCTTGGCTTCCCGGGCGGATTAACGAAGAAGATGAAGGAGCGTCTGGATGGATTGCGGGGCTTTCGCATAAAGCGTCACCCACGATACAATCTGCCCGTGCGACGCATTGAGGCAATAGAGGACTTTACACAGAAACGCATTCGCGAAATTTGCGAATATGGTGCTAAAGCGGATGATTTTCTCGCAATACAAGCTGACGAGTGCACTGTAAATCGCGCGCAAGACTCTGTTCAGTGCACTCATAATTCAGATTCTCTGTCTGAGCAGATAAAGCAGAATATGCGGGCAGATCCATTCATTACGAAAATGGAACTTGCCGATCTTCTTCAAATATCGCCTCGATGGGTTGCCCGCAAGATGAAGGAACTTCAGGCGTCCGGCGAAATCCGCCGCGTTGGCGCCGACAAGAACGGCCACTGGGAAGTAGTCGAACAATCGCAGAATGTGGTATAATGTTCACCAATAAAGAAAACCTAAAAGGAGTTTGATATGATTGAGAGCAAAACAGTTAAGGAGGAAAGAGGAATGGAATCAATAATTTCAAGGGTTGTCGCAGTTGCTGCATTGCTGATTGCTGGATGTCGTATGTTCACCTGCGAGCCGTCGATGCCCGAGGTTGACGCCGCGAATATAAGCGGCGACGAGCTTGTTGCGCTGCTGGCTGGTGTTGAGAAGGTGCCAAGCTTCAGGCAGCGACAGAACTTGGCGAGCCAGCTGGAGGGGCATCGCTTCACGTTCCACGATCTGAAACGGGCGCCATGGCGCGTCGGGAAGGATCAACACCATTTAGAAATTGACATGAGAGCCCCAGGAGGGATGCTGCTGTGTCCTGACGACGTCAGGCTCTTCTGGTTCACGCTTGACGTACCGGGCGTGACCGAGGAGCTTCGTAATTTCGCGCGGAAGACGAAGGACACGAAGTTTTCGTTGGATCCTGTCGTCAAGGAACTAGACTGCACTTTTGGAACTAACTTCACGGTGACGGTGAACCGCTTCGTTCCGGCAATAGAGCTCGCGGAGCTTCCCAAGTTCGACGCCGCGTCCATCACCGGCGATCAGCTGGTGGATGTTCTGCGCGGCATGAAGGGGAGGATGAGCGACGCCGTCGGCGAGGATCTGGCGACGCGGCTGGACGGTCGGGAGCTGACGTTCACGAACGCGCAGGTGACAGGGGTCGCGACCATCGACGACGACACGGTTGGGCTTCTCTTCCGCGTCTCGTTCGGCAAGGAATGGGACCAGGCCTTTGACGCCGGGGCCGTGATCCCGCGGAAGGCTCTTGCGGGACTGCCGTGGAACCTCTGGGCCACGCCTTGGAATTATGGCGACGAACTGAGTCGGCTTAAGGGCACGGTGTCCAAGCAGGTTGACGGTAATCTTCTTCGGCGCTGCGGGTTCCGTCCAGTGTTCACGCTCAAGAACGTTGAGTTCGACGTGCCGTGAGAGGAACTTGTATCGCTCGTGTCCAAGTTTACGGACAGGGGCGCGAAAGCGAAGGTGGACACCGTTCTCGAACGGCTGAACGGAAGGAGACTCACCTTCCCAGAGGTTGTCGTCCAGGATGTCTCCACGCCGGCAGACAAGGACAAGAATCCGTCGTGGCCGCACTCGGTGCGGATTGATCTTGATCTTTCGGTGTCGAGGGTCGCGCTTCGTGCCGCGGGCAAGGACGGTGGGGAATTCGAGTTCTACGCCTTCATGCCCAGCGACAAGGCGAAGACGCTTTCGGACAACGCACGGCTCGTCGACTTCACTGGGACTGTTGTCTTCCACCGGACACCGTTTCAGCCGGACTTCTCGGCGTTCGAGGATGTGGAGTTTAAGCAGGCGGACAAGTCCGAGCCGCTCCCGAAGTTCGACCGCAAGACGGTTACCGGCTACGACATCGTGAAGCTCGTGGCATCCCGCTCCGTCGCGCTGACCGGTGAGCAGGTCAAGGAGCTCGGTCGGCAACTTGACGGCGTCCGTGTAACTCTGCCGCTGGACCGCAGCCAGATCACTTCTTGGAGCTACTACAATCCGATGTGGGATCGTGAGAGCGGAGGTTTGGAGTTGTGCGCCTCATATCCCAGGCGTAATATCCGGGGTTTGCGCGAGATGCCGATTCTGCGCATTTCAGCGCGACTAAAGGGAGTCATGAGGGAAGAGGACCTTTCGTTTAACGTGGATGTTGAGAAGAACCTGCGCCTGTCTGGTACAATACGAAAATCAGACTTCGACAGCTCGTTGAAACTCAAGGATGCCGTCGTGGAGCCGGCAAAGCAGGACGCAGCTGATTGACCAAGGGGGGTGTGACATGTTCCGGTTTATGGTTTTTATTGGAGCTATTGTTGCGGTTCTTACCTTGATTCCGCTATCGGTGGCTATGCTTGCTCGCGCACGGTGGAAATCGCTGGTTTGGGCGCTGATCCTGTCGGCTTGCACTGCGTCTGTCGCCTGGTTTGTTCGAGACTTGAACGCGGAAATGTGGAAGAGCAATCAAAGCATGCATATTCGTTGGAACGTCACGTGGCTTTCCGACCAGTACGGACGGATTGACAAAATGGGCGACGAGAATCTGCGCAGGGATTATGTCACGAACTTCATTTACAATGCCTGCACCTTGCTCAATCTGGACAGCAAAACGGCTCCCAACACTTCAAATCTGGTCGAGCGCTACTATTTCGACTGGCATGACCGAATTGACAAGGCAAAGAAAGGCGATCAGCACGCCACTCAGCCCGTCGCGGTCAAGCAGGCCGAGTGATTCCAGTCGCAAAGGACGCAAAGAAGACAGAGCATGGGCGCGGCGCGGTTGCCGCGGATTTGGTATAATATCCGCACGATGATGGTAAAGACAACCAGGCGGCTGTTTTGCGGTGGGGCGGCGTGCGCGGCCCTGTCCGCATTCGGCGGCACCATAGCGAAAGGAACAGGAACCATGAACGAGATAACGCTTTCACCTCTGCCTTATGCGGACAACGCCCTGGAGCCGACGATTTCAGCCAGGACGATTTCGTTTCACTACGGCAAGCACCACGCCGGCTACGTCAACACGCTCAAAGGGCTGGTCGCCGGAACGAAGTACGAGGGGCTCTCGCTCGGCGAGATCGTCGTCGCCTCTCGCGCGGCGGGAGACACCGCCGTCTTCAACAACGCAGCGCAGGCGTGGAACCACGACTTCTACTGGAACTCGCTCGCGCCGGAGGGGAAGGGCGGCGAGCCGTCGGTTGCTCTCAAGGCCGCGGTCGACGCGGCGTTCGGATCTCTCGACGCGTGCAGGGCCGCGCTTGCGGACGCCGCGGTCAAGCGCTTCGGCAGCGGCTGGGCATGGCTCGTCGCGAAGGGCGGAAAGCTCGCGGTCGAATCGACGGCGAACGCCGACACGCCGTTCGGCACCGCCGGCGTCAAGCCGCTTCTCGTCGTCGACGTCTGGGAGCACGCGTACTACCTCGACTGGCAGAACCAGCGCGCGGCGTACGCCAAGGCCGTTGTCGAAAAGCATCTCGACTGGTCCGCCGCCTCCCGCCGCTTCGCGGCAGACTGACCGCGCGGCGCATCCGCCGCCTGCATATGCTTGGATGAATGTTACTGGACTCCGCGGCAGTTTTCGCGGCAGTCTGCGCGGCGGGTTACAGGTCGCTTTTGCGGTATTCGCGCATCGAGACGCCGAAGCGCTTCTTGAAGAGCGTCTTCGGCGGCGCCGGATTCTTCCAGCCGCAGGCGGCGGTGATTTCCGAAATCGGATCCCTGGTCTGGCGCAGGCGGCGCTTGACCTCGTCGAGACGGATGCGCAGCATCGCCTCGTAGACGCTCTCGCCCTGAAGTTCGCCGAAGCGCATCTCGAGGAGCGAGCGCGAAACCTTGAACCGCCGCGCCACGTCTTCGACCCCGATTCCCTTCACCGCCTCGCGCTCGATGTAGGCGAGCACCTTCTGGACTAACCTGCCAGCCTCCGACTGCGCGACCGTCGATTCGCGGTGGACGACCGTGCGGATGCCGACCTCCCTCAGCCGTCTTTCCGCGGGGATCAGGCCTCCCGACATCATCTTTCCCAGAAGTTCCGCGGCAAGCCGTCCTTCTTCGACGAAATCCGGATAGACGCTTGAAAGCCGCGGCTCGGCGTTCTCGCAGAGAATCGGGTCGTTGTTTACGCCGAGGATGCCGACTTCCGCCGGAACCTTTATTCCGGCGCCGCGGCAGATGTCGAGGATCTCGAACGCCCGGTCGTCGCAGGCGGCGAGGATTCCGCAGGGTTTCGGGAGATTCTTCAGCCATTTCAGGGTCGTCGCCTTGTCCTCGACCTTGTCCTGGTAATGCGCGATGTCCATCATGCGTCCGACGAACCCTGCCTTTTCGAGCGCGTCGCGGAAGGCGGTGCCGCGTTCGCGGCTCCAGTCGTCGTCCGTGCGGTAGCCGGCGTAGCCGTAGCTTTTGTAGATTCCCTGCTTTAGAAGGGCGTTGGCCGCCTCGCGCCCGACGGCCTGCGAATCGCTCTTTATGAAGGCGATCCTGCCTTTCCGCTGCTCGATGTCGCCGCCGGAGACGTTCATCACGACAGTGGGGATGTCCGTCGCAGCGAGGACGGCGAGCGCGTCATCGGTTCCGGGGATGCCGACGATGAACCCGTCGGTCCCGCGCGAGAGCTCATGCTCCACGACGTCCGCCGTGAACTCGTGCTTGGTGCGGTAGATGATGAGCTGCCATCTTCTGCCTTCGCTCAGGAAGTTGAAGATGCCGTTCAGCTTGTCCTGTCCGGCGATGCCGGCCATCCTGAGCGCGACTACGACCCGCCGCGGCGCACCGGGCGAAACGTATTTCTGCGATTTGCGGTTTGAGGACATGTGCGTATTATAGCAAAGTTTCTTGCTGGTGGCTTATATTCTTTGGCGGAAAGGTGATGTAATTTTGGCGGAAAAGACATTCACCTGCCTGAGAATTTTTGTTATACTTCGCACTGAAAGTCAGGCATAGGGCAACTGAAAGGAGAACCCGTTCATGAAAGTCAGTCAAAAAGGCATCTTCTCAAAGGGCGCTTGCCGCATCGCCGCCGCGCTTGCCGCGTTCGCGTGTGTCGCGTCCGTCTGCGCGGCGGGGACGCCGCCCGCGGGCTACACCCGCGTCGTCGGCATCCGGTCGGCCGGGCTTTCGGGCAACTCGCCCTACATCGACCTCGGCTACAAGCCGACCCAGAATACCCGGGTGGACATCGATTTCGAGCTTCTGGACTGGGGTTGCGGCCAGAATGGTGCGGCACTTGACAATTATCCGTGCCCTTTCGGCGCCTGTCACGCCAACAACGCGCTTGCGTTCACCCTGACCGGCGGCGGCAGCCTGACTGACGGCCCCTGCTGGTCCTACCGCTGGGGGAATGGGAGCGCTGTTACGATTATTTCCGGGGCCATCGTCGAGGGGCCGCATCGGCTTGAAGCCAACGGTCCATCCTGGACGATGGACGGGTTTACCAAGGAGAAGACGGGCGGGTCTTCCGAGACTTTCACGATGACGCAAAGCCTCTATGTCTTCGCCCGCAACAACAACGGGACGATGGACCATCCCGTGTACATGACGCTCTACGGATTTGACATCTACGAAAGCGGCGTTCTCCGGCATTCCTTCGTGCCGTGCGTCAGGGATGCCGACGGTGAGCCGGGGCTTTACGACACGGTCGGCGACAAGGGGTTTCTCGTGAAGAGCGGCACGGGCGCGTTCACCGTGGTGAGGTCCTATCTTGAAATAGAGGGTGTCCCCAGAGTCTTCTGTGACTCATTTTGGGGTTCTCCTCGGCCTGTGGTGCACCCATTCGGCGACAGCTCGACCGTCCTTGTCAAAGATGCCGACTATACATTGAGTGATGGAAAAAGGACCAGCTCGGATGGATACCGGTTCGGGTGGATCCAGGCGACCGGCATCGGCAACTATGCAGGGGTTGATTCACGCAAGATATGGTTCCGGCTTGTTGATGATGCCACAAATGCCTTTTCAGTCGGGCAGATCGCCCCTGTCGCATACAAGAATGGAGAGCCCTTGACGCCGCGTCCCGTTGTCCGCACGGCCGACGAAAGCCGGACGCTTGTTGAGGGCACAGACTACGATCTTTCATGGGGTAACAATTGCGAAATCGGCCGGGGCTATGTCTTAATTACCGGCAAGGGTGATTTCGCCGACAAACTTTGGGTGGAGTCTTTCTCCATTCTCCCCGTTCTTCCAGGCGGCTACAAGGCGGTGGAATGGATTCGCTCCTCCGGCACGCAGTATATCGACACTGGCTTCATGCCCGACCTCACGACCCGTGCTGATTACCATTTCAAAATGGAGTCTCAGCCGACGATCTGGGAACAGACATTTGGCTCCCGCCAAAGCAGCAGCGCAAAAAAGTTCTATATTATTTGGAATAAAGAGAAAGGTCGGTGGTCTTGCAACATCGGTGCATCTACGGCTTACGAGCCGGATTATCCGGCCGCAGTAGGCGAGCACTTCTTCTCGATCAACAGGACGACGTTTACTCTTGACGGCGTTTCGGAAACAGTCAGCGCGACTGCCTTCGAGAAGACCCACAACGCCTACATCTTCGCAACCAACCAAAACGGTAAGCCGCTTAATAACTCAGGTCAGTATGGCAAGTTCAAGCTCTATTCGCTGAAGATATGGGACAACGGCACGCTCGCGCGCAACTTCGTCCCGTGCGTGAGCAAGGAGGGCGTCGCTGGGCTCTACGACATCACGCCCGGCGCGGAGAAGAAGTTCTACGCCAACGACGGCACCGGCGAGTTCGAGGCGGGCCCGGAGCTTGTCGCCCGCACCGGCTTTGCCGTTTACGTGCACTGACGCGGGTGGCATTGTGAAGGCGTGAAGTCCGATTGCCAGTTTTCCGTCCGCTACCTCCTCGCGATCGCGGGGCTGGGCGGGCTGCTGTACGGCGTCGACTTCGGCGTGATTGCCGCGGCCGAGCCGTATCTGAAGGCGATGGGCGTCTATTCGGATGCGCAGATCAGCCATGTCGTCGGCGCCGTGCTTCTGGGCGGGCTTTTCTCGTCGATTACCGCCGGCTGGCTCTGCGACTTTTTCGGCCGCAAGAGGATGATTGTCGCGGCGGCGGCGATGTTCCTGGTGGCAATCCCGGTTGTAAGCCTGTCGCTTTCGTCTTATCCGGCCCTCTACGCCGGTCGCGTCCTACAGGGCATGAGCGCCGGCTACATGGCCGTCGTCATGCCGATGTACCTTACCGAAACCCTGCCGCCGGAGATCCGCGGGCGCGGCACCGGCGTGTTCCAGTTCTGCCTTGCGCTCGGGCTGGTCGTAGCCGCCGGCGCCGGGTGCCTCGTCGCTTCCTGGTACGGCGCGTCCGACACCGCCGACGCGGGCGGGCGCGCGGCGGCGTGGGGCGCGAATTTCTGGTGGACGATGCTGCCGGTGGCGGTGTTGTTCCTGGGCGGTCTGCGGCTCCCGGAAAGCCCGGTGTGGCTTTCTCGTGGTTCGCGATTCGTGGTTCGTGACTCGTGTGATGCCACCGCGAACCACGAGCCACGAACCTCGCTTCTCCAGCGCCGCTACGTGCTGCCGTTCCTGCTGGCGTGCCTGGTGCTGACCTTCAACAAGACGACGGGCATGAGCTCGTTCACGAGCTATCTGGTGACGATCCTCCACAGCGCCGGCTTCGAGGGAATCTTCGCGAACTGGGGCCAACTCGCGGTGAAGCTCACGAACATGCTCGTCACCATTGCTGCCGCGGCGCTCGTGGACCGCCGCGGACGCACCTGGCTCCTCAAGGTCGGCACTGGCGGCATGACGCTCGGCCTCGCCGCCATCGGCTGCGTGTTCCTCGCCATCGAGCGCTTCGGCGTGGAGGCGAACAACTTCACCGGGCTCGTCACGCTCTTCGCGTTTTTCTTCATGCAGGTATTCTATGCGCTGGGCCCAGGGCTCTGCGTGTGGCTGGTCTTTTCCGAGCTGATGCCCACGCGCATCCGCGCGAACGGGATGGCGATCGCGCTGTTCATGAACCAGCTCGTCGCATGGGGCCTTGCCTCCTGGTTCCGTCCCTGGGTCGCGGCGTGGGGATGGTCCTCGATGTTCTTCTTCTTCGCCGCGAACGGGGTAGGCTACTTCGTCGTCTCGCTCTTCATCCCCGAGACAAAGGGCAAGAGCCTGAAGGAGCTGGAAACGCTTTTTGAAAGGAAAAGGAAATGATAACTCAAACATCAATTAGCTACTACGGGCTCAACTACGTAGAACACGCCGAGGCGGACTTCAGGGAGATGAAGGCGCACGGCGTCACGCAGGTAATTCTCGCCGTGACGGAGTTCGACTTCGACTTCTGGCGGCCGAACATCCCCGCCATCGTCGACAAGGCGCACGAGCTGGGGCTCAGGGTCCTGATCGACCCGTGGGGCAACGGCAAGTACTTCGGCGGCGAACAGGTCTCGAAGTTCCTGCAGGACAACGTCGAGAACCGCCAGGTTTCGGCGCTCACCGGCGAGAAGCTTCCCTACGCCTGCTTCAACACGAATTCGTACCGCGACTACTTCAAGAACTTCTGCACGACGCTGGCGCGCGAAGCGAAGCCGGACGGCTTCTTCTGGGACGAGCCGCACTACGCGTTCCCGAAGGGCATCGCCTCCATCACCGGCGGAGTCGCTGACGACTGGACGTGCTACTGCCCCGTCTGCCGCAAGCGATTCGAGGACTACTACGGCTACCCGATGCCAAAGTATATGACGAACGACGTCAAGCAGTTCCGCTGGCGCGAGGCGCTGGTCGTCCTTTCCGACACCTCGAAGGCGCTCAAGGAGATCGACCCGAAGCTCGAGATCACCTGCTGTGTCCACGCGACGCAGAACGGCTACTACGTCAGCGAGTACCGTGGCTACGACAACTGGGACATGGTGGGGGCCTGTCCGTACTTCGACGTCTTCTCGACGACGATCATCAACTGGGCGCTCCCAGAGGACTTCTTCCGCGACATCACCGAGCGCACCGTCGCCATCGCGAAGAAGTACGGCAAGCAGTCCGAGCGCTGGTTCATGGGCTACTACAAGCAGCCCAAGGACTGGGCGCAGGTCGCGAAGTGGGTCGACATCGCGCGCGACGCCGGGGTGGACCGCATCGCCGCGTGGACCTACCGCGGCGGCTACGGAACGGTCGTCGGCGCGCCGGACGCGCTCAAGCTCTGGGACACCATCGGCGAGAACTACCGCCGGGTGCTGAAAGCCTAGAAACCTAGAAGTCTAGAAATCTAGATATCCAATTGAAAGGACAAAACCAATGCTAAACGACTTTGGCTACATCGACAAGGCGATCGCCAACATCAAGGAGGTCGCAGAGAAGCAGGAGGCCAACATCAAGGCCGCCGCGAAGCTGATGGCGGACGCCATCGCGGACGACAAGCTCATCAACGTCTACGCTGGCGGCGGCCACACCACGCTCGCGATGGGCGAGATGTTCTTCCGCGCCGGCGGGCTCGCGAACATCAATCCGCTCATGGAGACGGCGCTCTCCGTCTTCAACCAGGCGCTCAAGTACCTCGCGCTCGAGCGCACCGTGAACTTTGGGGCCTCAATCATCAAGTACTACGACATCAAGGAAGGGGACGTCGTCCTCTTCTTCCACAACATCGGCATCAATCCCGCCACCATCGACGCGGCGGAGGAGTGCAAGAAGCGCGGCGCGAAGATCATCGCCGTCGCCTCGTCCTACTGGCAGAACGAAATGCCGAAGGACCACTTCATCCGCCACCCGAACGGCAAGAACCTCTTCGACTACGCCGACGTCTGTATCGACGACTACAACCCCGTCGGCGACGCGGTGGTGACGGTTCCCGGAATGACGACGCCAATTGGACCGGTCTCGAACGTGGTGGACTTCACCATCGCGCACCTCCTCGAGATCGAGACCTGCCGCCAGTGCGTGGAGCGCGGAATCGTGCCGCCGGTGTGGAACTCGGCGAACGCGCCCGGTGGCGACGAGAAGAACGCCGCCTACCTCGCCAAGTACAAGCCGTTGGTGAAGTGTCTGTAGCGCGGCTTGATGCCGCGCGGTTGAAAAGTTGAAAGGTTGAAAGGTTGAAAGGTTGAAATGAACTTGAAAAAGATGAACAAGGGGCTCGACTTCCTGCGCGGGAAGTACGGAGCCGCCAAGGGAGCGATAACTCTCAAGAACGGACACTGTTACGTCGGCTCGACGCCGCTAATCCCCGGGCGTATGGAGCGCAAGATCGTCGAGCTCAAGAAGATGACCGAGAACGGCACGCTGGAGAGCGTCTCCACCCTGCGTTTCGCGTCGTTCGCGCCGAAGGGTGCGGACACGGAGGCGATGCTCGCGAAGGAGCTCGACCTCGCCGCCTACCTTGGCGCGTCGGACGTTGTGCGCGTGATGGCCGTTGCCAGCGGCCCGGCGGTAAACGTCCTCGCCAAGCTCGCCAACGACGTGAACGTCTCGGTCGAGATCGGCGCGGGGCTGTCGAAGGGTGCCGAACCGTATGACCGCCACGAGATCATCGCCAAGCGCGGCGTCGCCTGCGACCAGACGGTGGATACCCACACCAAGCACGAGTCGATCCGCTGCTGGGGTCCGGGCGGCATGGAGGAGTTCACCGACGTCGATACCGAGCTCTTCGGTCTTTCCTACGATGAGATCTGGAACGTGCGCGCGGCGTTTGCGCTGCTGCAGGGCCGCGCCTCCGCGAATGTCTGGAAGGCGGCGTGGGCGAAGGCGACCAAGGCTGCCGGACTCGCTTTTGCCGCGGACAAGGCGAAGGCCGCGAAGACCATCGCCATCAAGAAGGGCCTCGACACCAACCAGTCGATCAAGGTAGCGGAGGTGAGATAATGAAACCCGTAAAGATCGCAATGCTGGGACTGACCCACGGCCATACCCGCAAGTACTACCAGACGCTTCTCGACAACCAGAAGCTCGACTGGGTCGCCTCCTGCGCCCAGGACGCCGCCGCGAAGAAGACCTATGAGCTCTACCGGACCGGCGTACCATGCTATCTCGACCCGGAGGAGATGTACCGCCGCCACCCCGACATCGAGGCCGTCGTGATCGCGAGTGCGAACGACCGGCACTTCGAGCAGATGAAGTGGTGCGCCGAGAAGGGCATACACATCCTTTCGATGAAGATCCCCACCTTCGACATGAAGGAATATGACGAGATGATCGCGATGTGCGACAAGGCGGGCATCGTCTGCCAGATCGAGCTCGAGATGCACTACAATTCCGTCGTGCGCCGCTTGGAGAAGCTTGTGAAGGAAGGTGCCATCGGGAAGATAAAATCCGTCCAGGCGACCAACATCACGCTCTCGCCGGTCTGGGCGTTCCCGTGGCAGGGCGACCCGAAGGCGAGCTTCGGCAGCGTGGTGCCGCTCAAGAAGGGCGACCCGCGCTTCCGCGGCGGCGCCCTTTGCGACCACCCGCACATCTTCGACCTCATCCGCCACCTGACCGGCAGCAGCTTCGACTACATCTACGCCGAAGTCGCCCCGAACCTGCGCGACGGGCTCAAGGTCGAGGATATGCTCATGGCCGTCGGCAAGATGAAGGACGGGACGGCGTTCCTCTTCGACCCGAGCTGGTCGCGGCTCGAGGAGAAGCTGAAGGTTCCGGGTCCGGGCTGGGAGCGTTTCCCGAAGCGCATGGAGGTGAACCTCACGATTACCGGCGACAAGGGGATGATCTCCTGCGACTGCTTCGGCCCGAACGTCTACCACAACGGCGCGCCGAACGACCGCTACACCGTCCAGTACACCTACTTCGACGAGTGGATCGGCCTCATCGACGAGTTCGTCGCCTGCATCCGCGAACACAGGACTCCGCTCATCAACCTTCGCTGGCACAAGGAGACGATCCAGGCCATGCTCGGCTGCTACGAGTCCATCCAGACCGGCAAGATCGCCAAGGTTTCGTAACAATAAGAATACGAGCCGCACCGGCACGGCAATTAACGCCACGCTTTTGCCGCCAGGTGTCGGTAGGAGATGGCGGCAATTGCTCTGACGGGCTTTATGTGTCGTAGATTCCATAAATCAATAAATCCATATTGATGCGCCGGCGCGGATTATGGTATAATTCACGCCATGAGAACAACACTAGACATTCCGGATACGATGTATCGACGCATTAAGATGCGGACTGCCCAGGAGGGCAGTACTGTTCGCGCCATTACGTTGGTTCTTTACTCGCAGTGGCTTGGCGACGAGCCGCACACCGAGGCCTCACGGCAGACAAGGAGGAGAAGATCAAAGGCCCCATCGTGGTTTGGGAGCGTCAAGGTCGACCATAACCTGCCGCACGACATGGCTTCCGTTCGCGAAAGCATTGCCTGCCATCATGGAGACTAAGTCATGACATTCGGATTAGACACCTCTGTTGTGTTGCGGCTTCTCACTGGACAGCCGCAGGAACTGGCCGCCCGTGCACTTGCTCGCTATCAAGATGGAATTGCCAACGGGGATTCATTTTATGTCAGCGACATTGTCGCGGCTGAGACGTACTACGCGATTCAGTATCACTATGGCAAGACCAAGGAAGAGGCGCTGTCGGCGCTAATGGGATTCTCGTCCGGCGAAGGGATTTCTTTCTCGCAGAATTTCGCCGTGTCAATCAACACACCGGACATCCACAAGGCGAATCCCGGATTTGTCGATCGGATGCTTGTCTCTAGCTATAGGGAACAGGGGCAGATCACGCTTTCGTGTGAAAGGGCGTTCCGACGCCTCGCGGGCACAGAGGTCATTTCGTAGGCACGGCGGTTTGCGCGGCGAGGAGCATGGATAATTCTGCGCTAACTCCGCTCAAGGTGGCAAAATAGGAGATGGGAATGCAAGATAACAAGACGTCGAGAAAAGCTGTGTGCATATCAGTGTGTATGTGCCTTGCCGTATGCGCGGTGGTGGTGCTTGCTGTTGCATATGTGGCGGTGTTCTCGGCGCCGGCTGGCGACGCGCGGCAGGTGACGCTCGCGGCGGCGGACTCGCGCCCGGCGGCGAAGGCGGCGGCGGACTACGTCTGCACCGGCACCAACGACGAGCTCGTCGTCCAGCGCGCGATTGACGACTGCGCGGAATCGGGGCGGCAGCTCTTCCTCTACTCCGGGCTCTACCGGCTCGACGCCGTCCGCGACTTCGGCGACGGCGGTCCGCGCGCGGCGGTGGTGATCCGCAACATGCACCGCACGTTCGAGATGGTCGGCGAGCGGCGGTATGTCGGCGGCTGGGCGAAGGGCATGGAGACGAACGGCGTCGTCTTCTATCTGCGGCCCGAGGCGCTGCCGGCGGACGGCGAGAGCGTCGACATCGTCCGCGGCGAGTGGTCGGAGCAGGGCATCATGAACGGCTCTGCGCTGAACCTTGAGAACGTGGCCATCTGGGCGCCGGACTCGCAGCACAACCTGCGTGCGCTCGACCTTCAGCGGGTCAACAGCCTCGAGCTCAGTAACGTCAAACTCAACGCGTTCGGCAAGGCGATGCTGGACGGTCTCAAGTACCCATTTGGCAATCCGCCGTCGCCGGTGGTCGGCAACATCGGCATCACGCTGACGGACGGCAGCAACAACGTTCCGGTCAATCTCGTCAACGTCTCGGCGACCGGCTTCGGGCAGTGCTTCCAGGTCGGCGGCGAGCATGTCGTCATGGTCAACTGCGCGGCGACCTTCGGTCTCTACGGCTACACCTTCGGCAACTACCCCTACCACTGCGCATTCAACCACCCGATCACGATGATCAACTGCTGCGACGAGCAGAACGTGAACATGCCGCTCTTCGTCAGCTGCGGCGACAACGGCGGCGAGCTGCACGGACTGCAGGAGGTGACGATGGTCTCATTCAACTTCGAGCGCGTCGCGGAGCACGTCCCGGGCAAGAAGCTCGGCGACCTGATGCGCGAGACGCGCCCCGGCACCTGGCGCGGGCAGATCGGCTTCACCACCCAGCCGAAGTGGAACGCCGTGAACTCGGTCGACCTGCCCCTCTGGGCCGAAGACGGCTCCGGAACGGGCTTCCGCACCGTCAACAACGCGCACAAGCCGGCCTGCACCAGCGCCGAGCGCCGCACCTACTATCCGCAGTACATGCAGCAGGTCTTCGACCTCGACCTCAACAAGCTCCTCATCTGCACCGACCCCGCCAAGCGCCTCTGGGTCGACGCGCTTGGCAACCCCTGTCCCTAATGGAGTGTCGGCTCGTTCCGTGCGGGCAACTCCAAATTAGGTTTGCGCGAGTGGAAATTGAGGGGACTGTCCCCTGGAAATTGAGGGGACTGTCCCCAAAATTATGCAGAATATGAATATTTCCTGGTCCGCTATTGCAATATCCGCATAAATATGGTATATTATGCATCATGAACGACATACCAGACGAATTGAGGAGGACGGCGCGATCGCTCGTGTTCGAGCGCGAGCGGCTGGGGCTTTCGCAGAAGCAGGTCGCCCAGCGCATGGGCGTATCGCAGTCGAAGGTCTGCCGACTTGAGAGCTCTGCGGACGCGAATCTCGTATACGGCGACGTCGCCGCGTACGCGAAGGCGTTGGGGCTCAATGTGACGCTGTTCTACGACGACATCGAGGCACAGCCGGAGATCCGGGCGCAGATCTACGCCGAGCACATCGCCGACATGCTGGAGAAGCTCAGGAAGGTGCTGCCGAAGGGAATTGGCTACGAGGACGCGATTGCGCACTTCTCCGGCAACGTCCTCCTGCCGCTGATCCGCAACGGGAGGCCGCGTTGAGCACTTTTATTCCAGGATCGTCCTTCGGCGACTACCGGGTGGTGCGGAAGCTGGGCGCGGGGGCGTCCGGCGAGGTTTGGCTGCTGGAGTCGGGCCGGAGCGGACTCAATGCGGCGGCGAAGATCCTCGCGCCGGAACTGGCCCAGGTCCATGAGCACCGCATCCGCTTCGTGCGCGAGGCGGCGACGGCGATGGAGATCCGCCATCCCAACCTGGTGCGGGTCTATGACGTCGGCGAGGACCCGGAGACGGAGCTTTGCTATATGCTGATGGAGTACGTGAGCGGCGGCACGCTGGCGGAGCGGATTGCGCGCGAGGGCGCGCTGCCGGTAGCGGAGGCGCTTCGGATCGTCCGTGCGCTCGCCTCGCTTGTAGAGGTGGTCTCGTCCCGTGGAATCGTCCACCGCGACATCAAGCCGGGCAACATCCTCATCGGCGACGGCGGCGAGCCGAAGCTCTCCGACCTCGGCATCGCGCGCTTCGCCGGCGTCCCGGCCGAGGCCGGCGGTTCCGTCGGCGGAGCGATGGTAGGGACCCTGGCGTACATGGCGCCGGAGCAGATGCTCGACGCGCGGACGGTAGACGTGCGCGCCGACATCTATTCGCTCGGGGTGGTACTTTTCGAGATGCTCGCCGGGCGGCGTCCGTTTGGCGGCGACGTCGTGCGCATGGTGGCGGACCGGATCGGCGGCGACGCGGTGCCGGACGTGCGGGAGTTCCGTCCCGACGCGTCCGAGGCGGTTGCGGGCCTGGTGCGGCTCATGTGCGCGGCTGACCCGGAGGAGCGGGTGCGGTCGCCGCGGGCGCTGCTGTCGCTTGTCGACTGGGCGGAGAGGGGGGCGGCATGATCGGCGCGCCGAGGGAGGATATGTTCCAGCCGGGCGACGTGTTCCGCGGCTACCAGGTGGTAAGGATAATCGGCAAGGGCGCGGTGGGCGAGGTGTACCAGGTGCGCCACGAGGAGCTCGACACGCTCTTCGCGCTCAAGGTGCTCTATCCCGAGGTGTCGGCCGGCGATGCGGAGAGCGTGAAGCGGCTCTACCGCGAGGCGAAGATCGGCGCCAAGGTGCGCCACCCGAGCCTCGTGACGGTGCATGACTGCGGCTACGACCTCGACATGCGGCTTAACTACATGGTGATGGACTACGTGCCCGGCTCCAACCTGCGCGTCGCCATCGGCCACACCGGCCGCATCGCCGTCGACCGCGCGGTGCGGATCGTTACCCAAATCGCCGACGCGATGGCGGCCCTGCGGGGCTTCGGCGTGGTGCACCGCGACATCAAGCCGGAGAACGTGATCCTCCAGCCGGACGGCACCGCCAAGCTTGTCGACCTCGGCATCGCGAAGGCGGTGCATCTCGAGGACTCGCTGGTGACGCTCGCCGGCGCCGCGTTCGGCTCGCCCATCTACATCTCGCCCGAGCAGGTCGTCGACGCGTCCGACGTCGACGCGCGGGCCGACATCTACTCGCTCGGGATCGTGTTCTTCGAGATGGTGACCGGCCGCTGCCCGTACGCGGGGCGGAACATCGCCCAGGTGCTGCGCGAGATCATGAGCGAGGATCCGGTTCCGGACGCGCGCGACGTCTGCCCCGACGTCCCGGCGGAGGTGGCGGTGCTTATCCGGCGGATGTGCGTGAAGGACCGCGCCCGGCGGCTGCAGGACTTCAACGCCGTCCTCGCCGAGCTCGGCAAGCTCGCCGCCCCTTGACGGCTAACGCGCCTTTTTGGTATACTTCGCGCGTTTTACCGCAAGAGTGTAGCGCGCGTGCGCGAGAGTATTGCGGAAGATTACCAGAAAAGGCAGGAATGAACCAGATCAAGATCAAGGCGGAGCCGCGCACCGAACAGGGTACGGGCGCCGTCCGGCGTTTGCGCCGCACGGGCATGATTCCCGGCAGCGTGATGAAGATGAAGAAGGGCGGCACGGAGCTCATCAAGCTTCCGGAGCACGACTTCATGATGGCTATGCGCGGCCGTACCGGCAAGCAGGTCCTCGTCTCCCTCGACATGGGCGGCAAGGAGATGTCGGCGCTGCTGCGCGAAATGCAGAACGACGTGCTCAAGGGCACGCCGATCCACGTGGACTTCAGCGAGGTGTCGCTGAGCGAGAAGGTCCGCATCACGGTCCCGATCTACCTCGTCGGCGAGGCGAAGGGCGTCAAGATCGGCGGCGGCGTGCTGGAGCAGACTCTCCGCACCGTCGACATCGACGTGCTGCCGGCCGACATCCCCGAGAAGTTCGACGTCGACGTCTCGGCGCTCGACCTCGACCAGACACTCTTTGTGCGCGACCTCGCCCTGGGCGACAAGTACACGGTAACCACCCGCGGCGAAGTGCCGGTGGCGGTGGTGAAGGCTCCCGACGCGGTGCCCGGCGCGACGCCGGCCGCCGGTGCGGCGGCGGCTCCGGCCGAGGCTGCGGCGCCTGAGGTCATCAAGAAGGGCAAGGAGGAAGAGGCTGCCGCCGACAAGAAGGAGGAGAAGAAGTGATGAAGAAGTACGACGCACTCTACATTTTCGTCGGCGTGGCCAAGGACGACGTCCTCGAGGCCAACCTCGCCAAGGCGCTTGCGGAGGTCACCCGCCTCGGCGGCGTCGTCGTGGCGCAGGACTCGCTCGGCAAGCGCACCTTCGCGCGTTCGATGAAGAAGCGCGACAGCGGCGTGTATGTCAAGGTCCGGCTCGAGATCGACCCGCAGAAGCTCAAGGAGCTCGTCGCGCGCTACCGCCTCGTCGAGGAGGTGTTCCGCGTGCAGTTCCTCGCGGTCGACGAGCGCCGCGAGGCCAAGATCGCCGCCGAGCGCGCCGCCCGCGCAGAGCGCCAGGCCCGCCGCGAGGCGGCACAGGCCGCGGCCATTGCGGAGAAGACCGCCCAGGAGTAGCGAGACATGGCTTCGTTCAACAAAGTCATCATCATGGGCAACCTCACGCGCGACCCCGACGTCCGCGCCGCGGGGGTGAGCGGCATGAAGGTCGCCCGCCTCGGCGTTGCGATCAACGAGCGCCGGCGCGACCGCAGCGGCCAGATGCTTGACTTCCCCGTGTTCGTCGACGTCGACGCCTGGGACAGGCTCGCGGAGCTGTGCGGCCAGCATCTGGCCAAGGGCAGCCCCGTGCTTGTCGAGGGCCGGCTCCAGATGGACACCTGGGAGCGCGAGGGCGTGAGGCACCAGAAGCTCAAGATCCGCGCGACGACCATCAAGTTCCTCCCGCGCCCCGACCGTTCGCAGTCGCCGCGCCAGATGGACCAGATGCAGTCGGCGTCGGACGACGATGGCGGCGAGATACCGTTCTAAACAACCTTGAAAACTTAAACAGAGAAGGAAAAAGACAATGGCGTTCAAGAAGAACAGCAGTTCGGCCGGCGAGGAGTTCGCCGCGCGCAAGCGTCCGCCGCTCGGCAAGGGCGACTCGATCGACGTCAACGACGTCGAGACGCTGAAGTACTACATCACCGACTACGGCAAGATCCTGCCCGCTCGCATCACCGGGGTTACCTCGCAGCAGCAGCGGCAGATCCGCCAGGGCGTCAAGCGCGCCCGCAACATGGGCCTCATGGCCTGATCCGGAGGGGAGACGCACCATGCAGATCGAAGTCATGCTCATGGACGACGTGAAGAAGCTCGGCAAGTCCGGCCAGGTCGTCAAGGTCGCCGCCGGCTACGCCCGCAACTTCCTCTTCCCGAAGGGGCTCGCGGCGGTCGCAACCGAGGCCGCCAAGCGCCGCCTGAAGAAGCTCGAGGCCGAGCGCGCCGCCCGCGCCGCCGAGGAGAAGAAGGCCGCGCTCGAGGTCGCGAAGAAGCTCGACAAGCTCGAGATCACCGTCTCGGCGAACACCGTGGACGGCAAGCGCCTCTACGGCTCGGTCGGCATCTCCGACATCCTCGCGGCGATCGAGGCCAACCGCGGCATCAAGCTCGAGCGCTCGCAGATCGAGCTCGAGGACTCGCTCAAGGAAATCGGCGAGTACGAGCCCACGATCGACCTCGGCCACGGCGTGAACGTCCGCTTCAAGATCACGATCCTGGACGAGGGGGCCGCCCAGGCCTAATGGCGCAGCCTTGGCAGGCATAGCGTTATTGCTCACCGCGGCGCTCCTCTGGGGCGCCGCGTTTGTTGCCCAGAAAGTCGGGGCGGAGAGCCTCGGCCCGTTCTCGATAACCTTCCTGCGCAACCTCGAGGCCGGCGTGTTCCTGGCCGGCTGCTGGTGGGCGCGGCGGCTCATCTCGCCCCGGGCGCGCGCCGCCGCGCCGGCGTGGACGCGCCGCACGATCGTCGGCGGGGCGGTCTGCGGCGCGGCGCTTTTCGCCGCCTCGCTCTCGCAGCAGGTCGGCATCATGTACACCACGCCCGGGATCTCCGCCTTCCTCACCTCCAACTACGTGCTGTTCGTGCCGGTCATCGGCCTCGCTGTCGGTCGCCGCGCCCACCCGCTCGTCTGGGCGGCGGTGGTGGTGGCGCTCGCCGGCTCCTACCTCATCTGCCTGCCGGACGGCGCGGACGGCTCCATCGGCCGCGGCGAGCTCTGGACGCTCCTCTGCGCCGTTCTCTTCTCCGTGCAGATCCTCGTGGTGGACCGCTTCGCGCCCGGCTGCGACGTCCTCGTGTTCTCCTGCATCCAGCAGTTCTCCGGCGCGGCGCTTTCGCTTCCGTTCGTCCTGCTCCTGGGGTCGGAGAGCGCGATATTCTCCGCCGAGGCGCTCGTCCGCTCGGCCCTGCCTGTCCTCTTCATCGCCGTCTTCTCGAGCGGCATCGCCTACACCTGCCAGAACCTTGGACAGAAGCGCACCCCGCCCGCGCTCGCCTCGCTCGTCATGGCCACCGAGAGCGTCTTCGGCGCGGTCTTTGGCTGGCTTTGGTTCGGCGACCAGATGAGCCTGCTCCAGCTGGCCGGCTGCGCGCTCGTCTTCGCTGCCGTGGTCGTCGCCTCAGTTGCACCATTGCCAACGCGCAGCGTTGGAAGTTCTTCAGCAGCCAACAGACAGTAATCAGTAACCAGCAGCCAACAGCCAGCAACCAGCAGCCAGTGTTCAGTGGATTAAGGACAATCCATATTCACTGGCCGCTGCGCTGCTGGTTGCTGGACACTGAAACACTTCCAACGGCAGCGCCCGTTGACTGTCCGGCGACGCGTTTGGTATACTACGGGCATAATGAATGCTTATGTCAAGACGGCGGCCGCCGCGTTGCTGGCGGCGACTGCGTTCGGCGAGATGTCCGACGCCGAGCGCCACCACTCGACGGAGATGAACTCGGCGGCTTACGCCGCGGACCGGAAGGCCGCCGGCGGAGTGAAGGTGCTGTTCATCGGCAACTCCATCACGCTGCACGGACCGAACGCGGCGATCGGCTGGACCAACAACTGGGGCATGGCCGCGAGCGCGGCGGATAAGGACTTCGTCCACCTCGTCACGCGCGAGGTCGAGCGGCGCCTCGGCCGCCGGGCCGACCTCGTGGTGCGCAACTACGCCAACTTCGAGCGCGACTTCAGCAGCTGGGACTGGTCGAAGACCGAGGAGCTTGCCAAAGAGGACCCCGATGTGCTCGTCGTCGCGCTCGGCGAGAACGTGAGGTCGCTGAAGAACGAGTCGGACCGTCTCGCGTGGCGCGACGCGTTCAAGCGGCTCCTCGGCACGTTCCTCGATGGACGGAACGCCAAGCCGCTCGCCGTCGTGCGCGGCAGCTTCTGGCCGGACGCGGCCAAGGACTGGGCGATGGCGTACGCCGCGAGCGACTATGCGATCCCGTTCGTGAAGACCGACGTCTACACGCAGCCGGGGATGGACGCGAGCGACGCCGGCTTCTCCCATCCCGGCGTCAGGGCGCATCCTGGCGACCGCGGCATGGCGGAGATCGCCGCGCGCATCGTCGAGGGGCTGTTCCCGGAGAAGTCTGGCTACGAGGCGTGGATGGACGGCCGGCCGGTGAAGGTTCACGCGATTGAGGTCTCGGCGATGGAGTACAACCGGCTCTTCACCGGCTTCCAGCGACCAGCCGACCAGACCGAGCGCGCCGGTTTCGCCGCGGTCGAGGCGAGGGGCGCGACGTCCTGGCGGGTGAAGTGCGACCGCGCCTTCAAAAAGGCGGTGGTGCGCCCGCTTTCCGCCGGCGTGAAGCCGGCCGTGAAGGACGGCGCGGTGGAGTTCACGCTGCCGAAGTGCGGCCACTACGTGCTCGAGCTCGACGACTACCACCGTCCGCTCGAGATCTTTGTCGAGCCCGAGAACGACTTCGCCGAGTACCGCCGGACGGCGACGGTGACCTTCGGGCCGGGCGTCCACCTGACGCGCGGCGTCAATCTCAAGAGCCACGACCGCGTCTACATCGACAAGGACGCGGTGGTGTACGGCGGCTTCGCGATGGATGGCGTCGAGGACGTCCAGATCCGCGGCTACGGGATCATCTGCGGCACGACCTGCCGGCGTGTGACCGCCTACTACAACCGCAATCCGGACGACAAGGCTGGGGCGGAGGACATGATGATGCGGCAGCTCACCCCTATCCGCGCGCGCCGCTCGAAGCGGATAGTCGTCGAGGGACCGGTGGTCGTGGACTCGTGCGAGTGGTGCGTGGCGACGTTCGGCTGCGAGGACGTGGATGTCTCGCACCTGAAGATCACCGGCGCGTGGCGGTACAACACGGACGGCATCGACTTCTGCAACACGCGCAACGTGCGCCTCGCCGACAGCTACATCCACTCGTTCGACGACTCGGTGGTGCTGAAGGGAATCCTGCCCGACAGCGCGCGGCCGGTGGAGAACGTGAAGGTGGAGCGGTGCGTGTGCTGGTGCGGCTGGGGGCGGACGCTCGAGAACGGGCTCGAGACCTGGGCGAGCGCGTGGCGCAACATAGTCTTCGAGGACTGCGACCTCATCCACAACTCGATGGCCGCGCTGAGCGTGCACCTCGGCGGGCCGTGCGCGGTCGACGACGTGACGTTCAGGAACATCCGCATCGAGTACGACGCGTCCAGGAGCGAACCCGAGTACCAGCGTGGGCGCGACGACGTCTACTCCAAGGCCGGGAAGCGGCCGGCCGTCGACTGCTGGTTCGCCGCGCTCAACGCCAAGATGTACGCGCCGGGGTCGATGTACAAGAACAAGGACGTCTCGCCCGACGAGCCGTTCGGCAGCTTCCGCCGGTGCCTCCTCGAGGACATCGACATCCTGGTTGAGGGCGGCGTGCCGATTCCGAAGGCGGGCATATGGTTCCAGCCGGGCACGAAGCCTGGCGAGATCGAGCTGCGCAACGTGCGCATGAACGGCAAGCCGGTCCCGCAGCTGTAGTCCGCCCACCGCCGCTTGACTGCGGCGAAGGCATTATGGTATACTACGCGCCAAATTTGGCATCGGTGGGATACTCAAGTGGTCAACGAGGGCAGACTGTAAATCTGCTGGCTAACGCCTTCCAAGGTTCGAATCCTTGCCCCACCACCAACAAATTCCTGTAGACCAGCGATTTGACGGAGGAAAGGACCTATGGAAGATCAGGTAAAGGCAAAGCTGGAGGAGCTCCGCGCCGGGCTGCAGGCCGACGGGGGCGACCTTGAGTTCGTGAAGATGGACGGCAAGGTCGTCTATCTGCGCCTCGTCGGCCATTGCGGGAGCTGCCCGTTCGCGATGATGACGCTCAAGCAGGGCATCGAGGCGTCGCTCCGCGAGCTCGACCCCGAGATCACGGTCGAGAGAGTGGAGGGCTGATGAAGACGGTGAACGTGTCGCTCGTCGGCGTCGGCGGGCAGGGCATCATCCTCGCCGCGGACATCCTCGCCAAGGCGGCGGCGATGGCCGGGTACGACGTGAAGAAGTCCGAGATCCACGGCATGGCCCAGCGCGGCGGCTCGGTGACGAGCCAGGTGCGCTTCGGCGCGTCGGTCGCCTCGCCGATCATCCAGGAGGGCACGGCCGACATCCTCGTCGCCTTCGACAAGATCGAGGCGCTGCGCAGCTCCGGGGTGCTGGCGAAGGACGGCACGGCGGTGGTGAACGACCTCTGCCTCGTGCCGGTCACGGTGTCCTCGGGCCAGCAGCCGCCGGTCGAGGACCTCGACGGCAGGGTGAAGAAGGCCTTCAGGCAGCTGGTGCTGGTCGACGCCTCCGCGATCGCGTCCGGCGAGATCGGCAACGCGCGCACGATGAACATGGTGCTTGCTGGCGCGCTCTCGGCCAAGTGCCCGTTCCCGGAGGAGGTGTGGTACGCGGCGATGGCCGATCTCCTCTCGGGCCCCAAGGCGAAGCTCCTCGAGGTGAACCGCAGGGCGTTCGCGGCCGGCCGCGAACGCGCCATCGGAGGCTGAAGGCGATGGGCGAGACGCTGAGCTTCGAGCCGCCGCGCGGGATGCGCGACTTCTACCCCGAGGACATGGCGTGGCGCAACCGCGTGTTCGACGCGTTCCGCGCCGCCGGCGAGGCGGCTGGGTTCAGTCCCTACGACAGCTGCGTCGTCGAAAGCTACGACCTGCTGGCCAGGAAGGCCGGCGAGGAGGTGGGCGAGCAGATCTACCACTTCTTCGACAAGTCCGAGCGCCACATCGCGCTGCGTCCCGAGATGACCCCGACGCTCGCGCGGATGGTGGCGCAGCGCCAGAAGGAGCTTTCGTTCCCGATCAAGTGGACGACTATCGCCCAGTGCTTCCGCTACGAGCGGATGACGAAGGGGCGCAAGCGCGAGCACTACCAGTGGAACGTCGACATCGTCGGCGAGGACTCGGTGCTCGCCGAGGCGGAGGTGCTCGGCGCGGCGTGCGACGCGCTGCGGCGGATGGGGCTTTCAACGGCGGACTTCAGGGTGCACGTCTCCTCGCGTCGGCTGCTTGGCGAGGTGCTGGAGCGGAGCGGCGTGCCCGCCGACCGCCATGCGCAGGTGTTCCTCGCGCTCGACAAGCGCGGCAAGATGCCGGACGCCGAGATCGCCGCGATGCTGCGCGACGGCGGGCTCGACGACGCGCTGGTCGCCAAGGTGTTCGAAATCCTCTCGCTGAAGGACCTCGACTCGGTCGTCGCCTACCTTGGCACGGCGGCGGAGGGATCGCGCGCGGTCGCCGAGCTTTCGGAGCTCTTCCGGCTCGCCGGGGCGGCTGGCTTCGCGGAGTCGCTCGTCTTCGACATCGGCGTCATTCGCGGCCTGAGCTACTACACCGGCATCGTGTTCGAGTGCTTCGACGCCAAGGGCGAGTTCCGGGCGATCTTCGGCGGTGGACGCTACGACAACCTGCTCACCGCAATCGGCGGAATGCCGATGAGCGCGGTGGGTCTGGGCTTTGGCGACGTGGTGGTGACGGAGCTCCTGAAGTCTCGCCTCGGCGGGAGCGCATCCTCTGCGCGCAGGGGCGTCGCGGTTGGGTTCATGGAGGACGCCCAGCGCGACGCCGCGGTGCGCCTCGCCGCGCGCCTGCGCCGCGAGGGAAAGTCGGTCGACCTCGCGCTCCACGTGATGAAGCCGAAGAAGTTCTTCGCCCACGCCGGCTCGTCGATGGCGGCGGAGGCGGTGTTCCTGGGACCGGACGACGTGGAGAAGGGCGCCGCGAGGCTCAAGAACCTCGAAACGCGCGAAGAGGCCGAGATAAGCCTATGACCGCGCTCGTGCTCGCCGCCGCGATGGCGTCCTCGGAGGCGCTCATAACCGTGCTCAACACGCGGACCTCGGTCTCGCAGGACCGCTACGATGCCGCGGTCGCGGTGGTTGAGCGCGACGCCGCGGAGGGGAAGCCGCTCCAGCAGTTCGTCATCGGAGTCACCACCGACGACCAGGAGAAGGCGGCGCGCTACCTCGACTCCTCGCGCGGTACGATCAAGTCCCTGGCGGAGAAGCGCGGCAATCCGCTCGCGTGGTATCTCCTTTCGATGGAGTCGAACGACCGCGCCCTCCTGGAGCGGGCGGCGAATGGCGGCAACGTGCAGGCGCTCAACGCGCTCGGCGCGATGCTGGTGCAGGAGGCGAACTCGGCCAAGGGTGAGGCGACGAATGAAGTTCGGCGGCTTCTCCGCGAGGGCTTCGAGTGCTTCAGCAAGGCATCCGAGCGTCGCGACCCCAATGCCTTCGTCAACGTCGGCGCATGCTACATGAACGGCATCGGCTGCAAGAAGAACCTGATGCTTGCGTTCGAGTGCTTCCGCACCGCCGCGCAGGAAGGCGGCCATCCTGAGGCGATGATGTACATGTCGACGTGCTTCGACCGCGGCATCGGAGTCAATTCCGACCCGGAGAAGGCGATGTTCTGGCGGATGAAGGCTCGCGCCTGCCGCGGCGACAAGGCGGCGGCGAAGTGGCTGGAGAGCAGGAAATGACTGTGCTCATGGTCGGCGACGTCGTCGGCAACCCCGGCCGGCGCATCCTCAGGCGGGAGCTCAAGGGGCTCAAGGCGCGCTTCGGCGCCGCCGCGGCGGTCGTCAACGCCGAGAACTGCGCCGCGGGCTCGGGCATAACCGCCGCGCTCGCGGAGGAGATCTTCGACGCCGGGGCGGACGCGATCACGCTCGGCGACCACACCTGGGGGCAGAAGGAGTTCGCCGCGCAGATCGGCGGCGTCGAGCGGCTGGTGCGCCCCGCCAACTTCGCCGCGGAGTGCCCGGGCCGCGGCTGGTGCATCGTCAACCTGCCGGTCGGCCGCCTCGCGGTCCTCAACCTCCAGGGCAGGGTGTTCATGCAGGCGGCGGACTGTCCCTTCAAGGCGGCCGACCGCGCGCTGGCGGAGATTCCGAAGGACGTGCCGGTGGTGGTCGACTTCCACGCCGAGGCGACGAGCGAGAAGGCCACTTTCGCACACTACCTCGACGGACGCGTCGCCGCCGTCGCCGGCACCCACACCCACGTGCAGACGTCGGACGCCAGGCTGCTTCCGAAGGGGACGGCGTACATCACCGACCTCGGGATGACCGGCCCCTACGTCTCCTCGATCGGGCGCGACCTCAAGCCGGTCACCCGCAAGTTCATTACCGGCATCCCGGCGCGCTTCGAGGTGGCCGAGGGACCCTGCACGCTCGAGGGCGCGGCGATTTCGATCGACCCTAAGACACGCCTCGCCGAGTCGATCGAGTCCTTCCGCGTCAGGGACTGAGTTTCCGCTGCGCAGACGGCGCCGTATTTTGGTATAATACACCAAGATATGGCCAAGGAATATGGAGACAAAAGCATCGTCACCCTCGATCCGGTGACGCACATCCGCATGCGCCCCGGCATGTACGTGGGCGAGCCGGGCACCGGCGCGATGTACCACGACTGCATCTACATCCTGATGAAGGAGGTGATCGACAACGCGGTCGACGAGTTCGGGCAGGGCTTCGGCAAGCGCATCGAGGTGACCGTCAACTACGACTCCGGCGAGGTGTCGGTGCGCGACTACGGGCGCGGCATCCCGCTCGGCAAGGTGGTCGACTGCGTTTCGCAGATGAACACTGGCGGCAAGTACGACAACGAGAACTACCAGTTCTCCGCCGGCATGAACGGCGTCGGCACCAAGGCGGTGAACGCGCTCTCGGAGTTCTTCGAGGTGAGGAGCTTCCGCGACGGCGAGTTCTCAGAGGCGTACTTCGAGGCGGGCCGGCTCAAGTCGAAGAAGCGCGGCAGGGACAAGGCGGGCGAGCACCCCGGCACCTTCATCCGCTACAAGCCGGACGTCAAGGTGCTCAAGCACTTCAAGGTGCGCGAGGAGCATGTCCTGAGGCGCATGAAGATGTACTGCTACGTGAACGCCGGGCTCACCATCGTCCTCAACGGGCAGGAGATCCGCTCCGACCGCGGCCTTGCCGACCTGATCGCCGACGAGGCGCAGTTCGAGAAGCTCTACCAGCCGTTCCACGTGAAGACCAAGTCGCTGGAGATCATCTTCACCCACACCAACCGCTTCGGCGAGGAGTACCACACCTTCGTCAACGGCCAGTACACCACCGACGGCGGCACCCACCTCACCGCCTTCAAGGAGGCGCTCACCAAGGCGCTCAACGACTACGACCCTAAGAAGAAGTTCGACGGCGACGACATCCGCGACGGCCTCCTCGGCGCGGTCGCGGTGAGGATCATGAACCCGGTCTTCGAGGGGCAGACGAAGATCAAGTTCGTGATGAACGACATGCGCGCCGACCTCGTCGCCGAGATGAAGAAGGAGATTGAGGCCGCGCTCCACCGCTCGCCGTCCGAGACCGACCGGCTGATCGCCAAGATCGAGGAGACGGGCAAGATCCGCTCGCAGCTCAACACCATCAAGAAGCAGGCGCGCGAGCGCTCGCAGGCGGTGTCGGTGCGGGTGCCGCAGCTGAAGGACTCGAAGAACCACCTGCGCCTCGACCGCATCAACAAGAAAACCGGCAAGCCCGAGGGCGACGACACGATGATCTTCCTCACCGAGGGCAAGTCCGCCGGCGGCACGCTCGGCAACGCGCGCGACGCGCTCAACCAGGCGGTGTTCTTCCTCCGCGGCAAGCCGCTCAACACCTGCGGCGTGGGGAAGGAGGTCCTCTACAAGAACGAGGAGTTCTTCAACCTCATCAAGACGCTCGACGTGGACGAGTCGCTCGAGCGCCTCCGCTACGGCAAGATCATCTTCGCGACCGACGCCGACGTGGACGGGCTCCACATCCGGATGCTGCTCGCCACCTTCTTCATGCGCTTCTACCGCCAGCTGGTGACGGACGGGCGCGTGTTCATCCTCGAGACGCCGCTCTTCCGCGTGCGCAACAAGAAGGAGCAGTACTACTGCTTCTCCGAGGAGGAGAAGGTCGCGGCGCAGGCGAAGTGCGGCCGCGGCTGCGAGACCACCCGCTTCAAGGGCCTCGGAGAGCTGAATGCCAAGGAGTTCAAGGACTTCATCGGCGAGGACATGCGGCTCACCCCCGTCACCTGCGCGGACGACGTCGACGTCGAGAAGACGATCAAGTTCTACATGGGCGCCAACACGCCCGAGCGCAAGAACTACATCATGGACTCGCTCGTGTGCGACGCGAGCGACTTCTGAGCGGCGGAGGACGACATGGCATATTCGCGATTCGGTACGACTGACGAGAAGGGGCGGCTGCAGCCGCCCAAGCCGGAGCCGCGGCCGCAGAAGCGGCCGGGCGAGCGCCGGCCGGGGAGCCGCTTCGGCTTCGCGGCGTCGGTGCTCGTGGCCATCGCCGCCTTGCTCTGGGCGTGGAAGGTGGCTTCGCCGGCGAGCTTCTCGCGCACGTGGGACGGAATCGGCCGCTACTTCGCCGACCTGCGCGGCAGCGTGTCGGTCAAGTCCGACCAGTCCCGTCCGCGCCCCGGCGCCACCGGTGCGGTGAAGGTTACGAGCTCGACGCCGAAGAAGGTTTCAAAGCCAAAGGAAGGAAACGCGAAATGAACATGAACATCGTGATCGGCGCCGCCGCGTTGGCGGCGCTGGCGTCTGGATGCGAACCCTCCGGCGACCGCCGTGTCGCCGCACTTGACGCCGCGGCGTGGAGGGAGAGCGTATGGATCAGCGTGCCGGAGGCGAAGACGCTGCCGGACGACTGGTGGCAGAAGAATATCCAGCGCGCGGCGGACGGCACCAGCTGGTTCGTGGGCAGGCTCGAGAACGCAGCCAAGGTGAAGAAGGCCACCTGGATGACGGCCGGCCTCGGCGTCTACGAGGTCTACGTGAACGGCGTGCGCGTCGGCAGCGACTTCCTCAAGCCCGGCTTCACCCACAACGAGAAGACCAAGTATTCCTTCACCTACGACGTCACCGACCTCGTCAAGGCCGGAGCCGGCGACGAAAACTTCTTCGCCGCCGAGGTCTCCGCCGGCTGGTGGCGGGACAAGATCGTCAACTTCAAGGGCAGGAAGAGCGCCTTCCGCTCGGTCGTCGAGCTCGAGTTCGCGAACGGCGAGAAGCAGCTCTTCGGCACCAACCTGAAGGACTGGAAGTGCGGCGTCGCCGGCGCGGTGAAGCACGCGGCGATCTTCGACGGCGAGGAGTACGACGCGCGCGTCGCGCAGCCGTACTTCGGCGCGGACGACTTCATCGCGCCCGAGGAGAACAAGGAGTTCAAGGGCGAGATCTTCCCGACCGCCGGCGCGGAGGTCGTCCTGCGCGGCGACCTGGCGCTCAAGCCGGTCGAAGCGTACTGCTGGAAGGGCGTCGAGGGCGAGGACAAGGCGAAGAACGTCTTCGGCAAGGTGGTGAAGACCCGCGTCTTCGACCCCGCCGCGGCGCTCGCGGTCGAGCCCGGCGAGACGCTCGTCGTCGACTTCGGCCAGAACTGCGCGGCGGTTCCGGCTTTTGTGATGAAGTCCGAGCCCGGCGCCACGCTCACCTGCCTCCCCGGCGAAATGCTCAACGACATGAACGGCGAGCGCAGCCGCGGCAACGATGGCCCCGGCGGCTCGGTCTACCGCGAGAACCTGCGCGTGCCGGCCCAGGGGATGCGCGCGGTCTACACCTTCGCGACGGCGAAGGACGAGCTCTATGTGCCGCGGTTCACCTTCTTCGGCTACCGCTACGTCTCGATCACCGCCGACAAGCCGGTTGTGATCAAGTGCCTGCGGTCCGTCCCCGTCTCCTCGATCACGAAGGAGATGGAGGCCGGCAGCCTCGTGACCGGCGACGAGTCGCTCAACCGCTTCATCGCCAACGTCTACTGGGGCCAGCTCTCCAACTACCTCTCGGTGCCGACCGACTGCCCGCAGCGCAACGAGCGCCTCGGCTGGACCGCCGACACCCAGGTGTTCGCCGAGACCGGCTCGTTCAATGCCGACACGTCCGCGTTCTTCCGCAAGTGGATGCGCGACATGCGCGACACCCAGGACGGACGCGGCGGCTATCCCGGCGTTGCGCCGCTCGCGCAGTACGGCAGCGCCGAGACGATGCGCATGTGCTGGTCTGACGCGGGCATCGTGGTGCCGTTCGAGATGTTCAAGCAGTTCGGCGACACGGAGATCGTGAAGGAGAACTGGGCGTCGATGGAGAAGTACATGAAGCGCCTCGACGAGACCGGATGCGAACACTCGAAGCTCATCGACGAGAACCACAACTACCAGTGGGCCGACTGGCTTTCGTTCGAGGACCTCGAGTCGTGCAGCAAACGCATGCGCAGCCCCGACGGCTCGATCAAGCCGGAGGCGGTCCTCTACTGGGACTTCCTCTACTCCAGCTACTGGGCGCTCGACAGCGACATGATGGCCGCGATGGCGAAGGGCGTGGGCGACGAGGCCGGCGAGAAGAAGTACGCCGCGATGGGCGAGAAGGCTCGCGCGCAGATCAAGGACAGGTTCTTCGACAAGGCGACTGGGATGCTCGTCAAGGAGATCGCGGGCCTCCAGACCGCGAACGTGATGGCGCTCGCGACCGGAGTCGTCGAGGGCGAGCAGCGCGCTGCAATTGCCGCGCACCTCAGGGAGCTCATCGAGGGCGAGAGCGAGATAGACGAGGCCGGCTACCGCAAGCGCGTCAAGGGCGTCCTCAAGACCGGCTTCCTCGGCTCGCACTTCGTGATGGACGTCCTTGCTGACAACGGCATGGCGGATCTCGCCTACACGCTGCTCCTGAGCCACAAGTTCCCGAGCTGGCTCTATTCCGTCGACCAAGGCGCGACCACGATCTGGGAGCGCTGGAACGGCTACGTCAAGGAGCGCGGGTTCGGCCCCGTCGGGATGAACAGCTTCAACCACTATGCCTACGGCCAGGTGGTTGCGTGGATCTACCGCCGCGCCGCCGGCATCGCCGCCGACCCGGCTTCGCCCGGCTTCAAGACGATCGTGATGAAGCCGGTGCCGGACCGCCGTCTCGGCTCCGTGAAGGCGTCCTACCGTTCCGCCGCGGGCCTCGTGACGAGCGCGTGGAGGTACGAGGGCGAGACCTGGATCTGGGAGTTCACCGTCCCCGAGGGCGCGGTCGCGCGCGTCACTTTGCCCGGCGAGACCGAGTCGAAGGAGTATCCGGCCGGGTCCTACGTGATCAAACGCTGAAAGAAAGACAAGAGGAAGGTTCTGGCGATGTTCAAGGTCAAGACGCTTGCAGTTGCCGCGACGGCGGTGATGGCGTGGTGCACCGCCTTCGGCGCGACGCCGAAGTACGTGTTCCTCTTCATCGGCGACGGGATGTCCGTCCCCCAGCGGATGACGGCCGAGGAGTTCTCCCGCAAGAGCGGCGCCGGCTCGCTGGCGATGAACGCGCTGCCGTTCAGCGCGATGACGCGCACCTGCTCGGCGGATTCGCTCGTTACCGACTCCGCGGCGGCGGCGACGGCGATTGCCTGCGGCGCCAAGACGAAGAACCACTATTCCGGCGTCGACCCCGATGGGAAGCCGGTGTACTCTTCCGCCGTTGCGGCGAAGAAGGCTGGGGTCAAGGTCGGCATCGTGACGACCGTGACGATCACCCACGCGACGCCGGCCGGATTCTACGCCCACCGCAACAACCGCGGCGACGCCTACGGCATCTCCATCGACCTCGCCGACTCCGGCTTCGACTTCTTCGCGGGCGGCGGTCTCGACGTCTCGCCCAAGAACTCCACGAACCACGTGCAGTACGCGAAATGCGGCGACGCCTACGAGTATGTCCGCTCCAAGGGCTACAAGATCGTCGAGACTAAGGACCAGTTCCTTGCGCTCAAGCCTGGCGACGGCAAGGTGTTCACCAAGTTCACCAACAGTGCGCTCGAGTACACGATCGACGCCGACGGCTCCCAGCCGACGCTCGCCGAGATGGTCGCCAAGGCAGCCGAGATGCTTGACGGCGACAGCGGCTTCTTCATCATGGCCGAGGGCGGCCGCGTCGACTGGGCCGGGCACGCCAACGACGCGGCGACGAACCTCCGCGACGTCCTGGCGCTCGACGCGGCGGTCAAGGTAGCGCTTGAATTCCAGGACAAGCATCCCGACGACACGCTCGTAGTCGTCACCGGCGACCACGAGACCGGCGGCATGTCGATGGGCTTTGCGGGGACCGGCTACGCCCTCTACATGGACCGCCTCGTGAACCAGACCATGTCCGTCGGCAAGTTCAGCGAGAAGGTCGACGCCGCGTTCAGGGCCAAGCCCGACCTCTCGTTCGACGACGTCAAGCCGATAATCGCCGAGGCGTTCGGCTTCAAGTTCGAGGGCGACGCCAAGAAGGACGGCATGGTGCTTACCGAGGCCGAGCTGAAGGGCATCGTCGCGGCGTTCGACCATGATGTAAAGTTCCACAAGTCGAAGATCGAGGAGAATTCAAAGTACGACGGCGAGAAGCGCTATCTCCTCGGCGGCGAGTGCCGCGTCGTGATGTCGCACAAGTGCGGAATCGGCTGGAGCTCCGGCGCCCACACCGCGATGCCGGTTCTCACGACCGCGAAGGGCCGCTGCGCCGAGCAGTTTACCGGCTTTATCGAGAACACCGACATATCCAGGATAATGAAGGCTTTCTACGAATGAAGAAAGCCGTCCCCGTCGTCGTCCTTGCGCTTTGCTGCGCGGCGCTTCTGCTCGTGCCGGGGGCGCGGCGGCTTGCGGACGACGGGGCGCGTACCGTCCGCGCAGAGGTTGTCGAGACAGACGATTCCGGACTGCAGCTGCACGGGCTCGTCGAGTTTGGCACCCAGCTCATGAAGGTGCGGCTCCCCGACGGGCGTGTCTTCCAGGCCGCGAACGAACTGCGCGCGCAGATGGAGCTCGACAAGAAGTTCGCGGTTGGCGACACCGCTCTTGTCGTCCTGCCGCCGAACGCGGCGGACGGCGACATCCTCGTCGCCCGCGACCACTGGCGCATGGGCTGGGGCTTCGCGTTTTTCGCCGGCTTCTGCGTCCTTCTCTGCGTGTTCGGCGGCTGGACCGGGCTGAAGGCGCTGTTCAGCTTCGTCTTCAGCTGCCTTGTCGTGTGGAAGCTCCTCATCCCGCTCGTTCTTGCGGGGTGGCACGCGTCGACGGTGGTGTTCGCCGCGGTCGCCGTGCTGACCGGCGTCATAATGTATCTCGTCGCGGGATGGACGAGAAAGGGCATCAGCGCGTTTGCGGGGGCGATGCTCGGTGTCGTCGCCTCGCTGGCGCTTGCCCATTTCTTCGGGCGCGTCATGAACGTCAACGGCGCGACGATGCCTTTTGCGCAGCAGCTGCTCTATTCGGGGTTTTCGGGGCTGGACCTCCAGGACATTTTCTTCGGCGCCATCGTGCTTGCCTCCTCCGGCGCGGTGATGGATCTGGCGATGGACATTTCCGCCGGCGTCTCCGAGGTGGCCAGGCACTCTCCCGGTCTCGGCCGCCGCGAGCTCTTCATGAGCGGCATCAGGATCGGCCGCGCCGTCGTCGGCACGATGACCACCACGCTGCTCCTCGCCTATTCCGGCGGCTACCTCACCCTGCTCATGGTTTTCGCCGCGCAGGGGACGTCGCCGGTCGACTTCATCAACTCCACCCTCGTTTCGGCCGAGTTCGTCAAGACCATGGTCGGCAGCTTCGGCCTGGTGCTGGTGGCGCCGGCGTCGGCCCTGGTCGCCGCCTACCTCCACGACAATGGGTAGCGGAGGCGAGAAGGGCGTGTCGGCGGCTGTGCTGACCATCGTCGCGCTAGCGTCGTGCTGGACGGCGCTGGCGGTCGAGGTCTCGAACCGCTACCGCAGCCCCCGCAACCCCGAGCGTGCGGTGCGCGCCTCGACCGAGCTCATCGTCCTCCACACCACCGAGGCCCCGGCGCGCAGCTCGCTCACCAAGCTCTGCGACCGCGGCGAGGCCCACTACTGCGTCACTGAGGACGGCACGATCTACGCCATCGTCGACCGCGACCGCGAGGCGTTCCACGCCGGCCGCTCGATGTGGAATGGCAAGGAGGACGTGGACAAGTTCTCGGTCGGCATCGAATGCGTCGGCTACCACGACAAGCCCATGGGAATCGTGCAGCTGAGGGCGATCGCCACGCTGGTGAAGGAACTCAAGGCCATGTACCGGCTTGGCGACGACCGCGTCGTCTGCCACAGCCACGTCGCCTACGGCGCTCCCAACCGCTGGCAGCGCCACCGCCACCGCGGACGCAAGCGTTGCGGCATGCTCTTCGCGACGAACACGATCCGCAAGATCCTCGGCCTCACGGCCAAGCCGAAGTCCGACCCTGACACCCGCGCCGGGCGGCTGGTCGTAGGCGACCCGTACCTTAGGCAAGTCCTCTATGGCGGCGTCGACACCATGGTCTCGCACTACCCGAAACCGGCACCGGCGAAGCCGCAGGTCGCAAAGACGCCGCCTGTAAAGACGCCGCCTGCAAAAACGCAGCCGGCGAAGCCACAGGTAGTGAAGACGCCGCCGAAGCATCCGCCCGCGAAGCCGCAGCCGGCGCCGAAGACGCCGCCGGTCGTGCAGGCGAAGAAGGTGCCGCGCACCGAGGCGGAGCTGAAGTCCATGGGTTATTCGCGCAGGGGCGTTATTTCGCCGGGGCTGACCGCGATGAAGATCGCCGGCGCGAAATGGAACGCCGACAACACCTATTACGTGGTGCGGGGCAAGGCGACCCCGGGCTCGATGATCAACCCGTCGCGGATCGAGGTCGGCGCGGCGATCTGGATGAAGTGATTTCAACAAGGAGGAAAACATGCAGCTGATAGACGGCAAGGCGCTCGCGAAGCGCATGAGGGAGGAGATAGCGGCGGACGTCGCCGCGCTGAGGGCGGAGCGCGGCGTCGTCCCCGGGCTCGCGGTGGTGCTGGTCGGCGAGGACCCGGCCAGCGTCTCCTACGTCACCGCCAAGGAGCGTGCCTGCGCCGAGGCGGGGATGCGCTCGGTGGAGGTGCGGCTCCCGGAGAGCGTCGCCGAGGACAAGCTCGTCGCCGAGATCGCCCGCCTCAACGCCGACCCGGAGGTCGACGGCGTGCTGGTGCAGTTGCCGCTGCCGAAGGGCATCGACACCAAGCGCGTAATCGAGGCGATTTCGCCGGAGAAGGACGTGGACGGCTTCACCCCCGTCAACATCGGGCGGATGATGATCGGCGACAAGTGCTTCCTTCCGTGCACGCCGCACGGGATCGTGAAGCTCATCGAGTTCGCCGGGATGGACCTCAAGGGACGCCACGTGGTGGTGATCGGTCGGTCCAACATCGTCGGCCGTCCGCTCTCGGTGCTGCTCTCCATGAAGGGCGTCGACGCCACGGTCACGCTCTGCCACACGGCGACGCGGGACGTCGCGGCCTTCACCCGCACCGCCGACGCGGTGGTGGTGGCGGCGGGTCGCCCCGGCACGCTAACCGGCGACATGCTCCGGAAGGGCGCGGTGGTGATCGATGTCGGCGTCAACCGGGTGCGCGACGCCACGAGCGCGCGCGGCTATCGCCTCGTCGGCGACGCCGACTTCGAGTCCTGCTCGCGAGTCGCCTCGGCGATCACTCCGGTCCCCGGCGGCGTCGGCCCGATGACGATCACCATGCTGCTCTGGAACACGCTCGCATCCGCTCGTCGTCGGGCGAAGTAGAAGATGTCCCTCCGGTTCCACATCCACACCTACGGGTGCCAGATGAACGTGCGCGACTCCGAGGCGGTCGCGGCGATGCTCGCCGCCGCCGGACACGTGCGCGCGGAGGGCGAGGAAGACGCGGACCTCGTCATTGTCAACAGCTGCACCGTGCGCCAGAAGGCGGAGGAGAAGGCGGTCGGCAAGGTGGGCAACCTGATCGCCGCCGGCAAGATCGTGGGACTCGCCGGCTGCGCCGCGGAGCGGATGGGCGAGGAGGTGTTCCGCCGGCTGCCGAAGCTCCACTTCGCGGTCGGTCCGCGCCAGCTCTGGCGCATTCCGGCGATAGTCGCCGAGTTCGAGTCCGCCCCGCCCGGACGCCGGCCGCGGCGCGTCCTCGCGGTCGGCGCGGGCGAACTGCCGCGCGGGCTCGACGCGCACCTCGCCGCGGCGGACGGGTCGTTTGCCGCTGTGCAGAGCTACGTGACGGTCATGGTCGGCTGCGACAACCGCTGCAGCTACTGCATCGTCCCGTCCGTGCGCGGGCGCGAGTGGTGCCGGCCCGAGACCGAGATCGTCGCCGAGGTGAAGTGCCTGGCGGCGCGCGGGGTGAAGGAGGTGTGCCTGCTCGGACAGAGCGTGCTCCGCTACCGCGGCGATGGCGGCCGCGCCTTTCCGCATCTCCTGCGGGAGCTGCAGGAAGTCGAGGGGCTGGAGCGCATCCGCTTCACCTCGGCGCACCCCGCCGGCTGCACCGAGGAGCTCATCGCGGCCTACCGCGACTGCCCCAAGGTCTGCCGCCACCTGCACCTGCCGGTGCAGTCCGGCTCCGACCGCATCCTCAAGTCGATGGGGCGGCGATACGACCGCGCGGAGTACCTGGACGCCGTCGCGCGACTGCGCGCGTTCGACCCCGAGTTCGCGTTGACTACCGACGTGATCGTCGGCTATCCCGGCGAGACGGATGAGGACTTCGAGGCTACCCGCTCGCTGATGGAGGAGGCTGGCTTCGACAACGCGTTTGTCTTCAAGTATTCGCCGCGGCCTGGCACGCGCGCGGCGGAGATGGCGGACGACGTCCCCGCCGCCGAGAAGGAGCGCCGCGACCAGGTGCTCTTGGCCGACCAGGAGCGCCGCGGGCTCGAGCGCAACTTGCGGCTCGTCGGCTCGCTGCGCGCGGTGCTGACGGAAGGTCCGTCGAAACGCAACCGCGAGCGCTGGAGTGGACGCGACTCCGGCAACCGGATCGTGGTATTTCCGCCGGTGGATGGGGTGTCCGTCGGCGACGAGGTGAAGGTGCGCGTCGCCGAGGCGCACGCGCAGATACTGGTGGGGGAGGTGGTGAAATGAGCAAGAACGTCCAGCAGCCAATTGAATTCGTCGATCGCCGCACCGGCGAACGAGTCGTCGAGACGGTGATGGGCGACGGCGCGCTGCGCTTCGCCTACGAGACGCTGCTCGGGCGGACGCTCTGGCCGGTCCTCTTCGGCTCGCGCCTGGTGTCGTCATTGCTCGGCCGCCGCTACGATTCGCCGCGGTCGAAGAAGGACATTGCCGCGCTCGCGAACCTCGCGGGGTGCAGTCCCGAGGAGGCGGAAAAGCCGGTCGAGGAGTACGCGTCGTTCAACGACTTCTTCACCCGGCGGCTGAAGCCGGGGGCGCGTCCGCTCGGCGAAGGCTTTGTGAGCCCGGCGGACGGCAGGCTGCGCCTCTTCCTCGGGGCGGACGCCGACACGCCGTTTCCGCTCAAGGGCGCGAAGCGTCCGCTCCGCGAGGTCTTCGACTCCGCCGCGCCCGGCGGCAGGTACGACGTGGCGGTGGTGCGGCTCGCCCCGGTCGACTACCACCGATTCCACTTCCCCTGCGACTGCGAGACGCCCGAGCCGGTGCGCGTCGTGCCCGGCGAATACCATTCGGTGAATCCGATCGCGCTCCTCAAGCGTCCCGACGTCTACGCCGGCAACGAGCGCCAGAGCGTGCGCTGCCGCGCCTTCTTCGGCGACTTCTGGATGGTGGAGGTCGGTGCGTTCGGGGTGGGTACGATCGTGCAGACCGCCGAGGGCCGGCGCCACTGGAAGGGCGACGAGAAGGGCTACTTCAAGTTCGGAGGCTCGACGGTGGTTGTCGTGGTCCCTGCCGGTCTGGTGCGCTTCGACGACGACATCGTCGCCAATTCCGCCGCGGGGCTGGAGACCCGCGTCCTCTGCGGCGAGCGCATCGGCGCCTAGCCGAACGACTCCGGCAGCAGCCCGGCGAGGGTGAACTCGCGCCAGGTGGACTCCGACGAGGCCACGTAGACCTTGAAGTCGTCGGGCGCGGCGAATTCACGCAGCGTCTGGCGGCAGAGTCCGCACGGCGTGCAGTCCGCGGCGATGGAGCCGTCCGGTTTCAGCCCGGCCACGGCGATTGCCGTGAACCGGGTCTCGCCCTCCGCCACAGCGCGCGCGACCGCCGCGCGCTCGGCGCAGATTCCGCAGGGATACGACGCGTTTTCGACGTTGGCGCCGGTGTAGACGCGGCCGGACGCGGCGACGAGCGCCGCGCCGACGCGGAAGCGGGAGTAGGGCGCGTACGCGCCCTTGGCCGCCGCCAGCGCGGCGTGGACCAGGTCCTGGGCGTTCGCTTCCATCAGAACGCCTCCGCCGCGTCGTCGACCCGCGCCTTGCGCCGCTCCGCCGCGTTCTTCCTCGCCTCGCGGCGGATCTCCTCCGCCTCCTCTGCCGCAGCGCGCAGCATGTTCTCGTCCCAGGCCACTACCACCGTCTCGTAGTCGCGCGTCGCTCCCTCGAGCGCGGCGGTCACGTAGCGGTCGGAGCCGAGGTCGAAGGTGTAGACGGGACGGCACCAGCTGCGCGGACGCGCCCAGGTCTGGTAGCGCTTCTCCAGCGCCTCGATAAGGTAGTTGCGCCTCCAGTTCGAGCCGGAGTCCACCGCATTCTTCGCGCAGGCATAGACCTTGACCGCGCGGTGGGTGGTTGGGGTGACGTAGACGTAGTAGTCGTCGAAACCGGCGAGAGCCTTCTTCGGCTTGAACGCGGTCCTGAGGAGCGTCGGTTCGGACGCGTCCTCGACGAACTCGCCCTCCTTGACCTCGCTGCCGAACTTGACGCCCATGAACGAGTCGCAGTCGGCGGCGTTTTCGGCCTTGTCGGCCTGCTTTGCGCCGTCTATCCGCCGCGAGAGCGAGGCGATCTCGCCGTCGCCGACCGGGTAGCTCTGGGCGTATTCGCTGGTCGAGCTTTCGAGCAGGTTGCCGTCCGCGTCGAGCGTGGTGCGCGTTTCGCGGCGGTGCTCCGTGACCATGTTTCCGTTGGTCGTCACCGTCGATTCGGTGAAGACGCGCGAGACCGAGCCGTTTTCGTTGGTGGTTATGCCGGACTCGGTGTTGGACGACGACGCGCTGGCGCCCGACTCGGCGTAGAGCGCGGCGGCAAGCGCGATCATGGCGACTCCGCCGATCGCGGTAATCAGGGTTATGCTGGTTTTCATGTTGGTTTCTCCTTTCCTTGTTTTCCCTCTTTCGAAGGAACGGTGCGTATTGTACCCTGCCGATGTTAACGAATTGTCAATGAAACGCAGATTTCCGCCGCGAGCCACGAACCACGAACCACGAGCCACGAATATGGTATAATACGTGCATGCGAACTGAGAACAGTCTGGAGGTGCGTGGCCTCAGGGTGTGGTACCCGCGGCGCCGCGGCGTCTTCTCCCGCGTCCGCGGCTTCGTCAAGGCCGTGGACGGGGTGGACTTCTCCGTCCGCCGCGGCGAGACGCTGGGGCTGGTGGGCGAGTCGGGGAGCGGCAAGTCGACGATCGCCCGCGCGCTCTTCGGGCTCGTGAAGCCCACTGCGGGCGAGATCGAGCTCCGCGGCCGCGCGGCGATGGTGTTCCAGGACCCCCTCGGCTCGCTCAACCCGCGCAAGACGGTGCGTGCCGCGCTCGACGAGGTGCTCGCCATATCCGGCAAAGGCGCCGCGGGCGGGACCGCGGCGGAGCTGCTCGAGTCGGTGGGGATGGACGCCTCCGCGCTCGACCGGTACCCGCACGAGTTCTCCGGCGGCCAGCGCCAGCGCGTCTGCATCGCGCGCGCGATTGCCGCGAAGCCTGACCTGCTCGTCTGCGACGAGGCGGTGTCGGCGCTGGACCTCTCGGTGCGCGCGCAGACGCTCGACCTCCTCGCCGGGCTCCGCCGCCGGCTGGGGCTCTCGATGCTCTTCATCACCCACGACCTCGGGGTGGTGCGCCACGTCGCCGACCGGGTGATCGTGCTCTCGCGCGGGCGCATCGTAGAGGAGGGTGAATGCGCCGAGGTGCTGTCGCGCCCGCGCGACGCCTACACGCGCCGTCTCGTCGACTCGGTCTGCCGCATTTTCCCGCGGGAAGATTTTGCCAACGCTTGAAGCGTTGGAAGTGTTTCAGCAGCGCAGCGGCCAACAGCGCAGCACCCAGCGACGAGGGTGGTGGGCATCTCCGCTTTCCGCTGGACACTGATTGCTGGCTGCTGGTCACTGAGACGTTGACCAAATTTTGTCGCCGGGCGCACTTGATTTTTCCCGTCCGTTAGGCTATAATACCGCGCCATGAAGGCAATACTGTCATTTTGGTACGGTCTGTTCAAGAACAACCCGACGTTCCGGCTTGCGCTCGGCCTCTGTCCGACGCTGGCGGTGACGACTTCGCTCGAGAACGCGATCGGCATGGGGCTTGCGTCCACGTTCGTGCTCGTGTGCTCGAACGTGCTCGTCTCCGCGCTCGGGCGGTTCATCCCGTCGGCGGTCCACATCCCGTGCTACATCGTGATCATCGCCACCTTCGTGACGGCGACCGACCTCCTGATGCAGGCGTTCCTGCCGGCGCTCTCCGCCTCGCTGGGCATCTTCATCCCGCTCATCGTCGTCAACTGCATCATCCTCGGCCGGGCGGAGGCGTTCGCCTGCCGCAACGGCGTCGTCGACTCGCTGGCGGACGGCCTCGGCTCCGGCCTCGGCTTCACGCTTGCGCTCTCCCTGGTCGCGTCGGTGCGCGAGATCGTCGGCGCCGGCACGCTCACGGTCTGGGGCGACCTCGCGTTCAAGAACCTCAACCCCGGCCCGGTGACGCTCGCCATCCTGCCCGCCGGCGGCTTCATCGCCCTCGGGCTCCTCCTCGCGCTCATCAACCGCATCGCCGAGTGGAACGCGCGCCGCCGCGGGGCGCCGCCGCCGCTGCCGGTGAACCTCGACTGCCGCCACTGCACGATGTGCCCAAACGGGAAGTGACATGAAGTGCCCCAAGTGCCAGGCTGACGACGACAAGGTCCTCGACTCGCGCAGCGCGCGCGACGGCGCGGCGATCCGCCGCCGCCGCGAGTGCCTCGCCTGCGGCCACCGCTTCACCACCTACGAGGAGGTCGACCGCGACGAGGTGATGGTCGTCAAGCGCGACGGCCGCCGCCAGACGTTCGAGCGCGCCAAGCTCCACAAGGCGATCCAGCAGGCCTGCGGCAAGCGCAAGATCTCCGACGAGCAGATCAGGTCCATCATCGACCGCGTGGTCGCGAACATCGAGGGCGACGAGGTGTCGAGCGCCACGATCGCCGAGCTGGTGATGACCGAGCTCCACAAGGTGGACGAGGTCGCCTACATCCGGTTCGCGAGCGTCTACCGCCAGTTCAAGGACGTCTCGCAGTTCCTTTCGGCCATAACGGAGATCGTGAGGAAATGAGCGGCTCCTGCCAGCGTCCGCCTCTGCGCGTGGCCCTGATGGGCCTCGGCCGCGCGATGACCGACGAGCACCTGCCGGTGTTCACGGCCCACCCGTCGCTCTTCAAGGTCGTCTGCGCGTGCGACCTCGCCAAGGACCGGCGCGACCGGCTCGCGAAGACCTTCCCCGACTGCCGGATGTTCCGCCAGTTCGCGTCCATGCTCGACGAGAGCGACGTCGACCTCGTGGACATCGCGACCTGCTCGACCGACCACGTCAAGCACGCCATCAAGTCGCTCAAGAAGGGGTTCTGGACGCTGGTCGAGACTCCGCTCGCGCTCACGCGGGACGACGCGATGGTGCTGAAGGGCGCGGCGGTCAAGGCCAAGAACCGGCTCATCGTGATGAACCGCGGCATCTTCGCGCCGGACTTCATGCTCGCCAGCCAGATGATGTCCGACGAGCGCCTCGGCCACGTCCACCGCATCAAGATCCGGGCGGAGGACTTCGTCCGGCGCGACGACTGGCAGTGCATCAAGCGCCTTGGCGGCGGCGCCACCTACTACGCAATGCCAGACATCCTGCTGCAGGCGCTGAGGCTTCTCCCCTCGCCGCCGGTGCAGCTCTGGAGCGAGCTGAAGCGCCTCGCCTCGCTTGGCGACGCCGAGGACTTCGCCCACGTCAACTTCAAGTGCCGCGACCTCGTCACCGCCGACGTCGAGTTCAACGGCGGGGTGCTGCCGATCAACCGCACCAACTCCTTCGAGATCCACGGCGAGCGCGGCGTCTTCACGGTTGCGCCCGGCATGTCCAGCGGCGAGCTGCGGGTGGTGGCGCCGGGCTTCAAGTTCCCGCGCCGCCGCTCCTCGGTGCGCACGCCGGAGCTGGGCGACCTCCACGAGGAGGTGCCGGTGGAGACGATCCCGGTGAGCCTCGCCCGCGGCACCGAAAGCGGGCCGGCGGCGTTCTGGCGCAAGGTCTACGAAACGGTGCGCACCGCCGCGCCGTTCCCGATCTCGCTCGACGAGCAGCTCGAGGTAGTCAAGCTCACCCACCTGATGAAGACCACCAGTCCGTTCGGAAAATGAAGAAGCGCGCGTCGATGTCCCAGAGCCTTGAAGACTACCTCGAGGCGATCTACCTGCTGATCTCCGAGGGCAGGAAGGCACAGGTGGTGGACGTCGCCAAGATGCTCTCGGTGCGGATGCCGTCCGTCGTCCGCGCGGTCAGGGAGCTCAAGCGGCTCGAGCTCGTGGTCCAGGAGCCGTATTCCAGCATCAGCCTCACCGAGAAGGGGCGGCGCGTCGCGCACCAGGTGTTCGACCGCCACCGCCTGCTGCGGTCGTTCCTCGAGAAGCTCGGCGTCTCCCGGCGCATCGCCGACCGGGACGCCTGCCTCATGGAGCACATCCTTTCCGCGGAGACGCTTGAGAGAATCCGCACCTACACCGAGACAGAAAGAAAATGAAAAGCCAGATCAACATCCTGCGCCAGCTCCAGGAGCTGGTGCTGATCCGCGACGAGCACCACCAGACCGGCGACGGCAGCCACCTCGCCAAGCTCAACGAGTCGATCGACGCCATGCGCGCCAAGCTCGGCCCGCAGGCCGGGGCGCTCTACGACCGCCTCTACAAGAAGCACCACGTGGTCATCTCCGCTATGACCAACAACTGCTGCGCCGTCTGCGGCATGCAGGTGCCGATCGCCCAGGGCCAGCAGGTCCGGCTCGGCGAGCACCTCGTGACCTGCTCCAGCTGCGGCCGCATCCTCTTTGCCGCGGAGGAGGACGCCGCGCGCAACGTCACCGAGCCCGCCGACCGCGACGACGCCCCGAGGACCGGCATCTCCCGCTTCAGCGCCGAGGAGCTGATGCTCGTCGACCTCGGCCCGGTCTCGCGCGAGGAGGCGATCACCGCGCTCGCCGGCGCGATGGAGGAGCACAAGTTCATCGCCAACGCCGACAGCCTCGTGACCGCCGCGCTCGAGCGCGAGAGCGTGCTCTCGACCGCCATCGACGGCGGCATCGCCTTCCCCCACGTCCGCGGCGTCGAGGGCGGCGGCCTGTGCCTCGCCATGGGCGTCTCCCGCGAAGGCATCGACTGGGACGGCCAGAAGGTGAACCTCGTTTTCCTCTCGGCGATCCCCGTCGCGGTGTCGGCGTTCTACCTGCGGCTGATGTCGGGGCTGATGCAGTCGTTCGCGCGCGAGCCCGCCCGCCGCTCTGTGATCGAGGCCAAGGACCCGGCGGCGCTCTGGAAGGCGCTCTGCAAGGCCACCCGCGTCGCCGTCAAATGATGCTCCGCGCGCTCGCCCTCGCCGTCGCCCTGTTCGCCGCCGCCGGCGCCTCGGCGGCGCCGGCGTCGTCGCACCGGCGCGACCCATACGTGGGCGCGATCACGGCCGACGCCGCGAGCGGGCGCGTGATCACCGCCGACCACGAGACGGAGGAGGCGTATCCGGCGAGCGTCACCAAGCTGATGACCGCCTTTCTGGTGCTGGAGGACATAGCGGCCGGCCGCTACTCGTTCACCAACATGGTCGTCGCCACCCCGGCGGTGTACATGTCCGAGGCGAGCTGGGTTGGCCTCAAGGCCGGCGAGCGGATGAGCGTACGCGACCTCTTGTACGCGATGCTGGTGGAGAGCGCCAACGACGCCGCGATTGCGCTCGGGGTGAACTCCGCCGGCTCGTTCGACGCGTTTGTCGCGAAGATGAACGCGCGCGCGGCGGAGCTCGGCATGACCAGGACCCGCTACTACAACCCCAACGGGTTGCCGCCGAACCCGGCTAGGCGCTATCCCTGGAAGAACTTCAACGTCTCGACCGCCGCCGACCAGCTGCGGCTCGCGCTGGAAGTGGTCAAGCTCCCGGAGATCTTCGAGTTCACCTCGGTCAAGACCTGCGACCTCGTAAAGACCCCTTACGGCTACCGCGTCAACGTGACCCGCGCGGTCAACCGTCCGCAGCGCGAGACCCGCCTGGCGCACGGCGAGACCATCGTCAAGACCCTGAAGAACCACAACCGGATCATGAGGGAGGACAAGCTGAAGCTCTTCAACCCCGACGGATCCGAGGCGGTGGACGGGCTCAAGACCGGCTTTATCAAAGCCGGCGGCAGCTCGATCGTGCTCACTGGCACCCGCGGCGGCAAGCGCGCGGTGGTGGTGGTGCTCGGGTCGGCGTCCGCCGACATCCGCGAGGCGAACGCCAAACGGCTTCTCGCCGACGCGCTCGGCACGCTCGTCTGGTAGCCGTCCGCCGGCGTCCGCCGGCCGTCAGCTGAAGCGAAGGAAGATCTGCGCGAGGATGTCGCGGAAGCGCACGGGCCAGAGGCGAGACGGGCGCTCGGCCTCGATGGGCCGCTGGATGAAGTCGGGGAGGTCGGGGTTGAAGTCCAGCCCGGTGCGCTCCTCGAGTTCGTCGACGGTGAGGATGTAGCGGGCGGCCCAGGCGTCCCACGGCACCGTCTGCGGAAACTCCACGGCCAGCATGCGGATGTCCATGCCCTCCTGGGCGACGACGAGCTGGTAGAACGAGGAGGGGAGGTCCACGCTGGTGCCGGACAGCTTCTGCCCGTCGCTGGAGGGGATGCAGCCGACTACCACCCAGATCTCGCCGTAGCGCGCGGTCCAGAGGTCGGCGATCCTGCGCTCCATCTCGCGCCAGATGCCGCGGTTGAGCGCCGGCGACTGCGGGGCGATGTTGGTCATCATGAAGGTGAGCCGGCGCGCGTCCTCGCCGTAGCGGGAGATGATGGCGTGGTTGGGCACCATGTGGCCGCGGTCGTAGCCGCTCTTGGTGTAGTCGCCCGGCTTGGGGGCGGCGGGCACGCTGCGGTCGGAGGTGAAGCCGGGGCGCTGACCGTCGTCGTGCTTCGGCGTTTTGGCGACGTGGTAGGCGCACCAGACCGGGTGGCGGAGCGAGTCGGACCAGCCGACGGCGAACTCCCCGCGCCTGAGGACGCGGATGTCGGAGGGGGCGGGGTCGCCGGTGCGGCGCGGCTCGCCGGCGAAGAACACGGAGCCGGAAGGGGCCTCCTCGTCGTATTCGTAGACGGTGTCGTGCCCGGTGAGGCCGAGTCCGTCGGTGACGTCCGCGACCGGGTTGCCGGCCCAGAGCAGCGGCGCGGTGACGAACTTCGGCCAGGCGGCGCGCTTCTCGGCGATCCAGGCGGGCGGGTGGTGGACGAACCACCCGCCCGCGGTTGAGAGGACGGCAAGCAGCACTACGGCCGCGATTCCCGCGATTGCCGCTATGCGCCGCCAGCTGGACGCCTTGCGCTTCTTCTTCCGCTTGCCCATCAGAAGTCGCCGAGGTCGATCCGGATGGTGCGGCTCTTAAGCGCCTGCATGGCGTCGGGGTCGTCGTCGCCGGCGGCGTGCCTGGACACGCCGCTGGCCGCGGACCGGTCGTCGGGGATGACGATCTTGGCGCCGCAGGCCGGGCACTCGGTCTCCTGGCCGATCATGTCGGAGGAGGCCTCGATCTCGGTCTTGCAGCGCTCGCAGACGAAGCTGGTGAAGTAGATGTTTTCCATCTTGTCCTTCCGTTGGGTTTAGAGCCCGAGCTTGGTCTTGCCGCGCCACTGGTAGTACTTGCGCAGCGTGAGCTTCTTCGCGGCGGCCTCGTCGCAGAAGATCCAGCAGTCGTTGTGCTCCTGGAGGGCGGAGGCGGTGCAGAACTGGCTCACCGGGCCCTCGACGCAGCCCTTGACCGCGTTCTGCTTGTTCTCTCCGAAGGCGAGCAGCACGATCTTCCTCGCCTCGCAGATGGTGCCAACGCCCATGGAGAGGGCGCGCGTCGGCACTTCCTTCTCCTTGCCCTTGAAGAAGAGGCGGGCGTTGTCCTTGATCGTCGACGGCGTGAGGTAGACGACGCCGGTGCGGCTCTTGAGCGAGGTGCCGGGCTCGTTGAACGCGATGTGCCCGTCGGAGCCGATGCCGAGCACCTGCAGGTCAATGCCGCCGGCGGCCTTGATCTGCTTTTCGTAGGCGCGGCATTCCTTCTCGAGGTCCTTGGCGAGCCCGTTGAGGACGTGGGTGTTCTTGAGCTGGATGTCGATCTTCTTGAACAGGTTCTCGTTCATGAAGTAGCGGTAGCTCTGGTCGTGGGTGCCCGCGAGCCCGACGTACTCGTCGAGGTTCCAGCTCTTGACCTGCCGGTAGCTGACCTTCTTCGCCTTGACGGCCTTGGCCATCTCGCTGTACATCAGCACCGGAGTCGAGCCGGTGGCGAGGCCGAGGACGGTCCTGGGGTTCTTCTTCACCTGCGCGGTGATCATGTCCGCGGCGAGGCGTGACGCCTCCTCCTTGGTTTTGCAGATTATGACTTCCATTGTCTTTTTCCTTTCCTTGGTTGGTTAATCGACGTAAAGGGGCGGGATGTCCATCGGCGTGCGGCCGGCGTTGGCGAGCTTCGCCTTTTCGTCCGGCACCGGCGCGGTGGCGGCGGGCTCGGGCTTGGCGCTTTCGCCGAGCGCGGCGGCGGTGGTCTCGTCGATCGGCGCCGGCTCGGACGAGGTCGCGCGGTAGAGGGCGCGGAGCCCGAGGAAGACGAGGACGAGGAAGGCGGCCGCGACCACGCCGACGACCACCCAGCGCCAGATCGACGGCGAGGCGGTCCAGCGGGCGCCGGGCTCGTCGCCGACGAGGTTGTCGTATGAGGTGGCGTAGCGCGAGAGCTTCGGAGCCGCGGGCGCAGCCGGGGCCGGCTCGGCCGCGGGGGCGGTGTCCGCCAGGATCTGCGCCGCGTCGCGCGACTCCGCGGCCGCGAATAGGTCGTCGGCCTGCGCCGGCTTGACGGCTGGCCTGAGCGGCGGCTCGGGGGCGGTGATAGGCTCGGGCGCAGCGGCCGGCGCCGG
>CACWVU010000019.1 GCA_902764415.1 uncultured bacterium | reverse complement strand
TATGGGTGGCAACCCATATGTTCAGCCGATGAAGGCCAGGATCCTCCCTTTGAAAAGGTAAACGCTTCCAGAACTTGCGTTTACTCTTGCAATCGACAAAATCCGGCGGATGCGCCCATTGAAGCGCAGAAATATGGTATAATATGCCAAATTCATGGATAGACTGGATACAGCGCAGGCGAAGGCGGCGGTGCTTACGGAGGCATTGCCGTACATTCAGGACTTCAAAGGCTCGGTGGTGCTCGTGAAGCTCGGCGGGTCGGTGATGGAGTTCGACGAGAAGCTCGAGTCCATCTCCGGCGACCTCGCCTTCCTCAACGCCGTCGGCATCAAGGTGGTGCTGGTGCACGGCGGCGGCAAGGCGATTTCCCGCGCCATCAGGGACTCCGGCCACGAGCCGGCGTTCGTCGAGGGCCAGCGCGTGACCGACGAGGAGACGATGGAGATCGTCAGGCGCACCCTCAACAACGTGGTCAACCCCGACATCGTCGGCCGGCTCGGCCGGCTGGGCGCGAACGCCAAGCCCCTCCACGGCAACTGGATCTTCGGCGCGAGGAAGATCGAGCGCCCCGACCGCGGCTACGTGGGCGAGGTGGTCGAGGTCTCGACCCGCGCGGTCCGCGAGATGCTCGACGCCGGAATCGTCCCGGTGGTGACCCCGGTCGCGACGGGCGTCGCCGACGGCCACCTCTACAACGTCAACGCCGACATCGCGGCGGCGGCGCTCGCGCGGTCGCTGAAGGTGCGGAAGTTCGTGCTGGTGTCGGACGTCCCGGGGCTCATGAAGGACCCGGACGACCCCTCGACGCTCTTCTCGACCCTGAGCCTCGCCCAGACCGAGGTCCTCAAGGCGGACGGCACGATCTCGGGCGGGATGCTGCCGAAGATCGAGAGCTGCGAGGCGGCGATCCGCGAGGGCGTGCGCAAGGTGCACCTGGTGGACGGGCGCATGGACCATTCGCTTTTACTGGAAATATTCACGCGACAGGGCGTGGGAACGGAGATAACCCAATGAGTGACAAGACACAGGAACTGCTGGAGCGCTACCGCGCGGTGATGATGCCGACGTATGCGCCATCGACGGTAATCGCCTCGGGCAAGGGGCTGACGGTGCGCGACGCCGACGGGATGATGTACTACGACTTTACCAGCGGCATCGGCGTGCAGTCGGTGGGCTACGGCTGCAAGAAGGTGGTGGAGGCGATCCAGAAGCAGGCGTCGGTGTTCACCCACTGCTCCAACCTCTACGCCAACGTGCCGGCGATCAGGCTCGCGGAGCGGCTGGTGGAGCTCTCGGGGCTCGGCGGCAAGGTGTTCTTCTGCAACTCCGGCGCGGAGGCCAACGAGGCGGCGATCAAGCTTGCGCGGCGCTGGGGCGCGGCGAACGGCGGCCGCTACGAGGTCGTCACTTTCCGCCAGGGCTTCCACGGGCGCACGCTCGCCACGGTGGCGGCGACGGCGCAGGCGTGGTGCCAGGAGGGCTACGACCCGCTGCCGGTTGGCTTCGCCTACGCCGACTACAACGACCTCGAGAGCGTCAAGGCGGCGATTGGCGACAAGACGGTCGCGGTGATGCTCGAGGCGGTGCAGGGCGAAGGCGGGGTGACGCCGGCAACGGAGGAGTTCATGCGCGGCGTCCGCGAGCTCTGCGACGAGAAGAACCTCCTGATGATCGTCGACGAGGTGCAGTCCGGCATCGGCCGCACCGGCACCTGGTTTGCCTGGCAGGGCTACGACGTGAAGCCCGACCTCTTCACCTGCGCGAAGGCGCTCGCCGGCGGCCTGCCGATGGGCGCGCTTGTCTCCAACGCGAAGCTGGCGGACGTCTTCACGGTCTCCGCCCACGCCTCGACCTTCGGCGGCAACCCGGTCGCGGCGGCGGCGGCGCTCGCGGTGCTGGACACGATCGAGTCCGAGGGGCTGCTCGAGAACGCGGTCAAGGTGGGCGAGCTGCTGCGCGAGGCGCTGCAGGGGTTCGTCGACCAGTACGACGCGCTCCTCGAGGTGCGCGGCAAGGGGCTGATGCTGGGGCTCGTCTGCGAGGGCGAGGCGAAGGAGCTCGTCGAGGCGTTCAAGGGGCAGGGGCTCCTGACGCTCACCGCCGGCGCGCACGTCGTGAGGTTCCTGCCGCCGCTGACGCTCGGCGAGGACGACCTCGAGGACGTCGTCGACATGATCTCGGACGCGCTCGGCAGCGTCTACGGCGGATAACGGGGGGCTGAAGATGGCAATTTCCAAGTCTGCGCTTTTCCGGCGGGCCGCGGCGTTTGCCGCGGTCGCGCTCGTCGCCGCCGGCTGCCGCACCACTGCGCCTTCCGCGGCGATCGACCCCGCGCGCGTGGGCGTGTGCAGCTGGAGCTGGCGCGAGCCGCTTTCCGGCGTCGCGGTCCAGATGGAGAAGTCGGGCGTGAAGGGGATCCACCTCGCGCTCGGGCCGTTCATCGCGCCGGACGAGCGCCACGGCGCGGCGGAGCCGCCGTCGACCTGGCAGTTCGTCAAGGACAAGGTGGCGTCGGGCGAGTGGAACGTGATGGCGACGATGGTCGGCATGGTGGGCGAGGACTACTCGACGCTCGACTCCATCCGCGCGACGGGCGGCATCGTGCCGGACGCGACCTGGGAGGCGAACAAGCGGATCGTCTCGCGCGGCGCGGCGATGACCAAGGAGCTCGGCTGCCGCTACATGTCGACGCACGCCGGCTTCCTGGACGAGTCCGACCAGAAGGCGTTCGCCAAGTTCGTCGAGCGGGTGAAGTGGATGCGCGACGAGTGCGCGAAGAACGACGTGGTGCTGATCCTCGAGTCGGGCCAGGAGACCGCGGCGGACCTCGCCAAGTTCATGGCGGCGGTGCCGGGCGTGGGCATCAACTTCGACCCCGCGAACATGATCCTCTACGCGAAGGGGCGGCCGCTGGAGGCGCTCAGGACGCTTTATCCGTGGATCCGCTCGGTGCACGTGAAGGACGCGTGCGAGACCAAGGAGCCCGGCACCTGGGGGACCGAGGTCCCGTGGGGCGAGGGCGAGGTCGGCGGCGCGGAGTTCGTGCGCCGGCTCGAGACGCTCGGCTACCGCGGCAACTACGTGGTCGAGCGCGAGGGAGGCGACCGCCGCGCCGAGGACATCCGCATAGCGATAGGAGCGCTGACAGGAAAATGAAGAAGCTCAAGGCCATCGTGCTCGGCGCGGGATACCGCGGCCGCGCCTACGCTGAATACGCGAAGGAACACCCGGACCAGCTCGAGATCGTCGGCGTGGCCGACCCGGTGCAGGCCAAGTCCATCCCGGCCAAGAAGTACTGGAACGACTGGCGCGAGTGCCTGGACGAGAAGCCCGAGGCGGACCTGGTGATGATCACCATGCCCGACGCGCTCCACCACGAGCCTGCGCTGGTGGCGTTGAAGTCCGGCTACCACATCATCCTCGAGAAGCCGATCTCGCCGACCGAGGCGGAGTGCCGCGAGGTGATCGAGTGCGCGCTCGCCGAGAAGAGGCTGGTGGTGGTGGGGCACGTGCTGCGCTACACCCGCTACTTCGCCCACATCAAGGCGCTCATCGACTCCGGCGAGCTCGGCGAGGTGGTGTCGATCGCGCACCAGGAGTCGGCCGGGTTCTGGAAGGTGGCCCACTCCTACGTGCGCGGCAACTGGGCGAACTCGAAGAAGAGCTCGCCGATCATCCTCGCGAAGTGCTCGCACGACTTCGACCTCTTCGTCTGGTGGATCGGCAAGAAGTGCCTCAAGGTGTCGTCCTTCGGCTCGATCAAGCTCTTCCGCCGCGAGATGATGCCGCGCGGCGCGGCCCTGCGGTGCGTCGACTGCCCGCCGGCGATCGAGCGCCGCTGCGTGTGGAGCGCGCAGAACATGTACGTCGACCACGACGAGCTCAAGTACCTCTTCGCCGACAACTCCGACGCCGCGATGCAGAAGCTGATCGAGGAGACCGAGTACGGCAAGTGCGTCTACCAGAGCGACAACGACGTCCCGGACCACCAGACGGTGACGATGGAGTTCGAGGGCGGCGCCACGGTGAGCCACGTGATGACCGGCTTCACCGCGAAGAACATCCGCACCACCCGCATCGCGCTCACCCGCGGCGAGATCGTGGGCGACGGCGAAAACCTCGACATCTGCCGCTTCGACGACAACCCGGTCGAGACCGGGGTGCCGCTGAACTACCGCCTGCCCAACCGCTCGCGCCACGGCGGCGGGGACTTCAACCTCGTCTCCGAGACGATCCGAATCCTCCGCCGCGGCGACCCCGACGAGATCCGCGAGACGACCGCGCAGGCGCTCCAGAGCCACCTCATCTGCTTCGCGGCGGAGCGCAGCCGCCTCGCCGGCGGGCAGATAGTGGAAATCGACTGATGCTCGACGTCCGCAACCTCGCCTTCTCCTACGCGCGCAAGACCGTCCTCAGGGACGTGTCGTTCGTGGTCTCGCCTGGCGAGATCGTGAGCGTGGTGGGTGAGAACGGCGCGGGCAAGACGACGCTCCTCAAGATCCTCGCCACGCTGATGGCGCCGGACTCCGGCGCGGTGCTGGCGGACGGCGCGGACGCCTTCGCGCGCCCGCTCCGCTACCGGCGACAGCTCGGCTACCTGCCGGAGAGCCCGGCGCTCTACGACGACATGACGGTGAAGGAGTACCTCAACTACCGCGCGCGGCTCAAGGGCGAGCCGTCGAAGCGCGTGCGGCGCCGCGTCGGCGAGGCGGCGGAGCTCTGCCGGGTCGACGACCTCATGCGCGAGCCGGTGCGCCGGCTCTCCGCCGGGATGCGCCGCCGGGTGGCGCTCGCGGACGCGCTGCTGCTGCGCCCGCGCGTGCTGCTGCTGGACGACTTCCTCGCCGGGCTCGACCGCACCATGCGCGAGGCGGCGGGCGACATCCTCTCCGACGCGGCGGCGTTCTCGTCCGTCATCGTCACCGGCCACGAGATCGCCGACTTCGCGAAGTGGACCACGCGCTTCCTCGTGCTCAGGAACGGAATCGTGTCGGCGTCGGTGCCGGCTTCCGGAACCGACCGCGCGGTGCTCTGCGAGCGCGTCGCCGCGGCGCTGGGGGAGGTGGAGCCGTGAGCCCGGTCGCGGTGACCTTCCGGCGCACAGTCGGCCGGCTGCGCAGCCAGTTCCCGACCGCGCTGGCGGCGGGGCTGTTCATGGCCGCCGTCGCGGCGCTCTTCTCGCTGCGGCTCGAGGCGGCCGAGGGGACGAGCGCGTCGGTCGTCGCGCTCTGGGCGCTTTCGGCCTCGGCGCTGCTGCCGGTGGCGGCGGCTTTCCTCGCGATGGACGTGTGGAGCGACGAGCGCCGCACCGGCCGCACCGACCTGCTGCTTTCCGTCGCCGTGCGCGAGCGCGACTTCGTGGTCGGCAAGTTCGTCGGCGTGTGGTTCGCCCTGCTGCTCGTCGTGGCGCTTTCCCTCGCCTCGTGCGGGCTGGCGCTCGCCGCCTTCGCCCCCGCCGCGCTCGCCGGCGCCGACTGGAGCGAGGTGATCGCCGCGTTCGCCGCGCTGGCCGCGCAGGGCGCGCTCTGGTGCGCCGCCGCCTCGGCCGTGAGCGCCGCGTTCGCGAACTCGGCCGCGTCCTTCTGCACCTCGATTATCCTCTTCGCCGCGCTGCCCCGCGGCGTCTGGCAGGCGCTGCTGTCGTTCTCCGCCGCCGGGCGCACCGTGTTCGGCGACTTCCCGTTCGACGCCCACGTCGCCGACATGGTGTCCGGATCGGTGACGCTCGGCACCGCCGTCGCCTACGTCGTCTTCACCGTCCTCGCCCTGTTCGTCGCCTCGAAGTCGGTCTCGTCGCTGCGGCTCGTCGGCCGCGGCTCGCGCATGCTCCGCGCCTCCACCGCGCTCGCGCTGGCGCTCGCCGCCTTCTTCGCCGTCGCGGTCACGGCGCTCGCGGCGCGGCTTAACGTCTCGTTCGAGTTCGCCTCCGGCGGCGGCGGGGACTTCTCGCCGCGCCTCCGCCGCACGATCTCCGAGACCTCCGGCTCCGTCTCCGCCACCGCCTTCCTCTCGCGCCGCGACCCGCGCTTCCGCGAGGTCGCGCGGCGCCTGCGCGCGCTGCGCCGCGCCGCCGACTCGCTCGGCGGGCTGCGCCTCGAGGTGCGCTACGTCGACCCGCGCTGGGACATCGGCTCCGCCGGGCGCCTGGCGCGCCTCGGCGCCCGCGAGGGCAGCATCGTCTTCGAGAAGGGGCGGCGCACCGCAATCCTCGACCTTGCCGACGGCGCGGGCTGGAACGACCTCGCGCCCGCGCTCCGCAGCCTCGTGAGCCCGCCCCAGCACCGCGACGTCTGCTGGGCCGTCGGGCACGGCGAGGCCCGTTTCGACGACTACGGCTCCTGGGGTCTGAGCGACATCGCCCGCGACATCGCCCGCGAGGGCTACCGCAACGTCGCCGTCGACCTCGCCGCCGAGTCGCCGATCCCCGCCGACTGCGCGCTCCTCGTGGTCGCCGGCGCGAAGGACGATTTCTCGCGCGCCGAGCTCGGGCGCATCGAGGCGTTTCTGCGCGACGGCGGACGGCTGCTGGTGATGCTCGGGCGCCCCGGCACCGGCGGCGTGGCGCCGCTGCTGCCGGCCTGGGGAATGCGCCCGGTGGTGAAGCCGCTCAAGGACCAGAAGACCATCTCCGGCACCGACGTCATCGTCTCCGACTTCGCCGACCATCCGGTCTCCTCCGCCCTCGCCGGTTCGCGCATCGTCCTCGACCGTCCGCTCTCCTTCGAGCTTTCCGCGGCGGCCGAGAGCGGCGCCGGGGCCGACCGCATCGAGTTCCTGCCCCTCGCCCGCGCCGGCGGAGCCGCCGTCGTGGCGGCGGCAGAGCGCGGCGCCGGCGCCGGCAGCGACCTCGCCATCCGCCCGGCGCGCATCGTAGCCGTCGGCGACGCGGCGTTCGTCTCCAACGCCGCCCTCGCCGCGCGCGCCAGCGCCAACCGCGACTTCTTCCTCAACGCGGTCGCCTACCTCTCCGGCACCGACTTCACCGGCGCGTCGAGCGCCGACCCCGCGGTTCTTTCCACCGGACTTGACCGCGCCTCGCGCCTCAAGCTCACCCTCGCCTCCGCGGCGCTGGCGCCGCTTCTGGTGTTCCTCGTCCTTTCGGCAGTGGTCTTCCGCAGGAGGGTCAGGCGATGAGCAACGCGCGCGCCATAGTCTGGCTCCTTATCGGGTCAATCGCCGCGGTGGTGGCATACTTCGTCGTCGGCGTCTACGCTCCCGAGGCGCGCGTCCAGGCCGACGGGCGCCTCGCCGCCGTCCCGGCCGACCCCGCCCGGCTCGTCGTCTCGCGCGCCGGCGAGCCCGCCACCGTGCTCGAGCGCGACGCCGAATGGCGCATCGTCTCCCCCTATGCCGCGCGCGCCGACGCCCAGACCGTGCTCCGGCTCGTGGACGCCGTGTCCTTCGCCGAGCCGGAGGACGTGATTTCCGAGGCGGAGCTCCTGAAGCTCGGCCGCGAGCGCTCCGATTTCGGGCTCGAGACGCCGCGCCTCGTGGTGATGCTCGGCGGCGCCGGCGACGGCTCCGATTCCGTGTCAGTCTCCTTCGGCGTCGACACCCCGTCCTCCAACGGCGTCTACGCCGCCGTCGAGGGCTCCGGCTCCGTCTGCGTCGTGCCAGCCGCGGTGTTCGCCGCCGCCGACCTCTCCGCCGAGGCGTTCCGCGCCCGCGCCGTCTTTCCGCTCGGCGCCGAGTCCGTCGCCTCCTTCGACGTGAAGCGTCCGGGCGAGCAGCCGCTTTCGTTCGAGCGCGGCGGCAGCGGCTGGAAGACCCAGGAAGGACAGTCCGCCGCGGACAAGGTCGACGCGTTCCTCGCGCTCCTCTCCGCGGCCGAGGCGAAGTCCTTCGTCTGGCCCGTCGGCTCCTCCAACGAGGCGACGAGCGTCTCCGCTTCGCTGCTCTCGGGCTACGGGCTCGACCCCGACTCCGCGATCACCGTCTCGCTGCGCTGCGGCGACGGCGAGGACCGCCGCGTCTCCTTCGGCGCGGCGGCGGACGACAACAGCGTCTACGCCCTCGTCCAGAACGGCGGTGCCGTGGTCACCGTCGACGCCGCGCTCCGCGACGCCGTCCTCCAGGTGCCGGCCAAGCTTTCCGACTCCCGTCCCTTCCCGCTCGAGGCATCGGCGGTCACCGCCTTCGCCGTCGCCGACGGCGACGTCACCTGCGCACTGGCGCGCGAGCAGGACGGCGCCTGGCGGCTCGAGTCGCCGGTCGCCGCGCCCGCCGACGCCAAGGCCGCCGAGGCGCTGCTCCACCGGATCCTTGCGCTCTCCGCCGCCGACGCCGGTGACGGAGGTGACGCGGTCTCGGTCTCCGTCGGCACCAACTCCGAGGCGGTGGTGGTGTCCCGCCGGCGGCTGCTCGGGACCATGCGGCTCGAGGACCTCCGCTCGCGCGAGGTGCTGGCGGTCGACCCTGCGCTGGTGACGCGGCTCGTCTCGTCGACGGCCGGCCAGAAGCCGGTGTCCGTCGTCTACTCCCGCGAGCGCACGGCGTGGAGCCCCGAGTCCGCCGAAGGCAACGCGGTGGCCGACGAGGCTGCAATCGCCAAGGTGCTCGCCGCGCTCAACCCGCTCCGCGCCTCCGGTGTCGTGGCGCTCAAGGCTTCCGCCGCCGACCTCGGCCGCTACGGACTCGACCGCCCCGCGCTCACGCTCGCCGTCGACCGCGGCGGCGAGGGAATGGTCCGCCGCAACGTCCTCGTCGGCGGCAAGGCGCCGGACGGTGGACGCTACGCCACCGTCGGCTCGGCCGACGCAATCTTCACCATTCCGCGCGAGACCATGAAGCTGCTCTCGCTGTCCCTGCTCAGGAAATAGGAGGGCGGCGGCGATGAAGTGGGCGGTCTACAACATCCTCTTCCTGCTCGTCTATCCTTTTCTGCTGCCGGGGTTCCTGGTGCGGATGCTCCGCCGCGGCGGCTACGCGGCGCGCTTCGGCGACCGCTTCGCGCTCTATCCGGAGCCGGTGCTGAAGGCGCTCGGCCGGCGCGACGCGCTATTCGACTCCCACGATCCGCGCGCCCGCGCTTCCGCCTTCGTCTGGATCCACGCCGTCTCCGTCGGCGAAGTCCAGGTTGCCGGCCAGCTGATGCGCGAGTGGCGGCGGGTGGAGCCCGGGGTGCGCTTCTGCTTCTCCACCACCTCGTCGACCGGCTGGAAGATGGCCGAGCGCGAAGTAGGCGAAGGGGACGTCCTCATCTACAACCCGCTCGACTTTCCGACCTTCGTCCGCGCCGCGCACCAGACGGTGCGTCCGCGCGCGGTGGTGCTGGTGGAGTCGGAGATCTGGCCAAACTTCATCCGCCGCGCCGCCAAGCACGGCGTGCCGGTCTTCCTCGTCAACGCCCGCGTCTCCGACCGCAGCGCGCCGCGCTACCGCGCCGCGCGGTGGCTGTTCAAGGACGTCTTCCACTGCTTCGCCGAGATCTTCGCCCAGAGCGCGCTCGACCGCTCCCGCCTCGTCGCCGCCGGCGCGCCGGCGGAGCGCGTGGAGGTCTCCGGCTCGTTCAAGTTCGACGTCGCTCGCCGCAATCCCGCCAAGGAGGCGGAGCTCGGGGAGTGGATCGCCGCGGCGGTCGGTCCGGTCGGGAAGCGCGGGCGCATCCTGCTCGGCGGCTCCACCTGGCCGGGCGAGGACGAGGCGCTTTTGGGCATCTACCGGCGGCTCCTGGAGGCGCGGCGCGCGAATGGCGCGGAAGGTCCGGCGCCGGTGCTGGTGATCGCCCCGCGGCACTTCGAGAAGGCGGACGCGGTGGAGGCGAACATCCGCAGCGCCGGCTTCAGGTGCGTGCGCCGCTCGCGCGGCGACGCCGCTCCCGCGGTTGCCGCGGACGGCGCGCCGCCGGTGCTGCTCGCGGACACGACCGGCGAGCTGATGGGGCTGTATGCGCTCGCGGACGTGGTGTTCGTCGGCAAGTCGCTCTGCGCGCACGGATCGCAGAACATGATCGAGCCGTGCCTCTGCGGCAAGCCCACGGTGGTCGGGCCCTACACCGAGAACTTCCGTCCGGTGATGAGCGATCTCCTCGCCGCCGACGCGATCGTCCAGGTCGACTCGCCCGTCCGGCTCGAGGCCGAGGTCGCGAGGCTGATGGAGGGCGACGAGGACGCGGTCCGGCTCGGCGAGCGCGCCGCGGCGGCGGTGAAGTCGCGCTGCGGCGTGGTGGAGCGGAGCGTCGCCGCAATCAGGGAGCGCCTCGGGTGACCCGCCGCGCGCGAGTCCTCGCCGTCGTCGCAGTCGCCGCGCTCGTCGCCGCGTCCGCGGCGCTTGCGCTGCGCCATTTCTCCCGCGACGCGAAGCCGAAGCTTCCGCCGCCGCCGCCGGGCGAGGCGGTGAAGGCGGCCGCGGCGGACATCGAGGCGCTGGAGTTTCCGTCCGGCCGCGGCGAGGGCGAGGCCGCCGAGCTCGTCGACGTGGGCGAGATGGATGCCGCGGAGTTCCGGCGGCGGCTCGAGTCGTTTCCGGGCAAGTGCGTGCGGCTCTGGATGCCGGGCGAGCACCACTGGCTGCTCGTCGGCCGACGGGACGAAAAGCTGCCGCTCGCGAAGTCGCTGGAGCGCTTTGCCGCGGATCCCAGACTCGGCTCGCCCGTAGGCGCGTTTGCGAGCTATGCCGGCTCGCGCGAGGAGGTGATGCCGGCGTTCGAGGAGAAGCTCGAGGGCAAGGTGGTGCCGCAGTGGTTCGTGACCCGCGAGGTACCGCGCCTCGACTGGATCGACTTCGCGGGCATCGACGACGACATCGCCGCCGAGACGCGCGCGGAGATCCGCTCCATGCAGGTCATCCGGCGGCTGGTGCTGGAGGGGAACATCGCCGCGGCGAAGGCGGGCGACGAGAAGGCGATGGACGACGCGGTCGACTGCTGGCGGCGCGCGGCGCTGCGCAACTCCGCCGACCCGATCCTCGTCGACCGCCTGGAACGCCTTGCGCGCAACGGCGACACGTTCTACCGGCTGGGCAAGGTCCAGCAGGCGATGAAGTGCTACGAGACCCTGATCGCGGTGCATCCGAACGACGATGCCGCCCGCGCCGGCTTCGCCGCCTGCCTCAGGCGGCTCGGCAAGGACGACCTCGCCGTCAAGGTGCTCGAGAAGGGGCGGGGGCCTACGCAGGAACCACAAGGAGAGAAATGACAGGAGTGCTGGCGATGATGGTGTACATTGGCTGCTATACCGACGCGGAGCATACGAACGGGATCTTCGCGGCGGAGGTGGACGCCCGGAGCGGGGCGATGGAGGTGATGACGGCGTATCCGGTGGAGAACGCCATCTACCTCGCGTGGTCTCCCGACCGCCGCTGGCTCTACTCCTGCGAGCGCTCGGGGCTCGTCGCCTTCGCCGCCGGCGCGGACGGAAAGCTCGTCGAGACCGACCGGCTCAACCTCGGCATGCGCTGCATCTGCCATCTCTCCGTCGCCGCCGACGGCTCGCGCGTATTCTTCGCCGAATACGTCGCCGGCAAGGCGGGCAGCGTGGCGGTGAAGGACGGCAAGTTCGGCCAGCCGACGGTGCACGTCCATTCCGGCAGCGGACCCAATCTGCCGCGGCAGGGTTCCGCGCACTGCCACCAGGCGGTGCCGTCGCCGGACGGCAAGGGATATGTGGTCGTCGACCTCGGGCTCGACGAACTCGTCGAGTACCGGCTCGCGGCCGACGGCTCCGATTCCGTCGACGCGCCGCCGCGGCGCTTCCGCACCACGCTCCCCGGCGCCGGCCCGCGCCATTTCGTCTTCCATCCCGACGGACGCCTCGCCTTCCTTGTCTCCGAGCTCTACAGCAAGATCGAGACGCTCGCCTACGATCCGGACCGCGGATTCACGGCGACGCTCGCCCGCAGGGACCTCCTCGCTGGCGGCGGCAACGGGCGCGGGTCCGACCAGGACCTCGCCGCGGCGGTGCGGCTCGCGCCCGAGGGCGGGAAGGTGGTGGCGTCCAACCGCGGCGAGCAGTCGCTCGTCGCCTTCGGCTTCGACGCGAAGACCGGCGCGCTTGACTTCAAGGCGCGCTCCGTGCTGCCTGGCAACTGGCCGCGCGACTTCATTTTCCTCACCGACACGCTGGCGCTCGCGGCGATGGAGCGCTCGGGCGAGGTCCATTCGCTCAGGTACGATCCCGCGACCGGGTCGTTCCGGGTCCTTTCCACCCTGGGCGGACTCCACCGTCCCGTCGCGCTGCTGAAATGACCCTGCCGCGATGAACCAGATTCAGTACATCCTACGGCGGCTTGTGCTGGCGGTGCCGACCTTCGTCGGCATCACGCTCGTCTGCTTCGCGCTGACGCGCTTCCTGCCCGGCGGGCCGGTGGAGATGCGGCTCATCCGGATGCGCGGCGGCGACCGCCAGTCCGAGGCGGGCGCGACCGCGGCGGTGGCGCACCAGGTGACCGAGGAGTACCGACGGGAGCTGGAGGAGCAGTTCGGTTTCCGCGACCCGATCTGGAAGCAGTACTGGAACTGGCTGGTCGTGAACCGGATGGGGCTGAGGCTCGCGAGCTACGACTATCCCAACCGCACCGCGTGGGAGCTCATCCGTTCGCGGCTGCCGGTGTCGATCTCGTTCGGCGTCGCCGCGTTCCTCCTCACCTACCTCGTCTGCATACCGCTCGGCATCGCCAAGGCGCTGCGACACCGCGGCGCCTTCGACGCGGTCTCGAGCGTGGTCGTCTTCACCGCCTACGCGGTGCCGTCCTTCGCGCTCGCGATGCTCCTGAAGACGCTTTTCTGCGGTACTGTAGAGGGTTTCTGGGACCTCTTTCCGATTGGCGGCGTGGCGAGCGACTTCGACGTCCCGCCGTCGTTCTGGACCGCCTTCCTCGACCGCCTCTGGCACATGGCGCTGCCGGTTGCGTGCTATGTGGCGGGGTCGTTCGCGATGCTCACGCTGCTGATGAAGAACTCGCTCCTCGACCAGATCTCCGCCGACTACGTGCGCACGGTGATCGCCAAGGGCGCCACGCGCCGCCGCGCGATCTGGTGCCACGCCTTCCGCAACGCGCTCATCCCGGTGGCGACCGGGTTCGGGTCGATGATCTCGCTTCTCTTCGCGGGCTCGATCATCGTCGAGACCATCTTCGAGATCCCCGGCATGGGCCGGCTCGGATGGGACGCGCTCGTCGGCCGCGACTACGCGGTGTTCCTTGCGCTCCTGGCGCTCACCTCGGTCTTCCAGCTCGCCGGCAACCTGATCTCGGACTGCCTCTACATGCTCATCGACCCCAGAATAGACTTCGCGAGGAGGTAGCGGAAGTGGCGTTCATCTCCCCATTGACGAAGCGGCGGCTCGCCGCGTTCCGCCGCAACCGGCGGGCGTGGTGGTCGCTCCTCGCGCTCGCGGCGGTGTTCGTCTTCTGCCTGGCGGCGGAGGTTACCTGTCCGCGCGACCCGCGGGCGGTGGTGGACCCGAAGGCGCTCGAGCCCTACCGCTCGCCGGCGAAGGTGCGCGTCTACGATGCGCGCGAGGCGCGCTTCAGCGCGGCGGCGGACGGCGAGGTGTACGACTTCGAGGGGCCGGAAGAGGTGCGCCGCGCCGTGGGCGAGCGCTTCGCCGGGGCGGACGCGCTTGCCGCGGCGCTGGGCGGCTACCGCGTGCGTGCGACGCCGCGCGACGGATACACGCGGGTGTTCCTCGAGCCGACGGAGCCGGCGCGGGCGGTGGAGACCGAGCTGCCGCCGCAGCCGGTGTCGTTTCCGTTCCGCCCCTGCCCCGGGCATCCGTTCGGCATCGACGCCGGCGGTCGCGACGTCTACGCGCGGGTCGTCTACGGGCTGCGCATTGCGCTCCTGTTCGGGCTGCTGCTCGCCGGCTCGGGGCTGGTGTTCGGCGTGGCCGTCGGCGCGGTGGAAGGGTACTTCGGCGGCGTCGCCGACCTCGCGCTCCAGCGCTTTACCGAAATCTGGAGCGCGCTGCCGTTCCTCTACGTGATGATCTTCCTCGGCTCCACGCTGGGGCGTTCCTTCGGGGTGCTGCTCGTCTCCTACGCGGTGTTCAACTGGATAACGGTCTCGTACTACATGCGCGCTGAGTTCCTGCGCCTGAGGTCGCTGCCGTTCGTGGACGCGGCGAAGACCCTGGGGTTCTCGCACCTGAGGGTGATCTTCTCGCACGTGCTGCCGAACGCGCTCACGCCGCTCATCACGCTCTTTCCGTTCCTCCTGATGGGGGCGATCGGCTCGCTCGCGGCGCTGGACTTCCTCGGCTTCGGGCTACCGCCGATGACGCCTTCGTGCGGCGAGCTCCTCAACCAGGCGCAGCAGTTCCGCGGCGCCTGGTGGCTGGTGGTGTTTCCCGGCGCGGCGCTTTTCCTGGTGATGCTTCTCGCGGTGCTCGTCGGCGAGGGCCTGCGCGACGCCTTCGACCCCCGCCAGCAGTCGAAGCTGGAGTAGCCGGGAAGGCAGGTTTGCGCGGCGGTTTTGGTTTAACACGCGGATTTGTTCGCGTCTAACGACGCTCACTTTTCGCGGCCACGGAAATCTGTCGCGAAAGCCAACACGAACCGCGGCAAAATGATATAATTCATGCGATGAAACCCCATGCCAAGTCCGCGCTTTCCCTCGCCCTCGCTATCGTGGGCGGAATCGCGGCTGGCATGCGCCCCGCGGCAGTTGAAATTTCACAAAGTAGGCAGACATGGCAGATAAACTCCTAGGAACAAAAGGGTCAGGACACCGGAGTCGTGTCCGTTTGCCCGGAGGAAAAGCGCTTTGACTACTACAAGGTGATTGCGCCGCCGGAGGGATTCCAAGACGTGTACGTGTATGTTTCGACGAATCGCGAGGTCGTCCGTGTCTCGGCGGAGGCGCAGTGTCGGCCGGGCGAGACGGCGGAAGGGCTCAAGGAGAAATGGCTGGAGCGGTTCAGGGACGCCATGGCGCCCGACGGCCAGAATCTCCTCACGATCTACGCCTGCCCGCCCGGCACCACGAATGAACCGGCCATCGTCTACCTCGACCTGCGCAACGCCGCCGCCGAATCTGTCCGTATGCGGAAAGGATACACGAAACCTTCCTTTCAATCCCGTCCCGTGTTCTCAAGGACTAAACGCAAGAGAATCTTGCATTTGCTTCTGGACATCACAAACGGAAAAAAATTTAAAAAAATTAAAATACCCCCTTGCGCAACGATCAGAGAATATGCTATACTACGCCCGTCTTTGAGCAGGGAAGAGGTTTCGGACATGGTGTCCGGGCCTAGGCATACCGGGCGCGATGAAAAATCGGAACTCGGACCTGCAACGGGACACGGTGATCGGAGATGAGAAACTCAAACCATCGAAGAGAGCTGAATGGCACAACACGTGATGCCGACCGTGTTCATGCGGGTACAATAAAGTGAAGCGGTATGAAACCACCGACCACAACGGATCAACCGGGTAGCTCCGGTCGGAAGGCAAGCGGAAGTCCGCAAGTCCGAAGGAACAAGCCAAAGGAAAAAAACAACAATGAAGAAACTCATGATTGCTGCCGCCGTTGCGGCGATGATCGGTGGAGTTGAGGCGTACGACATCACGTATTTGTACGACTACAACGCCACTCTCACCACGACGACTGGTAAGGAAGGCAAGGGTGTGTCCTACACGGTCAATCTCGGCAGGGATTCCACTGCCAATAATGCCACGTGGTGGTATGAAGATCCTATCTTCGAGCCCATTACTGGCGACAAGAAGCAGAAGACCAGGGATGTCACCCTTCCTAGCGGGACGTACGACGATGTTCTCAAGGCTGGTAGCAAGCAGTATCCTTGGAAGCTCAACACGTCTGTCATCAACAAGATGGAGGACAAGGATCTTTTCCTGGAAGAGCTGGCATATGCGCTTGGCTTTGACGGCAAGGACACGAAGTACAAGTACCAGCAGAAGTACAACAAAAGGTACGTCTGGTGCGAGACCTTCAAGTACAAGAGTCCCGGCGAGTGCTATCGCGTCAAGAATACCCAGAAGATCAAGGCTACCGTCTTCATCGGTGATCTGTGCTCTGATGGCTATATCGTCGAGGACAACGGTGACCAGTGGGACTTCACGCTCCAGTTCCTCAACCGCTTCGGCGGTGAGAGTGTTGCCAAGGCGACTTCGGTCGAGGCGCTCTACACCTTCGATTCCGATGATTCCGGCTACGGCAACCTGGACAACGCCGACGGCACGAACTTCGGTTTCGCCCTTGCTGGCCAGGGTACGTGGAAGGATAAGCTCTTCACCTACAAGACTCAGGGTCTGACCTGGACCTTCGCGGGTGTTGAGAACATCAGCGGCAACATCGTCGGCTACCTCCCCGCGCCTGACTGCGAAGCGTGCTGCGCTAGCGCCGTGAAGGCTCTCGCTTTCTCGTGCAGCGAGTCGCCCACTCTGGAGGACAATGGGTGGTACAATCTGCCGACTGCCGCGTACGGCACTTGGTCGATCAAGTTCAACAAGAATGCGACGTTCAAGTATAACGGTCTGTAATAAGATTTGACGTCAGTTGAGGAGCAACTTTGAGGTTGCTTCAGAATGAGGGGGGGAATTCTGAAAAGGATCCCCCCCTATTACTGATAAGCGAGATGTACAAGATAAGTGGTATATTGAAACACATTGTCGTAGCAGGCGTACTCGTCTTTTTTGTGTGTGCCTATGCCGGAACGTTTCCCGGCTCGATTGGCAATGGCAAGAATGGCGACGCCGATTTAACGGCATTATGCAAAAGCAACCTGTCTTCTGTGGCTTTTTGCGTGATAGACGGAGAGGCGATTACTGCAGAATATGTTCGTGACATTGCTCTCATGGTCGCAAAAATCACGGAATTGAGCGGCAAGAAAGTTCCTGCGAACGCGATTCCCGTTTGGGGTAATAATTTCGCAATGGAGGTTACTCCGAGTCTTATCTCGTCCAAGCTGCTTTCAAAAGAGGCAGATCGGCTTGGAATCAAGCCAACCGCTGGGAGCGATGCCGAGACGCTCGCAAAATTCAACAGGCAGACGAGGTCAAGGGCTAGAACCAAGGATGAGCTCGCGGAGAGATTTGGTTCCCTCAAGCAGGTGTTTCTGCGCAATTTCGAGAGTGAAAGTCAACGCACAGCGTATTTCGACACCCTCCCCGAGCTGAAGGTTGCCGATGGTGATGTGGATGCGTACTATCTCAATCTGACCAATCGGTTGAAGAAGCTTTCGAAACTTGACGCCATTGCAAGAGAGAAGGGACGAAAGGTCGAAGAGCGTCTCGCGGCGGGCGACGACTGGGCGGCAATCGCCAGCAAATATAGCGAGGATGCCCTGGTGGATAAAGAGAACGAGATCTATTCAAAGGAGTGGGGGCTATTCAGAATAAAGGACCTTCAGCCGCTTGAGCTGTCGATTGCTGTTGCCATGCTGGAGACAAACAAGTGGACCAGGCCCATAGAGACGGATGATGGCCTTGTGGTAGCTAAGCTGCTGAACAGGGAGGGCGATTCAGTTTCGCTTGCCCGTATACTGATACGGCTTCCCATTCGGCTTGAAGTGCCGTCGCGCGAGGTGGCCGAGCGGAGAATCAAGCAGGAGAAATGTGGGGATTTCCAGCGCAAACTGCTTCCAAAGCTGTATGAACAAGCCAAGATAGAGTATCCTCTTGGAACAAACTTCATCTATCGAATCTGGAACGTTCCTGAAAAAGGCAAGCGGCAAGGGTCACGCAAACCACGGAAACCACGCGGACCTAGATTGCCAAGCATCAATCAGAAGTGAAGAGATTTGCAACAGCATTGCTTGTTTTCTTCGTCTTCGCATCCTCTCAGGCTGCGGAAAGTGACGTTAATGAACTTTTGCACAATTTTTGCGGTACTTACTTTGCGCCGATAAGTTTTCTGCCTATTTGGCGCATGAGGACGCCTTCGGGCGGAATCAGGGAATTTGAGATCAAAAAAGGGCGTGGTGTTTCCTCGGATGGATGGCGTGCCACCGTCAAAGGGAACAAGGCCATAGTAGTAAGCCCACGCAAGCCCGGGGAAAATCCGATTACACTTGAGTATGACCACGGCACACTCTCTAGCGCCAAGATCGGCGACAAAACTTTCAAGATACGCTATCCAAACCCAGTTGTTTACAAGAACGAGAAGATAATGCCGCTTTGGGATGATGTAAGCGAAACTGATATTTCACAGATGTTCTCCGAAATTAAGCTATGGCGCAACGACGGGCGACTCAAGCTCTTTTTCCGAGGACCCAACCAGGCGGCGACGTTCGTTTCGTTCCTGCTGCTTGTGTTTGCCGGCCTTTCCATGTCCGCAGGAAGGACGTCGGTCAGGTTGGCGTTTGCTTCCGTAGCGTCAGTTTTCCTTGTGATGCTTGCGCTCACCGCATCCCGCAGCGGCATCGTTGCCACGGCGGCGGGGCTCGCGGCTGAATTCGCCTGCATCGGCCGAGCGCGGGGATGGCTTACGGCAAAGAGAATCCTCATCGGCGCTCTGGTGTGCATGCTTGCCCTCGGCGGGGCGATGGCGACATTCTACATATCGAGCAGATCGGCGAAGGGCGACGCCAAATCGGACGCCACGCGTACCGAGCTCTGGTCCGCTGCGCCGCGCATGATTCACGATGCGCCCTGGGGCTGGGGTGGCCGCATTTCCAGCGGCCGCGCGTATGTGGACTGGTATTCAGAGGGGAAACGCTGGACAGGCAGGTTCAATCTCATTAGCGATCATATCACAGCCTTGGCGGCATACGGGTGGATTGGTGGGGCGGCATATCTTTTTTGCTGGATTGCGGGCATTCTCCTTCTTCTCCGCTTCGCATGGAATGGACTCAGCGCAATTCCAGCGGCAGTCTGGATTTCATTTGCAACTGCGGCGAGCTTCAACGTCGTCTGGGCAGACAAGGCTCTTCAGTTCTGCGCATTTTCGTCGCTTGTGTTTCTTTTGCCAGGCATCCGCAAGGTGCGGCTGTCGCACTTCGCCATGCCCGTAGCATCAGGAGCAGTCGTCTCGATGGCGATAATGGCTTCGATTGTCGCCTTTGGCTGTTGTTGCCGTGGCGATGGCGTGTCAGTCCACTTCGACGGGAAGCGAGTGGTTCTGAACGGCGACGATCCAAAGGTGTTCATTGTTGACGACGGAGAGGCCCTTGGAGGCGCGTCGACGCCCAATGAAATCAGGCTGTCGTATAAAATCGGCAGAAGTGCCGAGGCGGTCTGCTACCTTAAGTCCATTGATGACGTTACGTGGGGCAAGGTCCGGAGGCTTGTGCTCGCCGGGGCCGCAGGGCAGGAATTCATAGAGAAGCTTGACGAATGCGATGCAAATGCCGACGGCACATTTCCGCTCCCGCGCGAGATAGTGTTTCTTTCGCCGCAGTTCCCGCCTTCGGCGATACCGGTCGAACTGCGGGCGAAGTCCGACGTGCGGCTTGTGATAGGCGAATTCGCCGCCCGATACTGGAAGGAGTACGTCGACCCTCCGAAATGGGTGACAATCGTCCGCGGCGCCGAAGTTTACATTCCCGGATGGATGTCATATTGTGTCAAGTGGGAAAGGATGGCGGTTGGGTCATGAAGAAGTCTGCAATTGTCGTTGTGTTGTCGGTCTTGGTTGTCGTTCTGGCAATCTGGGCTGTGTCTGGCCTCTTTTCGGGCCGGCCGGTCAAGGATCCTGCGCCGGATCCTGTTGTCGAGAAAATATCAGGCGCGAAGCTGATCGCCGAAGAAAAACCGCGCGGGAGGAATGTCGGCGAGAACAGCGGCATGAGGAAGAGCCGGAGGAACGGCAAAGACGCCAAGACGGTCGTGAGGCATGTTCGCCAAGTCGAAGACCCGTACACGCCGGAGGAGAGGAAGCTTGCGGACACGCTTCAGGACGCGTCCGACGAGAATAGCCTAGGCAGCGTCCGCAAGGCGGTGGTGGCGATCATGAGGCAGGAGAATCCTGAATTGAAGATAGAGGCGATCAATGCGCTTGGATTCTACGGGAAGGATTCGCTCAAGGACCTTATGGCATTCTTGAAGGATTCGAGCCGGGAAGTCATCGATGCCGCGACCGACAGGATCGCCCTGTCTCTCGAAGAGCTGGGCGAAGACGAAAGCGATTTCAAGGTGGAATTCATATCCACGTTGCTTTCAATCGACGGGCTGTGCGGCAAAGATGCCGTCGAGCGATTCGTCGGGCAGATGGAGGCGCTCGGTGCTGGAAACGCGAAGGTGGTTGTGCCGGCGCTTGTTTCGCTGATAGACGGCAAGGATGCCGGCGATTTCGTGAAGGCCAAGGCGAAAGAGGCCTATAAATTCGTGACCGGGGAAGAGTACACGACGTTCGAGGCAGCGGAAAAATGGTATACTGCCAAGGCGGCGGAAGAGGAGTCGGCGAAGCAGGTCGAGTCTGATGGCGGCGATGAATCCGGAGAAAGCTCCAGCGGCGATGGTAATTCCGACGACGATTCCGAAAGAGACGACGGGGACGAACCGGCAGGCGCAGGAAACTGATTTGCAAAGGAAGCAAAGAAAGGAAAGGAAGTCAGCTATGAACAAGATAGTCAGAACTATCGGATTGTCCGTTGCAACGGCGTGCATGCTGCTTGGCTCTGCGGTGTTCGCGGACTCGTCGATGCCCGCGACCGTCTCAACTGCGCAGACCAGCGCGTGGATCGGCAGTCTTGACATTGCGACTAACCATGCGTTCTCGACAGGGACGCCGCTGGTCATGGTGTGGTCGAATCACGACTGCGGCTACTGCAGCGACTTCAAGGCGGCTCTCAACAGTCAGGAGTTCAAGACCTGGCAGGCGGGTTCGCCATACGTCTTCTGCATTGTGGAAGGCGACGCGGACGCCAAGAAGTTCGCCGAGAAAGCAGGCGGCTACTCGAAAAACAAGTTGAACGATTGGCCGTTCGTCGCGCTTCTGTGGCTCAAGAACGACAACTGCCGCGCCGTGTCGAACTTCACCGGGCGCATTTCATCGCGCCAGTGGAACCGTCAGACACATGCTTACGAGCTAAAGGACTACGGGCTGGGCGTTGACACCGTGCAGACTTCCCAGCTTGCCCCGGCTTTCATAAAGGCAATCGAGGCCACGTTCGCCGGCTATAGCGCCTACAACGGCGGGAAGTTCACCGTCGGGGGCACTGTCGGCGACAGGCTCGAGGCGGAGGAGACGACGGAATGGGTTGACGTCCTCCTGGAGCGCGACACGGCGCTGGACCTAGAGGCGGCGGACGAGACGCTGTCCATAGCATATCCCAAGGCGGCGGGGAGCGAGACGGCGGTGCGCAAGGTTGCCTGGGCCGAGGGCGAGAGCAAAAAGCGCGTTAGGGTAGTATTCAGCGAGCTTGACGGGTTCTCGTTCTCTGTCGGCGGCGAGATCAAGCTTGCGCTTGCGGATGCCGACGGCGGGAAGCTCGACGAATCGCTGATTGCACTCGTGAAGCGCGGGAATTCGCCGAAGAACCCCGTGTGGATCGGCAGGAAGACGGTCGACGAGCTCGCATGGGGCGAATGGACGATGGATCTGGACGCGGCAAAGGAGAAAGTCTCGGCGGCGAAGTCGAAGTCGGAGACTGCGCATCTGCTTGTCAGCTTCGGCGGCAGCATCTGGTGCCCTGACTGTGCAAAGACCGAGAGGTATCTCGTCGAGACAGAGGAGTTCAAGGCTTGGACGCTTGCAAACAACGTGGCGTGCGTCGCAATCGACGTTCCAAATCTGAGCGCGTCCAGCCCTACGACCGGGCCGTGCCTTCTCACGAGGGACAAGAGGAACGTCAGTGCTGCGTACTCGGAAGCAGACCCCGACCACGGGACGGTGCAGAGCGGCGCCGGATATCTGTCGAGGTGGATGATAGAGGACGATGCGGCGGAAGCGATCCTGGCGCGCAACCGGCAACTTCTCGGCACAAATACGAAGAACGGCGGGTGGAACCGTCCAGAGCGCTCCAACCAGTACAGGACGGGTGTTCCGGTGTTCGCCCTCGTGGATGCGTCGTCGCTGAAGGTGATTTCCCGCATCGAGCTGTTCTCGTCCAGCAGCCCGACTGACTCCGCCGCGCTGGCCGGCCACATCAGGCGGTTCGACGAGCTCCTTGCCGTGGCGAATTCGGTTGACGCGGCGGTTGAAGAGGACAACCGCGACGTTTCAACGATGACGGCTGGCATGGCGCTCGCGGTCGGCGGCGAGGCGGTGAACGGCGAGGTTTCGGGCGGCGACCTTGTTGACATGTTCGCGGTGACCGGCGTCAAATTCGACGAGCGCACGACGCTCACGGCGACACCGGCGGTCGCGCCGAATGTCAAATGGCAGCTGTCGCTCGTCCAGAAGGGCGATGGCGCCGCCAAGACGGTCGTGACCACGAACGGAACCGGGGTGCTGTCGGTTTCGGCAGACCTGAATGCCTCTGACGGCGGTAATGTCTATGCAAAAGTCGAGGTAACCGGGCTTGGATCCTCCGCGGCGTCGTTCGGCGCGGACGTCGATGCGACGATTGACTATTCGCTGCTGGCGACGAGCGCGGCTACGCCGGGCACGGTGGGCTTCGACTCCGCCACGGCGGAGGCGTTCGTGCCAAACGGACGCGACTTCTCCGTTTCCGTTTCGCGTGGCGGCGGGCGCAGTGGTGCGGTAAAGGCGAGGGTGTATCTCGCAGATGCGGGGGATGCGGCGGAGTACGGCCTCGACGAGACGAATCTTGTGTGGGCCGCCGGCGAGACGGGCGCGAGGGCGGTTTCGTTCGAGGCGTGGAGGCCCGGCGACACTCTTGCCTCCGGGTCGTTCACGCTTGGCCTTGAGATTGTCGAGGGCGGCGACGCAGTCGGTAAGGATTCCTGCGAAGTGACGCTCTCCGACACGACCGCGCCATGCTTCGCGTCGTTCGACATCAAGGCGGATGCGCACCTGACTTTTGCGGCCGGCGAGCAGATTCCGCTCATGAACGTCAAGGCCGGCACCGCGGCGACGCTGAAGAAGACGTCCGGCTCGCTGCCGAAGGGAATGAGCCTCTCGTACGACAAGAAGTCCGGCACGGTCACGCTCAAGGGTACGCCTAAGGCGGCGGGGACTTATACCGCCACGTACACCATAACGCAGAACAAGGTGACAGGGCTTCCGGCGACGTTTACCATCACTGTGGACGATCCGAAGAAGGTCAACCCGTTCATAGGCGTGAAGCGCGCCGAGCAGACCATGCCAATCCTTGAGGAGGTTGCCGACGGCACGAACGTGGTCGCGGGCACTCTCGCCGTCTCCGCAACTGCCGCCGGCAAGGTGAAGGCGGTGCTTGAGACCATCGATGGTACGAAAGTCTCGTGTTCCGGCGCGTGGACGGATTTCGACTCGGCGACCGGCGTCGCTTCGGTCACGCTTGCCCACAAGAGCGGCACGACCATCGCGCTTGAGATGGATGTGGACGGATTCATCTATGCCGACATCAACGACGGCGAGTTCTTCGGCGAGATATCTACGCCCGACACGAATTTCAAGGACTGGGCGGGCAGCTACACGGTGACGTTCCCGGAGGATCCGACGGAGGACGGCGACGCCAGCATGGCGTTCGCGACGATGACGATTTCTTCGGCTGGCGTGGCGAAGTGGTCGGCGACGCTTTCCAACGGGCAGTCGGCTAGCGGATCCGCCCAGCTCTTCGGCAGAGAAGGGGACATTGCATACGTTGCATTGTTTAAGGCTGCGAAGAAGTACGCGTTCTCTTCGCTCCTGAAGATAAGAGGCAATGGCGGCGAGACATGGGATGTCCAGAAGGAGAACCAGATAATCCACAACGCGCCCGGCACGGCGACGTACGAAAGCATCGAGGGTGAAGAAACCCTGCGAACGGCGTTTGGCGGGTGGTGGACTCCCAACGCATTGCCGACAGACCTTCTTGTGGCGTTTGACGAGGTGGAGTATTCCGACGAGATGACGTTCGAGTCGGAGGCGTTCGACGCCAGGGATGTGCTTGCGACCGCGAAGGGATTCACGCTTGACGCGCGTGTGCGGACGGACAAGATATCCTACAAGAGCAAGACAGGCGAGTTCTCCGGCAAGATCTCGATTCAGGGGGTGGACGGCAAAACCGTGAAGGCTTCGTTTGAGGGAGTTCTCCTGCCCGGCTGGTACAGCTGCGGGTGCGAAGAGCCGGCAGAAGGCGAGGAGCCTCTCGTCACGCGGCCGTTCGGTGCGGGAATCATCACCTACAAGGTCAAGGTCGGCCGCGTCACCACGACGGTGTCTGACCCTGTCTATCTCTGGGCGTTCGGGTTGCTGGAGTAACGTGGTTGAGAAGGCAGGGGGGATGCAGGCCTATGTCAGAGTTCTGGCGCTGGCGGCGGGCGATGCCGTGTGCATGTTCGCGGTCTGGGCGTTCAACGTCTGGCTTTACTGGGCCGTAGGCATCGCGAGCTATCCCGAAGGGCCTTCGGCGTATCTGGACTTCTGGCCTGCGATTACCGCGTTTATCGCTCTGAACGCGGCGTTTCGCCTGTATAACGGAAATCCGCTGCATCCGGCGGCTCCGGTTCCGCCGGTCGAGGAGCTTCGCCGGCTGGTGGCGTCTGCGGCGCTGACGCATGTCGGCGTGATCGCGTACATCGCCCTTTCCCAGCAGTCGATCGTCGGCGTGTCGCGCTTCGTCATCGTCATGTCTGGTGTACTTGTCGCGTTGGTTGCGCAGCCCGTACGCGACTGCAGTCGCCAGATTATGCACAGCCTGCGCGTCGGGCGTATACCGGTTCTTTTCGCAGGGAGCGGCGATGCGGCTGACCGGCTCGTCGGATTCCTCGCGTCAGACAGCTATACGGGCTTTCACATAGTGCGGCGCTTTGGCGCAGACGAACTGGGCGAAGTGGCTCCCGCAGCCGGGCGGCTTGGCGTCCGTACGCTCGTCGTGTGCCTGGACATCCGCATGCTCCAGTGCCGCATGGAGGAATTCGCGAAACACTTCACGCACGTGGAGTACGTCGTGCCGTCAAAAACATTTCCCGTGCTTGGCGCGAAGGCGGTTTCATTTGGCGGAACCGGCGGTCTTGAAATGGTCAACCGGAGGCTGATGAAACTGCCCAGGATCGAGAAGTTTGCACTCGACAAGTTTCTTGCGTTTCTTGCGTTCGCCGTGTCCATTCCGGTGTTCGTCGCCATCCCGATCCTTATAAAGCTGACGAGCAAGGGGCCTGTGTTCTACCGTCAGAAGCGGATAGGCTTCAATGGCAGGCCGTTCATGGTGTGGAAGTTCAGGTCGATGCACGCGGACGCGGACGCAAGGCTTGACCGCATATTGTCCGAGAATCCTGCGGCCAGGTCTGAATGGGAGTCCAGTTTCAAGCTCAAGGACGACCCGAGGGTGACGCCGTTCGGGCGTCTTCTGCGCAAAACGTCGCTTGACGAGCTGCCGCAGCTCTTCAACGTGTTCTCCGGGGAAATGGCCCTCATCGGCCCTCGGCCGATAATCGATGACGAAGTGCGGTACTATGGCGACGCATACAAGACATTCTCGTCCGTCAAGCCGGGAATAACCGGTCTCTGGCAGGTGTCGGGGCGCAGCGACACAGACTATGCGCAGCGCGTTGCGCTCGATACGTACTATGTGCTGAACTGGTCTCCATGGCTGGATCTGTGGATCCTTGTGCGCACGGCATTTGCCGTACTACTCATGCGCGGCGCGCGCTGAAATATGGTATAATATCCAAACAGTGAGAAAATTAAGGCAACATCAATTCTTGTTCGAGGAGCTGGTCAAGCGCGACTTCAAGAAGAAGTACAAGCGTACGATTCTTGGCGTGGGGTGGAGCATGCTTTCTCCGCTTCTCATGCTGCTTGTCATGAAGGTCGTGTTCGGGCAGTTCTTCGGCCGCGAGACGCCGCACTACACCACGTATCTCTTCTGCGGGCTGCTGACGTTCAACTGGTTTTCCGGGTCCGCAAGCGCCGGGATGCGCAGTCTGTTCGGGAACGCCGGCATCTTCACGAAGGTGAACGTCCCGAAGTATCTTTTCATTTTCTCGGCCAACATGCAGGTGCTTTTCAACTTCGTCCTGACGCTTCTTGTGTTTTTCGTCTTTTGTGCGTTGGACAAGGTGTCGTTCTCGTGGAAGTTCCTGTGTCTGCTGTATCCTGTCGTCACGCTGTCCATCTTCAATCTCGGCGTCGGGATGGTTCTTTCGGCCCTGTTCATATTCTTCCGCGACATCGATTATCTCTGGGAAGTGTTCATGCGGCTCCTGATGTACGGTTCGGCGATTTTCTACTCCATTGACGACATGCCGGCCAGGCTGCAGCTTGTGTTTGCCTGCAACCCGATCTACCGGCACATCGCATACTTCCGCGAAGTGGTGCTGGATGGCGCCGTGCCGTCCGTTTCGACCCATCTTGTGCTCGCCGCCTTCGCCGTCGCCGCGTTCGCGGCCGGCGCATGGATGTACAGGCGATACAACACGAAGTTTCTGTACTATGTGTGATACACCTGCCATCCTCTCCTGCGATAATGTCTCCATCCGCTACCAGGTCGGGGACTTCAAGAGCATAGGGCTGAAGGAGTGGGTGATGCGCCGACTCACCGGCAACTACAAGGTCGTTGACTTCTGGGCCGACAGGGATGTCTCGTTTTCCCTGGACCATGGCGACATGCTCGGCATAATCGGTGCCAACGGCGCGGGGAAATCGACTCTTCTCAAGGTGATCGCCGGCATCATGGAGCCGACGAAGGGCCGCGTCGTCCGCAACGGGCGGGTCGTCGCGCTGCTCGAGCTCGGGAGTGGTTTCGACGGAGATCTTACGGTCAGGGAAAACGCATACCTCCGCGGGGCGTTGCTTGGCTATACGCGAAAGTTCATGGACGAGATGTACGAGGTGATAGTGGGCTTCGCCCAGCTGAAGGAATTCGAGGACCGCCCGTTCAAGCAGCTCTCCTCCGGCATGAAGTCGCGCCTGGCGTTCGCGATAGCCTCCATGGTGAAGCCCGAGATACTGATCCTCGACGAGGTGCTGGCGGTCGGCGACGGGGCGTTTCGCGCGAAGAGCGAGGCCAAGATGCGCGAGATAATTGGCGGCGGAGCGACCACGATACTCGTTTCGCATGCAATCGACCAGGTGCGCGAAATGTGCAATAAGGTGCTTTGGCTCGACAAGGGCATGCAGGTGGAGTTCACGGACGATGTGAAGGGCTGCTGCGACCGCTACGAGCTGTTTCTCAAGGAGGGCTCGACATGAACGGCCACCCTGAATTACAGCCAGCCTTCGGCGAGCGCAACCTGCCGTGCCTATTGCCTGAGCCGAAGATAGGCTTCCAAATGAAACACGTCGAACCACCTGACGTGGGCGGCGGAATTATGGTATAATATACATTATGAAAACAAAAATTTGTGTTGTCGGGTTGGGCTACATCGGGCTGCCGACGGCGGCATTGATGGCCAAGGCGGGTCATGATGTTGTCGGCGTGGATGTCAACCAGAAGGCGGTTGACACCATCAACGCCGGGCACATCCACATCATCGAGAACGGGTTGGAGGATCTGGTCCGCGATGTCGTCGGCGCCGGCAAGCTGAAGGCGCAGACGGCTCCATGCGAAGCCGACGCGTTTGTCCTGGCGGTGCCGACTCCCGTCCACGAGGACGAAGGCCACACTCCCGGCCTCGAGTACGTGGACGCTGCGGCGCAGAGTATTGCGCCATACGTCAAGCCCGGCAACATGGTGATTCTCGAGTCCACCTCGCCCGTCGGCACCACCGAGCGCATTGCGGACATCCTCGCCAAGCGCGGTGTTGACAAGACGAAGGTCTACTTCGCCCACTGTCCCGAGCGTGTGATCCCTGGCCGTGCGCTAATCGAGCTAGTCGGCAACGACCGCATCATTGGCGGCATGACGCCCGAGGCCACGAAGGCCGTGAAGGCGCTTTACGCGACGTTCGTCAACGGCGAGCTCCTCGAGACCAACTCGCGCACGGCGGAGATGTCGAAGCTCACCGAGAACTCGTTCCGCGACGTCAATATCGCCTTCGCGAACGAGCTTTCGATGATCTGCGACGACCTCGGCATCGATACGATGGAGCTCATCAACCTCGCAAACCACCATCCGCGCGTGAACATCCTCACGCCTGGATGCGGCGTCGGCGGCCACTGCATCGCGGTCGACCCATGGTTTGTCGTCAGCCGCTCGCCAGAGCGCGCGAAGCTAATCCGCTGTGCCCGCGAGGAGAACGACTTCAAGAGCGACTGGGTGGTCGGGAAGGTCCGCGAGACGTACCGCGCCTTTGGCAAGTTCCGTCCAAAGATCGCGATCCTCGGCCTTGCGTTCAAGCCAGACATCGACGACCTTCGCGCCTCGCCCGCGATCAAGATCGCCGCGAAGCTCGTCAAGGAGAGCATCGCCGACTGGATGGTCGTGGAGCCGAACATCCAGAGCCACCCGCAGTTCGAACTCACCCCGTACGAGGAGGCGATTGCCAAGGCAGATGTCATTGTAGTGTTGGTGAAGCACTCGAAGTTCAAGGGCCTTGTCGGCCGCAACCCCGCCGCGCGGGTGCTAAATTTTTGCGATCTGCAGGTGGACTGACGCAGGGAATGGTAGCCAAGAGGGAGTGGCAACCAATGGACAGGATAGACGACGCATACAACGGACTGATGGGCGAGGAGTTCATGCGCAAGACGCGCGAGCGTCTTCACTGGATATGCTCAAAAGTCGTGGGCGAGAGAATCCTTGACGTTGGCTGCTCCCAGGGCACCCTTGCAAGACTGCTTGCCCCGCTGGGCAAGCATGTGCTTGGCATCGACATCAACAAGGACGCAGTCTCATACGCCGAGGGGAAGTTGCCTGGGCTGGATGACGCGTCCCGCGGGAGGCTCCAGTTCGTGGCGATGAACTTCATGGACTTCAAGTCCGAGGAGCAATTCGACACGGTCGTCATGGGCGAGATACTCGAGCATCTGCCCGACCCAGCGGCGTTTGTGAAGAAGGCCTGCACGCATCTTGTCAAAGGCGGAACTTTTGTCGCAACCGTTCCGTTTGGTATAAACGACGACCCTGACCACAGGCAGACGTTCTACTGGTCTTGGATCAAAGACATCGTCGCCCCGCTTTTTGACATGGCGGACATCGAGTTTTTCGGCAAGTGGATAGGCGTTGTAGGCGTAAAGCGCGAGCGCAAGGCGGCAGCCGAGAAGACGGTGCCGCTTGCCGTAGTGAAGGACCTTGAAAAGGCCTTTTACGCGATAGAGCGTCCGCTTGTAAACGACAACAAGAACCGAGGGCTCAAGCTTAAATCGCAGTTGCATGACTTGGACGAGGCAAGGAAAGCCCTTGACGCAAAAGCGGTAGAAGCCCAGACGGCCATAGAGACGGAAGCCGCGCAGAAGGCGCGAGCCGACAAGGCCGTGGCTGACTATGCGAAGCTCAAAACGGACCTTTCGTCGGAAATCGCCCGGCATAAGGATGCCATCGCCAAGTTGTCGGCGGACAAAGACGCGGAGCTCGCGAAGCAGAAAGCGTCCATAGCCAAGCTGACAGCGGACAAGGCCGCGGCAGACGCTGCGGCCGCGAAGCAGAAGACGGCGCTTGAAGGCGAAGTTGCGAAGCAGAAGACGGCCCTTGCCGCAGAACAGGCGAAGTTCAAGGACCTCAACTCGAAGCTTGCCGCGACGCGAAACGAGCTTGCCGCGATGAAGAGCGAGGCGTTGGAGCTTCGGGTCAATCTCGACGCCGACCGCAGAATATCAAGCGGACAGGCCGAGCAGATATCAGTCCTCAAGGCCGCCCTGCAGTTCGCGGCGAACCGTCCACAGATTGAGACGAACGATACGCGGCTTCTCGAATACTCGCAGGAGGTGCGCGAGCTACGCAACGCGCTGGAATCGAAGCGCGACGAGGCTGTCGAACGGGCCGAACGTCTCGGGCACCTTTCCGGGCAGGTGGAGTCGCTGAAGGCGGAGAAATCGTTTCTGTCGTCGCGGATCGCCGAGCTAGCGGAAGCATTAGACAAGAAAACCGCCGAGGCTGCTTCCGCGGCGGAATATGCGAAACTCTTCGAGCCGGAGAACGCAAGGCTCGAGGACGAGAGGAAAAAACTGCAGGAAAAGGTCGCAGAGCTGTCTGCGCGGGAAAAGGAGCTTGAGGAATCGCTTGCGTCGGCAACGGAGGAAAGCAACTCCAAGACCGAGGCCATAAACCGCATCGCCGCGGAGCGCACGGAATTCGAGCGGGACAATGCGTTGTTGCGTCAAGACTGCAAAGAGAAAGACTCCCAGCTTGCCAAACTCCAGCACGTCTCTGGCGACATCGTCGCGCTCGAGCAGAAGAACCGTCAGTGCGAGGAGACGCTTGCCCAGGAGAAGGCCAAGGTCGCAGAGCTAACGGCGACTCTTGCTCAGACCAGCAAGGATGCAGAGGAGAAGGCGGCCGCACTGTCAAACAGCATAGGCGAGCTTGAGGCCTATGCAAAACTGTGCGAGACGGAAATCGCAAAGCTTACGAACGATCAAGAAGCTCTGGGCAAGGCCAAAGATGTCCAGTCCAGGGATATTGGAGCCCTCAAGGAGGAAAAGGGGTCGCTTGAGGCATCACTTGCTGCAGCAAATGCAGAGAAAGGCGCATTGACTTCTCGGGTTTCCGAACTTGAGTCATCACTTGCCGCCACAAAAGACGCGGCGGAGAAGAACGTCGCCAAAGTATTGAATCTTACCTCCGACCTTGCGAAGGCAAATGCCCGCGCCGACAAGGCCGTAGCAGACTACTACAAACTCAAGTCAGACCTTACGGCGAGAATCGCAAAGCTGGATGATGCCCTTGCGGAGGCAAATGCCAGCGCTGACAAGGCAGCAGGAAACTATCGCAAGCTCAAGTCAGACCTTACGGCGAGAATCGCAGAGCAGGATGCCGCGCTTGCGAAGCTTACTGCGGAAAAAGCCGCGTCCGAATCGGAGGCCAACTCGGAAAAGGAAAGGTTGTCATCTCGCATTTCAGAGTTGGAGGCCACTCTTGTCGCCGCAAAAGCGGAATCGGAGGAGAATGACGCCAAGGTCGTTGCTCTGACATCTGACCTTGAGGAGGCAACTGCCCGCGCGGACAAGGCCGCAGGTGACTACCGTAAGCTCAAGGCCGACCTTTTGTCAAAAATCGCAAAGCAGGGCGATGAACTTGCGAGGCTGGCAGCGGGAAAAGCCGCAGTCGAATCGGATGCGGTAAAGCGCGATGCAGAGCTGTCCAACCTGGTTGACTCCTTGCGAAAGGAGCGGACTAAATTGCTTACGGCCAAGCAGCATGCCGAAAATATTGCACAGCGAGAAAGCGGCAAATACGACAAGCTTGCCAAAGCGAAGCTAGGGCGGCTTACGCTGGCCTATTGGCATTTGAAGGACGGCTTAAAAAAAAAACTGACAAACACCCCAGATAAAAATACGCATAGCCGAACAGGCAATCTTCAGAAGACGGGCAATCGTCAGAAGAACGATAGGAAGTCTGTGGCCAACAGTAGCGCTGCGTCGAAAGCATCTCCGATTTGGAGCCTTGCGCCAGATGAAGGCTTGTCCGCTGCCAGTTTTAGGATATTGTTCCCCTGCGGATCGGGCAATAATCCGGGTGCAAATCCATTTGTGGGCACCATTATGGAAACGTTGACAAGCCTTGGAGCGCAAGTATTTTATGGCGCAGATCGCCTTTTTAAGAAAGATGAGCGTTTTAATGTCGTTCATTTTATGTGGCCGGACGCGCTCTTCGGATGGACTCACGAGGCAATATCGCCAGAGATAATCGCGAAGCTTGAAGATTCCATTAAAAGACATAAAGAATCGGGCGCTATCATAGCGTATACCAGGCATAATGTAAGACCTCACGTTGATGACAATCCCCTGCTGATTCAGGCATACGACATTGTTGAGAGATCGGCAGACTTGATTTTCCACATGGGAGAATATTCCATGAAGGAATTCTTGAACAAGCATCCAGAGTCCAGTTCTAAAAATGTAATTGTTCCGCATCATACGTATGCCCGGATATCAAGGTCTGTTACGCGGAAGGAAGCAAGGGAGTGGTTTGGGCTGTCGGAAGACGACAAGGTTGTGCTTTCGTTCGGCGTGTTTCGCAATGAGGACGAGCGCAGTCTTTTGTTTACGGCATTGAGGGGATGCAACATTAAGAATCTTAAAGTTCTTGCACCTCGCTTTTCCAGCTGCCCGCCGCCGTGGATTATCGGCCATTTGAACGGGGGGGCGGTCCCGGAGCAGATCCTGCCAATGTACTTTGCTGCTGCTGATGTTGTGTTTATACAGCGACGCCAAATCCTTAATTCTGGGAATGTGCCAATGGCTTTTTATTTTGGATGTGCATGCGTAGGTCCCGATGACGGCAATGTCGGTGAGATCCTAAAGGCTACTGGCAATCCTGTTTTTGATCCCGCCAACCCAGCTAGCGCCGGCGAAGCAATCGTAAAGGCGTTTGCGGCGATTGATAAGTATAATCGAGGGGCCAAAAACAAGAAGTGGGCTGACAAGAATTGGAATCAGGAACTGGTGGTCTCCCAGATCATGGATGCATACAGGGAGCTTGCCGTGAAGCGCAACAAGGTTTACCGTCCCCGCATATCCATAGTCGTTGTCGGTGGCAAGAACGAGGAAGAGCATCGGAAAACAATCGATTCCATAAAGTCGCAGACATATCCTTCTGAATCTGTTGAAGTGGTCGAATCGGCGCGCATTTCCGAAGGGCTTCAAAAGGCAGGTGGCGAGTTGGTCGCGTTTCTCTTGAGCGGGGATGCGCTTTCCAGACGGTTTCTTGACTGTGCCAGGGTTCCTTTTCAGAATGCAGATGTGGACTGCGTTGCGCTGAAGTGGAGTCTGAACGGCGCATTCTATCTTGAAGACATGGCAAACGCCTTCAAATACGTAGACTGCAACTACATAACTAAAGCCGCTTTCGTGGAAGAAGGCACGTTGAATGCGGGGCCGGAGCATACGTATGTCTCGAGGATGGCAGACAAGTGCCGCACGGTATTCTGGCGCACTGCCTACGGTTGCGAAGACCTTCTTGCGATGACTGGCCCCCAAGACCTGCCTGGTGGCTATGCAATAGACCATTTCAATTTTTCGAAGGGTAGTCGCCCTGATGCAAAATCCGAGCGGCGGCAGCCGAAGCTATCCGTGATAGTCCCGTTGCACAACAATGGGTGGGCACTGTATGGCAGATTGTTCCCAAGCCTGAGGCGAGCTGACATTTTCAATGACATGGAGGTTGTCATAGTCGATGCCGGTTCGGACGACGGCCATTCCCCGCAGATTGCCGCGCGGCTTGCCGGAAAACATGATAATGTCCGCCTTGTCAAATCTGACAGTAAGCCTGGCGATCTTGACGCGGCTCGGGATTTTGGTGTTGCGCAGGCGTTTGCGCCATACGTCTTGTTCGCTGATCCCGAAGTAGAGGTGGACGGACACGGGCTCGCGGTCTGTCTTGGACGTATAAGCAACGGCGGCGACCTTGAGGTCGTGATTGGCAACAATGAGGTGTGCGGGGTCTCGCATAAAGTTCACGATAACTTTAGCGTGCTTAACACCTTCGTAGAGGGGACTTTCGCAACCGCTCTGGGTGATGGTTGCACAAGGGTGGTTTCCAACGGGGCGGAGGTGTATTCGAAGGTTGGAGGCTCAATTTCGGGGGGTGCAAACGTCCTATATCGAAAGAATTTCATACTCGGGCACAATTTAGCACATGGCGGCGGCACCGCGTTTGTTGAAAAGGCTATTAGTGCGTCCATGAAACTGGAGGCAGTGTCAATTGTAGTCTGCAGGTCGTTTTTGGAGGAATGCGATGCGTTGGCCGTCAAATCGGCGGATAATGGCGCGGTACATGGCGCAGAACTTGCGAAAGCCAAGACCGTTGTTGCCGTGGCACAGAAAAGTGCCTTGCTGACGGCGATGCCGTCGGTAGAAGTTCCAGAGGACACCTGGGCGGAGCAACGCGAAAACGAAAAGCGGTACTTTGCGAAAAGAGAAAGGGTTTGAGGCGTGTTAATATGTTGAATTTCCTTTTTTGCGGACATGACCTGAAGTTTCTCTCGCCAGTTATCGACTTTGTGAAGTCGATGCCCAATGTGGCTGTCGTGGTGCAGCAGACTCGCGGACACAAAATGACCTCGGCAGAAGAGATTGAGGCCCAGAATAATGTAGTAAAGGCGGACATAGTCTTCTGCGAGTGGGCGTTGGGCAATGCTGTATGGTATTCCCACCACAAGCGAGATGGACAGGTGCTTATTGTCCGTATGCATGCTCAGGAGTTTCATGCAGACCTTCCGTATCTTGCACAAATGGACTTTACGAGCATTGATGCGCTTGTCGTCATTTGCCAGGAGGCGGTTGACTACATGGCGGCGCACTATCCAAAAGCCAGAGTCAAGTTAATCTACAATCCGATTGATGTCGTAACTCGCTTTAGTTGCGCCAAGAGGGCTGCTTCTGATCACCACCTGGGCTTTCTTGGGATGGTTCCGTTCATGAAACGTCCCGACTTGGCATTGGAGATTTTTGAGAAATGTGTTGAGGTTGATCGCTATTTCAAGTTGTATATAAAGGGGAAACGTCCAGCTGATTTCCCCTGGATGGCATCGCGCAAGGATGAGATGGCTCAATACGAAGAGCGTTTCGACCGGCCCCTTGAAAAATCGCCGCATAAGGCATCTGTTTACTTTGATGGCTTTGATCCGGATCCTGGCGCGTGGTATGCAAAATGCGGATTCATCCTTTCTACAAGTGATTTTGAAGGATCTCATCAAGCTGTGGCAGAGGGCATGGCGCAAGGATGTATCCCAATAATTAGGGACTGGAAAAGTGCGGATAGACTTTACCCAAAGAAATATGTTTGGCACGATGTCAAGGATGCCGTGCGGAAAATTCTTGATTTTCGGCGTTCGCCCACTATATTCTTTTCGGAAATGCAGAGATGCCGACAGTACGCATTGCGCCATTTTGACGCTCGCGCTATTTGTCTTCAGTATGATGAGCTTTTTTCACGCCACCCGGCGTGGAGGTCCGTCCGCAAACGCTATCCGCTGAAGGACATGTGTGTGGCGCAGCTTGTGTGGATTCCGGCGGGTTGTCATAACGGATATCGGGTTCGCGTCGAAAAGTTTTCTGCCCAGTACAAGAAGTTGGGGATGCGTACTGTTTTGATTTGCCTTCATGATGGAAAGGCATCTGCTGAAGACTTGAAGGCCCACAAGGAGGATTTTGAGCGTCTCGGGTGCCATGCCTACGTAGTTCCTGTGCAGGAGTTCTTCGCTTCGAAGGTCAGTGTTGGGGCGCAAGAAGATATTGTCCGAAAGTTGAAGCCAATTCTTGACAATGAGCATGTGGATGTGTTGCAGTGCCATGCGCTTTACTGTGGTCGTATCGGCAAGTTCCTGAAGGCGGCCCGCCCTGAAACTTTGTTCTCATGCGTATTCCACGGGGTCAATCCAGAAGAGGCTGCAATGAGCGGTTCCGCGCCGGCTCGCGTCAAGATGCTTGAGGAACTTGAATGGGATCTTCTCAAGTCGGTGGACTTCGCAAATTACGTTTCCAAGGCCATGGAGGCGCACTATCTTGCCAAATACGGGCTGCTGAGGCCATCTTGCATCGTCCCGTCTGCTCTGCGCAAGGAAGCGCTTCGCGTCAATATTAAGAATCGCCGGATTCTGTCGTTGCCGAAGGACCGCCCGACCTTGGGATATTGTGGAACGCTTGTCGCATGGCAATGCAAGGACGAGATGTTTACGCTTTTCGGCGAGATTCACAAACGCCACAAAGATGTGTTCTTCCCGATTCTGACTCAGAAACCGTACCATGAGGAAGTTCATCGCCTCATGTCGGAACATGGCATTGGGAGAAAAGACTATCTTGTCCAGGAAGTGGCATTTGACGATGTTTCCGCCGCCGTGTCCCAGTTCAATGCTGGTGTTATGCTTCGCAAATGGTCTCCGGTGAACCGTGTCGCCTCTCCTACAAAATTCGGCGAAATGATTGCGGCGGGCGTCCCGATCGTGGCTACTGACGGAATTGGAGATTTCAGCGAAGATGTTCGGAAGAATGACTTCGGGACGATTGTTCCTTTGCAGGAACTGGATTCGATGAATTTCTCGCAGGAGACATGCGACGCCGTATACGGCCTTCTCATGGGAAGGCGCAATGAGTCGAAAGAATTCATTGACAAGGCGATGGACTTCTGTCGTGCCAATCTAATATGGGAAGAGCACGTCGCTCGCATGGCAGAATGGTATTGGAAGCTGCTTGTTGTCAAGGTGGACGGGTCTCCTGCGCCGTTGCCGAGGGGCGACGAGGGGTTTCCCGCCCGCATGTCGCGCATGGTCGACGGTATGCCGATCAGCAACGGATGCAGATATTACGAGAAATTCAAGACGCGTATTGGAATTATCTGCGACGAGTTCTATTGGGATTCGGTTAAAGCGGCGGCGGATTTCACCTACATCAGCTGCGATGACTGGCAGGAGAAAATCAAAGATATAGACGTCTTGTATCTCGTTTCCGCTTGGCATGGCCTCAAGAACGATGATTGGCTGAATCTCTCGCGGGAAGGAACGCCGAAACGGAAAATCGTCTATTCTATGATTGATGAATGCCGGAAGCGGCATATCCCGGTCGTGTTCTATTCAAAGGAGGATCCTCCTAACTATGACAGGTTTGTCGGCATTGCCCAACATAGCGACTATGTCTTCACATCTTGCGAGGAAGTCATCCCGAAATATGTAAAGGACTGTGGACACGAACGCGTGTATGCGATGCGATTTGGAATAAACCCTGTGGAGCACAATCCTGTTCGACGAAATCTTGGAAATGGACTCCCAAACGTGATTTTCTCTGGTTCATGGATGATGAAATACCCTGATCGATGCAATGATCTTTGCATGCTTTTTGACGGCATTTCTGCCGCAGGCAAAAAGCTGGACATTGTTGCCAGGAATTACGACAATAGGGGGAATCCGGCGTATAGGTGGCCGGACAGATATCTTTCGATGATTTCTCCGGCCATTCCGCACGATGTATTGCAAAAAATACATCGTCTGTACGATTGGGCAATTAACATCAATTCTGTGCAGGACAGCCGTACGATGTTCGCCAATCGCGTGTACGAACTTCAGGCCTGCGGCAATCTGCTGCTTTCCAATTACAGTCTTGGCGTAAGCGAGACATTCCCAGGCGTCTTTATCGCCAAGACAAAGGAAGACGTTGCAAATGCATTGTCACTATCCAAGAGCGAGATTGCGAGGCGGCAGGCGGCGGGTATACGGCGGGTGATGACTGGTGAGACGTGCTTTGACCGAATCGCCTTTATGCTCAACAAGGTCGGATTGCCTGCGGAAGTCACGGTTCGGCGGATTCTGGCAGTTGCCCATGACATAAAGGGCGTTCAACGCATTTTTGATGCGCAAACCTATCCAAACAAGATACTGCGCTCCATAAAGGAAGTTTCATTCGAAGACCTTGCGAAGTCGGACATAATCGCATTCTTTGACAAGAAAGAGAAATATAATCAATTTTATCTGGAGGATATGGCCAATGCGTTCAAGTACACGAATTGTGCATACGTCTGCAAGGCAAACGACAGCAAAGGCAATCACTATGTTTCTCGCATTGAAAGCAAATGGCGTACATTGTTCTGGCGTACCGATTTTGACGTAAGGGAGCTTCTATCCAAGAGTGATTCGTTTGACTTCGAGAACGGGTTTCAGATTCAATGAAGAAAGACCTGGTCTAATGAAGTTGCGTTTTTTCAGTCCTGCGGTAACATGCCTTCTACTTTTCTCGGCGAGGGGAGCCTTGGCAGGAGGCGAAGCATTGGCTGGGAGAGTCTGCGACGTCTCAGGAGGTTGCTATTACGAAGTGACGATTACGGTGGGAATCGGAGATGCGGACAAAACGAATCATCAGGCATTAGCAGCGTGTTATTTTACATATACGGCACAAGGGAAATCAATTCGAGCGGACGAAGGTCTTATAACGGGATTCGTACCTGCAAATCCGAATGTTGGATACGAGTATCTGTTTGTTGACCGAGCCAAGTTGACTGGAGATGTTGCCGTGTGGTTCTTCCAGGTTAGGTCGCCCTCACGTGCGGACAAGCTTGCTTTGGAAATTAAGGAATGGAAGAATCTCTCCGTTTTATCGGTAAGAGATGTGAGGATTCGCGAAATGTCACGCTTGCCCGAAGTTGTTGGAAAGGGATGCCCCATAAAGAAACGATTCTGTGTTACGGAGCAAGAGAATACGTTGATCTGTTCGGGTGTCTTGCACAATTTTGAGGCGAATTTCTTGCCTTGTCAGATCTCAAATATAACGGTGACTATAGAATCTTGGATGACAGGGGCAAAAAGGGTGTTTGAGAAGCGGATAGTCGATGTAAACGATTCGAACGGCCGGTTCAATGAACGCATTAGGCTACAGCCGGGGACATGTGGAGGAGAGATTACACTAGAAACGAATGGCGCTGTGGCTTCAGCGAAGTTGGATGAGCTGGTTGTTTCCCCGTGTTTCCAGTCTGTGACATTTGGCCCTGGGGCACAAATGGGACCTGTAGCAGGCAATTGGTCGCTACGTGTACGCTCTGGCGATTTAGTGCAGGTAAATGGTGTCGTCAGAGGTTCAAGCAAGAAAAAAGATATTGCCCCCAAAGCGGCGATTGTCACCGTGTCGTTTCGTGATGCCAAAGGCAATACATTGCCATGTAAAGGGCTTGCTACATCAAAATTGTACGGGCAATACTTTTACGCCGCTTCGTCTGATGAGGGCGAGTGCTTTGGAAGAGACTTGGTGTCACCGCTTGGTGCAGAAAGCATTCAGCTTGCGGTACGTGCTTTCAACACTAAGGAAACATTGGACCTGTTGGAGTTCTCCGCTCGTGTAAAGGTTGGCAAGCCTTGGAATTTGATGTGCAGAGAATTCAATGGCAAGGTTCCGTCTGACGCAATGCTCTCAAGACCGGATATTGTGCATCGTACACTTGTCGAATGGCTTGGTTCAGAAGAAGAGCTGAACAGACTTCGTACGAGAAAAGATACTCCTGCTGTTTGTCTGATGAATTATTCTCTTGTGCTTGGGAAAGACTGGCGTCCCGATAAAGACACTTCTCTGCTGCAGCTCCGCGATTTTCCTGGAACAACGATTTCTCCACAGATTACATGGCTGGAAGATCCTTTCAATAGCAAAACATGGCAACTAAAATTCTCTACTGGGATATGGATTCCATTTTTGTGCGCAAATTCTTCCTTTGAACAATATTATTCCCAATGCAAGGCATATTGGATGTCTTTCTTCAAGAACAACACATATCCAAACAGATATTCGACAAAGATATATGATGACCATGTTGCGTCCGGCAGGATCGAAGCGTTGCTTCTGACGATGTATGGGACTCCCCATGGGAATGGCATAGCCTGTGAATTGAAATCTATGCAAGGGTTGCTGTCCGAGGACCCGCAATTCTTTGAGCAGATGCTCTATCAGCTTTATACTGATGTGGAATTGATTGACTATTACCTTCGGCATGGGCGCTACGGATTGCACAACCACAATCTGATAATGGCAAAAGCATTGCTTGCGTTCGCCAGCTGCTTTCCTGAATACGAATTCTCAAAATGGTATCGGGATACAGCAATGGACATTGTTGCGAGCCATTTGAGGGGGATGTATGAATCTGACGGCGTTATAAGGGAGCAGTCTGCATTGTACCATCATACGTTTACCAAAACATTTTTGAAGACTTTCTCCGAGATGTTTCAGTCGCTTTCGCCCGATTTTAGGGAAGAGATGTTGGAGTCTTTGCGAAAGATGGTCTTGGCTGATGCACTTTTGTGTCCGCCAGACGGGTTTGTGTTGCCGATAGGCGATACAGGACGGAATGAACTTAGGAACGAGCTGCGCGAAGCGGTTGCGGAAGCGGCGGCTGACACAGGTGTACGGTTTGACGATTATCCCGATGCATTTGAAATGTGCCCAAGTAATTCCGTATTCAGGGAGTCGGGGCTTTATGTGTTCCGCAACCCTCAGGCCAAACGTATGGTTTTGATAGATATTTCGGACGTGCTGAAAGTCCATGGGCACTATGATCTTGGGAATTGGCTTTATTATGCTGACGACACTTGGTGGGTGTCCGACCTCGGAGGCCCCTTGCGATATGGGACGAAGGAGTATCGGCAATATCTCAAGTCGGAATCACACAATGTCTTTCAGCCAGAGGACAGAGGACAGGCGTTGGGAGCGGCGTATGATGTAACTTTAGAAGAGCATTCCGATAATTATGTCTTGAGCTGCAAAACGAATGTGTACGGACCAGATTGCGATACGATCTTGCGATGGTGTGTCTTGAAGGACTTGTCAGCGGTGGCGGCACAGACGATATGTGCTGGCAATGGAAGGTTCTGCGGCAGACTGCATCTAGGGGATGGCGTCTTGGCCGATCGTATTTCCGATTCAGATAAGTTGGCACAATGGGAATTGTCTAAAGGTAACGAAACGGCTTTCCTCGCGTGTTGTTCTGAGGCGATGTTGGATGTGGCGATGTCTGCGCCAAGGGGCATCGAGCAAAAGCCGGTAAGACGCTTGAGCTGGAATGTTAAAGCAAAAGACGGCGTGGCGTGTTCTGTCGTAGCCCTTGGCAATTCGCCTCAAGCAGTGAACAGTGTAATTGGGAGGCTTCAGGATGAACATCAGAGATGAGTTCTTTGTTAAAAGGGTCAGACCCTTCTGTAGAAAGACAAAGGCAAAGTGAAGGCCAATTGAGATAAGTGGGATAAACTGTAGCAATAAGTGGGGAAGACCTAAACATGGGCAATGCATTTGATGCTAAGGAGAAAGGGCACTTCTAGGTATGATGCGTGCGGAATTTTTCGGCAGTATGATTGCGCTGGCGTGCGTTGTTGTATGCCACGCGGGCACGGTGGATGTTGACAATAGGCGCGAGTGGATTTTCAGGGGCTTCTTGGTTTTTAATGCCGATGTAGAGAAATTGCTTGATGGCGATTATCTGGGATATAATGCCAAGCCGCCAATCGACTGGTCCTGCGCCAACATCAAGGACAGGTCCATCTGCTACCGGCTGCATGGCTTCATCACACTCGACTCCGTTATGCGTCAATATGAGTCGAGGGCAGACGAACGATGCGGCAGATTCATCCACGACTATGTCATAGACTGGGTGCGCGCCAACCCGGTTCCAATGAAGGGGAACAGCTGGGCGTGGCACGACGACGCAACCGCTCGGCGCGTACATCGCATGTCGTACATCTGGAGATTTATGCCGAAGCTGTGGAACGAAGAGGAGTCGCGCGAAATCAAGAAATCGCTGGATGCGCAGGCCGCGCTGCTTGCGACTGATTCCTTCTACAAGAGGCGGCACAATCACGGCATGTTCCAGGATCTGGCGCTCCTTTGCTATGCGCTTTGCGTCTGCGACGACGATGCCGTCCGCAGAATCCACATCGACAAGGCCGTCTTACGCTCGCTTGAGTACTTCGACTACGTATTTTGCGACAATGGGGTGCACAAGGAGCATTCCCTGACTTACGGAAGGGACGTGGCTGAGGTCGCGCTATGCCTTGCGAGAATTGTGGAGTCTTTCGACGCAGCGACGGCAGGCCGGTACGAGGCGCACTACCGTAGCGCCGGGCGTTTCCTGGCCGCTTGCACCATGCCCAACGGGGAATGGCCGTCCATAGGTGATTCGAGTGAAGTCATATCCAGCTACAGTCCGAAGAATACGGCTGAGACGGTTTCGGTATTCTCGGACAGGGGCTCCGGAGGCGGATATGCGATATTCAGGTCGTCATGCAGCGATCCACCGGATGCCGCGACGTGGATCCTGTTCCAGGCGGCGACGTTCAGCTCTGCGCACAAGCACAGCGACGACCTGTCGTTTGTCCTCTACCATCGCGGCGATCTTTTCGTCGAGGCGGGCAACCGGGACTACAACTATGCCAACCCGATGACGGCGTACGCCTATTCCGGCTATGCGCACAATGTTCTTTGCGTGGACGATATGGATTTCCCTGTCAAGGTCGGTAAGAACGGGTTCCGGTCGGTTCCAAGGAACGCACTGACGACCCGCATCGTCGGGTCGGAGACCAATGGCCCTGTAGTGTCCGTTACAGGAGTCCAGAAACGCTTCCCTGGCATCGTGCAGACAAGAACCCTCTCGTTCGACAGAACCGGACGTTCGGTGACGATAATGGATGAGCTGGATTCAGCGAAGTCGTTCAAGGCTTCACTCCTGTTCCACCTGGCACAGGGAATCAAGGTCGAGGCGCAAGGAGAAACATTCAGGCTTTTGCGGGACGGTGTCCAGATTGCGACCATTGCGTTCTCAAGTGACTTGCCGGTGAAGCCCAGGGTGTTGACGGGCGAGGGGGTGCCGCCCTATCGCACGTGGATATTCGGCGGATCGCGGGAGCCGAAGTGCGGCTCGCTTATAATCGTCGATGCGGAATGTCGTGCAGGCCGCAATTCCGTTGGATCATTCATTAAGCTGTTCTAAGATGTGGGATTGTGTCTATTCATCAGATTGGTGTTTGGAATTGCCAGGAATGGAGGCATACGTTAAATGACAGACACCTCCTGCTTTTTGGTATAATACACATCACAAAGAAGCTAGTGGTAGGCATAAAATAATTTCGAGAAATATAGCAAAATGAAAAAGAAAATAATGGTAGTGTTCGGGACGCGGCCGGAGGCCATCAAGATGGCGCCGGTAGTCAAGGCGTGCAAGGCGCGCCCTGAACTGGACGTCAAAGTGTGCGTCACCGCGCAGCATCGGCAGATGCTCGACCAGGTGATGGAGATATTTGGCCTCGCGGCCGACTTCGACCTGAACGTAATGGCGCCGAACCAGACGTTGGGCGATGTCACTTGCAAGGTGCTGAAGGGCATGGAGGGCGTCTTTGCGCAGTGGAAGCCCGACATGATCCTCGTCCAGGGCGATACGACGACGGTGATGGCCGCCGCGCTAGCCGCGTTTTACCACAAGATCGAGGTGGGTCACGTCGAGGCCGGACTTCGCACCGGCAACATCTACTCGCCGTGGCCGGAGGAGATGAACCGCCTCATCGCCGGATGTCTCGCGACCCAGCATTACGCGCCGACGCCGCGTTCGCGCGACAACCTCCTCAGGGAGAGCAAGAACCCTGCGACGGTTTTCGTGACCGGCAACACCGTGATCGACGCGCTCCACGAGGCCGTGAAGATCATGGACGCCGACGAAGCCCTCAAGACGAAGTTCGCCGCGCAGTTCCAGTTCCTCGACCCCGCGAAGCGGCTTGTGCTGGTGACCGGACACCGTCGCGAGAACTTCGGCGAGGGCTTCATACACATCTGCAACGCCATCAAGCGCGTCGCGTCTCGTCCGGATGTGCAGGTTGTCTACCCGATGCACATGAATCCCAATGTGCGAAAGCCCGTGACTGAGATTCTTGGCGGACTTGGCAACGTGCATCTAATTGAGCCGCTGGACTACATGTCGTTCCTGTACATGATGCGTAAGAGCTGCCTGATTATGACGGATTCCGGCGGTGTCCAGGAAGAAGCTCCTTCGCTCGGCAAGCCGGTAATCGTCATGCGCGACACCACGGAGCGCCCCGAGGCGGTGGACGCTGGAACCGTGATTCTGGCCGGCACGGAGACGGATGCGATGGCCTCTGCCGCGGAGCGGCTTCTCGACGATTCTGTCTTCTACGACAAAATGGCGCATGCGGTCAACCCCTATGGCGACGGCATGGCCGCCGCGAGAATTGCAGAGATTGTTTCCACTGGGAAGCTGTCCAACGCATTCAAATAATGGGGCGCTACTACAAGAAGTTCAATGCGCGGATCGGCGTCGTTTGCGATGCGATTCTGTTCGATTCTCTGGCGCCTGCCGCCGATTTCGTCTATCTGCCGCCGACCGACGAGTGGAGAGAACGCATATCTTCCATAGACCTGCTGCTGGTAGCTTCGACATGGCGCGGTCTTGAAAACGACGGGTGGGACGGGCTCGGGCGCGTCGGCGAGCCGATTCGCGACAGGCTGCTGGAAATCATAGACGCCTGCAACGGCAGAGGCATCCCGACCGTATTCTACTCCAAGGAGGATCCGCCGAACTACAATGTGTTCCTCGATTTTGCGAAGAAGTGCAAATACGTATTCACCTCCGCTGTCGAGATGGTGCCACGGTACAAGGAGGATTGCGGACACGACCGTGTGGACGTGCTTAAGTTCTGCATAAATCCCCTGCATGACAATCCGATTGGCTGCGCCGGCGAGGCGCAGAACGGCGGCGCGATATTTTCAGGCAGCTGGATGGTAAAGTATCCCGTCAGGTGTCGCGACCTGGCCGCGATACTGGATGGCGCGCTGGCGGCGGGTCGCGGGCTGTGCATAGTGGATCGCAACAGCTATCGCAAAGGTCATCCCGGATATTGCTTTCCCCAAAGGTTCCAAAAATACATAATTCCGGCGGTGCCGCACGATCAGCTTTCGGCCATGCACAAGAAATATCGTTGGTCGATCAATGTCAATTCGGTCACGGACAGCTCGACAATGTTTGCGGCCCGCTGCTACGAATTGCTGGCCAACGGCTGTCTTGTGGTTTCGAATTTCAGCACGGGTATGCTGAAGGCGCTGCCCGAAGTCGCCATTGCCGACGGCGCGAAGTTCGCCGCGCGGCTGATTCGCGCCATAAAGCCGGAAGACGCCGGCGTCCTGCGCAGCGCCGGAATCAGGCGCGTCATGTCCGGCAACACGTGTTACGAGCGCGTGGCGAAAATCCTGAAAACGGCCGGGTTTGCCGCCGAGATAGAGCATCCGACCGTGGCCGTCGTGCTTCCAAAGAACGACGAGCGCCTCTGCGAGATGTTCAAGGCCCAGTCCTATGCGAAGAAGCGGCTGTATACAGCAGACTCGTTCGACGGCAAGGCCAAATCGGAATGCGAATACGTGGCATACTGGGAAGCCGGCCAGGTCTACGGCGAATTCTTCTTGCAGGATCTTCTTGATGTATTCAAATACACGGATGCTGATTTTGCCGTTGACGAGGGTGTTCCGTATTCCTATGTGGATTGTCCTGTTCAGGGCCGGTCGCTGTTTCGAGCCGGCGGAGAAATGCGCACGGGTTTTTGCATCAGTCGTTCCGATGCCTCCGAAAAGAATGTGCGCGCCGTCTGCGAAGGCGTTCACGAGATAACCCGACATCCTGGGCGGAAAGCGGAAGATTTCAAGCCGCCGCTGTTGACGCGCGCCCTTGCCTGTCTGCGGGACAATGGTTTCATCTACACCATGCGCAGGATATTCTTCGGGAGGCAGTACTGATGCCGCGGGTGTCTGTCATCATTCCGGCTTTCGGAGGAACTCCGCATCTTGCAGCATGTCGCAAGGCGCTTGATGCACAATCATTTCGCGACTTCGAAGTCATAGAATGCGCACCACCAGGCGACGGATTGCAGAATGCGGGCATCGCGCGGAATGTTGGGCTTGCGCAGGCATCAGGCGATTGGATTGCATTTGTGGATAGTGACGATCTGCCAATGCCGGACATGCTGCGCGCTGCTGTTGCTGCAGGCGAGGCGTCCCAAGCTGATGTCGTCGTGTTCGACGCCGTCGAGTTTGACGACAGGACCGGGTTTGAGACGCCGCTGCCAATCCAGATTAACGCAGGGCTTGGGGATGACATCCGTTTCACTTCGTTCGGCACCTGCGTCTGGAACAAGTTGTTCCGTGCGTCGTACATTCGAGAACGCGGCATTCGCTTTCAGGAGATCATACGGTCGAATGATCTTGCCTTCTGCGTCGAGGCAATGGCCTGCACCGACCGCATCACCGTGCTCCCGCGCGTGTTGTACCGCTACCGCATCAACGCCGGCGGGCTTCAGTCAACCAAGTCTGACTCGCCCGATTGCTGGCGTGTTGCACTTGCGGAGTGTCGTCAACGGCTTGAGCGGGCCGGTCTTCTTCCTCGCTTTGCAGATGCATTGGCGTCGCTCGAACGGCAGGTCGAGGGCGACAACCTTCCGGGCGGCTGCCTGTCTCCGAAACGCATATTGCATTCAATCCACCGCAGGGGGCTTCGCGGCTTTCTGCTGCACGCTCTGGGGAGGCTGTTTCGGTGAAGACTGCTTATTTGATTGACCGTGATTCCGTTGGCGGGGGGATGGAGTACATCCGCCGCCGGATCGCCGCGTGTCCGGACGATGAGTCGCGGGTGTTCTTCTCCTGTCGCGGCGAATGTGCCGCGACGAAAATGAACGCCTGGGGCGCAGAAGTGATCCATGTAAATCACGTGAAGGCGCTTCTGCAGCTGTTCCGCAATCCGTTCGTGAAGTCGAAGGGAAAGGTTGTTTTCACCGTCCACGGAATACATTTGCGCAAGTACGACTTTCTTCCGAAGACGCCGATGAACAGATTTCGGCGTTGGGCGCGTCTTTCGCTCGAGAGATGGCTTTACCAGAAGTGCGACCGGCTGATTGCGTTGACCGAGACAGACGCGGCGGACATCCATCGGCTCTATGGCGGGAATCTGCCTGTTGAAGTGGAGCCGAACGCGGTCGATCCCGCAGAGTTCTCGTCCGACTTCCGCACGCGCTACCGTTCGGACGAGTTCGCGTTCGTCTGCATTGCCAGGTTTGATTTCCAGAAGGGTCAGGACATCCTTGTCGCGGCAGTTGCAGCTGCGCAGTCAGGCCTGCGCTTTGCGCGCAAGCGCGTTCTGATGGTCGGCGGCGGCGACACCCTTGAACGGACGAAAGCGGACGCCTTCGCGCACGGTGTCTCGGACCTCTTCGAGTTCGCGGGGGAGATTCCCAACGCTGGCGTATACATGACATGCGCCCGGCATCTCGTCGCGCCGAGCCGTTGGGAAGGAATGCCCTATCTGCTTTTGGAGGCAGTCGCACGCGGCCGCAGCGTCATTGCCTCCGACTGCCCCGGCAATCGCGATGTCTTGAAGGACTATCCGAAGGCGGCCTTGTTCCCGGTTGAGGACGCCGCATGTCTGGCACGGCTGTTGGAGGCGGCGAAATGAGGACGGCTCTTCTCCACTACTGGCTTACTAACGTGCGCGGCGGCGAGAAGGTCCTGGCCGCGATCGGGGAGATGCTGCCTGAGGCGGACATCTTTACGCACGTATTTGGAAAAGGGATGAGGGATGAGGGAAGGGGGATGAGGTGGAAGGGACATCTGGTGACGGAAAGTTTCATCGCCCGTCTGCCGTTCGGGCGCCGCAAGCCACAGGCCTATCTCCCGCTTATGCCGATGGCGTCGCGTGCGCTGAAGCTGGATGGCTACGATTTTATTGTTTCCAGCGAATCCGGCCCCATCAAGGGAATCAGCAAGCCGAAGGGCGCGCGGCACGTCTGCTACTGCCATACGCCGATGCGCTATCTCTGGGACATGCATGACGAGTACTATCGCTCGGCAGGACTGATCGGGAAGCTCTCGATGAAGCTTTTTACCGGCTATCTGCGCCGCGAGGATCTGAAGAGCGCCGAATCTGTCGACGAGTTTGTTGCAAACTCTGCTTTCGTCGCCGAGCGCATCAAGCGCATCTACGGACGCGACTCGGTCGTCGTGCATCCCCCGGTTGACGTCGAGTTCTACGGAAACTGCACGCGCGATGCCGGCGACTACTATCTTTTCGCAGGCGCACCGGTCAAGTACAAGCGACTCGACCTCGCCCGTGCCGCCTGTGAACGACTCGGACGACGGCTTGTTGTGGTGGGGGGCGGAGGATTCATGCGTGAAGAACTGCGCTCGGCATACGCCGGCGCGAGGGCGCTGCTTTTCCCGGGAGTCGAGGACTTCGGCATAGTCCCTGTCGAGGCCCAGGCGGCTGGCGTGCCGGTGATAGCCTTTCGCGGCGGCGGTGCGCTCGAGACGGTCAGGGATGGTGAGACGGGGGTGTTCTTCGACAGGCAGGATGTTGAATCGCTGTGTGGCGCGATGGAGGAGTGCGAAGGCCGTAGCTGGAATCCAGATGCATGTCGTGCCAATGCGCGACGGTTTTCGAAACAGGTGTTCCTGAATAGGATGAAGGGGGTTCTCGGCTGCTGAGACGGCAGCGGAGCGACAGGGTAATTTTTATCTGCCTGTCATGTGACGATGCGAATATTTTGGTATAATTTGTTCAAAGGAACAAAAGGGTCAGCAACTGTAATTTTCAAATAAAAATTTCTGGCTTTGTCTAAGGGTGTAGATTTTCAACCTTGCGCGTCAGCGCAGGGAAAAGATAGCAAGGAGG
>CACWVU010000018.1 GCA_902764415.1 uncultured bacterium | reverse complement strand
GGCGTGGGCAGCCGGCTCCTCGCCGGGCGCGAGCCAGTAGCGCTCGGGCACGCGCGGGACATGGACGAGCAGGTGGAGGTGGTTGTCCATCACGCAGTACGAGTAGACCTCGACGCCGCTGAAGCGCGCGACGTCGCGGATCCAGCCGCAGATGCGGTCCTTGACGCGCTCGTCCATCAGCAGCATCGCGCGGTGCGCGACGCGCGCGGTGACGTGGTAGATCCCATCCGGGACCGTTACCCTGTTTTTCCTTGCCATTGAGTGTTCTCCTCTTTCGTTATTGGCGTTCTGGCGGGGCCCGACGCGCACCGTGCGCGGCGACTATGCCCCTTCGGAACAGGAGAATAATATCATATTCCGGGAAATCGAACCTTAATGGAACCTTAATGGAATCTAAATTCATCTTTAGATTCGCTTAAGGTTCCATTAAGGTTCGCAGAGCGACAAAAACCCTGGACCAGACTGGAATCACGCCTGGGCAACGGGGACAGTCCCCTAGAATGGGGACAAAATCGCTGGGGTCTGTCCCCAAGTTCTCAATGGCAGTTGTGGGGAAAATCAGCGCAAAACATGCACTCTAACCACCAAACCACCTAACTACCTAACCACCTAACCAACTCATTCCCCACTGCGTTCGGCCAGTTCCGCCCAGCGGTCGACGGCCGCCTCGAGCTCGGCTTCGGCAAGGGGCAGCCGGTCGGAAAGCGCCTTTGCACGTGCAGGATCGGTCCGGTAGACGGATCCGTCCGCCAGCGCATCGCGGATTTCCTTGAGTTCCCCTTCAAGCGCGTCGATCCTACCCGGCAGCGCGTCCAGCTCTCGCCGCTCGTTGTACGAAAGCTTCCGGTCGCGCGGCTTAGGCGCATCGTCCCGGCGCGGCGGCTGCTTCTCGCGTCCTGCCTCGGCGCGCCGATCCGTGCCGCGGTCTGGCGTGGCGGCGCGCTGGCGCACGTAGTCGTCGTATCCGCCCGGATACTGCCGCACCTGGCCGTCGCCTTCCAGCGCGAAGGTCGAGGTGACCACGTTGTTCAGGAACTCGCGGTCATGGCTGACGAGCAGCAGCGTCCCCGAATACGCCAAGAGCTGCTCCTCCAGCAGCTCCAGCGTCTCCACGTCGAGGTCGTTGGTGGGCTCGTCCATCACCAGCAGGTTCGCCGGCTTCAGGAACAGCTTGGCAAGCATCAGCCGCGCGCGCTCGCCGCCGGAAAGCGCCTTCACAGGAGTGCGCACCCGTTCCGGCGTGAAGAGGAAGTCCGCGAGATAGGAATAGACGTGCTTCTTCACTCCGCCCACCACCACTTCGTCGCGGTCGGACGCGATGTTCTCTCCGACGGTCAGCTCCGGGCGCATCTCGCTCCGCAGCTGGTCGAAGAACGAAAGCTCCACGTTCGTCCCGCGCACCACCTCTCCCGCCGTCGGCGCGAGCCTTCCGGTCAGCAGGTTGAGGAGCGTCGTCTTGCCCGCGCCGTTGGCGCCGAGGATGCCGATCCGCTCGCCGCGCAGCACCGTGGCCGTGAAATCCGAGATCACCGGATGTTCCGCGCCGGGATAGGTGAAGGAAAGACGCTTTGCCTTCAGCACGCACACGCCGCCCGACGCGGCGGTATCGAGCCGCATCGAAGCCGTCCCCGCGGCAGTCCGCCGCGCCGCGAACTCCTCGCGCAGCTTCAAAAGCGCCGCGACACGACCTTCGTTGCGGGTTGTCCGCGCCTTCACTCCGCGGCGGATCCACGCTTCCTCCTGGGCGAGTTTCCGGGACTTCCGCTCCCAGTATACCTGCTCGTCCGCCAGCAGCTCCGCCTTGCGCTTCAGGAACGTCGGATAGTCGCATTCCCAGCCCGAGAGCTCGCCGCGGTCGAGGTCGAATATCTTCGCCGCCACCCTCCGCAGGAAGCGGCGGTCGTGGGTGACCACGATCACGGCCATGTCGCGCGCGCGGCGCAGCATCCCCTCCAGCCAGTCGATCGTCTCCATGTCGAGGTGGTTGGTGGGCTCGTCGAGGAGCAGCAGGTCGGGGCGAGCGAGCAGCGCCGCCTCGAGGATGCTCCGGCGGCGCCGGCCGCCGGAAAGCGCGTTGAAGGCGGCGTCGCCGGGACGGTCGGCCGGCACCTCCTGCGAGACGTAGACGGTCTTGAGCCCGGGGGCGCGGACGATTTCGCCGGAGTCGGGCTCGAGTTCGCCGGCAATCACCTTCATCAAGGTCGACTTGCCTTCGCCGTTGCGACCGGTGAGTGCCGCACGCAGCCCCTTCGAGACGGAAAGCGACACTCCGTCCAGCACGCTCGGCCCGCCAAACGCCAGCGTCACGTCCTTCAACGACATCAGAAAATCGCTCATGCCTTCAGCTACACGCCATAACCAAATGGATTCACGGTCCTGGCTCCAGTATATTCCATGTCAGCGACGTTTCGCGTCACTATCGTCAGGCCGTGGACAAGAGCAGTCGCAGCAATCTGCGTATCAAGGTCGGGCCTTGCCTTGCCCATCCTGTTCGTCATCCCCTTGATCTCCCCCCACTTGACGGCCACGTCCCGGTCGAACGGGAGTATGCTTTCCTTGTATACGTCGAGGATGCGCTCCCTGAACCATGTCGACAGCTTCCGCCTTGCCGGATCTTCAGGCGGCAGGGACTCTATCCCCTCCATGATCTCTCCGACCGTTACCGCTGAGACGAAGAACTGGCTACTGGACGAATGACCGGACAGCCACTTCACTACCTTCGCATTCGGGCGGCGCTTGGCGAGTTCGCTCAGGATGCATGTGTCGACAAGATAGTTCATGCTCACTTCTCCTGGAAAAGACGAGTCTTGTGACCACGGCCGCTGCGGGTTCTCCGCGGCGGAATGAGCGTGTCGAAATCAACGTCCACCGGACATGACTTGAAGGCGTCCGCGATGTTGCTGCTCGGCTCGGGCGCGATCTTCTCCCTGAACATCGCGTAGGATATGACGACTACAAGCGGATGGCCGCGCCTGGTGACCACCTGCGGCGTACCGTTAGCGGCGGTGTCGGCCACCGCCGAGAATTTGTTCTTCGCGTCCTGAAGCGCCCAAGTCATGTTCCCTCCTTTTCATCTAGTCTGTCTAGATGATTGGAGTATACCAAATTGCGCCGCGAGGTGTCAACCTGCCGCGCAACTTGCCGCAGGGTCAGTGCAGGTAGATGAAGAAGCCGGTGTTCTCGGCCCATTCCAGGACGTATCGCGTCGGCGCGCCGGAGTAGGTTGCGATGACCTTCCCGCCCTTCGTGCGCTCGGCGAGCGTCCACGCGCCAGTCGTGTCGTTGTAAGTGTAGCGCGCAATCGACTTGACGTGCATCTGGTGCCCGGTCGTCTTCACCGTGTTCGTCTCCGCAAGCTCAAACTCCCAGCCGGACTCCATCTCGGCACAGCCGTAGGGAATCGTCGGCTCGCCAATCCGCGCCGGCTCGCCGTCGATGTAGACCGCGGAGGACAGATCGCCGGCAAAGTCCTCCGCGGCGTTCTCAACGATGTTGGTGAAGAAGCCGCCGGTCACGTAGTCGTAGAGCCCGCGCTGCCCGGTCTCGGTCGACCGCGCCGGGACGAGGTCCCGCTGATACGTCGTGTCGGTTCCGACGCGCTCGCCGAGCTTGGTGCCGTAGATGGTCATGCTGTCGTAGCCGGTAAATGGGGCGGTGAGACCGAAGAGCCTGAACGTCGTCGGCTGCACCTGATCCTCCGTGCGCTGCTTGATTCCTATTAGCTTGTCCCCGTATAGTGCTCCGCCATCCGTCATGTGGATAAAGATGCTGTTGCGGTTCTTGACGGTGTCGGCATTAGAATTCATCTTGCAGATTTCACTGTCGCCGCCGGTGGCGTAGTTGTAGCGGGTCCAGAAAAAGAGCACCTCGCCATCGTTGGCGCCGCCGCCGAAATTGACGGAAAACTGCAGTCCGCCTGCGGATGGCGGTGCGCCGAAGATGCTGAGGGTACCGGTGTTGTGGTAGGTGCTGCCGGTAAACTTGAGGTCGATCACACAATAGGTATGGTAGTTCGGGTAGTATCCGGTATCGATCAACTGGTTGCCGTTGGCGACGAGGCTGTCGAGGCGGACATATCCAGCCGGGATGTCCCGCCAGTTTGCCGTGTGGAAGACGAGGCGGCGGCAACGCGCGTCGGGCAGATACGACGCCTCGCAAGTCGTGCCGTGCGCCTCCTCCTCCCAGACGTCGGCGCTCGTTTCCACGTAGCGCGTCCACCCGACGCAGAGCGACTGGTATTCGCCGTTCGGCACGGAGTAGTCGGCGCGGCAGGTGTAGGTCTCGCCTGGCACCGGCCAGCAGCAGTATCCCTTGCGGACCGACGCGCCTGCACCGTCAAACTCGACATTGAGCGTCGCAAGCGGATTGTCGCCCGCCGTGCCAGTCATCCGCATCTGGTCCACCCACTCGTTGCCGATTATCTCGCGATCCGACAAATGGCGGTTGTAGAGGCGGATTGCGTAGATGGAGCCCATGAAATGGGTTTTTTCCTTGCTTGCCCGGGTGCCGATAATCGTCTTGTCCCCCTCCGTAAGCCAACTGGTTTTGCCATCAGTCCGATGCGGAACCTGCGTACCATTGGCGAACAGCGAATCCGGCGCACCAGAGTTGTAGCGCACCGAAGAGGTGTGTTTCGCCGTGCCCGCCGCGAACAGGAACATCCGCTGGTTGGTTGAGCCGGCGTAGGGGACGACATAGCACCTCACACCGGCTTCATAATGCAGTCCGTATGCCAGACCGGAATCCGCCGGTGTCTCCAGCAGAACCTCGTCGGTCGCAGTGCCCCTGCTCGAGGCGTAGGCGATTTCCAGGGTGCCGCTATTGTTGGCGGTGAACGTCGCCAGGGTGTCGGCGGCCGAGAGCTCCCCGTATGAACTCGCCGACCCGGCGAATGTCATGCAGTCCGGGTTGACCGTAACTCCGGTGAGGGCGAATTCGCGGCCGGCGACGAGGTCGCGCCAAACCGCCGCGCTGTCGTCGTGCAGCCCGCGCCCGGCGTTCTCGACGCCGTCCCACTGCGCCACCAGGCCGGACGACACATATGAAGTGGAGTCGAGGGAGAAGGCCGGCACCGTCTTGGTCGCCAGGACATAGGACTTGCCGTTCGAGTCCTCCGCCTCAAGCCGCCAGTAGGTCGTGGCATAGCGCGCGAAGGTGACGGCGGAAGTGACGACGCTGTTGGCGGGGAAAGTGCCGAGGTCGCGGGCGACGCCGTCCGAGAGATCCGGCTCGCGGCCGCTCACGAAGCGGGCCGTCACCGTCGGCGCCGGGTCCGCCGATGTCACCATCGACCAGACGAGGTTCGCGCTGTTGGTGCTGACGTTCTCCAGCGCGGAATTGAGCCTGTTGTCGGAAATCTTCCCCTCGACGAAGCGCACGTGGTCCACGGCGGCGTTGGCCGTAACCTCGGCGTCGGTCAGCTTGCGGTTATATACGCGGATGGCGTAGATGCGGATATCCGCGCGCGGCGCGTCGAAGAACGTCCAGTTGGTTGGCGGATCGGTCGGCATTCCGTCGGATCCCTCCCTCGTCCAGCCGGGAACCGTCGCCGCATCGACAAGCAACGTGTTGGACGCGTCCCTTGGCATGGTGACCCTTGCCGTGTACGTGTGGCATTCCGAAACGTTGAAGCTTCCGCTTGTGCTCGTGTAGAGCCACAGTTTGTTGTTTGTGCCGATGGGCATCTGGTAAAAGACGCCAGCCGTGGAGCTCTCACGGTAGCCAAACTTCGTGTAGGGCGAACTCATGATGCGCTGGAGATTCTTGTAGTTGTCCTTGGCGCGCCACAGCACGCGCTCGGCGACGACCTCGATCGTCACGTTGTCGCCGAGGCCGGGAATCGAGGAGATGGACGGATAGGTGCGCGTGGCGGTCGAGGATTCCGAATAGAAGGCGTTCGTCTCCACCGTCACCCATTCCGGAATGGCTATCTCCAGGCCGCCGACGATGTCCACCCACGCGCTCGGCGAGTCTTCGTGCAGCCCGACCCCGGCGTTCTCGACGCCGTCCCACTGCGCCACCAGGCCGTCCTGGACATAGTCGCTAGTAGACTTGCCTTCGTCTGCGATTGCATCAAGCGGCGCAGTCGCCGCGAGCATCGCACCAGCCACAAGGGATTTGACCACTGTAGACTTGACCAATTTAGTGTTCATGGTGTTTTCCTCGTTGTTTGTTTCAAAATTATCAGTTATCACCACAGATTGCTGGGGACTGTCCCCGTGGGGTTGGGGTTGCTGGGGACTGTCCCCGGTGGCGGGGGCTTGAGACGTGAGACTTGAGACTACAGGCGCAGGGTCTGTCCCCATGGCAGGCGCGGGGTCTGTCCCCGTAAACGGCGAGGTGGCGAGGCCGGTGGTAACTGCCGCGGCATAGAGCAGCGCAAACCCCGCCAGCGCCAGCCCAATGGCGACGAGCGGACGCCCAAGTGCCTTGCCAAGCCGGCGAGCAAGAATCTGGCGGGCATAATAAAACCGGTGCTTCACCGAGATCTCGCTGATTGAAAGCAGCCGGGCGATTTCGCGGAACGAAATCGACTCGAAGCAGCGGAGCATGATGATCCGCCGCGACTTCTCCGGCAACGCCTCGATCGCCTTGCGAATCAGCTCGGAATCGGAATTGGCCAGGATCTCCTCGTCGGTGCAGTTGCTGTTGGCGCGGATCTCGCCCAGCAACGCCAACTCATCGGGCGAGAGGTAGGAGATCAACCTGGTGGCCTTGCCGCGCGTCGCCTTGCCGTGGAGGTTGCGCATTATGCCCTTCAGCCACGGCAGCAACTCCCCTTTCGCGGGATCAAACCTTTCGCGGCTGAAGAAATAGTCCTCGAACGTCTGCAAAACCAGCTCTTCGGCAGCGTGGACATCTCCAGACGTGAGCGAGAGTGCCTCGATCTTCAGGGCATCATGGTAGCGATCGAGAAGGTGGACTGCCTCCTGCTCGATGTCGCCGTGGATATCCTTGATTATGCCCATTCATATACCCATTACCACTTTATGGGCCAAAAGTGCGAAAAAAATCGCGGCTCACTCAGCCGCCCGCCGCCTCAGCGGTAGACGCTGCGCTGGCGCTGGACGTGGACCTTCGGCTCCTCGAGGAGGAGCGAGTACCACTGGTCGCCGAGGCCGGAATTGGAGAAGTGGCCGACGCGGTTGTTCATCAGGCACTCGTGGTTGCGCTTCAGCGTCGCGTCGTCGCTCTTCTTCAGCGCCTCGGTGAGCGTCTTGAACGCGCCGTCGGCGTCGCCGCGCTTGACCTGGATCCAGCTCATCTCCGCGGCGAGGAGGACGTTGCCGTTGTAGCGCACGCGCCCGACGCCCTTGCGGTAAAGCTTCTCGATATCCTTGAAGTCGCCGCCGGTCATGTGGAGGCGGGCGATCTTGATCGCGGTCATCATCGGGTCCACCAGCAGCACCTTCGGCATCAGCGCGTCGACGGTCTTGAAGTCCTTGATCATCCAGGCGAGCTGCACCTTGGCGGTGGCGATCTGGCGGTCCATCATCGGTACGAGCAGGCGGAAGCGGTTGAGCTCTTCCACCTTCGCGAGCGCGTCCTGCACGAACACCTTGGTGTCGGCGAAGATCTCCTTCTGGGCGGCCTGCACCGAGCCCGGCGGGCGCATCTGCCAGCGCTGCATCTTCTGCTGCAGGCGCTTCTGCCCGGCGAGCAGGATGGACTGCACTGCGTTCATCACCGCCTTCACGCGGCGCTGGACGAGGAAGCCGAGGGCGAACTGGGCGACTACCAGGGAGAGAATCCCCCAGAACACGCTCCAGCCGATTCCGGCGCCGAAGCCCCAGCGGGCCGCGGCGAAACCGCCGCACCCGGCGGCGAAAGCTGCTATCAAGATAATCATGACGTGAATTATACCATAATCCGCGGCACTGCGGCGAGCAGCCTGCGGGTGTAGGGGCTCTCGGGGCGCTCGAAGACGTCCGCCGTTTCGCCCTGGTCGACGAATCTGCCGCGCTCCATCACCGCCACCCGGTCGCAGACGTTCTTCACCACCGCAAGGTCGTGGGCGATGAGGATTATCGCGAGCCCCATGTCGCGCCGGAGGTCGCGGAGAAGGTTGAGGACGCGGGCCTGGACCGAGACGTCGAGGGCGGAAACCGGCTCGTCGGCGACGAGCACGTCCGGCTCGCGCGCCAGCGCCCGGGCAACCGACACCCGCTGGCACTGTCCGCCGCTCATCTCGCGCGGATACTGCGAAAGCACTGCCTCGCTGAGGCCGACGAGGTCGACGAGCTCCTCCGCAGTCCTCCGCGAGCCGCCGGTACGCAGCACCTCGTCCAGCGTCTGGCGCACGGTCATGCGCGGGTTGAGCGAGCCAACCGCGTCCTGGAAGATCATCTGCATGGAGAGCCGCCTGCCGGGCGCGGGGCCGCTGAGGATCACTTCGCCGGAGGACGCGCGCTCAAGCCCCATCAGCACCTTGGCAATGGTGGACTTGCCGCTCCCCGACTCGCCGACGATGCCGAAGATCTCGCCCGCGCCGACCGAGAACGACACCCCCTTCACCGCCTCGAATGCGCCGTAGCGGACATGGAGGTCCCTGACTTCAACGAGGTTCATCCGGCCCCTCCGGAAACAACCGCGCGAGGACCTGCTCGGCCGGCGTGTACGCCTTCTTGCGGCTGTTGCAGTCCTTGCAGCACGGCACGCAGTTGCCGCGGGTGGACCTGCCGCCGCGCGCGACGGGCACGACGTGGTCGAGGGTGAGGTTCTCCGCCCCGACCTGGCGTCCGCAGTAGTGGCATACGCCCTTCGCGACCTGGGCGCGCCACCAGTCCGTCTGGCGCAGCTCGCGCGCCTTCGCGCGCTCGCGCCTCACGTGCGCGGGATCGGGATTGAGATCGAGCCAGTCGTCCATATCGCGGAAAGTCGCAGCCGAATGGTGGCGAAGGAGGGGTTCGAACCCTCGACCCAAGGCTTATGAGTCCTTTGCTCTACCAACTGAGCTACCTCGCCGTTCGGTTTAGTGGCGCGTAGTATACCAAATGCGCTTCTCGGGTGTCAACCTGCGTCAGGGCTGCGAGGTGATGCCGGCGCCGTAGTTGCCGCCGCCGGAGGTGCTCATCTGGAGGTCCTGGATGTTGACGTTGTCGTTCCAGTACCGCCAGCGCATGCCGACGACCTCGTAGAGCTTGTCGCGGAGCACGATCGAGTTCTTGCACGAGTTGCAGGTGTAGCCGACGATGAGCTTGTGGTCACGGTCCACGAGCGCCTCAGAGCCGCCGGCGCCGCCGTGGCCGAACACGCGGTCCATGCGCTCCGCCGAGCCCCAGAGCCCGTAGCCCATGCCGAAAAGCATGAACCAGTCGCGCTTCATCGACTTGGCGTTCGGGAGCGGGTCGGACGGGTGGCGGCAGGGCTTGAGCGCCGCGTCGAGAGTCTCCTTTTTGATCAGCGGCTCCTTGCCGTCGAAGCCGCAGAGGCGGTTGTAGAACTTGCAGAGGGCCTGTGCTGACGAGACGCCCCACGCGCTCGGCAGCAGCGCCTGGCGCGCCCAGTCGTAGTTCATGTTCTCGCAGAAGCCGCCGTCGTAGTACTCGGCGACGCGCGGGTATTCGCTGCGCGGGACGACGAAGTAGAACTCTTTCTCGATGCCCGAGGGGATGAGCACCTCCTCGGTCAGCACGTCGTTGAGCGGCTTGCCCATCGCCACCTCGAGCGGATGGCCGATCATCCACGCATAGGCGTAGGGAAGGTAGGCCTGCACCGTGCCGGGGATGCCGTTGGGACGGTCGGCCGCGGCGACCTTGCAGACGAATTCCCAGTCGCAGAGCTCGCGGTCGCTGAGCATGTGGTCGCAGACGGGGTTGCCCTTGCCGCCGGGCGCGCCGCCGGGCATCGAGGTGCGGTAGCCGAGCGTCTCGCGGAGCGTGAGGCGCTCCTTCTTGGTGTCGGAGTCGAGGTCAAAGAGCTTCGCGAAGAACCCGCGCTCGTCAAGCTCCGGCCACCAGGTGCAGAGCGGCTTGTCGTAGTCCATCAGCCCGCGCTCGACGGCGCGGTGGCAGGCGGTGGAGAGGAGCGGCTTCTCGGTGGAGAAGATCGGGAAGAGCGAATCGACCTGAACGGACGGAGAGTCGGGGGCCTTGGTGAGCTTGCCCGCGAACACGTTCACGATGCACTTGCCGTCCTTGTAGGCGCAGAACTGCACGCCGGGCGAGAGCTGGTCGGCCACCGCAGCGTCGACGAGGCGCTGGCACTCGGCCTGCATGTCGAAGTCCCGCTCGAGCATCCAGCCCTCGGGGAGCCTGCTGGAGTCGGTGGCCATGCCCTCGCGGCCGTCGCGCATCCAGCGGATGTCGAGGACGGCGTCCTCGTCCACGCCGACGCCGATCTTCGCGCCGCAGAAGGTAAGCCCGTTCCTGACCGTCGGGTCGATGGTGACGACCTTCGCCTCGCGGTCGAGCGACTTGAGCCCCAGCGCCTTGCGGAAGAGCGCGTCTACCCGCGAGCGGTCGTTCATCATCCTGGCATCGGCGAAATCGGCGTTGATCTTCGCGTCGCTCGTCGCAAGCGAGGAGCATCCGATGTCGAAGTCGATGAGCGTGGTGCAGCCGACGTCGCTGAGCTCGAACTCGCCGGACTCTGCGGTGAAGACGATTCGGTCGAACACCTGGGGCGCGTTCACGAAGAACGAGCAGCCGCCCGCCTTCTTCGCCTCGACCCTCGCCGATTCGCCTGGCTTCCCGCCCCACTTGACGACGAGGACGCCCGGCTGGTTGCAGCGGATCGAAGCGGACGGGATGCCGCGCGCGCGGACGCCGGAGACGAAGGTGGCGTCCTTGCCGGGGACGACGTGGTAGAGCCAGTGGCGGTCGCCCTTGTGCTTGAACGGGAAGAGCGAGGTCTTGGGCGCGAAGCCCTCGGCGAGCCCGGCCACCGTCGCCTTCACCTCGGCAGACGGCACGCCCTTCGGCACCATCTTTGAGGGGTCGTCCTCGGACGGGACCATTTTCTGGAACCATGAGTTGAGGGTCGGCCCGGGCCTGGTGTTCGGGTCGCCGGTAAAGGTCAGCAGCTCGCCGTTCGCGCGCCAAACCTCGGCGACGAGCCACTTCGCCTTCGCGTCGCAGACGAGCCGCAGCTCATGCATGCCCTTGCCGCCGATGATCGGGAAGTCGTGGGCCATGCCGTCGCCGGGGATCCAGCCGACGAGCTTCCACTCGAAGTTGATGCGCACCGGCCGGTCGGACGCGATCCTGAGCGTGGTGTCGGTCTCGTCGAGCCCGATCCACTTGCCGAACGGGACGGTCTGCGCGTCGCCGACTGCCTCCGGCTCGGCGAGCCAGACCGGGCAGGCCTTCTTGAACAGGCCGTCCGCCGCGCCGAGCGAAAGCGCCGCGACCGCGAACATCGCCGCCATTAGGGTATGTTTCATCGTTTTTCCTTTCTGTTGTTGTGTTTTGAAATGGTCACCGGGTGAAAGTCGGGAGTGGACGCTTGTCTGGCTCCGGGTTGACATGCTCCGGGTTCTTGAACCACTCGGGGTGCCGCGCAGCGCCGTCAGGCTCCGGCAGCAGCTTGGGCCGGAACTTGGTCACGTAGAGGCCACAGTTCTTCAGGTTCACCGGATGGAGGCCGAGCTTCAGCACCGTCGTGCGGCTCCGCACCGTGAAGTCGCCCTTCTCGGGCGCGGAGAAGTTGATGTCGTCGGTGACGATCGAATGGACGTCGTGCCCGTACTTCTGCTGCCAGTCCTTCTTCCAGTCGAGGTGCTGCACGATCGGATACTTGGCGTCGCGCCCGGGGCAGAACAGGTTGTAGTCGATTACCTGCGATTCGAAGTTCTGCCCGCCGTGGATGATCAGCTGCTGCCGCGGGCAGTCGGGGTAGTACCAGATGTTCCGCTCGAGGTGGTTCGACCAGCTGTGGTTGTTGCCGGGCGTCTTGTCCGGACTGTAGGCGAAGAACGGAAGACCTGCGAGGTCGGCGCGTTCGACGCGGAGGCGCTCCCAGTCGCGCACGGTGGACTCGTGCTTGGGATTGTACTTGCCGCCGGTGAACTGGATCGCGTACGACCACGGGCCGAGGCCGGGACGGCCGGTCTTGTAGAAGACGTTGTTGGTGATCGTCATGCAGCGGGTGGAGTTGAGCTTGAGCCCCATCCCGCTGATGTGCGCGAAGGCGTTGTCGTAGACGTAGGCGCCGCCGGGTCCGCCGGACGGGTTCGCGTCAAAGTAGAGCCCGTGGCAGTTCTGGAAGAACGTAAGCGGGCCCCAGCCGGCGTTCTTGGCGATGCCGACGCCGTGGGAGATCCAGTTGCGGGCGATCACGGTGCAGAGTCCGCCGAAGTAGCTGCAGGTGTACATCGCCGCGCCGTCCTCGGACTCCAGCATGTAGTGGTGGATGCGGTTGTCGGTGAACTCGTGGAGCGCGCCCATGTGGAAGATCGCCCACCCGGGCAAGTCGTGCATCAGGCAGTGCGTCACCTTCACCCCGTAGCCCTCGATGAAGATGGCCTGCCCGTTGTGGTCGAGCTTGCCGGTGTGGTGGAAGTGGCAGTTGTCGACCACCGTGCCGTTGAGCTCGCGGAAGCTGCCGCCGGTGATGTGCATCGCGCCGTGGCCGAGGTCGTAGACGTCGGAGTCGGCGAGCCGGTGGTTGCCGCCCCACTCGAACTCGACCGCCCGGCCGACGATGTCGTGGATCGAGCAGCCGACGACGGAGATATGGGAACCGCCGTAGGTCTTCACCGCCTTCCGCGCGGCGCAGATCTCGAGGTTCTGGACCTCCACGTTGTGCGCGCCGTTGAACTCGAAGACGCAGTCAATCGTGGGGATCGTCATCAGGCAGCGGTTGGGGTCCTTGCCGATCGGCGGGATGAGGTAGATCTTCTCGTTCTTGAAGTCGTGGCACCACTCGCCCGGCACATCGAGCTCCTCGCGGAAGCCGCTCAGGATGTAGGTGTCGCCGGGACGCGGCACGTCGCAGAGGTTGCTCGCGAACCGGAGGACGTGGTCCTCGCGGTCGAAGTCGGCAATGCGAACGTAGGAGCTGCCGTAGCGCTGGCGCGGGTAGATGACAATCCGCCCTTCCGAAGGCACCGCCCAGTTGTGCCAGTCCTTCTGCCCCACCCTCATGCAGGTGCGGTTGCCGGACGGCTCCCGGTCTGGAAACTGGTACATGCTGATCCAGCGCCCCGGCACATACGCCCAGCCGCCGGCGTACGGCGCCTTGGGGTCGAAGTTCGGGTAACGCGCCAGCGTCAGCATCTTGCCGTCCATGAACAGCGCGTCTAGCTGGCCGGTGAGCTCGAACGCCGAGACGTCCGCCTCCCAGACGTCGACGCGGCCGTTCAGCTTGTCGCGCGACTTCTTCCACTCCCTGACCGGCAGGCTGCCCAGGAACCGCGGTCGCTTCTTGCCGACGCCGCGGATGGTGAGCTTGCCCGCCCCCCTCGGTTGCATCACGTCGTCGATGAAGATCGAACGGTTGAGCGCCTTGCCAGAGAGGTCCACGTTGATCACGATCTCCGCCTGCTCGTCTGCCGCCCGCGCCTCCGCCGCCTGGTAGAAGGCGTCGGCTACGGACACTCCGTTGGTCATCTGGATCTCGATGACCGCGGCAAGAAGAAGCGCGGCGGCTGTCATCAGACGTTGAGCGCGGTCTTGCTCCAGGGCTCCTTGCCGGCGAGCAGCGAGGGCGTCGTCATCTCCGCCGGCACCGGCAGCCCCAGCATCTGGAGCGCGGTCGGCGCGACGGCCGAGAGCTTCGCGAGCGGCGTCAGGCGCACGCCCGCGGCGTCGTTCGCCACGTAGAAGCAGTCGACGAGGTTGAGCGTGTGCGAGGTCTTGGTGAGGCCGGACTTGTAGTCGACCATCTGCTCGGCGTTGCCGTGGTCCGCGAAGATGAGGACGTGCGCGTCGAGCTCGAGGAGGCGGGAAGGATCTTCCCGATGCACTCGTCCGTCACCTCGACCGCCTTTGTCGCGGCCTTCTCGTCTCCCGTATGCCCGACCATGTCGCAGTTCGCGTAGTTGACCACGATGAAGCCGTAGGGATTGTTCTCGAGGCGCTTCAGAAGCTCGTCGGTGACGTTGTAAGCGTCCATCTCCGGGTGCGAGGCGAAGGTCGCGGGGTCAAAGCGGCTCTTCACCTCCACCTGGTACTCGCCTTCCGATGGCGTAGTCGACTTGCCGTTGAAGAAGCTCGTCACGTGGCGGAACTTCTGCGTCTCGGCAAGGCGCAGCTGCTTGATGCCCGCCTTGGAGACGACTTCGCCGAGCAGGTTGTCCATGCCGCCGCCCGCGCCCATCGCGCCGAGCAGGTAGTCCTCGAACTCGTCCCAGTAGCGCGTGAAGCCGAGGAACGTCACCTTCGGGCGCGCGCAGCGCTCGCCGGCGTAGTCGTCGCAGACGAACGCCTGGGTGAGCTGGATCGCGCGGTCCTGGCGGTAGTTGGTGTGCATGACGACGTCGCCGTCCTTCATCCCCTCGTAGCCGCCGATGACGTAGCAGGGGATGTACTCGTCGGTCATGGGCGTGCCGTCGGGCGTCTTGCCGCTCTCGTACTCGGCCTTCACCGCCTCCTCGATCGTCGCGGCCTTCTTGCCTTTGCAGCCGACGATGCAGTCGTACGCCTCGCTGGTGAGCTTCCAGTTCTTCACGCGGTCCATGCCGTAGTAGCGGCCCATCGCGGTGCCGATCACCGCGTTGCCGACTGCGGCGAGCTCGGTCTTGAGGCGCGCGATGTACTCCAGGGTCGACCTGGGCGGCGTGTCGCGTCCGTCGAGGAACGGATGCACCACGATGCGCCCTTCGGGGAACTCCTGGCGCGCACGCTTCATGAGCTTGAAGAGGTGCTCCTGGTGCGCATGGACGCCCTCGTCCTGCAGCAGCCCGAAGAAGTGGAACTGCGAGTTGTTCTTCTTCCAGTTCGCGATGAGGTTCTGCCACTTCGGGCTCTTGAAGAGCTCGCCGGAGGAAAGCCCGTCGTCGATGCGCTTCAGCTCCTGGACGACGATCCGGCCCGCGCCCATGTTGAGGTGGCCGACCTCGCTCGAGCCCTGGTAGCCGTCCGGCAGGCCCACCGCCTCGCCGCAGCAGTCGAGCAGGCAGTGCGGGTAGCGCGCCCGGATCTGGTCGATGACCGGCGTCTTGGCGCCGTAGACTGAATTGCCGTCGGCGCGGGGGTTGACGCCCCAGCCGTCGCGGATGATGAATACGACAGGTCTCATTTTCCTTCCTCCATTTTGCCTTTGAACACCATCGCCGTCTCCGGGCAGGTGTACGGATTGTCGTGCTTGGTGCAGTTGATGCACCCGGTATAGAGCTTGTGCATGATCTTGGTCTTGGGGATCTCGGCGAACCCCATCGACCCGAAGAACTCCGGCGTAAAGGTAAGCGCCACGATCTCCCCGGGACGAAACGCCGCGATGCGGTCCATCACCGCCTTGACCAGCAAGCGGCCGATGCCCCTGCGCCGGAACAGCGGCTTCACCGCGACGGAGACGATCTCCACCGCGGCGGCCTCGGGGTCGCCGATCTCCGGATGGATCTGGTAGCCAGCGCAGCCGACGGTCTCCCCCTCTGCCTCGGCCACGAACAGCCGGTCGATCGACTCCACGATGTTGCCGAGCGACCTCGGCACGAGCATGTCCGCGTTGCGCCGGACGAGTGCGTAGATCCGCTCGGCGTCCTTAAGCGTCGCCGCCCTGACGGTCGCGCTCACGACGCGCCTCCGGCGACCTTCTCGACCGCAATACGCGCCGCGTGGCCGTTCAGGTCGGTCGCTTCCGCGCCGGGGACGTCCTCAAAGCCCAGCTCGAGCGCCAAGATCTCGCCCTTGACGTAGTTTAGGTGCGCCTCGAGCGCGGACCTGAGCTCCGCGTCGCAGCCGACCTTCACCGCAATGCGCTGCGTGACCTCGAAGTCCGCCTCCTTGCGCATCGACTGGACGTGGCTGACGAACTCGCGCGCCAGACCCTCGGCCACCAGCTCCGGCGTAAGCGCCGTCTCGAGCGCGACCACCGTCGCGCCCTCGGACGCAACTACCAGGCCCGCCTTCGGCGCGCGGGTAATGAGGACATCCTCGGCAGCAATCTCGACGCCCTCCACGGTCGCCGAGCCCGCAAAGCCCTTCATCGCCGCGATCGCCGCGGCGACCGCCTTCATCTTCGGGCCGCACTTCTTGCCCAGCGTCTTGAAGTTAGCCTTGTAGCTTACCTCGCAGAGCTCGGTCTCGTCGGCGACGTACTCGACGCGCTTCACGTTGAGCTCGTCCATGATGAGGTCTTCAAGCCCCTTCACATCCGCGCCGGCGATGCGGATCGCGCTGAGCGGCTGGCGCACCTTGAGGTCATTGTCCGCCCTGAGACGGCGACCCAGCTCGACGACCGTCTGGACGGCGGCCATGCGCTTCTCGAGCGCAAGGTCGCGCGCCGCGGCGTTCGCGGTCGGGAACTCGCAGAGATGGACGCTCTCCGGGTCTTTCGCGCCCTTCAGATTCCGGTAGATCTCCTCGGCGATGAACGGCGTGAACGGCGCCGCCACCTTGGCGAGCTGGACGAGCACGTAGCGGAGCGTCCTGTACGCGCAGAGCTTGTCGCCGTCGTTCGTCGACTTCCAGAAGCGGCGGCGCGAACGGCGGATGTACCAGTTGGTGAGGTCCTCGACGAACTTCACGAACGGCCTCACCGAACGCTGCAGGTCGTAGGCATCCATCGCCGCCGTCACATCGGCGATCAAGGTCTCCATCGAGGAGACAATCCACTTGTCGAGGACGTTCGACGACTCGGGATAGACGACCTCCGCGTCATTGAACCCGTCCACGTTCGCGTAGGTGACGAAGAAGGAATAAGCGTTCCACCACGGGATCAGCAGGTCGCGCATGAGCTGCTTGACGCCGTTCTCGGAGAACTTGAGGTTCTCGGCGCGCACCACCGGCGAATAGATCATGTAGAGCCGGATCGCGTCCGCGCCGTAGGTGTCGAGCATCTTCGCGGGGTCGGGGTAGTTCTTGAGCCGCTTGGACATCTTCTTGCCGTCCTCGGCGAGCACCAGCCCGTTGACGATCACGTTCCGGTACGGGCTCTGGTCGAAGAGGCAGGTGCCGAGCACCATCAGCGTGTAGAACCACCCGCGGGTCTGGTCCAGCCCCTCGGCGATGAAGTCGGCGGGGAAGAAGTCAGGAACCGTGGTTCGCGATTCGTGGTTCGTGGTTCGTTTAGTCGCGGACTCTGCCTCGCCAGGCACGAAACACGAATCACGAGTCACGAGACACGAACAATCCCCCATATAGTGCTGCTGGGCGTAGGGCATCGAGCCGGACTCGAACCAGCAGTCGAGCACCTCGGGCGTGCGGTGATACGTCTTGCCGTCCTTCTTGATGACGATCTTGTCGATGAAGTGCTTGTGGAGGTCGGTCACCTTCTCGCCCGAAAGCTCCTCCAGCTCCTTCGCGGAGCCGACGCAGATCATGTCGGAGGGGTCGTCGTCGTTCACCCACACCGGGATGCAGCTTCCCCAGAAGCGGTTGCGGCTGATGTTCCAGTCGCGCGCCTCCTCGAGCCAGTTGCCGAAGCGCTTCTCGCCCACATAGTCTGGCGTCCAGTGGACGCCGGCGTTGTTCTTCGCCAGGCGCTCGTGCAGGTCCTCGACGCGAACGTACCACGCGTCGATCGCGCGGTAGATGAGCGGCGTGTCGGTGCGGTCGCAGAACGGATAAGAGTGGACGATCGTCGCCTGGTGGACGAGCTTGCCCGCCGCCTTGAGCGCCTTGATGATGTCCTTGTCGCAGTCCTTGCAGAAGCGGCCCTTGTACTCGGGGATCGCGTCCGTGAACGCGCAGGCGTCGTCGAGCGGGTCGACGAAGGCGTTCATCCCCGCCTCCTTGCAGACGCGGAAGTCGTCCTCGCCGTACGCCGGCGCAATGTGGACGATGCCGACGCCGTCGTCGGTCGTTACGTAGTCGTCGTTCAGGACGCGGAACGCGCCCTCGGCCTTCTTGTCGGCGAAGTACGGGAAGATCGGCTCGTACTCCCAGCCCTTCAGCTCGGTGCCCTTCAGCTCGCGCACGACCTCGTACTGCTCCGGCTTCTTGAAGATGTGCGGAAGCCGCGCCTTCGCCATCACGTACATCGGCCGCGTGTCGTCGGTCAAATCGCGGACGACCACGTAGTCGATGTCCGCGCCGACGCACATCGCGAGGTTCTCGGGCAGCGTCCACGGCGTCGTGGTCCAGACGAGGAGGTAGATGGTCCCTTCCAGGCCGTCGAGTTTTCCAAGAGAATCAAGAAGCCTTGTTCTGACAGTGACCGTCGGATCCTGGACGTCCTTGTAGTTCGAGCCCGCCTCGAAGTTGGATAGCGGCGTCGAGAGCTTCCAGGAATACGGCATGATGCGGTGCGAGCGGTAGACGCGGCCCTGGTCCCAGAGCTGCTTGAACACCCACCACACCGACTCCATGAAGCCGAAGTCCATCGTCTTGTAGTCGTGGTCGAAGTCGACCCAGCGGCCCATGCGAGTCACTGTCTTGCGCCACTCGAAGACGTACTTGAGCACCATCGACCGGCACTGCTCGTTGAACTTGTCGACGCCGAGCTTCTTGATCTCCGGCGCGCCGGCGACGCCGAGCGCCTCCTGCGCCAGCGCCTCGATCGGCAGGCCGTGGGTGTCCCAGCCGAAGCGGCGCTCGACGTACTTGCCGCGCATCGTCTGGTAGCGCGGCACGATGTCCTTGATGGTGCCGGCGAGGAGATGCCCGTAGTGCGGCAGCCCGGTGGCGAACGGAGGGCCGTCGTAGAAGGTGTAGCGCTCCTTGCCGCGATTGCGCGCGAGCGACTTTTCGAAGGTGCGGTCGTCCGCCCAGAAACGGAGAACGCCCTCCTCCATTTTCGGGAAATCGACCTTGTTGGAAACCGGTTTGAACATGTCTGAAGCCTCTGAATCGATTTTTGAAGGTGTATTATACCAAAAATCGCCGCGAATATGGTATACTACACATCCATAGACGCCGGGGTGGCACAGTGGTTGACTGCGCCTGATTTGTAATCAGGATCCGCAAGGACGCGTCGGTTCGAATCCGACCCTCGGCTAAACTATGCGGCGCGGGGTTATAAACTCCGATCCGTGTGGCTCCCGCTACCGCTCCGCAGAATTGGCTATGCTTCGCATTGACATTCGTCATACACGGCCACACTTACCTGGTTTTATATCTGCGGCTGCGCCGCAGGGGCCTGGGGCGGAGCCCCAGTTATACAAATAGGCAATGTAGCCTTCTGGATCGCGGTTGTCTAGTGCGGAGCTGCGAAGCGGTAGCGGGAGTCCCAACCATCGGAGTTCCCAAATATCAACTGCAAAATTGGCGGAGGGAGGGGGATTCGAACCCCCGATACGAAGATTAGTCCGTATGACGATTTAGCAAACCGTTGCCTTCAGCCACTCGGCCATCCCTCCTGCACCGGGCCCCGAAGAGACTCGGGGCCGTGAATTGCGCGTAGTATATCAAATCTTCTGGATACCGTCAACGAAGACGGCCGACGGCTTCCAGCTCCGCGGGTTGATCACCACGAGGTCGGCGACGTACCCCTTCTCGACCTTGCCGAGGTCCTTGCCCCAGCCGAGCTCGATCGCCTGGTTCCAGGAGGTGCAGCGGACGAGGTCCTTGAGCGGGATGCCGGTGACGTCGTGGACGTTCTTGAGCCCCATGCCCATCCAGAGCGTGGACCCGGCGAGGTTGCCGCGATCGACGAGGCGCGCCTCGCCGTTCTTGAGCAGCACCTTGAGCCCGCCCATCTCGAATGCGTAGCCGTCCTTGCAGTGCGAGCAACGGAGCGAGTCGGTGATCATCTGGATGTGCTCGAGGCTGCGGCGGGTGAAGATGAGCCGGAGCATGTCGGGGCAGAGGTGGATCTTGTCGCAGATGACCTCGGTGTTGAGGTCCTCGACCAGGAACCCGGCGCCGACCATGCCGATCTCGCGGTGGTGGAGCGGGGTCATCTGGTTGCAGAAGTGGGTCATGTGCCTGAGGCCGTTCCTGTACGCCGGCTTGAGGTCGGCGAACTTGGCGCCGGTGTGCCCGCAGCTCGGCACCACGCCGGCCTTGAAGCACTCCTTGGCGAACTTGGCGCCGCCTTCGGCCTCGACCGCGTAGGAGATGAGCTTCACCGGGTAGACCTTGGCGATCGCCTTGACCTCCTTGATGTCGGGCTTGCGCACGTACTTCGGGTTCTGGGCGCCGCAGCACTTGACGTTGATGAACGGACCCTCGAGGTGGATGGCCGGCACCTTCGCGTAGGGCATGCCCGCCTCGGCGTACTTCTTGGCGTTCTTCGCGGCCTTGACGAGCTCGCCGTGCGATACGGTGAGCGTGGTGGGAAGGACGGTCGTCACGCCCTCCTGGAGCTTCGCCCTGGCGAACTCGAAGACGGCCTTCTCGTCCGCGTCGCAGAAGTCGTAGCCGAGCGCGCCGTGGGTGTGGACGTCGATGAAGCCGGGCATCAGGTACTGCCCGCGCACGTCGACGACGGTGTTGTTCTTGTCCGCCTTCGCGGACGCGGGGCCCTTCCGGACGGACTTGATCCTCCCGTCCTCGACGACGACGACCGCGTTCTCGAGGTCGACTCCGGGAGAGATGACGTGGGCGTTGACGATGGTGGTCTTCATTTTTCGCTGTCCTTTCTTTTTTCCCTTATTGGCTGGATCGGCTCTTCGCCGAAAGTGAAGCGGGTTATGGCGACGCCGGTCGGGGCGAGCAGGCGACGCACGACGTTGAGGCGCTCGTCGCTCAGCTCGCAGGCGACGACGAAGGAGTCGGCGTTGAGCCGGTTGATAATGTCCGGCGCCTGGGCGAGCGTGCCCCAGACCCGGAGTCCGCCGATGTAGTGCCCGCGCAGGAGGATGTCGTCGTCGACGATGCCGACGATGATGCGGTTGTTCTCGGCGGTGCGGCGCACGAGCTCGCGGCGGAAGGCGCGGTATCGGAGGCCGGAGCCGTAGACGAGCACCCGCGAGACGTCCTTGCGGGCGACGAGCCGGCCGCAGTCGAGCGCGTAGAAGAAGTCCCGCGCCAGCATGCGCACCACGCGGACGGAGAGCGTGCCGACGAACGTGAGCAGCGCGTAGCCGGCCGCGAAGGCGAAGAGCATGTCGCCGTCGGCCCCGGGAGCGATGTAGTAGACCGTAACCGAACCCGCGAGCGAGCCGCCGGCGCAGGCGAGGAAGAGCCGCGCGTAGTTGGACGGCATCGCGCGCGACCAGACGGTGACGTAGGTGCGCATGAACACGAGCGCGGCGAACGAGGCGGCAACGTTGATCGGCAGCGCCACGCGGACGTGGGCAAGCGTGTGCGGCAGCCGGAGCGCGTAGTTGAGGACCGCGAACGAGACGACGAGCACGCAGATGTCGGCGGCGAGGTAGAACGGCACCGCGAACCGGGCGCGGCGGCGGCGGCTCGCCGAGTCGCGCGCATGGGCGGCTCGGCTCAGCAGCATTCCGGCGTCGAAGAACTCCACGCGAGCCATGTCGCGGAAGACGATCACCGTGGCCGCGGCGAAGGCGGCGAGCCAGAGCCCGGCCGCGCGCGAGCGGAGCGAGGCCGCCACCAGACCGACCGCCACCAGGAAGATGGCGATCGCGTAGAGCGTCCACGCCGCCTTGCGCTGGTTCAGCCCCATCGCCCGGAGGATGCGGTGGTGGATGTGGTCGGAGTCCGCCGAGGTGACGCCGGCCGCGAGCCGCGAGACCGGGTTCCGCAGGAGCATCCGCCGCAGCGCGCGGCGCAGGATGGCGAGCGAGGTGTCGAAGATCGGCACTCCCATCGCCAGCAGCGGCACCCCGACCGAGACAAGCAGCGAGTTCTGCACGTGCGAGCAGAGCGGCAGCACCGCGATTATGTAGCCGATCAGCATCGAGCCGGAGTCGCCGAGGAACACGCTCGCGGGGTTGTAGTTGTAGCGAAGGAAGCCGAGGAGTCCGCCGGCGACGGCGGCGTAGAACGTGACCTGCGCGGTGCAGCGCACGAAGAAGAGCCCGCCCGCCATGCCGACCACCGCGATCAGCGCCAGCCCGCTCGCGAGCCCGTCCAGCCCGTCGATCAGGTTGAACGCGTTCATCGCCCCGACCACCCAGAAGACGGTGAGGACGCAGTCGACCGGCGCGGGGATGGACGGCCAGAGGTCGGTGAATCCGAGCCCCGCCCAGAGCCAGACCAGCAGTCCCACCACCAGCTGCCCGGCGAGCTTCGCGAGCGGCGGAAGCGACCACTTGTCGTCCGCAAGCCCGATCGCCGTCGACAGCGCGGCAAGCGCCGAGAGCCGCCAGAACACGTACGTAGGCACCGGGCCGAGCGGCTGGTGGCCGGAGAGGAGGAGAAAGAGCGAATAGGAGACGGCGATGCCGAGGAAGAGCGCCACGCCGCCGCCGCGCGGAACGGGCGTCCGGTTGATCCGGCGGCCGCCCGGCCGGTCGACCATCCCCAGCCGGCGGTTGATCCCGCGCACGATCGGAGTCAGGACCAGCGTCAGGGCCAGAGCTCCGAGGAACGGCACTACGTAGGGCAGGATTCTCGCTGTCATTCGATCGCTCCTTTCAGCGCGGCCAGGAACTCGCCGAAGCCGTCTTCGCCGCAGCCCGAGGAATTGACGGTCAGCATCACCCAGCGGTCGATCCGCGAGCGCACCGAGCGGTCCCAGACGTCGGTCAGGATGCGCTCGACGTGGGAGGCGGTGCGACGGCCGTCCTGGTTGAAGAAGGTGTAGGCGAAACGCAGCGGCTCGGCCACCGCGCCGCGCTCGATCCGCATGATCCGCCAGGGGACGCCGGCGAACTCAGCGCCGCGCGGATCGCGCATGAGGTAGCCCTGCGCCGGCAGGCAGAGCTCGGGACGGTGGATCGAGCTCTTGGTGCGCCCGCCGACGACCGCGGTCACCACGTGCCGCGCGCCGCCGGGCCCGAAGTATACGCGCCGCAGGATGCGGGTGTCGGGCGGCAGCGCGCCGAGCTCGATGTCGGTCGCGGCGGAGTCCTCGGCGACGCAGCCGGCGACGTCGCCGAGCCGCACCACTGGATCCGCTGCGGCCTCCGGCTGCGGCAGCGAGGTCTGCGCGACCATCGTCGCGACCACCGCTGCGGCGGCGAGGGACGGTACGAGCAGGCGCGGGGCGCTCATTTCCGCCTCCTTCCGCGCAGCAGCTCGGCGCAGCCTACCATCATCGCAATGGCGACGAGGAAGACGACGTAGCCAGAGTAGTCGTGGTAGAAGCCGGTCGCGAAGGACGGCGAGCACCAGGTGCCGACGAGGCAGATCATCAGCACGCGCGCGATGTTGCCGACGACTGCGATCGGCACCGCGAGCGCGAAGAGCGCCGCGCGGCGCCACCAGCCGTCGAGCGCGAAGTAGCCGTAGCCGGCCGCGAGCGCGAGGAGCGCGAAGATCGACCGCAGCCCAGCGCACGGCGCGGCGACGTCGATCGCGAAGCCGCCGGAGGTGGTGATCGTGGTGCCGACGCGCTCCACCGCGGCGCCTACGCCCTCCAGGATCGCCGCGGCGACGGCGCTGGCCAGGAGCCGGAGGTGCACGGTCACGACGTCGAGGAAGGTCGCAAGCGGAATGCAGAAGAGCAGGAACGCCGCGGGGAACGCAAGCCGCGCGGCGGTGCGGCGGCCGTACATCGCCCAGGGCACCGCCACGAGCAGCGCGGCGAAGGCGACGATCTCGAACCGGATCTGCACCCCGCGGACGCCGAGGAAGCCAACGAAGAGCGCGGCGAGCGCCGCCGCAAGCCCGGCGAGGCTCGGCTCGCCGAGCGAGGCCATGAGCTCACGGCGTTCGCGCCAGACCACGTAGGCGGAGAAGATCGGCACGTACCAGCCGAAGGACATGTCCTCGAGCGGGTCGGAGAACACGAACGGCGCGTGCACGAAGATCAGCTCCTTGAAGCCGTAGACGAGCGCGAGGAGCGAAACGCCCAAAAGCGCCGCGCGCACCATGTTCTCGCCTTTCGTGGTCATCGCCGGATGTTCCCCCTATCCACGCGGATGCGCGGCGGCGACGGCGTCCTTGAGCCGCTCCACCGAGACGTGGGTGTAGATCTGCGTCGTCGAGAGCGACGCGTGGCCGAGCATCTCCTGGACGCTCCGAAGGTCCGCCCCGCCGTCCAGGAGGTGCGTGGCGAAGCTGTGCCTGAGCTTGTGCGGGGTCAGGTCGGTCGGCAGGCCCGCCTCGGCGAGGTAGCGCTTCATCGTCCGCTGCGCCTCGCGCGGCGAGAGCCGGGCACCGCGGGCGGACAGGAAGATCGGCGCGTCGCGCGCGACGAGCTCCGCGCCGCGGGCGGCAAGCGCATCCTTGAGCCGCCCGAGCGCCTGGCGGGCAGGTCCGCCCAAGATCACCAGCCGGTCCTTGGACCCCTTTCCGGTCACCACCATCGTGCCGCGCTCGAGGTCGGCGTCGCCCCAGTCCGCGCCGGTCATCTCGCCGATGCGGCAGCCGGTGGAATAGAGCGCCTCGAAGAGCGCGGCGTCGCGGAGCGCCGTCTCCTCGCCGACGATTCCGGCGGCGCGGTCCTTCGCCGGCTGCTCGAGGAACCTGGCCACCTCGGACGGCGAGAGCGTCTTCGGCAGGGCATGGCTCGCCTTCGGCCCGCGCAGGTACGAAAACGGGTTCGCGGCCACCAGCCCCGCGCCCTGGAGGTAGCGGTAGAAGGTGCGCGCGGCGGCGAGCTTGCGGCGGACGGACGACGCCGCCTCGCCGGACTTCGAGAGCTCCAGCAGGAAAGCGCGGGCGCGCGCCTCTCCGAGCTCCGCCCACGGGAACGGCGGCTCCGCGGCCTCGCCCCAGGCCGAAGTCGCGAGCTGGCCGAGGTCCATCATGTAGCCTACGCGGGTGTTCGCGGAGGCGTTGCGCTCCGCGTGGAGGTGCTCCGAGAACCGCTGTGCGAGCGGATCGCCGGAGAGGAACCTATTCGGCGCCGTCGCCACCCCCCTTGTCCTCCTTGCCCGTCGACTCCAGCCCCAGCGCATCCTTCTTCGCCTCGTAGTCCGGGATCTGCTCGCGGTAGGCCCTGACGATCCGCTTGAGCGCCGAGACCTGGCGGTCCGAGAGCACTTGGCGGCGAGCGTACTGCTCGGTAAGCGACTTGTAGAAGGACTTGTCGTCGTAGACCCGCTTGCCGAAGCGGGTGGGCGCGCGGAACACCTTGACCGACTTGAGCATCTGGAGCAGCTCGCCGGCGATGCCGTCGGCTGGCGACGACACCGCAGCGTCGGCGAAGTCCGAGAGCCGTGCGCGGATCTCAGCCTCGTCGGGCCGGCCGGAGACCTTCTCGAGGATCGCGCGCGCGACCACCCAGAGCTGGCGCTGGGTGAGGCCGCGGCCGTGTATGGCCTGCTCGCGCACCGAGATGAGGAAGCGGTTGCTCTTCAGCTCGGGGATGCAGTCCATCTTCTCGAAGCAGTACTTCACCAGGTCCTGGTCGGCGAAGGACTGCATGATCTTCTGCGGCGCCAGCGACGCGGCGGCGAGGCGTGCCTCGCAGTCCGGGATCTGGTCGTGGTACCACGCGGCGACGCGTACGAGCGACTGCAGCTGGCGCATCGAGAGCGGCCGGGTGCCCTCCTCCGCCTGGGCCTTCACGCTCTCCACGAAGGCGCGGTCGTCGTAGACGCGCTTGCCCACCTTCTTCGCCGGCTTCCACTCCTTCACCTGCGCGAGCAGCGCGAAGACGGCGTCGAACTTGGCGCGGTCCGGCGGCGGCTCCGAGGCGTCGCTGATCTCCTTCAGGAGCCGCGCGTAGAAGCCGCTGAGCATGTCGTCCATCGCAACGCCCTTCTCCTCCACCTGGTCGAGCTCCGCCTCCATCTTGGCGGTGTAGCCCACGGAGAAGAGGTCGTCCATCTTCTTCACCAGCCAGTCGCACACCAGCTTGCCGCGCTCGAGCGGCACCAGCTTGCGCTTCTCGGTCTTCGCGTACTCGCGCAGCTTCAGGGTCTCGATCGTCGCCGCGTAGGTGGACGGACGCCCCACGCCGTTCTCCTCCAGCGCCTTGATGAGGCTCGCCTCGGAGTAGTGCGCCGGGCCCTTGGTCTGCTTCTCCTCCGAGAGCCAGCGCACAGCCTGCAGCGGGTCGCCGGCCTTCACGTCGGGGAGGTACGCCACCTCGTCGCTGTCATCGTCGTCCTCGCCGTCCTTCGTCTTCTTCTTCAGCGAGAGCTTGGTGACCTTGAGGAAGCCCTCGAACTCCACCACCGTCGCCGTGGCGGTGAAGAGGTATGAGTGGGCGAGCGCGGGCTTGACCGCCTTGAGCGCGATCGAGCGCACCGTGGTGCGCGCGTCGGCCATCTGGGAGGCCACGAACCGCCGCCACACGAGGTCGTAGAGCTTCAGGTCCTGGGCCTCGAGCCCGGACGCCTGCGGGGTCCGCGAGACGTCGGTCGGCCTGATCGCCTCGTGCGCCTCCTGCGCCTCGACGCCGCCCTTCGCCTTCGCGGCGTAGAAGTTCGGCTTCTCGGGGTAGTACTCCGCGCCGTAGTTCGAGACGATGAACTCCTTCGCCGCGGCGCGCGCCTGCTCGGAGACGTTCACCGAGTCGGATCGCATGTAGGTGATGAGGCCGTGCTCGTAGAGCGCCTGGGCGATCTTCATCGTCTTGCCCGGCGAGTAGCCGAGCACGCTCGAGGCCGCCTGCTGCAGGGTCGAGGTGGTGAACGGCGGCAGCGCGTGGCGCGCGCGCGGCTGGCACTTGACGTCCTCCACCGAGAGCGCCGCCCCTGCGAGGTCGAGCAGGACGCGGTTGGCCATGTCGCGGTCGCGCACTTCCGGCTTCTCGCCGTCGAGCCGCGCAAGCCGCGCCGCGAAGGTCTTCACGTCGCCGTCCTTCTTCGCCTCCACGCCCATCAGGAAGTACGTCTCCGGCTTGAACGCGTCGATCTCGCGCTGGCGCTCCACCAGCAGCCTCAACGCCACCGACTGCACCCGGCCCGCCGAGAGCGTGCGGTTGTTGGGGCAGTTGATGTTCTTCCACAAGAGCGGCGAGATCCGGTAGCCGACGAGCCGGTCGAGGATGCGCCGCGCCTGCTGCGCGTCCACGAGCGGCATGTCGATGTCGCGCGGGGACTCCACCGCCTTCTTCACCGCGCTCTTGGTGATCTCGTTGTAGGTGACGCGGAGGAACGGCTTTCCCTCGGCGACGGGCGAGAGCACCTCGCGCAGGTGCCAGGCGATCGCCTCCCCCTCGCGGTCGGGATCGCTCGCGAGGTAGATCTCGTCGGCCTTCTTCGTGGCCGCCTTGAGCTCGGACACCACCTTCTCCTTGCCTTCCGAGACCACGTACCGCGGCTCGAAGGTCCACTTGCCGGGGCCTCGCTCCTCGATCTTGATCGCGCCGTTCTCCTTCGGCAGGTCGCGGATGTGGCCCACCGAGCTCTTGACCACGAACCCGTCGCCAAGGTACTTTCCTATCGTCTTCGCCTTCGCCGGCGACTCTACTATCAGCAGTTTCTTCGACATTTTTCTCCTGCGGGCTCTCCCGCGTTCCTTTTATTTGGGGGGAATGATACACCCGCCGCCGGATTTTGTCAAGAGCGCAAGTTCTCCGGGACCGAGGTCCCGCCACTCGCCGGGCTTCATGTCCGGCGGCAGAAAATACCCGCCGATCGCCACCCGCTTGAGCGAGAGCACCACCAGGTGCGCGAGCGAGCACATCTTGCGGATCTGGCGCTTCCGCCCCTCGCCGAGGACGAACTTGAGGACCGCGGTGTTGTCCCGCCTTATCTCCACCACCTCGACCGGCACCGGGCGGATCACGTAGCCGTCGTCCATCTTCAGCGGCGAGCGCAGCGTGGCGAGCTTCTCCTCGCTCCAGCGTCCCGCCACCTTCACGATGTAGGTCTTCTCGTGGCCGAAGCGCGGGTGGGTGAGGCGGTTGACGAGCGCGCCGTCGTTGGACATCACCATCAGTCCCTCGGAGTCGCGGTCGAGCCGGCCCGCCGGCACCAGCCGCTCCGGGACGCGCACGAGGTCCGCCACCGTCCGCTCGCCGTTCGGGTCGCTCATCGTCGACACCACCCCGACCGGCTTGTAGAGCGCCACCGTCCGCGTCCGCTCCCTCGCGCCGACGCGCCTGCCGTGGACGCGCACCACCGCGCCCTCCGCCGGCCGCATCCCCGGCTCGCGCACGACCACGCCGTCGACCGTCACCGCGCCCGACTCCACCAGCTCCGCCGCGCCGCGCCGCGAAGCGACGCCGGCCCGCGCGATTATGTTCTGCAGCCTTTCTTCCATATACCGCGTATTATACCACAACCGCCGCGGCGGTGGCCGCGGGATCAGAACCCGGGCAGGTTGAGCTGGCCCGAGACGCAGACCTTGCGGCCCTTCGAGAGGGTGCGGTCGGAGGTGTCGTAGACCACGAACTTGATGCCCTCGAAGCGGCGGGCGAGCTCGCCCACGATGTAGCGCGAAACCGACTTGACGTTGCCCTTGTCGTCGTCGGAGAAGCCGATCGACACCGGGCGGTTGAGGTTGCCGCTACGGCGGAGCATGTGGAAGACGTGCTCCACGAAGTCGCGGATCGCGAACTCCTTGGCGAGCTCCGGCTGCGCGGCGGTGGTGGCGACGGCGAGCTTCTCCTGGTAGATGGGGTCCGCCGCCATGCGCTTGGCGAAGCCCTCGTAGGTGACGGCGGAGTAGCGGCACATCGAGAGATAGTAGTCGAGCTCTTCCTCGTCGGTGCCGAACTCGCCGTCGCCCACGCCGTCCAGCCACTGCCGGTAGCCGCGCAGCGAGCTCATCATCTCCTCGCGCTCCTCTGGGGTGAGGACCTCGTCGATGAAGCACCTCACCGCGCGCTCGACGGCGGCGGGGGAGTGGCCGCGGGCGGTGACGATCGCGAAGATGCGCCCTTCCCGGAGCGTCTTCCTGAGCGCGTTGAAGCTGGGGCCGGGGCGCTCGCCGGCGGCGATGCGCGCGAGCGCGGCACGGGTGTCCTCGAGGAAGTTGTCGCGCTGCGGCGAGTCCTCGAAGTTGCGGAACGCCTCGCGCCACTTGCCGCCGGGGGCGCGGTAGTGCTTGGTGTCGGACCTCACCAGCGCGAAGGTGGCGGTGGAGAGCTCCACCGGGCGCCACGTGCCGTCGTCCTCGAGCCGCTCCATGCGGATCTTGGTGGGCATGTGGAGGATGTTGTCGTCCCAGTCGAAGATGTAGTACTTCAGGTCCCGGGTGGCGACCGACTCGTTGACGTATGGGACCGCGCGCTTCACTCCTTGCCCTCCCCGGCCGGAATCATGTCCGCGCGGTGGACCGGCGACGAGAAGCGGCTGTGGGGCTGGCTGCGGTAGAGCGACCAGCTGTCGTTGAGCCAGAAGGAGATGCCGCACACCCACATCGCCGGCAGCAGCAGGCCGTGGTTGCCGGAGATCTCCGCCACGATCACCACCGCCGTCAGCGGGATGCGCACCGCCGAGGCGAGGAAGCCGGCCATGCCGACGAGCGCGAACGCCGCGGGCTGGATGCCGACCGACGGCGGCAGCAGGCTGTGGAAGCAAAGGCCGACCGCGGCGCCGAGCGAGCCGCCGCAGACGATCGCCGGCGCGAAGACGCCGCCGGAGCCGCCGGAGCCGACGGTGAAGGAGGTGGCCACCGCCTTCATCACGAAGAAGCAGAAGAAGCCGGCGGCGGAGAGCGGCACCGCGGCGCCGAAGTCGGACGCGAAGCCGGCCGAGAAACAGGCGCTGATGAGCGGGTAGCTGGTGCCGAGGATGTCGGGCACGAAGAAGCCGATTACGCCGGTCACGAGCCCGCCGAGCGCGACCTTGGCGAGACCGGGCATGCGCGCGCGCTTGAACCAGGTCTCGGTGGCGCGGAAGAACATGATGTAGAACCGCGCCCCCAGCGCCACCACGAGCGCGAGGCAGAAGTAGGGGAAGAGCCTGAGGCCGGAGTCGTAGACGCACTCGCCGGGCATCGAGAAGAGCGGCGCCCAGCCGTAGAAGCAGGCGAAGACGGTGTAGGAGACGGCCGAGGCCACGAACGAAGGCACCATCGTCTCGTACTCGACGTCGCTCGAGGAGTAGAAGATCTCGCAGCCGAAGATCGCCCCGGCGAGCGGGGCCTGGAAGAGCGCGCCGATGCCGGCGGCGAGGCCAGCGGCCATCAGGATGCGCCGCGCGCGAGGGGTGAGGTTCATTATCCTCGCGACCGCCGAGCCGCAGGCAGCGCCGACGAGCGTGACCGGGCCCTCGTAGCCGGCCGAGCCGCCGGAGGCGACGGTGAGCACCGAGGCGAGCGGCTTGACCGGCACCACCTCGCTCGTCACGTAGCCGTCGCGCTGGTGGTAGGCGCGGATGGCGCAGTCGGTGCCGCGCGCGTTCTCGAGCTTGGAGAAGCGGCGGATGAGCAGCCAGCCCAGCGCTGCGCCGACCATCGGCAGCACGAGAAGCGTCCAGCGCCGCGGGTCGCAGAGCATCGCCTCGACCGAGAAGTCGGCCGCCACCGCCGAGCCGGTGTGCAGGCAGGAGAGCTCCGCGTGGTGCCCAATGCCGTCGAGCAGCAGGACGCGCCCCCAGCCGATCATCCAGCGGAACGCGGCCGCCGCGAGCCCAACGACCGCGCCGACAAGCATCGACTCGCCGAGGTACTTCCCCGTGGTGCGGAACGAAAGCCCCTTGCCCGCGAGAAAGAACCTGAAGGACGAGATCGACAGCCGCTCGAGCATCCGTCAGAACTCGAACACCATGCCCCGGGCGACCTTGCGGGCCACCTGTTCGCCGACGAGGACCTTGAGGACCACGAGCGAGAAGAGCATCGCCGAGCCCGGCGCCTGGCCGGTGACGATGCCGTTGTGCTCGACGACCGGCTGGTTGATCCACGGGCAGTCGAGCTCAAGCTGGCAGGTGGGGTAGCAGGTGGCGTGCTGGTTGGGCGAAAGTACGCCCGCGGCGGAGAGGACGGTCGGCGCCGCGCAGACCGCCGCGAGGAGCCCGCGCTGCTCGCGCTGGCGCACGATCCGCTCCAGGAGCGCACTGCACTTGCGGAGGTTGTCGGTGCCCTCGCCGCCGCCCGGCAGGACGATCGCGTCGAAGTCCCGGTCCTTCACCTCGGCGAAGAGCGCGTCGGCCCTGGTGCCCATGCCGTGGGCGCCGCGGACATCGAGCGAACCGCCGACCGCGGCGGTCGTCACCTCGACGCCGCCGCGGCGAAGGACGTCGACGATCGTCGCCGCCTCGATCTCCTCGTAGCCGTCGGCCAGCGGGACGAGCGCCGTCGGCGCGGTGTGCTCCTGCATGGGCGGCCTCCGTTCAGATAAGGTTCTTGGCCTCGTTGCACTTCACGCGGCGGCCCATGATCTCCTTGTCGTTGATCGCCGCGCACGCGCGCTCCGCCTCGTCGCGGTTCGGCATCTGGATGAAGCCGAAGCCCTTGGACTTGCCGTTGAAGCGGTTCATCACCAGCCTCACCGAGTTGACCTTGCCGAACGCCTCGAACTCGGCGCGGAGCTGGTCCTCCGTCATGTCGTAGCTCAGGTTGCCGACGTAGATCTCCACCGAGCCGTCGGCGGGGGCGGGATGCGGCTTGCGCTTCTCGAACGGCTGCTCCACGCGGCGGGGCGCCTGCTGGGGGCGCGCGCCCTGGCGGGACTGGGCCTTGCCGGACTTGCAGCCGCAGCCGCGGCAGAGGCGGCAGACGATGCACGTCGCCAGCACGCCGGCGACGAACGAGACGGCGGCGAGGGTGATCGCCGCGCACTGGGTGGGGGCGGCGAACAGGTCGCACACTCCGTTGATGATGCAGTTCATTCTTCTCTTCTCCTTCTTTCTTCCTGGTTTCTGGTTTCAGGTTGCGCCCGCCGGTTCGCAACCCAGGCGGGCGGACTTTCGTGTTCGTCAACTATTGCGATAGTCCCCGAGCGACTTCATGCGGCTCGGGTGGCGCAGTTTCCTGAGCGCCTTCGCCTCGATCTGGCGGATGCGCTCGCGGGTCACGTTGAACAGCTTGCCCACTTCCTCGAGCGTGCGGCTGTAGCCGTCGGTCAGGCCGAAGCGGAAGTCCACGACCTGGCGCTCCCGGTCGGTGAGCGTGTTGAGGATGTCCCTCAGCCGCTCCTTGAGGAGGTGCCCCTCGGTGACCTCGAAGGGGTTCTCGCTGGAGAGGTCGGGGATGAAGTCGCCGTAGTGGGCGTCGTCGTTGTCCCCGACCTTCGACTGCAGCGAAATCGGCTGCTGGGCCATGCGGCGGACCGACCTGACCTGGTCGACCGACATCTCCATCTCGGCGGCCAGCTCCTTCTCCGTGGGCTCGCGCCCCAGCTTCTGGATCAGCCGCTTCTGCACCCGCATGAGCTTGTTGATCGTCTCGATCATGTGCACCGGGATGCGGATGGTGCGCGCCTGGTCGGCGATGGCGCGCGTCGCCGCCTGGCGGATCCACCAGGTGGCGTACGTCGAGAACTTGTAGCCGCGCTTGTACTCGAACTTCTCGACCGCCTTCATGAGCCCGGTGTTGCCCTCCTGGATGAGGTCCAGGAAGCTCAGGCCGCGGTTCATGTACTTCTTGACGATCGAGATGACAAGCCTCAGGTTCGCCTCCACCATCTTCGTGCGCGCCTTCTGGCCCGCCTTGAGCACCTTGCGGAGCTCCGAGAACGTGGATACGAACTCCTCGCCGGGCATGCCGAAGGCGGCCTCGTAGCGGGACATCTTCTCCTTCAGCGCCTGCAGGTCGTGCGTGCGCTTCTTGGAGGGGCGCATGGTGAGGAGCTTGGCGTGCTCGGCGACCAGCCGGCGGTAGGGCAGGTACAGCCGCTCCTCGGCGTCGGCGCAGAGCGTCTCGAGCACCTTCTGCTTGAAGCTCAGGTCCTCGAAGCACTGGCGCAGCGCCGCGCGCGCGTTCAGGAGCGTCTTCTCGGCGCCGCGGACCGCCGCCTTGGTGGCGCCCTTCGAGGAGATAGTGGCCATGTACTTCTCGCTCGCCGAGCGCAGCCTCGCGTCCACCGACTTCAGCTCCGCCCGCAGCTGCGGGATGATCTGCATGTAGCCGTCGCGGTTGTCGTCGAACTTGTCGGTCACTATGCGGTCGAAGCGCTCCGACTGGCCCTCGAGCTTGTCGAGGAGCCGGGCGTACATCTGCGGCGCGAAGAGAAACCGGTTGAAGACGTCCTTCGTCATCGCCTCCGCCTTCTCGATGGTCTGGCAGATGTCGATCTCCTCGTCGCGCGAGAGCAGCTCCACCTGCCCCATCTGGTGGAGGTACATCCGGATCGGGTCCTCCACCGACTCGCCGCGCACCCGACCCTCGTTCTGCTTGGCGTTGCGCGCCTCGAGGAACTTCTTCACGTCGTCCTCGCGGAGAACCTGCACCCCGAGCGCGTCGAGGATGGACAGGTACTTGTCGGACTGGATCGCGTCGACGATGTTCTGCGGCAGAATCTGGTTCAGCTCCTCCCAGGTGATGTAGCCGCCGTTCGCCTCGCTGCGGCGCTTGACGTCCTGCACCACGTCGTTCAGCTCGGTCTTGCGCAGGATCGACATCCCCTCCATCGCCGGCAGCACCGTCTCGCTCTCTGCCTCCTCGGCCTCGGCCTGCACCGCCTCAGCCACGATGCCGGTCGGCTGGACGTAGTCCTCCTCGCCCTCGGAATCGGACACATCGGACGCCCTGCCCTCGACGCGCTCCACCTCGCGCGCAATCTCGTCCGCATCGAGCGCGGCCGCGCTCGCAACCACCTCTTCCTCGGTCTCGGCGGGGGGAAGGTCGTCGCCGTCGTCGTCGATCTGCGGCGGTTTCGCCGGTTTCAGGGGCTTCGCCGGTTTCGCGGCCGGGGCCTTGTTCGCGACGGCTGGTTTCTCCGCCGCGGACTTGGCCGCGGGCTTCGCGGACTTGCCGCCGCCCGCCTTGGCCTGCTTCTTCGCCGATGCCGCCTTGCTCGCGGTTTTGGAAGACGTCTTCTTTGCCGGCGTCCGCTTGGACGTCGCTTTAGTTTTCGCCATTTTTGGTCGCTCCAGTATACAGTCCACCCATTCTCACTTTGTCAAGGGGGGGGGGGGGGGGGGGGGGGGGGTGGGCGACCAGCGACCAGCGCAATGCGCTGGAAGTGTTTCAGCGATCAGCAGCCAGCTATCAGCGTCCAGTGGGAAGCGGACATGAATTTCCTCTTCTTCATTGGTTGTTGGTCACTGGCTGCTGGCTGCTGGCTGCTGAGACACTTCGCGCGAAGCGCGCCCCACAAATCGGACATGAATTTCCTCTTCACTGGTTGTTGGTCACTGGCTGCTGGCTGCTGAGACACTTCGCGCGAAGCGCGCCCCACAAATATGGTATAATACACACCCATCAACGGGGTGCTGGCGCGCAGGGTGCGCCGCCGGCTGAGATAAGACCCGCGAACCTGATCCGGGTAATGCCGGCGGAGGAAGGAACAATGAAGGAACTAGTCATCGGCGGCAGGAAGTTCTCGAGCCGCTTCTTTCTGGGAACAGGCAAGTTCGCCTCGGGCGAGCTCCTGAAGGCCGCCATCGCGGCGAGCGGCACCGAGCTCGTCACCACCGCGCTCACGCGCGTCCACGAGGACGACGCCGCGCACGACGACATCCTCGGCGTCATCGACCGCTCGAAGGTCGAGGTGATGCTCAACACCTCCGGCGCGCGCAACGCCGCCGAGGCCGTGCGCATCGCCAGGCTCGGCAAGGCCGCCGGCTACAACTGGATCAAGATCGAGGTCCACCCCGACGCGCGCTACCTGCTGCCCGACCCGGTCGAGACGCTGGAGGCGGTGAGGGAATGCGCGAAGCTCGGGATGGTCGTCCTCCCCTACATCAACGCCGACCCCGTCCTGGCGCGCCACTGCGAGGACGCCGGCGCCGCGGCGGTTATGCCGCTCGGCAGCCCCATCGGCTCCAACCGCGGCATCCGCACCCGCGACATGATCGAGATCATCGTCGAGCAGAGCCACGTGCCCGTCGTCGTCGACGCCGGCATCGGCCTCCCCTCCCACGCCGCCGAGGCGATCGAGCTCGGCGCCGACGCCGTCCTCGCCAACACCGCGGTCGCCGCGGCGGACGACCCGGTGGCGATGGCGAAGGCGTTCGGCCTCGCCGTCCAGGCCGCCGAGATTGCGCTCAAGGCCGGTCCGCCCTCCTCCCGCGCCACCGCGAGCGCGACGAGCCCCATGGACATCTTCAAGTAGCCGCTCCGATGTTCCCGCTGCTGAAATACACGGCCGAGCAGGTCGACGACTACTTCGCCAAGGTGACGCCGGAGATGGTCGAGGCGTCGCTCGCGAAGGACCGCCACGACTGGTTCGACCTCCTCAACCTCATCTCGCCCGCCGCGTACCCCTTCATGGACGCGATGCGCAAAAAGGCCCGCCTCGCGCGGATCAAGTACTACGGCAAGACCGTCAGCGTCTACGCCCCCCTCTACATCGGCAACACCTGCGTCAACCACTGCCGCTACTGCGACTTCCGCCGCGAGCACACCGGCACGGTGCGGCGCAACCTGACCCTGGACGAGATCCGCGTCGAGGCCGAGGCGATCCGCGCAAGCGGCATCGACAACCTCCTCATCGTCGCCGGCGAAGACCCGAAGGTCAACTCGGTCGAGCACTTCTGCGACGTCGCCCGGCTCCTCAAGCCGATGTTCTCCAACCTCTCGCTCGAAGTCGCGCCCCAGACCGAGGAAGGCTACCGCGCGATGTTCGAGGCCGGCTTCGAGTCCCTCACCTGCTTCCAGGAGACCTACGACCAGGAACGCTACAAATACTTCCACCCGGCCGGGCCGAAGTCCAACTACGAATGGCGGCTCTGGACCCAGCTCCGCGCCGGCAGGGCCGGCTTCCGCATCCTAGGCTGCGCCTTCCTGCTCGGGCTTACGCCGTGGCGCAGGGAGGCGGCGAGCCTCGCGGCGCACGCGCTCTACCTGATGAAGGAGTGCTACGAGTCGAAGGTGCAGTTCGCCTTCCCGCGCTTCTGCCGCGTCGAGGGCGGGTTCGTGCCGCCGTGCGAAGTCGAGGAGCGCGACGTCGACCTGATGATGCTCGCATTCCGCATCTGCTTCCCGCAGTGCTGCATGACCGTCTCGACCCGCGAGGCTCCGAAGTTCCGCGACTACATCGTCCAGGTGGCGGCGGACAACATGAGCGCCGGCTCGCGCGTGACGCCGGGCGGCTACGCCGTGCTCGAAAAGGAGCACGCCGCCGACGTCGCCCAGTTCACCCTCACCGACCGCCGCGCGCCGAAGGAAGTCTACGAAGCGATCAAGGCGAACGGCCAGGAGGTCGTCTTCAAGAACTGGGACAACAGGATATAGTTGAAAAGTTGAAAGGTTGAAAAGTTGAAAGGTTGAAAAGTTGAAAGGTTGAAAAGTTGAAAGGTTGAAGGAGAAAACAAAATGACACAGCTTGAAGCGGCCCGCAAGGGCATTGTGACGGACGCGATGAAGCGCGTCGCCAAGGACGAGGGACTCGACGCCGAGACGGTGCGCGCCGCCGTCGCGTCCGGCGAGGCGGTGATCCCGCTCAACCCCGCTCACCGCAACTGCACGCCGGTCGGCGTGGGGCGGATGTTCACCACCAAGATCAACGCCAACCTCGGCCGCAGCGTGACCCACTCCGGCAAGGGCGACGAGCTCGAGAAGCTCAAGGTGGCGCTCGACGCCGGGGCGGACTTCGTGATGGACCTCTCGGTCGCGTCGTCCGAGGACGAGATCGCGACGATCCGCCAGGGCATGCTCGACGCCTCGCCGAAGCCGCTCGGCACCGTGCCAATCTACGAGACCATCTCGCTCCTCGGCGACATCCCGAAGATGGACCCCAAGTTCCTCATCGGCGTCATCCGCCGCCAGGCCGAGCAGGGAGTCGACTTCATGACCCTGCACGCCGGGCTCCTCCTAAAGCACATCCCCGCGGCGATGAAGCGCAAGATGGGCATCGTCTCGCGCGGCGGCGCGATCATGGCCGAGTGGATGATGGAGAACAAGGCTGAGAACCCGCTCTACGCCAACTGGGACGAGGTGATGGACATCCTCGCGGAGCACGACGTCACCGTCTCGCTCGGCGACGGGCTGCGCCCCGGCTGCCTCGCCGACGCCTCCGACGCCGCGCAGTTCGGCGAGCTGGACGTCCTCGGCGAACTCGTCGAGCGCTGCCGCGCGCGCGGCGTGCAGACGATGGTCGAGGGCCCGGGCCACGTCCCCTTCGACCAGATCCGGATGAACATGGAGCGCCAGCAGGAAGTCTGCAGGAAAGCCCCCTTCTACGTCCTCGGCCCCGTCGTCACCGACATCGCGCCCGGCTACGACCACATCGTCTCGGCGATCGGCGCGACAGCCGCGGCCACCTACGGCGCGTCGCTCCTCTGCTACGTGACGCCGGCCGAGCACCTCGGCCTCCCCGACGCCGATGAGGTGCACCAGGGCTGCATCGCCTACAAGATCGCCGCGCACGCGGGCGACGTCGCCCGCCGCCTGCCCGGCGCGCGCGACCGCGACGACGCGATGTCCGACGCGCGCGCGGCGTTCGACTGGGACCGCCAGTTCGAGCTCTGCCTCGACCCGGAGCGCGCGAAGGCGCGGTGGCTGAAGACGCGCGCGTTCACCGACGAGGCGCACGGCGACGACCACTGCTCGATGTGCGGCAAGCAGTTCTGCGCCGTCCGCACCTCGCGCCGCATCCGCGAGCTCTCCCAGGGACTCTAACGCGCAGGGGTGGCGGTGTCGATGGAAACGCTGATGAAGGAGCCATCGGACGCGGGGACGAAGACCTGCGCCTCGCCGGAACCGTAGGCTTCTCCGACGATTCCGCCGACGCTACTGGAACCAGTGATGCGGGCATCGGCAATGGTGACGTTCCTCACGGTTCCATCGGAAGTCCTGCCGAAGAGACCTTGCTTGCCGTCGGCCGTGCCAGACCCGCCCTTGTAGATGCGAATACCGCTCACGGTGTAGCCCCGGCCGTCGAATACGCCCTTGAAGGTGAGGACATTCGAGCCGCTGCCGGAGTTGTGGCTGAGCGTGCCCCAAGTAGTCGTGAGCGACGCAGAGGAGCAGGTGACCGGCTCGTTGAACGCCACGGAGACGTAGAGGTCGTTGCCGCGGGCGTGGACGCCGGTCTGGTACTTGTAGGCGTTGTTGGACGGTGAGCTCGCAGTGACTGAGATGTTCGTCGTGGTCTGGCCTGGCACAAACGCAAGCGTGCCGTAATTGGCGGTGTAGTGCTGGCCGGCGTAGGCGCTCAGCGACACGGTACGGTAGCGCACGGTCTCGGCGTCGTTCGTCCCCTCGCCCGAGCGCGAGACGATGAACTGGTTGCCCGAGCCGGGACGCTGAACGTGGACGAAGCCGCCGCCGCGAAGCCCGCAAGCGCGAACGCAACGCAGACTCCCGCCGGCACTATGGATCTAATACGCATATAGATTTTTTGTCTAAAATGCGCGTATTATACCCAAAACAGTGGTGGCGCGGCTCGGCGTGGATGCTGTCACCGCGCCATTATACAGCTTCTGTTCTTTCAGCCAAGCGGCTCGGAAATGCCCTTGTAGCGGTCGAACAAGACCTGGAGCGCGGCGATGACGCGATCCTTCGTCTGCTGCCGCGCAGTGCCGAAGCGTGAAAGCGGAGGCAGTATCCGGTCAATGTCGGTTCCGGTCGTCTTCAGCACCCCGTCGCGCAATGCCCCCTCGAAGAACTTCACCGCCTCGTCTCCCTTCAAGTTCTCAGCCTCGACAAGCTCGGCGAGATCGCGGCGCTTGCGCTCTCGGACAAACGCCATCCACTGCTCTGCGATATCACCGTCGGCATTGACCTGGGCGATAAACGCCTCGATAAGCTCGCGCTTGGACCTCAATTCAAGCGAGCTGCCAATCGCCTTGTCGATGGCGCCCCTCAGCTCCTTGCTCTCGCCGTTCTCACGCCTGTACTTCTCGACAAGCATCAGGATGTAGTCGATGTTCACGTCGACCTGGCGGACAAGCTCCATCTCGAATACGATGTCGTCCGTTATCGACTCCTTCTCGACCTTCTCGTGCGCCCTGTACTTGCCGTACATGTCGAGGTAGATGCTCTGGTAGTCCTGCTGGTCGCGCACCGGCAAGATGTCGCGGCCATTGAACTCGTCGAAGGCAGAGAGGATGTTGCGAACCTTGAGGATCGATCCCCAAAGGGAGATAAACTCCTTCTCCGCCTTTTCGCCGACAATCGGCACTCCAAGAGGAAACAGCGTGATGAGATCGGCGACAAGGTCCTTGTAGCCCTTTACATATCTGCCCTTGTCGTCGGTGTATCCGTTCATGTACTCGTCAAAGGTGCGGATGAGGACAACCCCCTTCGCGCCCTTGTCGCCGAATAGCGCAATCGCCTCGTCCGTCGCCTCCTGGAGATCGCGGAAGCACACGATGTTGCCGAACCGCTTCACCGTGTCGAGGATGCGGTTCGTGCGCGAAAACGCCTGGATGAGCCCATGCATCTTGAGGTTCTTGTCGACCCACAGCGTGTTGAGCGTCGTCGCGTCGAAGCCGGTCAGGAACATGTTGACGACGATCAAGACATCGACCTGCCGCGTCTTGACCTTCAGCGAAAGGTCGCGGTAGTAGTTCTGGAACCGCTCGCCCGACGTGTCGAAGTTCGTGCCGAACATCTCGTTGTAGTCGGCAATCGCGCCATCCAGGAAGTCCCGGCTCTGCTGTGGCAGCATCGACGGATCGCCGCCCGCGTCGAGATAGCCGTCCTCCACGTCGTCCTCGTTAGCGCAGTAGGTGAAGATCGTCGCGACCTTGAGGCAGCGGCTTACGCCGCCGCCAACTGAACCACCCGACTGTCCTGTTCTGGCGGCGTCAGCCGCCTGGTTCGCCCCCTGCCGCTTGAATTCCTCGTAGTAGCGCATCGCCGCCGGTATCGAAGCGACGGCAAGTATCGAGTTGAACCGCCGATAGGTCTTCTGGTCGAAGTTGTCGATGATGTACTTTACGACCGCCGCGATGCGCCGCGGATCCATCATAGCCTCTTCGGTGTCGATCGCCGCGACCTTCTTGTCGCTCGCGCCATCTTTCATCTTCACCGTGTTGACGGTCGATATCCTGAACGGCAGGACATTCCCGTCGCGTATCGCGTCGACTATCGTGTAGGCGTGCAGCTGCTCTCCGAAGGTGCCCGGCGTGGTGTCGCCGCCCGCCGCATTCGCCGCGAAGATGGGCGTTCCGGTGAAGCCAAAGATGTGGTAGCGACGGAAGGCCTTCGTGATCTTGCGGTGGAGCTCCCCGAACTGGCTCCGGTGGCACTCGTCGAAAATCAAAACGACGCGCGACTTGAACACGGGGTGTTCCGCCGTCCGTGTCACAAACACGCCGAGCTTCTGGATCGTCGTGATGATGATCTTCGCGTTCGGGTCGCCAAGCTGCCGCTCCAGCACCTTCGTCGAGGTGTTCGAGTTCGCCGCGCCCTTCTGGAACCGGTCGTATTCCTTGATTGTCTGGTAGTCGAGATCGCTCCTGTCGACGACGAACAGAACCTTGTCCACCCCATCCATCTTCGAAGCGAGGATCGCGGTCTTGAACGAGGTAAGCGTCTTGCCGCTGCCAGTCGTGTGCCAGACATACCCGCCGCCGCGCGGCGACCCCTCCCAGCCGTAGTTCTTCGCGACGAGAAGACGGGAGATAATGCGCTCGGTTGCGGCGATCTGGTATGGACGCATCGCCAGCAGCGTCTCGTTCGTGTCAAAGACGCAGTAGCGCGTCAGGATGTTCAGGAGGACGTGCTTCGAGAAGAAGGTCTTGGCAAAGTCGACGAGGTCGACGATCGGGCGGTTCTCGGCGTCGGCCCACCAACTCGTAAACTCGAACGAGTTGGAGGTGAACTTTCGTCCCATGAGGCCTGTGCGGCTTCTGGCCGCGCGATTGAATTCAATCAAATGCCTCAGCCGCGTCGTGTTCGAGTAGTACTTGGTGTGGGTGCCGTTCGAGATGACGAAGAGCTGCACGTAGTTGAAGAGCCCCGAGCCGCCCCAGAAAGAGTCGCGCCCGTAGCGGCGTATCTGGTTGAACGCCTCGCGTATCGCGACGCCGCGCCGCTTGAGCTCGATGTGGACGAGCGGCAGCCCGTTGACCAGAACCGTGACATCGTAGCGGCAGTTGCGGCTCACGCCGCAACCAACTGAACCGCCCTGCCCCGTTGGGGCGGCGTAAGCCGCCTCATACTGGTTGATCACCTGAAGCGAGTTGTTGTGGATGTTCTGCTTGTCGATGAGCCTTATGTTCTTGGTCGTGCCGTCGTCGCGCTCGAGTATCTGGATGTAATCTTCCTGTATCTTGCGCGTCTTCTCGAGGGCCTGCTCGCGCTCGTCGGCGATCTTGGTCTTGAAGAAGCGCTCCCACTCGCCGTCGGTGAAGGTGACGCGGTTCAAGGCCTCGAGCCGCCGGCGAAGGTTGGCAATCAACTCGGCCTCGGTGTGGAAGTCGAGGTATTCGTAGCCCTGCTCGCTGAGAAGCGCGATGAAGCGCCGCTCCAAAGCGGCCTCGCTCTCGTAGAGAAGCGAATTCTGCTTCACCGGCTCGTAACTGCCGACAACGGTGTATTTGTCGGTCTCGGCGATAAGGGAGAGGTCGCTCATCAACCGACCTCCTTGAAGCTCAACAGCTTGTCGCGGTAATACTCGTATTGCTTCTTCCTCAGCGCGATCTCAGCCGGCAGCCCCTCGGTCAGCGAGTTGCAAAGAGCGTCAAAGCGGTCAAGTATGGCAACTATGCGCTCCTGCTCGGCGAGAGGAGGAAGGGGAATTAATAATTGTTTTAGTTCAGTCTTGTTGAACTTTCCTTGCCCTACTGGCGAAACAATTTTCTTCAATCGTTTCTGGAAATCATCTCCTGTAAACCAATAATAAAGAAATTTGAGATCAATATTTGAACTTCTAATCAACAATGCATTGGGCGCCAAAGCACTTTTCTTGTATGGTAAGATGTCTGGTGTTATGAAATAAACTTCGCCACAATTCCCAATGTTTGGCAGAACTATCGATGCTTGATCCAAATGTACCCGCCATAAATACTTATAAGCCGATTCTGAAATAAAGATTTGTGCCTCCTTCGTAAAGCGGCTCTTAATGTCAGTAGTTCTAACTAGTTGTGCAAAATCAACTTCCCTTTTATACTCGACATTCCGAGCAATGTCAGCAAACGACCCTGCTGCTGTATAGTCTGTTACCATATCGCAAATCTCCCCCAGCCGCTTCCATTCAACTCTAAACTCACCACTCTCAACTCCAAACTTATCATATCTGCCCCCCCCCTCGAAATTCAGCAACATATCTCGATAATGCTCATATTGCTTCTTTCGCTTCGCCAGCTCCGCTGTCAGCTCCGCTGTCAAGTTTGCGAAATTGTCCAGTATCTGGACAATTTCGCGCTGTACGGGAAGAGGCGGGAGGGGGATTTCAAGTGCGGCAATAAAATCTCTAGACAACCTGGGTATACTGGCTTTTCTGACCTTGCCCAACAGCCAATCTTGCCGCGAGGTCAGGCAATAGTAAACATAGCGCCCAATCAACCGCTCTCCTCCGTCAATATAGTAGCAATCATCCGCCGCCCAAAAATCTTGTTCGCTATAGCCAACCTCTCCTGCCGCGCCAGCGCCTATTACAAAAGCAGTACCGCCATTTACATTGGCTTCGCCGTAATAACCAAGCGGCTTTAAGCTGTTTTGATAAACAGCATATTTGCCATCATCCGTCAATTCTTTCTTGACAACGCGAACTCCTCGGCAAATTTTTGCCACCTCTCCCAGCTTCTTCCACTCAACAGCCGAGCCGAGCCAACGGCGTGGCCCGGCTAACGCCGCGCCAACGCAACCATCATCAACTCTCAACTCGCCGCCAGCGGCGGCTCTGCTCAATCTGCTCATCGCGCGCCCTCCTGTGCAGTTGGCCGAGCGTCCGCTCGGCAAGCCTCCGCCACCAGCCCATCTACATTGCCCGGCTTCATGCCGTGGTAGTTTATCTCTGCCGCGCCCTCGCCCGCGATAAGCTGGGCTATGCGGTTTAGCGCACAGGCGTCGAAGCGCGTCATCTTCTTCTCGCCGGGCTGGTAGGGCCAGGCGGCGGGTGCGAGCATCAAGAGCCGCCCTTCGCTCGCGCTCTCAAACGCCTTGCCGCCCGGCTTGAAGAGCTTTGAAAATCCCTTGTTCGAGAGCGTTATCAGCCTCGCGCCCGCCTCCATCGCGCGGCGGGCGATCTCTCGCTCGCCGTCCGAGATACAGGGCGATATCAAGACCGCGCCCTTCGCCGCCATCGCAAGCAGAACCTCGAGCTTCTCGCGAAACTCGCCCGTCTCAGTTTCGATTATCGGCCGCCCGCAATCATCGCGCGCGATCTTGCGGCCCCCGCCTGGCTTTGCCACGCGCTTGTAGGCGAGGTAAGAGCGCGAGCACTGCACCTGAAATATCGCCGGGACCTTCAAAAGCGCCTCGTTGCCAATCGCCTGAAAATGAAGCGTCATCGGCTTGGCTAACGCCAAGTCAACAGAACTGTCGCTGTTGTTCTGTTGGTTTGGCGTGAGCCTCACCGCCAAGTCTCGCCTGACCGTGAAGAACTCGCGGTAGAGCCGCTTCACCGCCAGCCGCCGCGGGTTGTCGCGCACATAGTTGAACATGTTCTCGAGCTGGCCCTCGCGAAAGAGTATTGTATCTTGAAACCCCTCGCTCCAGAAGCCAGGCTTGCCGGTCGCCGCCTTCGAGCTGCCCGTCTTGAAGCCGGCAATTATCTGGCCGAGCGGGCGTGCAAGCCGCTCAGTCACCCGCAAGATGAAATGAATGTGGTCGGGCATTATCTGAATCTCGAGCGGCCTTATCGCGGGTGTAAACTCGCCCATGCGCCGCCACTCGGCCTCGACCGCCCGCCCCGCCGCCGTCAGCTCGACATGGGCCACCACCTTCGCAGGGTCGCCGCCGCCGTCATTGTCGACGACAAGCCGCCCAAGAGCCATCGATGGGCGGTCGGCGATGGCAATTGTTATCGAGTAGATGCACGCGGCCCTGTAGTCCCAGCCCCAGCAGCGCTGAAGCATCTTGTTCTTGGGCTCGGCTGACGCCGCGCCAACAGAACCAAACGCCACCACTACCTCGCCCCCCTGTTCTGTTGGGCTGGCGCAAGCCCAGCGCTGCCGCTTAGCTCGGCCACGATCTCGTCGATGGCCGCCCTGAGCTTCGCCTCTTTTGCGACTATCTCCTTAAGTTCTGCCTCGAGCTTCACGATGTCGATCTTCTCGCGGGTGTCCTTCTGCTCGACGTATGTCGAGACCGAGAGGTTGAAGTCGTTCTCGGCAATTTCGTCGCGGTGCACGAGCCGCGACTTGTGCTCGACCTTCTCCTTCCGCTCCGCGACGAGCGCGAGAATGCTCTTTATGTTGTCCTCGGTCAGCTTGTTGTTGTTCGTCACCTTCACGCACTCCTCGCTCGCGTCCACGAACAGCACCGAGTTGTCGCGCTTGCCCTTCTTCATCACCATGATGCACGTCGCGATGGAGGTGCCGAAGAAGAGGTTGTCGGGAAGCTGTATCACCGCGTCCACGAAGTTGTTGTCGACAAGATACTGGCGAATCTTCCGCTCCGCGCCGCCGCGGTACATGATGCCGGGGAAGCATACGATCGCCGCCGTGCCGTTCGTCGCGAGAAACGCGAGCGAGTGCATGATGAACGCGAGGTCGGCCTTCGACTTTGGCGCGAGGACGCCGGCGGGCGAGAAGCGCGGGTCGTTGATGAGCGTCGCGTCCGCGTCGCCCTCCCAATGGATCGAGTAAGGCGGATTGGAGACGATCACCTCGAACGGCTGGTCGTCCCAGTGCTGCGGCGCGGTCAGCGTGTCCCCGAGCGCGATGTCGAACTTGTCATAGTCGATGTCGTGCAGGAACATGTTGATGCGGCAGAGGTTATAGGTCGTGATGTTGATCTCCTGCCCGAAGAATCCGAGCCGCACATGCTCCTTGCCGAGCACCTTCGCCGCCTTGAGGAGCAGCGAACCAGAGCCGCAGGCGGGGTCATAGACCTTGTTGACCTCCTTCTTCTTGCCGACCGCGAGGCGCGTCAAAAGCTCGCTCACCTCCTGGGGCGTGAAGAACTCGCCGCCGGACTTGCCGGCGTTCGAGGCATACATGCCCATCAGAAACTCGTAGGCGTCGCCGAACGCGTCGATCGTGTTGTCCTTGTAGTCGCCGAGTTTCATCTCGCCGACGCCGTTCATGAGCTTCACAAGGCGGTCGTTGCGCTGTTCGACGGTGGCACCGAGTTTCTTCGAGTTCACGTCGAGGTCGTCGAAAAGCCCGGCGAAGTCGCTTTCGCTCTCGGTTCCGCGCGCGCTGTCCTCGATGGAGCGGAACACGGCGCTCAACGTCTCGTTCAGGTTCTCGTCGGACGACGCGCGCTCGCGCACATTCGCGAAGAGCTGGCTCGGAAGAATGAAGAAGCCCTTGACGCTTACGAGGTCGGCGCGTGCGCTCTCCGCCTCCGCGTCGGAAAGGGAAGCGTAGTCGAACGACTTGTCGCCCGCGTCGCGCTCACCGCGGTTGACGTATGACGCCAGGTTCTCGGAGATGTAGCGGTAGAACAGCATGCCGAGGACATACTGCTTGAAGTCCCATCCGTCGACGGCGCCGCGAAGATCGTTGGCTATCGACCAGATTGTTCTGTGCAGTTCCTCGCGTTCCTGTTCTTTCATCTTCTCACCTTATTCTGCCGCGGGAACTGCCGCGGGGCTACTTGGCGCGGAGGTAGGCGGAGTAGGCGCGGTAGGTGGACCAGGCGTCGAACTTGGAGACGATCTCCCACGGCGCGTGCATGTTCCACATCGGCGTGCCCATGTCCAGCACCTTCATCCCGAAGCGGGCCATGTACTGCGATATCGTGCCGCCGCCGCCCTTCTCCATCTTGCCGAGCTCCGCCATCTGCCAGGCCACCCCCTCCTCCGCCATTATCCGGCGGATCTCGGCGATGAACTCCGGCCCGCAGTCGCTCGCGCCGCCCTTGGAGGTGCCGCCGGTGTACTTCGAGGCCGCGACGCCGCGGTGGAGGCGCGCCTCGTTGCCGGTCGAGTCGACGTCCGGGAAATGCGGGTCGGCCGCCGCGGTGACGTCCGCCGAGAGCATCGTCGAGCGCTCGAGCGCGCGCCGCACCATGATGTCGCGCGGCGACTTCTCCTGGCGCTCCACGAGCTCGGCGACGGTGTTCTCGAAGAACGAGCTCTGCATGCCGGTGGAGCCGACCGAGCCGATCTCCTCCTTGTCGCACATCAGGATCGAGGCGGTGACCTCGGGGACGGACTTCGACGCGTCGACGAGCGCCTTCAGCGCGGCGAAGGAGCAGACGCGGTCGTCGTGGCCGTAGCCGGCGATGAGCGCGCGGTCGAAGCCGACCTCGCGCGGCATTCCGGCGGGCACGATCTCGAGCTCGGCGCTGAGGAGGTCCTCCTCGTCGATGCGGTACTTCCTCTTCAGGTAGGCGACGAACCCGGAGCGGTCGGCGTTTGGGGCGCCGTCGGCGCCGTCCTTGCCCTTCTTCTTCCCCGGCGTGGACCAGCAGACGGGGTCGAGGTCCTCGGCGGCGAAGAACTCGTCGCGGGTCTTCTTGGCCTGGTCCTTGCCGAGGTGGGGCAGGATGTCGGTGATCATGAAGACGGGGTCGTTGCGGCCGTCGCCGACGGCGATCTCGACCCTGGAGCCGTTCTTGCGGACGACGGTGCCGTAGAGCGCGAGCGGCAGGGTGAGCCACTGGTACTTCTTGATGCCGCCGTAGATGTGGCAGTCGAAGTAGACGGCGCCGCCCTTCTCGTAGACCGGGCGCGGCTTGAGGTCGAGCCGCGGCGCGTCGGTGTGGCCGCCGACCACCTTGATGCCGGCCTCGGCGACGCTCCGGCGGCCGATGACCGCGGCCATCACGGTGCGGTCCTCGCAGCCGCGCCAGACGCGGGCGCCGGGCTTGAGGGTCCGGAAGGAGCCGAGCTCGCGGAAACCGGCGGCCTCGAGGATGCGCACGCTCTCGGCGTAGCTGCGGCGGGCGGTCTTGGCGACGCCGAGGTACCTGAGGTACTCGGCGGAATAGGCCTCAAGCGAGGCGGTGCGGGCGGCGCGCTTCATCACTCGTCCTCCTCGAGGCGCTTGAGGAAGCTCGTTGCCTGCTTGGCCGCCTTGCCGCCGGGATACTCCTCGAGGATCTGGCGGAACTTGGCGACGGCGCCCTCGCGGTCGCCCTGGCGGTGGAGGATGACGCCCCACTTCAGCAGCATCTCGTCGAGCCACGGCGCATCGGGGTAGTCCTCGAGCACGCGGTTGATGATCTCGGTGGCCTTGGAGAAGGACTTGATGGAGACGTAGTAGTCGACCATGCGCTTGTAGGACTCGCCGGCGAAGGCGCTGGACGGATACCCCTCGGCGCAGCGGCTGTAGGCGGTGATCGCCGCGGAGAAGTCCGGCTTGGCGTGGCGGTTCCTGGAACTCGCCGCGGCCTTGCGGGCCTTGGTCTCGAGCGTCTCGCCGATGCGGTAGAGCGCCTCGGCCTTGAGCTGGGAGACCGGCAGGCCGAGGATGGCGTTGAAGATGGCGATGGCGGCGTCCTCGGCGCCGGGCGCCTTCTCCTCGCGGCGGGCCATGGCGATCTGCATGAAGGCGCGGTCGGCGAGCGGGGTGTCGGGGAAGCGCTTGACGAGCGCGTTGCAGGTGTCGACGGCGTTCTTGAGGTCGTTCCTGACGAGGAAGAGGTTCCACCTGGTCTCGTAGGCGCTTTCGATGACGCTGCGCTCGAGGGTGTTGCGCGAGGCGAGGTCGAAGACCTCGGAGATGCGCTTGAGGCCCTCGGCGGACTTCTCGGAGGCGCTGTCCATGAGGCCGACCTCCTTGAAGATGGCGCCCCACTTCTGGAGCAGCTGCGCCTCGAGGAGGAGCTTCTTGGCCTGGACCGTCGCCTCGCTGGCGTGGGCGACGATCGACTGCGGCTCGGTGGAGCCGCCGACGAGCACCACGGCCTCGGCGGTGCGCTGGACCGGCTTGACGCCGGCGAGGTGGCGCTGGTCGGTGTACTCGGCGACGAGCTTGTCCTCGGCGTTGGCGTAGATCTCGCCGGGCGGAAGCTGGACGATCTTGTTGGTGTCGGCGGGGATGAGGCGTGTCACGATGCGGCCGGCGAAGATGCCGGCGCGCGGCTCGACCTCCTCGAGGTCGATCTCCACCTCGCTGCGCACGAGCCACGGCGCGTCCGGCGGCGGCGGCGGGGCGACGAGCTCGCCCGGCGCGGGCTCCGGGCGCTCGCGGTACATGGACTTCACCACAACCTTCGCCTTGTCCTTGCCGTCGGTCGCGTCCAGGTCGAGGTCGCGGAGGCGCACGAACGCGGGCTGGTCGACGAACACGCCCTTCACCTTCTGGCGCATCGCGCCGTCGAGGAAGGTGAGCGTCGCCGAGGAGACGGTGGAGGCGCTGGCGATGCGGTTCAGGTTGACCTCGCCGGACTGGGTGTTGGCGTCGACGTAGACGACCTTGACGTCGTCCTTGCCGCGCACGGTGAGGACGCCGTCGCCCTTCGCGGAGGGCGCGACGGTGGTCTTGCAGGAGGCGATGAAATCGCCGTCGCCCTTGCCGAACGCGGCGAGCTCGACCACTTCCTCGTCGCCGTCGGAGCCGAGGAGCTTGACCTTGGACTTCTCGCCCATCGCCGCGAGGACGGCGAGGTCCTTGTCGGTGACGTGCACGTAGATGCGCTGGCCGGACTCGACGAGCACGGCGGAGTTGGTGTCGGCGGAGGCGGGGACGGCGGTGCCGACCATCTCGAACGCCTCGGACGCGCGCGCCCAGCGGCCGGCCGCGAAGTGGATCTGGCCGATCTTGAAGAAGGCGTCGTTGGCGAAGTCGCTGGTCGGGAAGTCCTGGGTGATGCGGCGGAACACCATCGCGGCCTCGCCGGGCTGGTTCTTGGCGACGTAGAGCTCGCCCTGGAGGAGCAGCGACTCCGCCCGGGTCTCGTCGTTGGTGGCCGAGAACGCCTTCTTCAGCTCGATGAGCGCGCGCTCGAAGTCGCGCTTGCCGGTGAAGTGGCGGCCGAGCTCGAGCGCGGCGGCGTACTTCGCCTGCGAGTCTGGGTACATCCTCGCGACGGCCTCGAGCATGCCGACGCCGCGGTCCTCCTCCTTGTCGGCGATGAGGCCGACCGCGGTCTTCACCATGCGCTCGGCGCGCTTCTCGGCCTGCGCGGCCGCCTTGGCCGGGTCGACCGGCTTCGCGTCCTTCTTGGCCTCCTGGGCGAACGCCGCGGCGCACGCGGCTGCCATGGCGATCATCAGAACTTTCTTCATTTGCTCTCTCTCCTTGGTTGAACGTTGTCGGTTTCGGCGCCCCCGTCAGTGCACCTCGTTGACCATCGCGCCGCCCGTGCGCTCGCCGAGGCGCTCGAGCGCCTGGTGGGCCTGGGAGGACTCGCCGGTCTTCTTCCACTCCGGCTGCGACAGGAGCCGCCGGTAAAGCGCGATCGCCTTCTTCTTGTCGCCGTCCTGCTCGCAGAGCTGCGCCAGGGTCAGCACCGCGCGCGGCGCGTCGTTGGCGAACATCGACGAAATCTCGACGAGGCAGTTCTCGGCCTTCTTCTTGTCGCCGAGCTTGCGGTAGGTCCAGGTGAGCTCCCAGAGCGACCTCGGGGGGTCGCTGATGTCAAGGCAGGTCTTCAGCGCGCGCTCGAGGTCGCCGGTGCGCTCGCGGCAGATCCAGACGATGATGTACTTCGCGTTCAGGAGCTGGCCGGCGTCGGGCTTGCGCTTGATGTACTCGTCGAGGTGGGCGAGGCACTCCTTCCACATCGGCTTGCCGCGGTCGGAGGCGGTGCGGCAGATCTCGTACCGGAGCCACGAGGCGGCCAGCGGCTCGGATATCTTGTCCGCCAGGATGAGCGCGGCGGAGTAGTCGCCGAGGTCGTAGTAGAGCCCAACGATCGTGCGCACCCTGGCGTCGCGCTGCTTCGGGTCCTTGACCTGCTGGAGGCCGGCGACGAGCTTGAGGATCTTCGCGTTCGTCTCCTCGCGGCTGTCGACGCCGTAGCCGAGCCTGATCGCCGAGACGTCGAACTCGAACTCGCGGCCGGCGGAGACGAAGAGCGGGCGCTTCTCGAGGTACCACTTGATGTAGCGGCGGCGGAAGTCGGCGAGCTTCGCCTTGCGCTCCGCCTCCTTGGGGAACTTGCGCGCGTAGTAGCTGCAGACGCCCGAGCCGCCGTTGTTGAGCTGGCCGAGCACCCAGTTGCGGTTGTCGACCACGATGTCGGCGCGGCGCTTGGCGTCGTCCTCCTTGACGCCGGCGAAGATGAACTCCTCGAGCGCACCGAAGTCGCCGCGCACCGTGCAGGCGAGGAGCAGGCCGTAGCGGCAGCTGTCCCAGGCGCTGCGGTTGGACTCCGCGAACCACGGCTTCGCCCCGCGCTCCCAGAGCTCCTGCGCCTCGGCCTCGCGGCCTGAGTCCCACCACCGCCAGCCGACTTCCTTAAGGACGTTGCCCATGAGCGGGTGCTTGGCGTCGGCCTCGTCGTCGACGAGCTCCTCGATGAGCGGCCAGCCGGCGCGGGTGTCGCCCATGTCGATCTTGGTGCGCCCGATGAAGTAGCGGGCCGGGAAGGCGATCCAGCGCTCGTCGTCGTAGAGGTCGACCACCTGGCCGTAGAACTTGACCGCCTCGTTGACGTCGTGCGCCTTCATGCGGGTGTAGCCCTGCATGAACCCGGCGTAGGCGAGGAGCGCGTCGCTGGTGTTGTCGCTCTCGGCCTGGATCTCCACCTTGCGCCACTCGGCGGCGGCGGCGCGGAAGCGCGGCACCAGGTCGGTCGGCCGCGCGCCGGCGCGGGCGGCGTCCATGGCGGCCGAGGTCGCCTTGTAGGCGCGGTCGACGGCGTTGCGGGACTCGAACTCGAGCCCCTTGTAGATGTCGCCCGGCATCCGCCAGTTCCACTCCCATTCCCAGCCGAAGGCGGGCGCCGCCGCCGCGGCGGCGAGCGCGAACGCGGCGAAGACGGCCGCAGGTCTCATGCTGAAGCGCTTCATCAGTCGAGGTCCTTGAAAGCCTTGCCGTTCTGGAGCATGAGGCCGCGGGCACGGCGGGCCCATTCGGTCTCCGGGTACTCAAGCACCGTGCGCTTGAGGAAGATGTAGGCGGCCTTGGCGTCGTCCTTGCGGAGCGATGCGTCGCCGGCCCAGTAGAGGCCCTGGGCGCGCAGCTCGGGGGTGGTGGTGGCGGCGTACTTCTCGGTCATGTCCACGAACGAGTTGACGGCGTGGGTGAAGCACTCCGCCGCGGCGAGCGGCACGCCGTGGAGCCCGGTGAAGGCGGAACCCCGCTTCTCGGCCTCCTTCATCGCCGCCGCCTCGGCCCGCTTGACGATCGCCTCACCCTCCTTGATGTAGCAGCTGCCGCACATGAAGAGCGCACGGGCCGCCTTGTCGTGGTTCGGGAAGCGGCGCGCGAAGCTGCCGTAGATGCGCGCGGCGGTCTCGTACTTCTTCTCCTCCTTGTAGTAGTAGGTGGCGAGGCGGATGGTGGCGTCGCCCACGAGGTCCGACTCCGGGTACATGTAGGTCATCTTCACGTACTCCTCGCCGGCGAGCTTGTACTCCTTGAGCATCTCCAGGCAGTAGGCCTTGTGGTACTGCGCGCGCGGCGCGTAGTCGCCCTCGGGCCAGACCGCAAGGATGGACGAGAAGCGCGCCAGCGCCTCGGCGTAGAGGAGACGCGACTTCTTCTCGGCCTCCTCGGCCGCCTCCGTCTCCCCTTCCTTGCGCAGGCTCTTCGCCTGCACCTCCTCCTCGGCCGCCAGCTCCTGGTAGAGGTTGGCGAGCAGGAACTCGCCCTGCGCCACGTGGGCGCTCTCGGGGTTGTTCTTCAGCGCCTCCTCGAGGATCGCGCGGCCCTTGGCGATCGCCTCGGAGCTCTTCTCGTTCTGGCGCAGCTTGCGGTAGTCCTTGGCCTGCTCGAAGAGGCACTCGGCGAGCCGGAACTGCACCAGCACCGCGGAGTCGACGTCGCGGAAGCGCTTGGAGAAGAGGCGGATCGAGCCGTCCGCGCCCTTGTAGACCGTGCCCGTCACCGCGAGCGTGCGCGGGTCGGTGCCGGGCAGCACCCGCTCGTCGCGGTAGGTCATCGTCAGCTTCTCGCCGAACTTCACCGGGATGCGGTCGTCGGAAAGGAGCATCTCCACCGACGCCTCCGCGCCCGTCGTCACCTCGGGGATCGTCTCGCCGGGCACGAAGATCGTAGGCCGCACCGTGCCGGTGAAGACGCCCGAGTGCGGCAGGGTCTCGGTGAGCACCACCTTGCGGACGGTGCCGCCGGTGGTGGCGACGTCCACCTCCACGTTGTCGGGCTCCTCGCTGACGTCGCGGTCGGCGTCGTCGATGCGCAGGTAGAACTTCTCGCCGACGTGCGCGGCGGTGCGCTCGGCCGACCACGAGGAGTCGACGAGCGAGAACGCGGCGTCGGAGACGAGCTCCAGCCGGCGCTTCGCGAGCTCGACGCCCTTCGAGTCGGTCACCGTGATCGTCACCGTGTCGGAGCCGTTGACCGGCAGCACGATCGGGCCGTCTTCGCCGTCGTGGCCGGCACGGTATTCCTGGTCGCCCTTCAAGTCGATGCCGCCGACCGCGAAGCGCATCGAGCCGTTGAAGCTGCCCGCCTTGCGCGCCTCGTCGAACGACTGTCCGCCGCGGGCGATGTTGACCGGGAAGCCCGGCATGTCGAAGCCGGCGCCGAGGCCGAGGTGCATCTTCTTGACCTGCGGGTCGTCGCCGTCCGCCTCGGCGCGCTTGAGCTCGCTGTCGGCGACGGCGCTCAGCACCAGGTAGGAATCGCGGTGGCGGGCGCGCGAGGGCTCGACCACGCGGATCGGCAGCGGGGCCGCCGCGTTCACCGGAATCAGGTTGGTGGAGTCGCACACCTCCTGCGGCATCGGAGTCGCGCTGTAGACGTCGCGGTAGAGCGTGGTCACCTTGTCGTTGCCGGCGCGGCGGCGGAGCGCCGCGAGGCGGATCTCCGCGCCGTGCGAGGTGTCGACGACGCGCTTCGCCGCGGTCTGGTAGAGCGTCAGCACCGGCGGCTCCTCGCGCGCTGAGACCACCTTGGCGGTGCGCACGAACGGAATGCCGGGGGTGGTGTTCTCGCGGTCGTCGTAGGACGCCGTGAGCGCGTCGTCGGCCGTCACCGGGAAGGCCGCCCGCGCCGCCGCGTTGGTGTTCCCCGCCGGAGCCGTCTTGAGGAGCCCCAGGAAGAATCCGCTGTGGACGCCCGACACGTCGTCGGGCGAATGCCACGGAATGCCGCCGTACGACTTGTTCTGCTCGGCGAGCGTGATCTCGCGCTCGGTGCCGGAGTCGGAGACGATCTTCACAGTGACTTTGTCGGCCTCGTCGGTGAGGTCCTGGTCAGGGTCGAATACCGCCACCAGCAGCGTGTCGCCGGGGACGAACCGGTAGGCGGTGTTCAGGTGGCTCTGGCTGCCGTAGCTGGTCACGTGGACCTCCTCGAAGTAGAAGCCCACCGACGCGTTGTTGAAGGACGAGCTCACCGTCTTGGTGAGGACGCGCTTGAGGCCGGAGGACGTCGTCTCGTCCACGTAGGTGGCGGAGATGCGGTCGCCGGGCGCGACCTCGAGCCGGTCGTTGCGCTGCACCTCGGAGAAGTCGCTCTCGACCGGCAGGATCTCGTTGCCGGACCAGTCGGTCGCGGTGATCTTGTCGAGGCTCGCGTCGGGTCCGACGCGGTCGACCACGCTGAGCCGGAAGGACCTGAGGCGGATCGGCTCGCGGAACGTGGCCGAGAAGCCCTCGGGCACGCGCACGATGCTCACCTTGTCGGCGAGGAACTCCTCGAGCTCGGGGTTGGCGGTGTCGTCGAACCAGGCCGCCGGCACCGGCTGCGTCTCGCCGTAGGCCGGCTCCCAGCAGAGCTCCCACGCATCCGCGGCGCCGTACTGCACGCTGAAGACCTCGAGGAGGTGGCACTTGGGCGTGATCTCGCAGGTGACGATGCGGTTGGCGATGGTGGCGCCGTAGCCGGAGTAGACCTCGCGCCCGTCGACCATGACCGAGAGCCACAGCCGGCGGAAGGTGTCGCCGCCGGTGGCGCGCGGGACGATCCGGAACCTCAGCACGCTGACGTCGTCCGGCGCCCTGAACCCGCCGCTGACGCAAGCCACGCAAGGAGCCCGGTTGCGCTCAGTCGCGCTGACCATCACGTTAGTCACCGCCACCGGCTTCGGCGCCTGCGGCGAGCGGAAGAAGTCGCGGATCGCCTGCTCCGTGCGCAGGCCGTTGCGCCAGTCCACCCAGCGGCGCATGCCGGCGCGGCCCTTGGCGGACGGCGCCGGGAACGAGCCGAGCGCGATTTCGCCGCCCGAGAGCCGCCCGGAGAGGCTCACCGCCCGCAGCGCCTCAGGGTTCGCGGTTCTGAAGACAATGTTCGAGAACTCGTGGGACGCCATCGTGTCCACCTCGACCCACTTGCCGGGCTTGCCGTCGGCGAGCGACTTCCAGCCGCCGTCGCGGCGGGTGCTGATGAGGTCGCCGGGGTTGTAGCCGATCGCGGTGTCGGAGGCGTGCGCGCGCGGCGGCGGCAGCGAGGTCGGCACCACGCCGCGGAAGATGCCGCTGTAGGGGCGCACCTCCTTGAGCCTGACCGCGTCGAGCCGGTCGCCGGAGGTCGTCGAGAGCGACACCGTCACCTCGCCCTCGCCCTTGCGCGAGCGATCCTTGTCCATCACCGCGATGTAGAGCGGGTTGCCGGGACGGAGCGAACGCGCGAGCTCGCGCGACTCGACGCCGGAGTCGACCATCCGCTCGAGCGCCTTCTCGGTCTCGCCCTCCTCGTCGCGCGGCGAACCCGCGCCGATCGCGAGCCGCGCGTCGTCCACCACCCTGAGCACCTTCGACTCGGTGACCGGCAGACCGCGAGCCTTCAGGTACTCCGGCTCGATCGTGTACGTCGCCGTGTCGTCGCCGATCACCTCGAGCGTCAGGTTGGATACCACTGCCTCGCCGAGCTTCACGTCGATGACGCCGCGGAAGAGCGTCGGGTCGCGCGGGGTCGGGTAGAGGTAGATCTTCTCGCGGTCGCCGCCCGGCTTGGTGGTGATCACCACCGGGATCGACGCGCCGCCGCCGGCGACGGAGAGGTTGCGGTCCTGCACCGTGATCGCCAGCTGCTGGCCGGGGCGGATCATCGTGCGGTCGGAGAGGCTGCCGATGAGCACGTCGGTGTCGTCCACCTCGTTGCCGGTCGCGAGCTTCCAGCGGCCCTCCAGGAAGCGGCCGTCGGTGTGGGTGTAGTCGATCGAGAACACCTCCTTGAGCTGCTTGCGGCACTCCTCGTAGTCCTTGCGGTCGAAGGCGATGCGCGCGAGGAAGTAGTGGGCCTGCGCCTGGATCTCCGCGTCGGGCTGCGAGAGCCAGTATTCGAGGGTCGACTCCACGCCGGAGGCGTTGCCGGTGTCGATCATCAGGTCGATCGAGCGGAACATCGCCTTGCGCGCCGCCTTGGTCTTGGCGTAGGCCGGGTTGTTGCGGATCGTCTGGTACTCGAGCTTGGCGACCTCGAAGTTCTGCTGGTCGCGGTAGCACTCGGCGCGGGTCAGGAGAAGCGACGCGGCGAGCTCGGCCGGCAGCCTCGACTCGTCCTCCAGCAGGCGCGAGGCGAGCGCGCGCGCCTTGACGAGCAGCTCGTCGTTGTTGCCGCGCGCGAGGCGCATCTGGTCCACCGCCCACGCCACGAAGTCCGGCGGCAGCCTGATTGCGTCGCGCTCGAAGGCGGTGAGGTTCTTCATCAGCAGCGAGGTCGCCTTCTCCACGTTGTTCTTCGAGAGCTCGTCCGCCGCCATGTAGAGCGGATAGAGCGGGTCGCGCTCGGAGACCGGGTAGACGCCCGGCAGCCGCTTCGAGGTCTCGGCGCGGCACTCGACGAGCAGCGCGTTGATGCCCTTGTCCTGGTCGTTCAGGGTGCTGACGAGCAGGTAGAGCGGCTCCCAGAGCTCGGCGGCACGCGTGTCCTTGAGCAGTTTTTCCGTCGCATCGCGCCCCAGCCACCAGCTGTTGCTGTAGTAGCCGGCGGTGCGGGCGACGGCCGCGAGCGCCACCGCGTTCGTCGCGTTCAGCGCGATCCGGTAGTCGTTGTTGTAGAAGTTGCCGCCGACCGAGCGGTCGCGGTCATCCCAGCCGCTCGCGCCGGCCAACTTGAGCCGCACGCACTCGGTGATCGTCGGCGCGTAGGTGCTCGCGTAGTCGGGCCGCGCCTTGGCCTCGGCGAGCTTGCGCCACTCGAAGAACCTGCTGACGACCAAGCCGGAGTAGCCGAGGTCGGCGCGCGGCGCGGCGCGATCGGGCGTGGCCTTGAGCGCCGGGAGGTACTCCTTCACCAGCAGGTCGCCGAAGACGTCGGCCTTGCGGTCCTTGGACGGGAACGGCGTGATGTCGGCGTTGCTGAGGAGCGCGCTCAGGAGCGACACCTTGCGCGGCGCCGCGTCGGCCGCGAACGACTTGACGTAGCGGTCGAGGAACTCCTGCCCCCTGCCCGCCGCGGTGGCGAAGACGAGGAAGTTGCGCTTCAGGTTCTCGGAGACGCCCTTGGTGTCGAGGATCTTCGCGGCGAGCTCCGCGAACGGGAACTTCTCGAAGAGCTTGGGGTTGGTCCTGACCACCGAAATGGCGGTCTGGAAGAAGCGCGAGTTCCAGTCCTCGGCGGTGTTCGCCCAGTCGCGCTTGGGCATGCCGATCGCCAGCATGTCGGCCGCCAGCTCCGGCGTGATGCGGCGCTTGCTGGCGTCGTTGACGACCCAGTTCGCGTCCACCACCGAAAACGTCTTGGCGCCGCTGTTGACGACGAGGTTGCGGTCGAGCGGCAGCTTGTCGAGCGTTTCCGGGAAGTACACTCCGCCGAGATAGTCCATGTTGCCGGTCGCCCGCACCCTGGCGAAGGCCACCTCGCTCGCGACGGCGGGATTGCCGCGGATGTTCCAGAATATGTTGCCCGTTATCCCAGCTTCCCAGAACCTCTTGGACTTGGGGTCGAGCTTGGCGATCATCGCCTTCGCGCAAGTGGCGGCGGACTCGGGGTGGTACTGGCAGAGGTCCATGTACTTCGCGCGGATGGCCTCGAAGACCGGGTTGTCCCAGCGGCCTTCGACCGGGTAGAGGCCGGGGTAGAGCTTGCACGCCTCGGCGAAGAGCTCGTGCGCGCGCGGCGGCGCGATGTTGCCGGCGCCGCGGCCGAGGCCGTTCATCTCCCGCGCGATCGCGAACATCCGCTCGCCGGGCTTGACGTCCTTGGCGATCGTCTTCCTGAACGCCGTCACCGCATCGCCGGTGAAGGCGGCGACGCGGCGGCTGGCCCAGTTCTCGCGCTGGAACCAGTCCCAGTAGCCGAGCGAACCGGTGCGCTTGTAGAGCGCGGCGAGGTAGGCCGCGAGGTCCTTGTCGGAGAGCCCCGTATCCGCCAGCGACAGGGAGAGGTGGTTGAAGTCGACGCCAGCGTTGCTCAGCCTGAAGAGCCGCTCCTCGAAGCCGGCCTTCACCTCGGCGACGTCCTTCACCTCCGCGAGCACCCGCAGCATCTGGTAGCGCGCTTCGGCGCGCATGTGCGACGGATACTTCGCCATGAAGTCCTTGTAGGGCTTCGAGGACTTCGCGGCGCGGCACGCCTCCACGATGCCGAACTGCCCCATGTAGTTGGTCGGGACGAAATTCGGGTACTTGTTGCGCAGCTTCGCCGCGTCCGCCGCGGTGAGCCGCCCGGCGTCGGCGCTGAAGGCGGCGAGGTTGCGCATCTGGTCGTCGGGCAGCTTCACCTTGCCGCCGGCGATGGCCTCGAACCGCGCCAGCAGGTCGGCGGATCCCTCGGCCGCCTTGTCCTTGCCGTAGTAGCGGTCCTTCAGCATCCCGCGGACGCGGTAGAGCGTCGCGGCGTGGCGGGGGTGCTCGCCGTCGCAGGCGAGCTTCTCGAGCTCGCGGCAGCCTTTCACGAGCTCGTCGAGCACCGCCTCGTCCTTGCTGCTGGCGGCCTGCGCGATCGACTCGAACGAAGAGGGGTCCAGGAGCATCTTCGCCTTGACGCAGAACCGCAGCCGCCACATCGGCGGAAAGTCGCCGCCCCGGGCGGCGAGGAGCCGCTCGATGCCGTTCATGTTGGAGCTCGGGAAGCGCTCGATGAGCGACTTGGCGTCGGCCACCGCGAAGCCGGGCACGTTGGCGAGCGCCATGTCGGCGACGCGGCGGAAAGTGTCGTTGCGGAGCTTGGGATCGGGAAACGCCTCCAGCAGCGCCTCGGCCACCTTCTTGAAGTCGGCGGCGCGCTTCTCGCGCGTGTAGCGCTCGAGGAGCATCAGCCCTTGCCAGTGCAGCGAGAGCGGCACCGGCTTGTTCGCGGCGATGCGCACGAAGGCGTCGGCGTTGGCGGCCTCCCTGCACAGGATCCACGCCGCGTGCTCGACCTCCGGCGTCCACTTCTGCTCCTCCTTCAGGAAGTGGGAGAGGCGGGTGACGCGGTCGTCGGACTTGCCGAGCTCGCGCGACACCTCCGCGGCCTGGTAGTAGCGGATCGGCGCGAGCTTGCCGCCCTTCTCGAGCAGCTGGGTGAACATGCGCTCGGCGGTGAGCGGGCGGCCGCTCTTGACGGCCTCGTCGAAGGTCTTCTCGAGCTCGGCCGGCGTTTCGGCGCAGAGGGTTGCGGACAGCGCGGCGAGCGCCGTCAGAATCATCGTCTTTTTCATGCTTTTCTCCATTGAATCCCTACAGACATAAATGCCGAAACGCGGCGAAACGTTCGAAACAGCCGCCAGCCGACGCCTATGCCCGCTTATTATTGAGAAGTATACAATATTTAGCCCCAGTCGGCAAGGGGTCGAGGCCCTGAGCGGCTCCAGAAGCTCGCCAGGACCGAGCCGGAGAAGTTCATCCAGACCGAGAACACATTGGCGGGGAGCGCGGCGACGGCGCTGCCCATGACCCCGACGGCGAGCGCCCCGGCCATACCGCCGTTCTGCATCCCCACCTCTATCGCCACCGTCCGCGCCTCCGCCTCGCCGAGGTGCGCGAAGCGCCCGACGAGCCGCGTGAGCCAGTATCCGCTCGCATAGCCGATCGTATTGTGGACCATCGCCGCAACGATGATCAGGAACCCCGCCGAGGCGAAGGTGTCTCGGCTCGGCGCGGTCAGCGCAAGTATCGTGTAGCAGATGCCGGCCATCGACAACACTGACAGCACCTTGTCGCAGACGGCCTTGTGCCGGTCGAACTGCCGCCGCAGGAGCCGGTGGACGATCCCACCGGCGATCATCGGGAAGATCACGACCTTGAGGATCTCGAACATCATCTTTGTCGCGTCGATCTCGACGAAGCAGCCGGCGAGGACCTTCATCGCCAGCGGCGTGACGAACGGCGACAGAAGCGTCGAGCAGCAGGTCATCGTCACCGAGAGCGCGACGTCCGCCTTGGCGAGGAAGGCGATCACGTTCGAGGCCGTTCCGCCGGCCACGGACCCGACGAGCACGCAGCCAGCCGCGAGCTCGCCCGAGAAGCCGAGCGACTTCGCGAGCAGGAAGCCGACGACCGGCATGACGAGGAACTGCAGGAACACGCCGGTCGCCACCGCCCAGGGACGCTTCGCGACGCGCATGAAGTCGGCGGGCGAGAGCGTCGTGCCCATGCCGAACATGATGAACTGGATCGCCGGGACGACCAGCGCGGTCAGCTTCACGCCTCCCCACTCGGTAAACGCCGACGGAAATGAGAACGCAAGCGCCGCGCACGCGAGTATCGCGAGCCCGAACGCCTGCCGTCGCAGAAGCGAAATGAGACTGGCCAAGTTCGATCCTTTCCTCGGTCTACGTAGTTTTTCTGCGTATTATAGCATATTCATGGTTCGTGGTTCGTGGTGAAGTGGGGAGATTACAATATTTCGTATTGAAAACTCGGGGCGGCATAGGTTATAATACCCTTCCATGATTTCCAAGCAACAAAAGAGAAAGGAAAGAGCATGAAGATGAAAGCGGAAATGCGGCTGCTGGCCGCGGCGGTCTGCCTCGCAACCGGCGCCCAGACGGCGCTCGCGTACGTTCCGGAGCCTCAGCCGGCGAAGAGCGACGTCGAGATAACCGCGATCTACTATCCCGGCACCGAGCAGATGTCGGAATGGGACATAATCGCCGCGACCTGCCCCGAGCGCAAGCCGCTCCTCGGCTGGTTCGACGAAGGCAACCCCGAGGCGATCGACTGGCAGATCAAGTGGGCGGTCGAGCACGGCATCACCAGCTTCTGCGTCGACTGGTACTGGAACAAGGGCTACCGCCGCCTCGAGCACTGGCTGAAGGGATACTACCGCGCGAGATACCGCGGGTACCTGAAGTGGTTCATGATGTACGCGAACCACAACCAGCCGGGGTCGCACTCGACCGAGGACCAGATCGCCGTCACCAAGTACTGGATCGACAACTACTTCAAGACCCCCGAATACTACACCATCGACGGCAAGCCCGCGGTCTGCATCTGGGACGCCGAGAAGCTCGACCGCGACTTCATCGACGAAGCCGCGGCCAAGGGCGAGAAGCTGAAGCCCGGCGAAGGCATCAAGCGCGCGTTCGCCATCAGCGAGCGGATGGTCCGCGAAGCCGGGCTCCCCGGCATCTGCTGGATCGACATGTGGCGCACGAAGAAGTTCGACCCCGCCTACGCAAAGCGCCGCGTCGAGCAAGGCTACCGCGCCGCCATCCACTACGGCATCGAGCACTACTCGCCTTCGCTCTCGCCCGAGGCGATGAAGCCGGGCGAGACGCCCAACCGGTTCAGCTACGACGCCGTCGTCGCCACCGCGCCGAAGATCTGGGACGAGCTATCGCGGCAGGACGTCCTGCCCTTCTGGGTCGTCATCCCGACCGGCTGGGACGACCGTCCGCGCTCCTTCACCAACTCGCGCGTCATCACCGACCGCACGCCAGAGAAGTTCGCCGAGATCTGCCGCCAGGCGAAGGCGTTCTGCGACAAGTACGGGCGGAAGCACGCCATCGTGATGCCGATCAGCGAATGGCAGGAGGGAAGCTACATCGAGCCGAACGAGGAATACGGCTTCGGCATGTACGACGCAATCCGCGACGCCTTCTGCGAGAAGCCGGCCGGCGGCTGGCCGAAGAACCTGCGGCCAGCGGACGTCGGCATGGGCCCCTACGACTACCCGCCGTTGGTTGCCGTCTCGCCGACGCAGCGCTGGGACTTCACGGACTCGGTCGAGGGATGGTACCGCCAGCCCTACGGTGGCGGCGAGCTGGAGGCGAAGGACGGCTGCCTCAATTTCTGGGTCAACTTTCCGCGGCGGAACTACAACATCCGCCAGCGCGTCGCCCCGTTCGACGCGGCGAAATATTCGACCTTCCGCGTGCGCATGCGCATTACGCCGAACGCCAAGGCGGGCACTGGCGACGTGAAGGACCTCGACCTGCGGCTAAAGTGGGGAACGGCAGAGCATCCAATCATCGGCCCCGGGCTCAAGATCGACGAAAAGCAATGCGTCGCGCGCCTCCCGGTTCAGGCGGACGGCGAATTCCACGAGTACGCGGTCGACCTCAAGTCCAACCCGGACTGGAGCGGCATAGTCGACGAGCTCTGGTTCGAGGCTTGCCCCATCATGCACGCGCGCGTCGCCGTCGACTGGATGCGCTTCGAGTAGACTACCTCTCGCCCCAGGATCCGAAGAGGCCGGAGGCCATTGCGTTGTAGAGCGCTGAGTCCTGGTCGTTGGCAAGCGGGTCGGGACCGGACACCCGGCGTGTCGGCTCGGCCAGGGAGCCGTCGCGGTTCACCATCGTCACCGTGAGCGGCAGCAGGTAGGCCGCGGTGGCGCGTCCGTCCGGCGTGAACATGGCGAGGACGTTGCGGTAGGCGTGCTCGGCGCGGCGGCGCCACGCCGCGTCGCCGCCGGAGCGCTCGTACCACAAAAATGCCCGCGCCGAAAGCGCACTGTGCTGGTGCAGCGTGTCGCCGTAGACGTGGCGCTTGCCGAACCAGTAGCCGTCCCAGTGGCGGATCGCGATCTCGTTGAGCCGGTGGTCCGGCTGGTTGCCGTTGAAGCGCGAAAGCATGTCCACGAGGTCCGGGAGGAGCGCGGCCGCCTTCTCGTCCCGCTCCACCAGCGCGGAGTAGGACGCGAGTATCGTCACCGCCGGCGCGACGATCGTCTGCTCGTACTTCACCTCGTGCGCGGGCGGGCGTACGCCGTTGCGGACGATGTTCGCGACGTGTTCGCGCAGCTGCCGCTCGATGCGCGAGACGTCCCGCCCCGCGCAGCGAAGGAGGACTAGCTCCTCGGAGAAGCTGCAGCCGTTGGGATAGAAGTTGGTGCCGCCGGCATCGTAGAAGCTGGCGATCGACCGCTCGATCCAGTCGAGGTACTTCGCCTCCAGCTTGAGCAGGTACATCTCCTTCCAGAGGCCGATCAGCTGCGGGCCGTTGTAGAGCCGTTTGAAGCGCGGGTCCTTGCCGATGCCGTCGTAGACGGCACAGGTGCCGGCGTCGAAGAACTCGCGCAGGGCGAACTGCTCCCAGAGGTCGAGCGCCCTCCGCGCCGCCGCGTCCTCGCCGTGCAGCTGCAGGTACTTCGCGACCATGATCGGCATGGCCGTCCGCTCGCGGCAGGCGTTCATGTCTCGCCACTCCGCCGAGAAGCACTGCCGTCCATCCTCGTTGTCGTAGGGCAGGAACGCGCCGTAGAGCGGGCTCTTCTCGTCCAGGCACTGCTGGTTAGCGACGATGAACCTGACGCGCGCCTTGACGAGGTCGTCGAGCGCCGGCGAGCAGTAGCCGGACGCGCGCGCCGTGCGTCCGTCCGCCAGCGCAAACTCGAAGGCGTATTCGCCGATGCCCTTCTCGGGCGCACGCGTCTCGCGGCGTACCTTGCCGCCCGGCTCCCTGATCGTCACCTGGAACTGCTCGCCCGGGAAGATCGTCTCTTGCTCAAATTCCACCACCGCGCCGCCGTGCCGGAGCAGCGCCTCGTCGAAGCCACCCCAGCCGTATGCCGCAAGCGTCCAGGCGACGGCCGCCGACTCGCCCGGCTGAAGGACGAACGGATCGGGATGAAGGACGATGTCGCCGCGGTCGTTCGAGCCTTCGGCGGCGACGCGGCGGACGGAGTACCAGTCCAGCGAGCCCTCGCTCAGCACCAGCGCGAGCTCCGTCGGGAACGGTCCCATCTTCACCGCCCGCACCCACGAATTGCCGCCGCCGCACCAGACATGCGCCGAGCAGCGCCGGCGGATGCACTCGTCCGCGCCGGCATAGTCGTCGTTGAAGGTCGCGAGGATGCCAAGGTCGCCGCGCCCGAAGTAGAGCGGCGCCTGCGAGACGTTCGTGAAGACATACCGCTCCTTCAGCGCATCGCGCGTGAGCTCGCGGACGACTTCGGCGCGGAGGAGCCCGTTGTCGTAGACGGAGACGACCTTGCCGCCCTCTTCGCAGAGCCCCTTGAACGGCAGCTTTTCGGAATCGCGGAACGCCGCGCCGGTCCAGCCGTCCCCGCCGTCGATGCGCCTTGCGTTCGTGCGGATCTCGCCCCAGCACTCGAGCCCCTCAATCCAGTTCATCCGGTCCGCGTCGCCGTTCATGACCAGCGAGGCGAGCGCGCCGTTCGCGGCGTTCCACGCCACGGCGAAGCATTCGTTCGTCCGCACGACGTCCGCCCGCGCTGACAACGCCATCGCGGCGAACACCAGCATGATGGATTTCTTCACGGCGCTCCCCGTCGTCTTGCGCTCAGAACGCCAGCCACCACGGGTGTTCGAGGACGTCGAAGTTGTTGACGGTGCGGAGCCGGTGGACGCGCCAGGAGTCGGGGTGCTCCGCCGCCCAGCGCTCTGCCGCGGACAGGTCGTCGCCGTTGATGCGGCGGATGCGCTCCCAGTCGCAGCGCGACGCGGCGTCGCCGACCAAGATCCTGTCCGGCGCCGCCGCGGCGCCCAGCATGGCCAGCAAAGCGGCCGCGGCAGTCGCAACCGTCCTCATTTGGCGAGGAGACGCAGCGCGCCGGTGGGGCAGGCGTCGACGCACATCCGGCACTCGGCGCAGTCGGCGACGGCGGACGGGTCGCGGAACTCGGGGCGGATCACCGTGGTAAAGCCGCGGCCGACGAGGCCGATGAGCCCCTTCTTCGCCTTCTCCTCGCATACGCGCACGCAGAGGTTGCAGGCGATGCACTTGCGCTGGTTGCGCTCGATGGAGACGAGCTTCGTCTCCAGCTCGGCGGGATGGTATTCGCCGCGGAGGCGGGTGACGTCGGTCTTGAGCTCCTTGGCGTAGCGGATGAGCTTGCAGTCCTGGTAGTCGTGGCAGCCGCACTTGAGGCAGCGAGACGCCTCCGCCATCGCCTGTTCGGCGGTAAGCCCCTTCGAGACCTCGCCGAAGTCGGCGCGGCGCTCGGCGGCCGGACGGACCGCGGCGCTTTCGCGCGGCTTCTTCTCGTAGGCGGAGAAGTCGATGCGCTCCGGGTCGCGCGCGGAGATGACGCCGAGCCCGCCCTCGAAGGCGCGGCCGGCGAAATGCGCGGCGATGGACTCGGCGGTCTCCTTGGCCTGGGCGATCGCCTGGATGGCGATGCCGGCGCCGCGGTTCACGGCGTCGCCGCAGGCGAACACCGGCGCGAGGCCGGGGGCTTCGTCCTTGAACGCGGCGCGGTAGGCGCGGTCGGCGGCGATGGTGCCGCGCTCGGTGGCGACAAGCGGCTCGAAGCCGGTGGGGTCGTTCTTCTGGCCGATGGCCATGATGACCACGTCGAGCTCGAGGTCCTCGAACTTGCCCTCTACCGGCACCGGGCGGCGGCGGCCCTTCTCGTCCGGCTCGCCGAGCTCCATCACCTGCAGCTTGAGCCCGGCGACGCGGCCGCCGGCGACGGCGACCTCGGCCGGGTTGCGCAGGAACATGAAGGAAACGCCCTCCTCCTCGGCCTCGACGATCTCCACCTCCTCGGCGGGCATCTCGGCGCGGGTGCGGCGGTAGACGACGTAGACGGCCTTGGCGCCGAGCCTGACGGCGGTGCGGCAGGCGTCCATCGCGGTGTTGCCGCCGCCGACGACGGCGACGGTGCGGCCGTCGAGCCGCGGCTTCTCGCGCAGGAAGTCGATGCCGCCGAGGACGCCCTCGGAGTCCTCGCCCGGTATGCGCATCGGCGAGGAGCGCCAGGCACCGTTGGCGACGACGAGCGCATCGCAGTCGCCCCTGAGGTCGGCGAGCGAGGCGTCGCGCCCGATCTTGAAGTTGTTCACGAACTCGACGCCCATCGCAGCGATGAGGTCGGTCTCGGCCTTGAGGACGGCCTTCGGCAGGCGGTACTCGGGGATGCCGTAGCGGAGCATGCCGCCCATCTCGGGCATCTGGTCGACGACCTTCACCTTCGCGCCGCGGCGGGCGAGCTGGTAGGCGCAGGTAAGTCCGGCGGGGCCGCCGCCGACGATGGTCACGCGCTTGCCGGCGAGCGCGGGCTCGTCGACCGCAGGCGCCGGCGCCGCCTCGCCGCGGCGGCGGGTCTCGTCGGCCGCGAAAGCCTTGAGCGCGGCGATGGAGATAGGAGACTCCACCTTGCCGCGGCGGCACTTGCGCTCGCAGGGATGGGGACAGACCCGACCGATCGAGGCCGGCAGCGGGAAGGTCTCCATCACCGTCGCCGCGGCGTCGGAGAAGCGCCCTTCGGCGATCTCGCCGACGTACTTCTGGCAGTCGGTGTGGGCGGGGCACTCGATCTTGCAGGGACCGAGGCAGTCGCCGTCGTGGTCGCCCATCAGGAGCTCGAACGCGAGCTTCCTCGCCTTGAGGGCGCGCTCGCCCTTCGAGTTCACCACCATGCCTTCGCGCACCTGGGTGGCGCAGGCCCTGAGGAGCTTCGGGCAGCCCTCGGCCTCCACCACGCAGACGCCGCAGGCGCCGTAGGGGGCGAGTCCCTTGAGGAAGCAGAGGTTGGGGATCTCGACCCCGGCCTTCTCCGCCGCCGCGAGCACGGTGGTGCCCGCCGGCACGCTGACTGACTTACCGTCGATCTGAAGCGTTACGAGTTCAGTGTCCATTGCAGTAGTTCTTTCCTTCAATTGTTGCTGGTTCACGCCTTCGCCACCGCGCCGAAGCGGCAGGCCGCCTCGCACGAGCCGCAGCCGATGCACTTGGCCGGGTCGATCGCGTAGGGCTTCTTGGGTTCGCCGGCGATCGCCTTGACCGGGCACTTGCGCGCGCAGGCGCCGCAGCCCTTGCACTTGGCGGGGTCGATCTTGAACTTCCTGAGCGCCGCGCACTCGCCGGCCGGGCAGCGACGCTCGCGGATGTGGGCGTCGTACTCGTCGCGGAAGTAGCGGATCGTCGTCAGCACCGGATTGGGCGCGGTCTGGCCGAGGCCGCAGAGCGCGCCGTCCTTGATGCCGCGGCAGAGCTCCTCGAGGAGCTCGACGTCGCCCTCCTTGCCCCTGCCCTCGGTGATGCGGGTGAGGATTTCGTGGAGGCGGCGGGTGCCGATGCGGCAGTGGACGCACTTGCCGCAGCTCTCGCGGGCGGTGAAGTCGAGGAAGAACTTCGCCATGTTCACCATGCACGTCGTCTCGTCCATCACCACCATGCCGCCGGAGCCCATGATCGCGCCGGTCGCGCCGAGCTCGCGGTAGTCGATGCGGGTGTCGAGGAGCGACTCGGGGATGCATCCGCCGGAAGGTCCGCCCATCTGCACCGCCTTGAAGCGCTTGCCGTCGCGGATGCCGCCGCCAATGCCGAAAATGACCTCGCGGAGCGTGAGCCCCATCGGGATCTCGACGAGGCCGCCGCGGCGGATCTTGCCGGTGAGGGCGAACACCTTGGTGCCCTTCGAGTTCTCGGTGCCCATCGCGGCGAACTTCGCGCCGCCGTTCAGGATGATCCAGGCGACGTTGGCGAAGGTCTCGACGTTGTTGATGTTGGAGGGCTTGTTCAGGTAGCCCTTCTCGGCCGGGAACGGCGGCTTGAGCCGCGGCATGCCGCGGCTGCCCTCGAGCGACTCGATGAGCGCCGTCTCCTCGCCGCAGACGAACGCGCCCGCGCCAGCCTTGATGCGGATGTCGCAGGAGAAGCCGGAGCCGAGCACGTTCTGGCCGAGGATGCCGGCGGCGCGGGCGTCGCCGAGCGCCTTCTCGAGCCGGACGATCGCCAGCGGATACTCGGCGCGCACGTAGACGAACGCCTCCTTCGCGCCGATTGCGTAGGCGGCGATCAGCATGCCCTCGATGAGCGAGTGCGGGTCGGACTCGATCACCGCGCGGTCCATGAACGCGCCGGGGTCGCCCTCGTCGGCGTTGCAGATGAGGTACTTCTCGTCGCCCTTCGCGTTGCGCGCGGCGTTCCACTTGAACCAAGTCGGGAAGCCCGCGCCGCCGCGGCCGGCGAGGCCGGACACCTTGATCTCCTCGATCACCGCCTCGGGCGTCATCCCCAGCACCTTCTCGAGCGCCTTGTAGCCGTCCGCCGCGCGGTAGGCGTCGAGCGACTCGGGGTCGATCACGCCGCAGTGCCGGAGCGCGATGCGCGTCTGGCGGGAGAGGAACTCCTCGTCCTCCGCCGAGATCGCGAGCTTCTCCACGCCGGCGAGGTCGCCCGACTTCGCCGCCGCCGCGATCGCGGGGCCGTCCTCGGGCGCCACCTTGACGAGGCGGCGCTTCAGCTCGGCGCCCTCGTAGAGGTCAACGATCGGCTCGAGGTAGCACGCGCCCACGCAGCCGGTGATGCCGGGCTTCGCTCCCGCGCGCTCCAGCGCCTCCTTGACGCGCCCCGCGCCCGCGGCGACGCCGCAGCTGCCCATTCCAACCACTATCCTAAGCATCTTCAGGCTCCTTTCCCGTCGTTCGAGTCCCTGATCTCGCGCACGATCCGCTTCGCCTTCTCGGGCGTGAGCGAGCCGTAGGCGACGCCGTTGATCATCATCACCGGCGAAAGCGAGCAGCAGCCGAGGCAGGCGACGAACTCGAGGGTGAAGAGCCCGTCCGCCGAGGTCTCGCCGCCGCCGATGCCCAGCTCCTCCTTCAGCGCGGCGGCGATGCCGTCGGCCGAGTTGACGTGGCACGCCGTGCCCTTGCAGAGGAGGATGAGGTTCTTGCCCGGCTTGGAGAGCCGGAACTGGGAGTAGAACGTCGCCACCCCGGTCACCTTGGCCGGGGAGACGCCCTTCTCCGCCGCTATGCGGTAGATCTCGTCCTTCGGGATGTACCCGTTCTTCGCCTGCACTTCCTGCAGCAGCGACACTATCGATTCGTTTTCGTTCATGTTTTCCTGTCTGCCTTTCAGTCTTCGCGCCACCTGCGGTGGCTCCAGAGATACTGTTCCGGATACTGGCGGATCGCCTCGCCGAGCCGGTCGTTGAAGATCTGCGTCACGCGCCGAACGTCGTCGCCGCGCGAGAACTCGAGCGGCGTGCCGCCGACGAGACGGTAGCGGTAGGGGGCGATGCGCACGAAAGAGCCGATCACCACCGGGCAGCCGCTCCTGACCGCGATCCGCGCCGCCGAGGTGACCGTCATCGCCGGACGCCCGAGGAAGTCGATCCGCTCGCCCTTCCAGGCGTGCTGGTCCATGAGCACCGTCAGCGCCGCGCGCTCCTCCTTCCACTGCCGCAGCACCGCCGGGGTGAAGCCGTGGTTCTTGTCCACCAGCGTCACCGGGCCGCGGAAGTGGTGCTTCTCGACGAACTTCTGCGCCCAGGCGCTGTTGAACTTGCGCGCAATCGCGATCATCGGCCGCGAGAAGGAGAGGATGTTGGTCGCGGCCTCCCAGACGCCGTGGTGGCCGCTCACGAGCAGGACCGGCTTCTCGGGCGTGTCAAGGAGCAGCTTCACCGCCTCCTCTGGGGCGCCGGAGAAGTCAAGGTGCTCACGCCAGTTCTCGCGCGTCACCACCCGCGGCACAAACAGCGCCTCGGCGATGTGGCCGGCGAAGTGACGCCAGGCGACGCGCGCGATCCGCCGCGCCTCGCGGGGATCGGAGGTGATGCCGCACTTGAGGACGTTGTCCACCGAAATCCGGCGCCGACGGAAGAAAAACGGCCACGCGGCGGCCGCTATCGCGCCGCCGATCGAATACGCATGCCGCTGGAGAAAGGTCATAAATGGGTATTATACCAAAAAATCGCTACATGCACTTGTGCATCGAGTCGCGCATGAACTTGACCGAGCGCGAGAATATCTGGTCCACGTTCGCCGCGCTGGAGATGTCAAGGAAGTCGCGGATCTCCTCGGAGGAGAGGAAGAAGCGCGTCTTCAGCACGTGGACATAGCACCGCACCGGATCCTGGTTCCAGAGCTGGCGAAAGAACATGTGGGTGAAACGCCACGCCTCCTTGCGGACCCGCTCGAAGTCCACCTTCGGGATCTCCATCACCTCGCTCTCGCCGTCCTCGTCTGTGCGCGCGCCCTCGATCGATATCTCGCCGTGCGGATTCGGGTCGGCGTTGAGGATGTAGCCGCGCACATAGCGCCGGAGCCAGCCCTCGAAGCTCCCTTCGCCGCGGTAGAGGTCGATCTTGCGGCGCCCGATCATGTCCTCGTAGAGCATCCCCATCAGGTCGCCGCGGGCGAGCGAGTACCTCTTCATCAGACTTGCGCTGCGGCCGGAGCGGGACTCCGGCTCGACGACCCGCTCCCAGACCGCCTTCCAGCCCTCGTCGGCGCCGTCGCGCACGAGCTCGAACCATTCCTGGTCGGTCATCCGAACGTCAACCCCCCGGGCACCGGCTTCTTGCCCTTGCGGTGCATCCACACCGGTATGGAATGGACGCCGGCGATGAAGTCGGCGTAGGTGGTGGACGCGGCGCCGGCCGAGACATTCAGGCGCTGCCCGAAGATCTCCAGAACCGCGTCGGCCACCGGTTCCTCGTTGCCGTCCAAGACCTCGATCGGCAACACCGTCTCCGCCCCCGCCCCGGGCGGGAAGTGAACCCTCGCGCTCCAGCGGTCCTCCACGGGGCTGACCTCCTGGGAGACGAAGTAGAATGCAATCTTCTTGTCGGACGGGGCCTTCATCTACAGACCGCGCTCACTCGGTGACGCGGTATGCCTTCATCATGTCGAGGCTTTCCTTGAGCGAACGCTGCTCGCGCTTCTCCATCTTCCGCATCATGTCGACGTCGACGATCTCGAAGTTGAGCCGGCCTTCTTCCATCCACACCCGGTTGGAGACCGCAAACGGATATGGGTTTTTCTTGAAGTCCTCGTCGAGGCGCGCCTTGTATTCGGCAAGGACGCCCTTCTCGTCCTTGAACGGCTCCTCGGGCTCGAGGACGCCGGAGATCTTGGCGAAGGCCATGGTGTCGCGGTCGACGAGCATGTGGCCGGTCTCGAACTTCTCGTAGTCTCCGTCGCGGATGTAGATGCCGGTGGGGAGGATGCGGCTCTTCTCGACCTTGTCGCGCAGAGAGAAGCCGAACGGATGGGCGAAGTCCATCTTGCGCTGGATGCCGGCGAGATAGTCCATCACCGCCGCGCGGTCGGCGTACTCCTCCTCGTAGCGCTTCGTCATCTGGTCGAGACGGCGCTTTAGGTTGGCTATGGTGCGATCCTTCTCGGCGATATTCCTCTCTGACGTCTGGGCCTGCATCTTTGCGGCGCGCTGGGTTGCCTCCAGTTTGCCATTAAGCGAAACAGCCCAGACAAACGCCACGGCCAGTGCTACCACCAGCACGGTCGAAACCAAATATTTCATTTTTTCCTGCCTTTCTCCCATTTTTGGGGTTAGTACGACTTGATTGGTGGATATTATAGCATATTATTTGCTACTGCGCCATATCCCTCGGTCATATTTTCCCCCAACAGCGCCAGCTTGGGGTCGGCGGCCTCCATTCCCTGAACCCACCCGTTCACGAACCCGAAGTCGGCCGCAGCAGCCGCCACCGAGTCGTACTCCTCCTTCGTCACCGTGCGGTCGAGCGGCGGCAGAGACGCCGCCCGGTAGGCCGGCGTGTACTGGCTCATCACCGACACCGGCACCTCGCTGGAAAGCTCGGAGGCGATCCAGGCGAGGGACTCGATCGCCTCGTCGGCGAGCCCGGGCAGAACCAGGACGCGAACTATGAGCCGAGAGTGTGCAAACGCCCACTTGAGCGCCGCGCGCGCGGCCGCCACGTAGCCCGGAGCGGAGCTGTACCGCTGCGCCGTCGCGTCGTTCGCGTACCGCAAGTCGAAAAGCGCCCAGTCGCAAAGGTCGGAGTATTCCTCAAGCGTCTCCACCCGCTCGTAGCCAGACGAGTTCCAGACGACCGGCAGCGACACCCCTTCCCGACGCAGGGACGCGACCGCCTCGCGGACGAACGGCAGGTACGGCGTCGGCGAGACGAGGTTCCAGTTCTCCACCCGGTCCTTGACCGCCATGTCACGCATAATCCCCGCCAGCTCCTCGACGGAAATGTCCCGTCCCTCGCCTCCCCAGCTCCAAGGCGAGTTCTGGCAGTAGACACACTTCATCGTGCAGCGCGAGAAGAACACGCACCCCGAGCCACGCTCGCCGGTAATCGGAGGCTCCTCGCCGAAGTGCGGTCCCCAGCGGAAGACGCGCGGCGAAAGACCGGCGCCACAGAAGCCGGGACGCTTCCCGCAGCGGCGCGGACAGAGCTCGCAGGCCTCAAGCTTCATCGGCAGACCTTCGCCGCCAGCGGACGAATCGCCTCGGGAAGCAGCCCCGCCGCGGCAAAACCATTCGGCGAGCACCACTCAAACGAAATCCAGTCCTCGCAGGACGCAACCTTGTCAGGCACCGCGCCCTTCACCGCCTTCATCGAGTAGACGAGGTTGACCTCGGCGTGGCGCTTGCCATGCTGGAGGAACGAGTTCTCGACAATGCCAATGAATCTGCCGACCTCGACCTCGAGCCCGGTCTCCTCACGCATCTCGCGCGCCAAGGCCTGGGCGGCAGTCTCGCCAAAGTCAACGTGTCCGCCGGGAAGATAGCTCGTCTTCGCGCCCTTGGCACGGCAGAGGAGCACCTTTCCGGCCCGCGTCAGCACCCCGCGCGCAATCACCTCGATCGCCCCGCGCGAGCCGCGCAGAATCGCCTCGTAGACGGCACAGGCGGTGTCGCGTTCGGCCGGCGGCACCGCCTTCGCGGCCTTGGCCACGATCTCCGCCTCGCGCTTGGAATCGACGGAGACGAGCCCCGCAGACGACTTGAGCGCGCGCATCTCGGCGGCAAGCGCGAAGCGGCGGTTGAGCGCAGCGAGGATGGCGTCGTCGGCGCGGTCGATCCGCTTTCTGAGCGCGGCGCGGCGGCGGACAGCGGCTGGGTCCTCGGCGGAGGCAACAAGCCCCTGCTGGCGCAGGATGGCGTCGATCTCGGGATCGCGTCCGCGGAAGGCGCGGAACACATCGAGCGCGGACTTCGACCCGCCGAGAGCGAGGATGGTGTCGCGGTAGCGCGCGCCGACGCGGCGAACCGCCGTGTCGCTGGCAAGCCCAGCCTCCTCGAACGCGCCGTAGCAGTCGGCGCTCATCACCTCCGCCCACTTGTAGCCGTAGTAGCCGGCCGCGTAGCCGCCGGCGAAGATGTGGGTGAAGGCGCAGAGGAAGTGGTCGCCGGATGCGAAGGGAACGCCGAAACGGACGAAGGCGGCGGTCTTGACCTGATCCGGGGACGGCGACGCGGCCGTGCGCCGGGCGTGCAGCTTGAGGTCGGTCGCGGCGAAGGCGAGCTGGCGGCGGCACGCCGCGGCGGCGCGGAAGTTCTTCGCCGCCACGACCTTGGCCTTGAGTGCCGGGTCGATGCGGATGCCGGTACGCTCGTCGAGGCACCAGTTCTCCATGAACTGGCTCGCAACCTCCACCGCGTCCCACTCGACGAGGCTGATGCCGGCGGCGTCGCGCTCGTCGACGCGGGTGAGCATGCACTGGAGCGCGTGGCCGAACTCGTGGAAAATGGTCTCCACCTCGCGCATCGGCAGGAAGGAGCGCCCTTTCCTGTCCGGCTTTGGGAAATTCGTGCAGACGACTGCAAGCGGCGTCTCGAGGCGGCGGCCGCGGCGGCTGCGGTTGCGGAACTCGTTCATCCACGCCCCGCCCTGCTTGAGCCCGCTGCGCACCCATGGGTCGAGGTAGAAGTGGGCGATGGCCCGGCCTGCACGACGCACCTCGAAGAAGCGGACGTCGCGATGCCACACGGACGGCTTGGCCGCGCCCTTCAGTTCCGCCACCTCGACGCCGAAGAGGAACTTTGCCATCCGGAAGAGCCCCGAGAGAACCGCGCCGAACTCGAAGTTGCGCTTGAGCTCCGCCTCGGAATAGGCATACTTCGCCTCGCGGAGCCTCTCCGCGGCGAAGGCGCGGTCCCAGGGACGCAGCCCGCCGGCGAGACGGAGGCGTTCGCGCGCGAACCGCACAAGCTCCTCCTCCTCCTTCGCCGCCGGCGCGACGGTGGCGCGGTCGAGGCCGTCGATCATCTTCTCGACCGCGGCGACGGACGGCGCGCACTTCTCGGAGAGCGAAAGCTCCGCATAGCTCGCGTAGCCGAGGAGCGCTGCCATCTCGGCGCGGAGGCGCAGGATCTCGTCGATCCGCGCGGCGTTCTCCGGCGCGCGCGAGGAGCGGGCGAGGTAGAGGCGGCGGCGCACCTCGCGGTCGGGGCATTCGCGCATCGTCTCGGGATAGTTCGCGTCGTCGATGGTGTAGGTCTTGCCGCCCTTCTTCAGACTGAACGCCTTGGTGGCGTCGATGACCGAGTTGGCAAACTTGGTACCCAACTCGGCGAGACGCGCGGCGACGGCGTTGAAGCGCTCCTTCTGCCGTCCCTCGAGCCCGACGCCGCAGTGCTCGGCGCCCTCGATGGACTTCTCGAGGATTCGCCGCCGCGTAGCAGACTTGGGATTCTTGCCCAGGTTCTTCAGCACGCGCTTCGCGAGGTCGTAGAGCCGCCGCGACTGGCCGACGCGCAGCGAAAAGGCGACGAGCCGCGGCTGGAAGTCCTCTTCCACCCGGCGCCAGGCGGCGGAGTTCATCACCGAGGACAGGTGGCGCACCATGCCCCAGAGGTCCCAGAGCTGACGCGTCGCGTCGTCGAGCCGCCAGACGAGGTCCTCGAACCCCTTCGGCTCGGACGCCTCGAGCGCGGCGACCTCTGCCTCGGCCGCTGCGAGCCGCCGCGGCAGTTCGCCAGCGGCGTACTTCGGAGTCAGCGCCGCCCAGTCAGGGAAAGCGCCATTGTGGTCTTTTGGTTTCATAGCAGGATCACAGCAGGCCGCCGGTGGCCATGCCCAGGAGCACGCTTGCAGCGTACACCGCCGCGAGGATCGCCAGGTTCTCGCGGAGGTTGCGGTTGGTGCGGAAGAGGACAAGCAGCCCCACCCCGGAGCCGGCAAAGGAGGACGCCATCAGCGCGCCGGGGCTCATCGCGCCGGCGATGTAGAGCTTGGCGGAGGCGACCGACACCGCGCAGTTGGGCACCATCCCGAGCGCGGCGGCGGCGAGCTCGCCGAGGAACGGGCTGGTCAGGCGCAGGGTCTGGAGCGACTCCTCGCCGAAGTAGTGGAGACAGAGCTCGATCGCCCCGGAGATGACGACGATGAAGAGAAATATCTCGGCGGTGTGGATGAGCGCGGGGACGAGGACGCCGCTGTGCTCGCGGCAGCCGCAGCGGCTGTGCTCGCAGAGCTCATGCACCGACACCTCGCGGCGGACGTGGCGCATCGCGGCAAGGATGCCGTTGACCACGAACCCGACCCCGAGCGCGGCCGCCGCCTTGATGCCGACGATCTTCGCGAGCAGGACCACCGGCACCCTTTCGGAGAGCAGCACCGGGATGAGCTCGTCGGAGGTGGAGAGGAATACCGCGAGCAGCGTCCCCACGCTCACGACGCCGCCGGCGTAGAGGCTCGCGGCCGCCGCGGAGACGCCGCACTGCGGAATAGCCCCGGCGAGCGCGCCGACAGCCGGCCCGATGGAGCTGGCGCGCTCGAGGGCTTTCCCGAGCGCGCCACCAGCCCTGGCCTCCAGCGTCTCCAGCGCGAGATAGGTCGCGAAGAGGAACGGCAGGAGAAGCAGGGTCTCCTTGACGAATTCGATCACGCGGCGGAGATCGCTTCGGCAGGGCACTGCGCCGCGCACGCGCCGCAGTCAACGCACTTGGCGGGGTCAATCGCGTAGGGGGTGCCCTCGTTGATCGCCTCGGCCGGGCACGCATCCTTGCAGCTGCCGCAGCTGACGCACTTGTCGGCGGAAATCTTATGAGCCATTGTTTTCTCTCCTTGGTGTGGTTGGTGTTGTTTTCGGGAGTATTCCCTGTTTGGTCCGGTATTATACCACCGCCAGGCGTTATTAGACAAGTATAAGTTGAAACAACCTGCCGCGGCTCGGCAGGGAGCGGGTCAGAGCGCCTTCGAGATGCGGTCGATCGCCTCGAGGATGTTCTCGCGGGAGTTGAAAGCGGAGATGCGGATGAAGCCTTCGCCGGCGCGGCCGAAACCTGCGCCAGGAGTGGTGACGATGTTCGCCTCGGCGAGCAGGTGGTCGAAGAACTTCCAGCTATCGCCTTTCACGTCCACCCAGACATACGGCGAATCGACGCCGCCGGCGACGTCATAGCCGGCCTTGGCAAGCGCCGCGGAGACAAGCCGTGCGTTCTCGAGGTAGAAGTCGATCTGCGCCTTCGTCTGGGCGAGGCCCTCGGGCGAGTAGACCGCCTCGGCGCCGCGCTGGGTGATGTAGCTCGCGCCGTTGAACTTGGTGGTCTGGCGGCGCGTCCACATCGGCTTGAGCGGCACTGCCGCGCCGTCCGCGGCGTAGGCGACGAGCTCGGACGGGACGACGGTGTAGCCGCATCTGACGCCGGTGAAGCCGGCCGTCTTGGAGAACGAGCGCATCTCCACCGCGCAGGTCCGCGCTCCCTTGCACTCGAAGATGGAGTGCGGCACTCCCGCCGTGCGGATGAACGCCTCGTAGGCGGCGTCGAAGAGGATGAGCCGGCGTCCGGCGTTGGCCCAGTCGACCCATGCCTGAAGCTGCTCCAGGCTCGCGGTGGCGCCGGTCGGGTTGTTGGGGTAGCAGAGGTAGACGACGTCCGCGTCGCAGCCGTCGGGCGAAGGAACAAAGGAATTGGCCTTGGTGCAGGGGAGGAGCTGGATGTCGTGGCGGCCGGCCATCACGTTGGTGTCGACGTAGACCGGGTAGACCGGGTCGCCGACCGCGACCTTGGCGTCGGCGGCGAGCAGCTCCTGGAAGTTGCCGCAGTCGCACTTCGCGCCGTCGGAGACGAAGATCTCGTCCGCCTTGACGTCGACGCCGCGGGCGTGGAAGTCGACCTCGGCGATCCTGTCGCGCAGGAACGCGTAGCCCTGCTCGGGGCCGTAGCCGTGGAAGGTGCCGCGCGCGGCCTCGTCGTCCACCGCCCGGTGCATCGCCGCGATCACCGCCGGGGCGAGCGGCTCGGTGACGTCGCCGATGCCGAGGCGGATCACCTTCGCGTCCGGATGCGCCTTCTGGTGCGCGGCGACGCGCGCGGCGATCTCCGCGAAGAGATAGGTTGGCTTGATGCGGGAGTAGTTCTCGTTGACGCGGATCATTTCTTGCTCTCCTTGGTTGAGTGCTCGTGCTCCTCGTCCTCGCCGTCGCCGACGCGCAGCCCCAGGTTGCGCGAGCTGCGCGGGAGGAACCCCGGCACCGCGGCGAGCGAGACGAATAGGAGCGAGAGGACGGCCGGGGAGCGCAGCGGGCAGTCGCCGAAGGCGTGCACCCCAACCGCCACCGCGCCGGCGAGGATCGAGAACGCCGGCGCTGGCAGCACGAAGAGGACCACTGGCTTCGCCGGCAGCTTCGAGGTCTTGGCGAAGCGCACGAGCTGATAGAGGTAGCGCCAGGACTTCCAGACCGGGATCAGCAGCATCAGGACGGCACCGAGGAGGAGCGCCAGCCCCACGCACCCGTGCTCGGCGAGCGCCTGGACATAGTCGTTGTGGACGTTCGCGCTGCCGCTGTGCCAGTCGGGGTGCTCGATGAAGCGCTTGCGCGCCGCGGACGACATCTTGGCGACGCAGAAGTGGCGGAAGCCCCAGCCGCCGCAGCCGAAGGTCGGGTGGTCGCGCCAGACCGCCATCGCCGCCGGGACGTTGAAGTCACGCTTGCCGGTGACGCGGTCGAGCACGGCGCGCGTGTCGGTGGTGTCGAACTCGCGCTGCACCTTGTCGGGGATGGAGACGACGGCGAAGAACGCCACCACGCCACCCGCAACCAGCGCGATGGTGCCGCGCTTCACACGCACCGGGCGCGGCAGCTTGCGGGTGAAGGAGATGAAGGCGTGGGCGAAGAACACGATCGCGAGCGTCGTCGACAACAGGATTGCGGCACGCGACATGGTATTGATCGCAGCAAAGAAGCAGACCGCCGACGGAATGAGGTAGAGGTGGCGGCGCCAGAAGGCGCGGTGACGCGAGGTCGACTCGGTGCCGGCCTCGAGGTCCGCCGCGGCGAGCTCGCGGTCGGCTTCGTCGCACCCGCGCCGCCACATCGCCGCCGCAAGCGCGAACATCAGCGTGAAGTAGCAGCCGGCCATGTTCGGGTAGCCCCAGGTCGCGAAGTAGCCGCCGGGGGCGTGGTTGGGCACGTAATCCCACAACGGGCCGGGCGCGCCTGCCGCCGCCTGCACAAACCCGAGGATCGCGACCGCAAAACCGTTCCACACCAGGAGCTTCACCAAAAGCCGCTTGCCGCATCCGCGCAGGCTGTGGCGCACCGCCAGCGCGGACATTAGCGCCAGAGCGATCCAGAGGAGCACGCTAAGGTGCTCGCGGCGGTTCACGCAGAACGGCAGAAACGAAACACGCGGAGACGGGTCGATGCCCTGGGCGATGAGCGCCGCGTCGCAGTCCGGGCAGAGGCCGTTGTTGGCAAGCGGAATCAGCAGCAGGAAGAGCGTGAGCGCCACGATCCAGGCGAAGGGATCGTGCTTCATCGCGTCCCACACCCGGTCGCGCGCGTCGTAGATCGACTCCTTTTCGTGCCGCTGCGGCAGGAAAAAGACGATCTCGGCGAGCACCAGGAGGAGCCACGGCGCGACCGCGACGATCAGCGGGCCCCGCGTGCCGCCGAACATCCACGCAAGCGAAGATACCACGAAGGCGATGAGGATCACCTGGATGTTATTGTAGAGATAGCGCATGTTCAACCACCTTTGCTGCTGCTGCTTCCTGTGAGACGCGGCCGACCGGACGTCCGCGCACGTAAAGTACGAAATCCCCGTCGCCGCCGCAGAGCGCGACGTCCGCCCCGGCTGCCTCGCCGGGCCCGTTCACCGCACAGCCCATCACGGCCACCTTCGGGAACGGCGCGGGACGGCGCTCGGGGTCGCGGGAAAGTATCTCGAGCGCGTCCTCCACCTGGGTCGCGACTCGCACCAGGTCCACCCGGGTGCGCCCGCAGGTCGGGCAGCTCGTCACCGCCGGACCGGGCTCGCGCAGCCCCAGCGCGCGCAGGATCTCGAGCCCGACGCGCACCTCCTTCTCGGGTTTCGCGGTGAGCGAGACGCGGATGGTGTCGCCGATCCCCTCCGAGAGCAGGATGCCGAGCGCGACTGAGTTGCGCACCGCGCCGGGGACGAGCGTCCCGGCCTCGGTGACCCCGAGGTGGAGCGGACAGTCGGTGCGCTCCGCGAGGATGCGGTAGACGGCCAGGGTGTCTGCGACGTTCGACGCCTTCGCGCTCAGTACCACGTCGCGGAAGCCCTCGTCCTCCAATAGCTTCAGGTGGCGCAGCGCCGACTCGGCGAGGCGCTCGGGGAGCGGGCGCGGGTCGTCCCTAAGGTCCTTTTCGAGCGAGCCCGCATTCACGCCGACGCGGATCGGCGCGCCAGCCGCCTTCGCCGCGCGCGCGACCGCCTGCACGCGTTCGCGGGAGCCGATGTTGCCGGGGTTGATCCTCAGCGCGTCCGCCCCAGCCTCGAGCGCCGCGAGCGCGCAGAGGTAGTCGAAGTGGATGTCGGCGACGAGCGGCATTGCGACCGACTTCTTCACCTCGGCAAGCGTCTTCGCCGCCTCGAGGTCGGGCACGGTGAGCCGGAAGATGTCGCAGCCGCGCTCGGCGCAGGCGTTCGCCTGCTCGACGATCGCCTTCGCGTCGTGCGGGTCGACGTTCGCCATCGACTGCACGCTCACCGGCGCCCCGCCGCCGACGGCCACGGATCCGACCTTAGTCTCTCGCGTTGTCCGCCGCATTCGTCGACGCCTCCTGGATGTCCTCGACCACTTCCGCGATCTTCGCCTTCCTGGTGTGGATGCGCCAGCTGCGCATGGAGTCCTTCACCACCAGAAGCCCCATCAGCGCAATGAGCAGGTACATGAAAAACATCGACACCATCCGCACCACCGGCTCCGGCACGCGGCGGCGGAAGACGAGAGCAATCAGGGAGAAGAGGATGAGCCCGCCGTCCAGCACCGGTATCGGCAGCAGGTTGAGGACGGCGAGGTTGACGTTGAGGAAGCGGAGGAAGCCCACGCCGTCCCAGGTGCTGTGGCGGAGCGAGCGGTAGATGCCCTCGGCGATCATCACCGGGCCGCCCAGCGCGCCGGCGGTCGCCTTCGCCTCCTTCGGCGTCGTCAGGCCCTTGAGCACGCGGAAGATCGCCCCGGCGTCCCAGGCGAGCTGGCGGACCGGGTTCCGCGCCGGCATCCACGCCGTCGCGCCGCAGGAGTTGGTGTTGACCGCGCCGATGAACAGCGCGCCCGTCACCTGGTCGCGCTCCGGCGTCGTCGGCAGCGCCACCATCGCCTCGCCGCGCTCCACCATGAACACCGCCTCCTTGCCGCCGGTGATCTGCACCTCGGTCTGCAGGTCGGTCCAGGTGTTCACCTCGCGCCCGTTCACCGAGACCACGCGGTCGCCGGGCATGAAGCCCGCCTTCGCCGCCGGCGTCCCGTCGGGGACAATGTCCACCACCGGCTCGGTCGTCCCGAACTTCGCGCCGGGCGCGAGCGAAAGCACCACCGCCAGCACCACCGCCAGCACCACGTTCATCGCCGGACCCGCCACCGCGACAGCGATCTCCTTCCACGGCGGGATCGGCGCCGACTTGGCCGCCTCGCCGCCGGACTCCCCCTCCAGCGCCTTGGTGCCCTCGGGGTCGACGTCAGGTATCGACACGTACCCGCCGAGCGGCAGGCAGCTCAACCGGTACTCGACGCCGCGGATGCGCTTCTTCCAGATCGCCTTGCCGAAGCCGATCGAGAACGCCTCGACCCTGAGGCCGAGCGACAGCGCCACGACGAAGTGGCCGAATTCGTGGACAAGTATCGCCAGCGCGAACAAGAGCACGCAGACAATGATATAGAAGACGGTTGCGATGATTCCCATTTCAGGCTCTCATTTGGTTGAAGTTGACGTATGGACGGAGGCGAAGGCCCGCTCGGCCGCGCCGACTGCGGCGCGGACGGCCTCCTCGGAATCGCACGCGCCCGGCGGCACCGCCCCGAGCGCGCGCTCGACGAGGCGCGGAATGTCCATGAAGCCGATGCGCCCGGCGAGGAACGCCGCGACCGCAAGCTCGTCCGCCGCGGCCAGCGTTGCCGGCGCGAGGCCGCCCGCGGCGATCGCCGCGCGGGCGAGGGCGAGGCACGGGAAGCGCCGCTCGTCCGGCGCGCGGAAAGTGAGCGCGCCGAGCGCGGGGAGGTCGAGCCGGGCGCGCTCGGACTCAAGCCGCCGCGGCCACGAAAGCGCGTACTGGATGGCGACGCGCATGTCGGGTGGCGAAAGCTGCGCGAGCGTCGCGCCGTCCGCCATCGTGACGAGCGAGTGGACGACCGACTCCGGATGCACCACGACGTCGATGCGGCCGGCCGGGACGCCAAAGAACCAGCTCGCCTCGACGATCTCGAAGCCCTTGTTCATCATCGTCGCCGAGTCGACCGTCACTTTCGGTCCCATCCGCCAGCGCGGGTGGTTGAGCGCCTGCTCCACCGTCACCGCCGAGAGGTCGGCGGGTTCGTCGAGGAACGGACCGCCGGAAGCAGTGAGCGTGATGCGGTCGACTTCGTCCGTTTTGCAGCCCTGGATGCACTGGAAGACGGCGGAGTGCTCGGAGTCGACCGGCAGGATCCTCACGCCGCGCGCCTCGGCACGGCGGCGGACGAGCTCGCCCGCCATCACCAGCACCTCTTTGGTGGCAAGCGCGACGTCCATCCCCTTCTCGATCGCCGCGAGCGTCGGCTTAAGTCCTGAGAGCCCGACGGTGGCGACGAGGCAGACGTCGGCGTCGTTCTCCTCGACCGCCCGTAGCGCCGCTCCCTCGCCGACGTATGCCTTCGTGCCGAGGCGCTTCGCGGCCGCCTCGCACTCCTCGCGGCGGCGCAGCGCCGACACCGCGGCGACCTGGAATTCGCCGGGATGCGACAGGACGACGTCAACCGCGTTGCCGCCGATTGAGCCGGTCACTCCGAGGATTATAACACGCTTCGACATTTGAATGTGTATTATACCATTTTTCGTGGTTCGTGGTTCGCGGATAGACAAGGACGCCCGCCTTCGCGCGTGGCGAGGACGGGCGTCTTGTGCTGGGTCCGCTCTGGGTTTAGGCGTTCTTGGCGATCTCGACGATCGACTTGAAGCCCTCCGGGTCGCGGATGGCAATCTCCGAAAGCATCTTGCGGTTGAGCGCGACGCCTGCCTTGGTGAGGCCGGCGATCAGCTTCGAGTAGCTGATGCCCTCCTGCCGGGCCGCCGCGTTGACGCGGCCGATCCAGAGCTGGCGGAAGTTGCGCTTCTTGAGCTTGCGGTGGGCGGTGGCGAGCCGCATGGCGCGGTCGACCGCCTCGGTCGCGGTGCGGAAGAGCTTGGAGCGGGCGCCGTAGAAGCCCTTGGCGAGTTTCAGCCGCCGGCGGCGGCGTTCACGGGAAGCGGGTGCATTGGTAACGCGCATTTCCTTTTCCTCCTTTCACGACTTACCGGCCCTGGAGGGCGCGGGCGTAGGTCTTGGTGACTTTGAGCGACCCGAGCACGGTGCGCCCGCAGAGGTTGTTCTTGCGGTTGCGCTTCTTGCCGTTGTTCAGGTGGGCGTGGCCGCCCTGCGAACGGAGGACCTTGCCGGTCTTCGAGAGTTTCATGCGCTTGACCGCGCACTTCCTCGTCTTCATCTTTGGCATTTTTCTTTTCCTTTCTGTTTTCGGTCCGGCCGGGCAGCCGTTGTTGGCCCGGCGCGGACGGTTAAAGGCTTGGCGCAGGCGGCGCCGCCGGCCATTAGTCGGCCGACGGACGCACCTTGCCTTCCTTGATCCGCTTCTCGACGACCTCGGAGGCGATGTTCTTCGGCACCGCCTCGTACTGCTTGAAGATCATCGTGAACGAGCCGCGGCCCTGGGTCACGGTGCGGATGGCGTTCGAGTAGCCGAACATCTCGCCGAGCGGGACGGTGGCCTTGAGGAGCTTGACGCCCGCGCGGTCCTCCATGCCCTCGATGCGGCCGCGGCGCTGGTTGATCGAGCCGTTCGCCGCGCCCATGTACTGCTCGGGCACCACCACCTCGACGTCCATCATCGGCTCGAGGAGCTGGGGCTTGGCCTTCATGAACGCCTGCTTGAAGCACTGCATCGCGCAGGTCACGAACGCGAATTCGTTCGAGTCGACCTCGTGGTAGGAGCCGAAGTACACCGTCGCCTTCACGTCCACCACCGGGAAGCCCGCGAGCGGGCCGGACTCGAGCGCCTTCTTGACGCCCTTCTCCACCGCCGGGATGTACTCGGTGGGAATCACGCCGCCCTTGATCTCGTTGACGAACTCGAAGCCCTTGCCGGGCTCCTGCGGCTCGAGGCGGAGGCACACG